>DHXS01000016.1:40455-41964 GCA_002413795.1 Candidatus Saccharibacteria bacterium UBA5150 | reverse complement strand
TCGACCATCAGCCAGGAAGCCCAAAGCCAGCAGCTGCTGCCCGCGCCCTTGCTCGATGTCGATACCGACAAACTGCCCATCAGCAACTTCGAGCCCGATGTCGAAACGGTAGTCGAACAGGTCACCACCCGCCTGATCGAAGCCCAAATCTGGCAGGCCATCCTGGAAAGTCTGGCCAGCGAGCACGCCATGCGCATGCTGGCCACCAAAAACGCCACCGACAACGCCAACGACCTGATCGAGGACTACACCCTGGAATTAAACACCGCCCGGCAAGCCGATATTACCCAGCAAATTGCCGAAATATCGGGCGGCGCGGAGGCCTTAAACGGATGATTGAAGGAGGAGCATAATGGCGACAGCGACCACGGCAAAAACTAAGAACGGCAAGATCACCCAGATTGTGGGGGTGGTGGTCGACGTTGAATTCTCGACCGGTGACCTGCCGGCTATTTATAACGCCCTCAAAGTTAAGCTGAATGATCAGGAAATTACGCTGGAGGTCGCCCAGCACCTAAGCGAATCGGCCGTGCGGGCTATTGCTTTGAGCTCAACCGATGGTCTGGAACGTGGCTCCACTGTCAGCGACACCGGTGCTGCTATTAGCGTGCCGGTCGGCGATGCCACGCTGGGACGGATGTTTAATGTCACCGGCCAGCCGATCGACGGCCTGAAAGACGATTTTAAAACCCGCGCACCGATCCACCGTGCGCCGCCGCCGCTTATCGACCAGTCCGGCAGTGTTGAGATCCTGGAAACCGGCATTAAAGTCATCGACCTGATCGCGCCGATTACCAAAGGCGGCAAGGTAGGCCTGTTCGGCGGCGCCGGTGTCGGCAAAACGGTGCTCATCCAGGAATTGATCGGCAACATTGCCAAATTCCATTCCGGCTATTCGGTTTTCGCCGGCGTTGGCGAGCGTACCCGCGAAGGTAACGACCTGTATAACGAAATGGCCGAATCCGGCGTGCTCAAAAACACCTCACTGGTCTTTGGCCAGATGAACGAGCCGCCCGGCGCGCGCCTAAGGGTGGCGCTCAGCGGCCTGACCATTGCCGAAGGCTTCCGCGACAGAGGCAACGACGTTCTGCTGTTCATCGACAACATTTTCCGCTATACCCAGGCCGGCTCCGAAGTCTCCGCTCTGCTGGGCCGCCTGCCCAGCGCCGTCGGTTACCAGCCGACCCTTCAGCAGGAAATGGGCGCCTTGCAGGAACGCATTACCTCGACCCGCGAAGGTTCGGTAACTTCGGTCCAGGCGGTTTACGTGCCGGCCGACGACCTGACCGACCCGGCGCCGGCCACCACCTTTGCCCACCTGGACTCCACTATCACCTTAAGCCGTGCCCTGACCGAAATCGGCATCTACCCCGCCGTTGACCCGTTGGACTCCACCTCGACCATACTGGACCCCGAAATTGTCGGCGAGGAGCACTACGCCGTGGCCCGTGAGGTCCAACGCGTACTTCAGCGCTACAAAGACCTGCAGGACATCATCGCGATTCTGGG
>DHXS01000016.1:18984-40294 GCA_002413795.1 Candidatus Saccharibacteria bacterium UBA5150 | reverse complement strand
CAGGACATCATCGCCATCCTGGGCATGGAAGAGTTATCCGAAGAAGATAAACAGCTGGTAGGCCGGGCCCGCCGCATCCAGCGCTTCCTGAGCCAGCCCTTCTTCGTGGCCGAGCAGTTCACCAACAACCCCGGCCAATACGTTAAACTGGCTGACACCATTCAGGGCTTTAAAGAAATTCTCGACGGCAAGCACGATTCCAAACCGGAAAGCGCCTTCTACTTGAAAGGCGGCATTAAGGACGTTAAAGGCGGTAAGTAGTGTTTCACTTCCAGCTGGTCGCTCTGAGCGGCAAAAAGTTTGAAGAGGACGTTTACGAAGTTATTTTACCGACCCTGGACGGTGAGATCGGCGTGCTTCAGGATCACATGCCGCTGGTCAGCGTGGCCACCACCGGCGTCATAGTCGTTCGCCGCAACCCTAAAGACAGCGACGCCCAGCGCGAATTCTTCGCCACCAATGGCGGCGTGGTTGAAGTTTCCGATAACACCTTGCGGGTGCTGGTTGACGAAGCCGACCATGCCGATGAAATCAATGAGGCCGAAGTCCAAAGAGCCCTGGAGCGCGCCGAGAAAATGCGCGCCGAAGCCAAAGACCAAGTCAGCCTGGAACACGCCCAGGCCCTGGTCGACCGCCAGGCGGTCCGCCTTCACGTCGCGGGTCTAAAGCGACGACACCGCCAGCGCTGAGCACCGAAGCGGCCTGAATGGCTTTACAAACGGCGGACTTCAGGTTACGATTATGTCATCAATTAAGTGGAGGTTCCAAATATGTTTGGAAAACAAAAGACAGCTGCTTTGGTGGCTGAGTTTCTAGGTACCGGCGTTCTGACGCTTCTTATATATAGCGTGGCGCATTCGCAAATAGCGCTGGCTTTCTTTATAGCTATGGCTGCCGGCCTGACGCTGGCGATGGTGACTTTCGTGTTCGGGGGCGTTTCGGGCGGTCATTTTAACCCCGCCATCACCTTGGCAGCCTGGACGGCTCGTCAAATTGACGCCATAACGGGCGTAGTTTACATTGCCGTCCAAATGCTCGGTGCCTACCTGGCCTACTACCTGTTCAAGTACCTGATTAACGCGCCTCTGGCTAACGTTAAGACCCACTATAACGGCCGAATCCTGGTAGCCGAGGCTGTCGGCACCGGTATTTTTGCGCTCGGCTGGTCAGCCGCTTCAGTTTACAACCGCGTGTCGGTAGCCGGTGGCGCCGCCATTACCGGCTTGTCTTACATGGTCGGTATCGTTTCGGCCGCTTCCTTGGCCGGCATAGCCTTCTTAAACCCGGCAGTTGCCCTCGGTGTGCGCAGCTGGGCTTGGGGCACTTACGTGCTAGGCCCGGTACTTGGCGCCGTTATAGGTGTTAACCTCTACCAGTACCTGTTCGCTGCGACGGGCGTTGCTAAGACTCGCGTGGCCGCCGTGGCCGCTCCGGCCAAGGCTGGTCCTAAAAGAAAAACAACCGCTAAGCGCAAAACCCGCAAATAGATCCCGGGCAGTTTTAGATTTTACCGTTCAACAGGTCTTCTTCGAAGTTGGCGATCCCGGCGGCATCTTTTGAGTAGGCCGTGGTATCAGGGAAATCCAGGGCCATAATGTGTGCCCAGACGGCCTCGATCAGCTTTTGCAGACGCTCCAGCTCTTCGGGTTGCGGCTGCAATGACAGGTTCATTTTAGAAGCGCTGTCGGCCTCCAGGTATATCATTTGAGCTTGTACCGGCCGGCTGGCCGGGAAACGCCGGCTTTCGCGCAGTAATAGCGCGTAAAAAAGCAACTGGGTGCGGTGGCGCCAAGCTTTAATAGCCTTGGTCTGGTCTTTGGTCTCAAAGCTGTTTAGCGGCGTGCCGGTCTTATAGTCGCTGATGATGATGGTGTCCTTGCCGACGTCGACCCGGTCCAGGTTGCCGTTGATGCGGGCGTTGTCCAGGCTGATGTCGGCCAGGCGCTGTTCGGTCAGGCCGCCTTTGGCGAGCGCGAGCTTTTTATCCTTAAATAACGAGCTGAGCAGGGCCAGGCCGCGGCCGTGGTAGCGTTCGTAATCGATCGGCGGCAGGTGCTCGTCCCCCAGGGCCGACTCAAAACGGTCCAAAACGGTGCCCGGCTCGAACTTGCCGGTATTTACCAGGCGCTGGGCGGTTTCCAGGGCGGCGTGGACCGCCGTGCCGTAACTGCCCTGCGGCGAACGCGCCCGCGGCAGTCGTAACAGATTGCGCTCCAGGAAGCTGGCCGGCCCGGACTCGGCGACGTTCAAGAAGTCGATTAACGCGCTCTGGCTGAGCGAATATTCTTCCAGTCTGGTTTTGAGTAAGGACTTTTCATCCTTGCTGGTCAGGCGCGGCCAGCGCAGATCGCTTTCCAGGACCTCAACGACGTCCTCGGCCGGCTGGTCGATCCGGGTTGTTGGGAGGGTCGACAACAGCGGCGTCGGCAGTACCTGGACGCCGCGTTCGTCGCTGTAATAGCTGGCGGCGATAAAGTTGCGCTTGGCGCGGCTGATAGCCACGTACAACAGCCGGACATAATCATCATATTTTTCGCCGTAGGCTTCGAGTTTCAGATTGGCCGGCGACGGCCGGCGATTGACTCGTGGCCGCCAGGCGCTCTCCACGGCGTCAATCACGAACACGTTATCGTATTCCAGGCCCTTGGCTTTATAGACGGTCAGCAGATGCACCGCCTTTTCACCGCTGGTGAACCACGACTCATCGGCGATGACGCGCTTGGTGCTGAGGTTGAGTTTGACAAGGCGCATAAAGTCGGCCAGGCTGGCTTCGTCTTTGGCGGCAAACTCTTCGGCCAGCCCGCGCAGGATTTCAACCGCCGACAGCGTTTCCAAATAGTCACTACTCAGCTTCTGCGGGTCGATATAAAACTGGCGGAAGGGGCTTCTGAGGTGTTCGCTTTCTTCCAGGCCTAGAATATGGTCAAGGGCGTAGGTCAGCGTGTTTTGCCGGCTGGCCCGGCTCAGCCAGACCAGCCACTGGCCGATCGACTGCAATTTCGGATCCGGGCTGTCGAGCAGGCTGGTCAGCCAATCGGCCGAGCTGAAGTTGGCCTTGGCCAGTTCCCAGAGGGTTTTGGGCTTGATCTGCCACATTTCGTGGCGCAATAACTCCGATAGCTCGACATTGACAGCGCGCTGGTCGCCCTCGGCAATCGCCACCACGACATCGGCCATAAGGCAGACTTGCTGAACCGCGGGATGCTCCAGCAGGTTGCTTTGACGCTCGTAGTTAACCGGGATGCCCAGGCGCAACAGGATGGCCGCCAGCTGTTTGAGGCTGTCGTGGGTACGCGCCAAGACGGCAATGCTGTCCTGGCCACTGTCCCACGCCGTTTTGATTCTTGCCGCCACCCCGCTCTGCTGGTGCTGGCGCGTCGGCCAGGCGATGTGCTCGATCACGGATTTTGCCTTGGTGTCACGCGCCGCCTTGAGCTGCTTGGTGATCGACGACTCGCGCTTAACCAGCCGGTCCTCGGCCTGCTCTATAACCGCTTGCGCTGAGTCCAAAATCCCTTGCGTGGAACGGTAATTATCGGTCAGGACGATCAGCTTGGCGGTCGGATAACTGCGACGGAATTCCAGCATGTTGTTGAGCTCGGCGCCGTTAAAGGCGAAAATCGATTGATCGTCGTCACCGACGGCCATCAGGTTGGGTTTACCGTTGGCGGCGTAATGGTCGGCTATGAGGTGGCTCAGGCGCAGCTGGGCGGCATTGGTGTCCTGGAATTCGTCGATTAGCACGTATTGGTAGCGTTCCTGCAGGTCGGCGCGCATGTCGGGTTGGTTCTCTAGCTGTTGCAGCACCTCGATGAGCATGTCGTCATAGTCATAATAGCCGCGCTCCGGCAGCTGTTGGCGGTATAGCTCATAAACGTCGGCCAGCGCCAGCCACCACTGGTTGCGTTTACGCTCGCTATGCATGCCTTTATGGCCGTCGACCGTCTGCAGCCAGCGCTGTTTCCACTTGCCTGCCTGCTTGGACTTGCCGGTCGGCAGGTCCTCATCGATGGCGGTCTGCAAGCTTTGTTGTATGACCGTCCTGAGCGGTAGCAGCAAATTATCGGCCTTCTGCGCCGGCAGCTTGTTTATTTTGACCGGCAAGGCCTCCAAAGTCTTAAAACTGAGCGCCGGAGACAAGATATCAACTAATTTAGGTTCGATCTTATCGAGGTACTGCAGGTTACTCTTGATGATCCCCCGCAGCTCATCGGGCAGCAGGCCGGCTTCTTTCACCAGCCGCAGGCCGTTTTGGACGTCGCCCAGCGCCGTATAGGCGCCGGCAAAGGTGCTGGCCAGCGGATTGTCGTGCGGCAAGCCGGCCAGGATAGTCTGTACAACCTCCAGCTGGACGGCTTCGGGTGCCACGCTCAGGCGGGCGCCCTGCCAGAAGTAATCCGGGTAATTGTTCATAATCTCGGCCGAAAAGCTGTGGAAGGTACGAACAGCTACATAGCGTGATTCCGAGCCGATTTGTTGATTGAGCCGTTCGCGCATGTTGACGGCCGCTTTGTTCGTAAAGGTCAGGCACAGGACGTTGCTGGCGTCGGTGTCGGTTTGTTTGAGGATGTTGGCGACCCGCACGCTGAGCAACTCGGTCTTGCCGGTGCCTGGCCCGGCCACCACCAGCACCGGGCCGTCTATCTGGTCAACGGCCTGCTTCTGGGCGGCATTGAGCCGCTTATAGGCGGTCTTAAACTCCTTATCCATGCCTCTATTGTACAGTGGCGCAGATCGGGCAATCGTCTTCGTACGCGAATTCGGTCATGAATTGTTTGGCGGCCCTGGGCCACGGTTCCAGATCGTGGAAGCCTACCAAGTCACCTACTTCACGTACTAACCAGCCCAGGCGGCCGTTAAAGCCGAGCCGGCCCCTTAGCACAGCGGCCCAGTGGGGGCCAGCCGGAATGACGGTGATGGGTTGTTTGGCCACGTAGCTTTTAAAACGTTTGCCGCGGGCCTGTCGTTTAAGGTTTTTGGCTACGAATTGGCCATCGTGCAAGGCGGTTTGGGCCATACCACTGAAGGGCGTGTTGGCGTTATCGCCAATTACAAAGATGTTCTCTTCGGCCTGCAGGTAGGTGTCAACACCCACTTTGCCGTGGTTCATAAGGGCGAATTTATTATCAGCGAAGAAGGGGTGGTTGGTAACGCCGGCCGTCCAGATAACGGTGTGGCTGCGGATGGGCTTGCCGCCGACCGTTAGCTCGTCGGCCGTCTCGCCCTGCACGGCTTTGCCCACGTAGAGGCGTACTCCCAGACGGCGCAGGCGCCGGCGCACCGCTCGCGAGGTTTTCTTGGGCAGCCGCGGCAACAGCCGCGGCATGGCCTCGATCAGGTCAACGTGCAGGCGCCGGGCCGGCAGACCGTGGTTCTTCAAAATCTGTTTTAAGTAACCCGGCAAGGCGCCGGCCAGCTCGATGCCGGTCGGTCCGGCGCCGACAATCACGTAGTGCGGATCGGGCCGGTGGTCGTCGGCCAGCTGGCGGTGCAGATGTGACTTGAAACGGGCGACTTCAGCCTGGGTTTTAATACTGTACGAATACTCCGCCAGGCCTGGAATACCGAAGTAGTTGGTGACCACGCCCAGCCCGAGGATCAAGCTGTCATAATCGTACGCTTGGCCATCTTTGGTAGTTATGGTTTTGGCCTGGCGATCGACTGCGGTGGCGGTGCCCTGGGCCAGCGTGACGGACTTCCCTTCCAGGATCCGTCCCAGCGGAATGCTGGAATTAGCCTTATGGCCACCGGTGGCGGTGTGGTAAAGCGTTGGGTAGTAGCGCAGGTTGGTATCATCGCTGAGCAGTGTGACGTCAAAGCGGGAATCGCCGCCTAATTCCAGAGCGGCTTTGACGCCGCCAAAACCACCGCCCACGATCAAAACTGCTTTTTTGTCGGCCATCTTGGTTATGATTATATCAGATGGAGCTTCCCTTGAGCGCCCGGTTACCGCTACAATTGGGAGCACATGAAAGTTTTGTTCATCACCCGCAAGTACCCGCCCAGCGTCGGCGGCATGGAGCAGTTTGCTTATGAATTATCTTCCGCCCTGGCCGCTAAAGTTGATCTTAAACTGGTGAAATGGGGCCGGCCCGGCCGCTTGGCGGCCATATTTGTGGCCCTGCCCTACCTTGCAATCCGCTCGTTTAGCGTGCTGATGAGGGGCGGCGTAGATGTTATTCACGTTCATGACGGCGTCTTGGCGCCTATGGGCTACGTGCTGTCCAAACTCTTCCGCAAACCACTTGTGGTGGTGATCCACGGCTTGGATATTACTTATCGCAACCCTTTGTTTCGGCTGTTTGTGCCGCCGTCCGTGCGGCGTGCCAACACTGTGGTTTGCATCAGTCGCGCGGCGGCCTCGGCGGCCGAGCAACGCCGTATCGCCAAGGCCAGAATTCAGATTATTCCACCCCTAATCAGTGATGACCTGTACGGCCAATCCGGCCGCCAGGAACTGCTGGCAGGACTGAACCTGCCCGATCACAGCCAACTGTTGCTGACCGTTGGCCGCCTGGTAGAGCGTAAGGGTGTGGCCTGGTTTATCGATAACGTAATGCCCGGCCTGACTGCCGATTATCCCGATATTATCTATCTGGTGGGCGGTGAAGGCCCGGCCCGCCCTGATATCGAAGCCGCCATCGAGCGGCGCGGCCTGCAAAAGCAGGTGCGCCTGCTGGGCAGACTAAGTGACGATCTGCGTAGTGCCGCCTTCAATGGTGCCGACGTTTTTGTGATGCCCAACATCAACGTGCCCGGCGATATGGAAGGTTTTGGGCTGGTGCTGTTGGAAGCATCGCTCTGCGAGCTGCCGGTAGTGGCGGCCGCCACCGAAGGCATCTTGGACGCCGTAACTGATGGCCGCAACGGCCGGCTGGTGCCGGTGCACGATGCCGCCGCTTTTCAGCAACAGATTGGCGGCTTTTTGAAAGACGGGTCAGCGGCCGCTTCCTTCGGCGCCGCCAGCCGCCGCTTCAGCTTGGATCATTTTGAGCGCAATAAGCTCAGCCAGCGGTATATAGACATTTACCAGGAACTCATCGAGCATTAAGCGCTTGCCTACTACTCGTATAGCCCTTAAGCTTATAAGATGGAAGAAATCAAAGACGGCCTTAAAAAGGCCGGTTTTAAAGGCGAGCTAGACGATCGTCCGGCCAGCCTGGATTTTTACAGCCACGACGCCTCGATGTTCGAACTACGTCCGCGCCTGATAGTTATGCCCGGAGACGGCAAGGACGTCGAAAGACTCGTCAAACTGGTGGCCGGCCAAAAAAGCACCCACCCCGGCTTAAGCCTTACCGCCCGTTCGGCCGGTACCTGTATGTCCGGCGGCGCCATCAACGATTCGATCATCGTCGACTTCAGCAAGCACTTCACTAAAATCGAAAAAGTTACCGCCACCTCTGCGCAGGCCCAGCCCGGTGTCTTTTATCGCGATTTTGAACCGGAAACACTCAAGCACCAAGCTTTGATGCCCTCCTACCCTGCCTCGCGAGACCTGGCCACCATCGGCGGCATGGTGAACAATAACGCCGGCGGTGAAAAATCGCTGGAATTCGGCAAAACCGAAGACTTTGTCACTGAACTGGAGTTTGTCTTCGCTGACGGCATTCAGAGGACGGTTAAGCCGCTAAATCGGGCCGAGCTGGACAAAAAAATGAAGCAGAAAGACTTTGAGAGCGAGGTTTACCGCAAACTGTTCAAGCTGGTCGATGGTCACTACGATCAGATCAAGGCCGCCAAGCCGCACGTCAGTAAAAATTCCACCGGCTACAACCTGTGGGACGTCTGGGACCGCGACAGCGGCGTCTTCGATCTGACCAAGCTGATAGTTGGTGGCCAGGGCACGCTTGGCTTCGTGACGGACATTCATTTTAGGCTGGTGCCGGTTCGGCCACATTCCGGCCTGCTGGTGCTGTTTATGAAAGGCCTCGACGACCTAGGAGAGGTTATCCCAAAAGTGCTGGAAGCCAAGCCGGCCACCTTTGAATCGTTCGATGACGCCACCCTCTGGCTGTCCATCCGCTTTATGCCCAGTTTCCTGAAACTGCTGGGCTGGAGGCGCTTCATTCACCTCTTAATAACCCTTATTCCCGATGCCCTTCAGCTGTTGCGCGGTATCCCCAAGCTGATTCTGATGGTCGAGTTTAACGGCGAGACCGAGCAAGAAGTACGCGACCGGGTGCGGGCCCTGCACAGCGAGTTAAAAAAGCACCGCGCCCGCTACGAAATCAACGGCTTCGAAGAAACGCCCACCGAAGGTAAATCGGAAAAATTCTGGATTATGCGCCGCTACAGTTTCCAGCTGCTGCGCAGTAAGGTCAAAGACAAGCACACCGCTCCTTTTATCGACGACTTCGTGGTGCCGCCCCAGCACCTGACGGCCTTTTTGCCCCAGCTGCGCGCCATTATCAAGAAATACAAGCTGTTCGCCACCATCGCCGGCCACATGGGCGACGGCAACTTCCACGTCATTCCGCTGATGAAACTGGAGGATCCGGCCGATCGCAAAAAAATCCTGCCGGCCATGAAGGCCGTCAACAAGCTGGTGCTGAAATATGACGGCTCGCTGTCCGGCGAGCACAACGACGGCCTGGTACGCGGCCCCTGGCTGGAACAGATGTACGGCAAGGAAATGCTGAATATCTTCAAGCAGGCCAAACATATTATGGATCCCCAGAACATCTTTAACCCGCACAAAAAGGCCGACGCCGACTGGGAATTCAGCTTTTCCCACATCCGTGACCACTTCTAAGTTATTAAATAAAGATTAATTTGTAAATTTTACTTTTGCCTCCCGAAATCGGCGGGATTATACTGGCCATATGATAACTAAAAAAGCTGTCACTCTCCGAGACCTGGCCGATGGCCAGCAGGCTCTGTTTGAAGGACAGAAGGAGCTGGCCGACGGCCAAAAGGTTTTAATGGCCGCCGTCGCCGGCCTCGACAGCAAGGTAAGCAACCTCAAAGAGTACACTGAGGCCGGTTTTGAAACTATGAACGGTCGCTTTGACCGCCTGGAGGACCGTACCGATAGAATCGAGGCCCTGCTCGACGGCTCGCTTTACCAGCATTAAGGCTCTTACGCCAGCCACGGACTGGCAGCCAATGACACCGAAAATATAAGTATCACCACCAGGGAACGCAGGAACATTTGGCGTGCCCAGGCGGTATCGTCCCTAGTCCTAGGGCCTTGAATGGCTTTTTGCAGCCACCAGATTGAAGCCAGGCCGACGACAACGGCGTAAGCACCACCGGTATAGCCAAAAACGGTCAACAGCAACGCAGCGGCCGTGAAGGCGCTGGCGTAGAGGAAGATAGCCCGTTTGGCCCGCCCCACACCTTTAACCACCGGCAGTACCGGCAGGCCGGCCGCTTTATAATCCTTAAAACGGTATATGGCGATGCTGAAAAAGTGGGCCATTTGCCAGCAGACCAATATCAGGAACAGAAGGAGGGCGGCGCCGTCCAGGCGGCCGGTGACGGCCGTATAGCCGGCTACCGGCGGCGTGGCCCCCGAAATGGTGCCCGCCAGCGTGCCGTGCACCGAACGGCGCTTCATAAAGCTGTACAGCCCGACGTAGGCCAGCCAGCCGAAAAGTCCGATACCGGCAGTCAGCAGGTTCACATACGCCACCAATATGGCTAAACCGGCTACTCCCAGCACGGCGGCGTAACCCAGGGCGGCGACCACACCTATATCCCCCGCTACCAGGGCCCGCTGACGGGTTCTGGCCATCTGCCGATCGATGTTACGGTCTAGATAGTTATTGACCACGCAGGCCGAGGCGATAATCAGCGCCGTGCCTGCAAGCGTGGCCGCCAACAAGCCCGGCTTAATGTGTTTTTGCGAGGCCAGCAGAAAGCCGGCGGCAGTCGTTAGCAAGTTGCCCTGCACGATGCCGGGCTTGGTGAGCCGATAGTAGGCCCTAAGACGGTCTATGGCTTGTATCCTTCGTCTTTAATGATGGCGGCCGGCGGCGGCGTGTGCGTGTGGCCATAAGACAAATTTTTCATAATCCATAGGCTGCCAAAAACCAGGATGCTGACAATAATGGCCGCAAACGACAGCACGGTCAGGTTCCAGCGCGGTTTGGCTTCCCGGCCGAGGTGCAGGAAGAACATCAGCTGCACAAATAACTGGATAATTGCCAATGCCGCCAAAACGTATATTAAGGTCCAGCCGTGCGCCCAGCCTTGCACGACGAACAGATAGGCGACGAGAGTCAGCCCCAACGACAGTGCGAAACCGCTGATGTAGCGGCGGGTTTCCAGCTTTTTCATACGGCTGTCCCCATCAGGTAAACGATCGTGAAGATGAAAATCCAGATAATATCCAGGAAGTGCCAGAACAGGCTCAGCATGGTCAATCGCTTGACGGTGGCCGAGGTTAAGCCGCTACGCGCCACCTTAACCAGCATGACGGCCATCCAGATCAGGCCGCTGGTGATGTGCGCGCCGTGAGTGCCTACCAGCGTAAAGAAAGCCGACAGGAAGCCGCTACGCCGCCAGCTGTTGCCTTCTAGGTATAGTTTGTGGAACTCGGTGATCTCCATAGTTAAGAAGAAAATACCCAATAGCATGGTTAGGCCGAAGAATAACAGCACGCGCTGTTTGTCGCGGCTGCGGGCGGCCAGAATGCCCAGCCCGGCCGTGAAGCTGCTGGTTAGCAGGACCAGCGTTTCGATCAGCACAAACGGCAGACTGAACAACTCGTTGCCCGCCGGTCCGCCGTAAGTGCTGTTGCGCAAGACGGCGAACGTGGCGAACAGGCTGGCGAACAGCACGCAGTCGGTCATCAGGTAGACCCAGAAGCCAAAGATGGTCTTGGTCTCGTTGGCCTGGCGTTCGCTGACGGCTGTTTCTTCGCTCATGGCGCCCTCCCTGCTTCCAGTTCAGCTACTTTCTCGGCGGATAGGCGGTAATCGGTATGCTCGGCGGATATACGGACAATAATGCAGGTAATAACACCCAGCAGGCCCACCAGGGCCAGCCACCAGATATGCCAGACTATCGCAAAGCCGAATACAAAAGCACAGCCGGCTATAAACAGCCCCATCGGCGTGTTCTTCGGAAGATAAATATCTTCGTAGGCCGGCTCTTCAGTATTCTTATGGCGTTTCATAGCCCAGAAGGCGTCCCGCTCGCTAACCGACGGCGTTAGCGCAAAGTTATAAACCGGCGCCGGTGAAGTCGTGGCCCACTCCAGCGTCCGGCCATCCCAGGGGTCGCCGGTGGTATCGAGGTTCTGGTGCCTTTGTTTGATGCTGACGATCAGCTGTAATATTTGGAAACCGATGCCGGCCATGATCACCATAGCGCCTACGCCGGCGACAATAAACAGTCCCTGCCAGCCGAGACTGGCGTCGTAATGGTCCAAGCGGCGGGTGGCGCCCATCAGGCCTAAAATGTACAACGGCAGGAAGGCCAGCAGGAAGCCCACAAACCAGCACCAGAAGGCGTAACGGCCCAGGCGTTCGTTCAGGCGGAAGCCAAAAATCTTGGGGAACCAATAGGTCAACCCGGCAAAAAAGCCAAAAACCACGCCGCCAACGATCATAGTGTGAAAATGGGCCACCAGGAACAGGCTGTTATGAACCTGAAAGTCGATGGCCGGCACAGCCATCATCACGCCGGCCATACCGCCGATCGTAAACGTCACCACAAAACCCATAAACCACAGCATGGGCGTGGCGAAACGGATGCGCCCGCGGTACATCGTAAACAGCCAGTTGAAGATTTTGACACCGGTCGGCACGGCAATCGCCATGGTCATGATACCGAAAAAGGCATTAACGTCGGCGCCGCCGCCCATGGTGAAAAAGTGATGCAGCCAGACCGTAAACGACAAAAAGGTAATCGCCGCCAGCGCCCAGACCATCGAGGTGTAGCCGAAGATCGGCTTGCGCGAAAAGGTGGCTACGACCTCTGAAAAAACACCGAAGGCCGGCAGTATCAGAATATAGACTTCGGGATGTCCCCACGCCCAGATCAGATTTACGTACATCATCGAGTTGCCGCCGCCATCGGCCGTGAAAAAGTGCATGCCGAGAGTGCGGTCCAGCGCCAGCATACCAAGGGTAGCCGTCAGGATCGGAAAAGCGAAAATCACCAGTACCATGCTATTTAGCACGCTCCAGGTAAACAGCGGCATCTTCATAAGAGTCATGCCCGGTCGCCGCATGCGCAGTATGGTCACAAAGAAGTTAATCCCGGACAGCAAGCTGCCGATGCCGGCAATTTGCAGGGCCCAGATCCAGTAGTCGACGCCGACCCCCGGGCTGTAAGCCAGCTCACTTAAAGGCGGGTAAGCCAGCCAGCCGGCCGCTGAGAATTCGCCGAGTACCAGCGACAGGTTGACCAGCAGCATGCCCGAAGCGAACAGCCAGAAAGCCACCGAATTAAGGAAAGGAAAGGCCACATCGCGGGCGCCAATCTGCAGCGGCATAATCAGGTTTATCAGGCCGAACATCAGCCCCATGGCCACAAAGAAAATCATAATCGTGCCGTGGGCCGAAAAGATCTGTTGAAAATGATCGGAGGTCAAAAAGTGACCGTCGGTGGCCTGCTGAAAACGCATCATGCCGGCGTCGGTGGCGCCGCGCAGCAGCATTATCAGCGCCACCACTACGTACATGACGCCGATCTTCTTTGGGTCGAGCGAGGTCAGCCATTCGCGCCATAACCACTGCCAGCGTTTCTTGTAAGTAATAAAGCCGATCAGTCCCAGCGCGCCTAGCGTCATGCTAATCTGGGCCACCAATACGATGTGGTTGTGCTGGAGGGCCTGCCAGTTTAATCTACCGAGCATAGGCTTCCCTGACCGGCCCCATGTATTGCAGGAGCACTTTGTTAAACAAATCGGTGTCGACCGACGAGAAAAGCTTCACTTCGTTATTTTGACTGGGTCTGGCCAGCTGGGCGTAATCGTCCATATTTAAACTGTAGGGCGAGTTGCGGGCGGATTGCACCCAGTTGTTAAAATCGTCCACCGAGCCGGCCTGAACTGTGAAGCGCATGCCGGCGAAGCCCTTGCCGCTTATATTAGCCGACGAGCCGTCGTAACTGCCGGCCTTATCGGCTACCAAATGTAGCTGGGTAGCCATACCGGTCATTGCGTAGATCTGGCCGCCGAGTTGTGGTACCCAAAACGAGTTCATCGGCGCGTCGGCCGTAATGTTAAAGGTTACCGGCGTGCCGACCGGTAGCTGCACAAAATTAACGCTGGCCACCCCTTGCTGGGGGTAAATAAACAGCCACTTCCAGTCCAGCGCCACCACCTGGACAGTCAACGGTTTGGCGTTCACACTCAATGATTTATGGGGATCCAGCGCGTGGCTGCTATTCCAGGCGATTACCGACAGCGTCAAAATAATAGCCGTCGGTACACCCCACCAGATAGTCTCCAGCAGCCGGTTGCCGGTCAGCTCCGGCGAGTAGCGGGTCTTTTTGGGATTGCCTTCCCGGTAGCGCCAGGCGAAGCCAAAAAGCATGGCGTAGACCGGCAGGACCACTATCAGCCCCAGCAATACGGTGATAATCATCAGCCGGCGTTCCCTAAAGGCTATCGCGCCTCGCGGGTTCAGCACGGCGATATTCAAGTCGTGCAGATACCAAACCATCAGGCCGATAAACCAGAGCACAACGACCGCAATAAAGACTCTCTTCGTCTGCTTATTCATATCTTTTGTTCTGCGCCAAAACCCTCATGCTTCTCCTACTATAGCACCTCCTATGACATGGTAGAATGCGGTAGATGTCTATGGTGAGTAAGCGAGCAAAATGGTGGCTGACAGCCGGGGCGGCGGTGCTGCTGATGGCGGCGACCGTGCCGGTGGCCATCTGGGTGACGCATACCCAAAGCGCCCAGCTGGAAAATACCAGACAGCGCTGTGAGGGCAAAAAACAAATCGTTCACACGGTCATTGTTAAGGGTGACACGGTCTCGCCGGTTCACACCGAAGCGAGGCAATGTGACAGCCTGACGATCACTAATCTAGATGATAAAGAGCGGCTGGTGGCTTTTGGCAAACACGACAGCCACATCTCTTATGACGGTGTTTCGGAACGGGTGCTGGGCCGCGGCCAGAGTCTGACGGTCAGCCTGGGCCAGGCCGGCACCTTCTTATTCCACGATCACGCTCAAGACAGCGTTAAAGGCACTTTTACAGTCACTCGGCCTAAGTAGTTTCCTGCCGGCTGACTTTTAGGCGGCGGTTGGCGTGGGTGCCGAAGATGAAGACCGCCAGAATCACCAGTAGCAATACGTAAACGGCGCGATCGATCAGGTTGGCCGCCACAATGGCCGAGCCGCTGACGTGGTGCAGGTGCTGAGAAAATACCAGGAAAGATTCCCGGAAGCCGATGGCGGCCGGCGTAATCGACACGAACAATGCCAGGTTGGCAGCGCCGGTGTAAACGATTGCCTGCGACAATGTGGTGTGCGGGGCTACGCTGTGCAGTTCGGCGTAATAGATGGCGGCAATCAGGCTGACCTGCAAGAAAGTTGCCAAAGCCAAATAGTACCAGCCGCGCAAATCGAGGTTGATCAGGCGGCCGGCCACAGCCGGGTGTCGCCTGATCAACAAGGCGATAATAACAGTGGCCAATAACAGGGGCGCCAGCCACCATTTTAATAAGGCCGACAGCAAGAATAAACTGCTAAACAGCCCGTAAAAAAAGAAGTAAAACAGGCTGGCCACAGCGTAATTCTTAAGATCAAGATTATGCTTCTTCTTTAAATAAACGGCCCTAAAAGCCGGCCCGCTCTGCAGTGGCCCAAAGAAGTTAACCACGGCGGTGTAAGCGGTAACCAGGAAAGTTTCCGAGGCGCTCAGCTGTAATTTGCAAAGGCGTAAGGTGGCGTAGGTAATGAGTGTCAAGGCCAGTATGGTTCCCAGGTACAGCGCCAGCAAGCCGGCTATCAGGGTCGGCGAAGTTTGAGCCAGCTGGTGGCGTACCTCGGGATGATTAGCGAAGTAATGAACGAAAAACGCCACCGTAGCGATCAGGATAACAACCACGCCGATCTGTTTGAGTGAGCCGCGTTTCATAGGCCTATGATAGCCTATTTATATGCCCGCACCACAGCCTTGGTCTAAAAAAGTGACCGATATATTGGCGAGCCCTAAATTTTTCAAGCTTATTGTAGGCCTTTTAGTTTTGCAGGCCGGCTGGATTGCCCTGAGCGGCGGCTACCCGATGGCCTTCGACGAAGATTTTCACCTGGGTATTATCCGGCTGTACGCCCATCACCTTAGCCCGTTCTGGAGCAGTCACCCGAGTGGGGCCGAAGTTTTCGGCGCCGTTACCCGCGACCCGTCGTATCTGTATCACTGGCTTATGAGCTTCCCCTACCGCCTCACCGAACTGTTTACGCATAACCTGGTAGCCCAGGTCCTGATTCTGCGGGCTCTGAACATCGGCTTGTTTGCCGCCGGACTGGTCTTTTACCGGCGGCTGCTGGCTAAAACCGGCACTTCGATGGCCTTGGTGCATGGCTGTCTGCTGGCTCTGGTGCTGTTGCCGGTAGTGCCTTTGCTGGCCGCACAAATCAATTACGACAATCTGTTTGTGCCTGCCGTCGGGCTGTGCTTGCTGTTAACGGTGAATTTCACCGAGGAACTGCGCTCTCGCCGCGGGCTTAATGCCGGTCTGCTGATGGCCATACTAATAGCCTGTCTGCTGACCAGTCTGATCAAATACGCCTTTTTGCCGATTTTGTTGGCCATTGTTTTTTACCTGGCGTACTGGCTATACAAGATCTTCCCCACCCCGGGCAAGGCGTGGGCGGCCTTTTGGGCCGGTGTTAAGGCCGTTGGCCGCTGGCGCCGGGCAGTGTTGATATTGGGCGTGGCGACGGCCTGCGCCCTGTTTGGCGGCCGCTATGGCGTCAATACGTTGCGCTACCATACGCCGGTGCCCGATTGCCGGCAGGTGCTGAGCGTCAAGCAATGCAGTGCTTACGGGCCCTGGATCCGGGATTACACCCTTTCCAGCGGCAAAACCGGCCCGGGCGCGCACGATAATCCCCTGGCCTTCAGCGGCGAATGGTTTTATGGGATGTGGCTGAGGCTATTTTTCTCTATCGGCGGCCCGGCCACGGATTTTGATACCAGAGGCCCGCTGGCGGTGCCGGCCGTGAGTGCCATCGTGCTGGCGGCAGCGGCGGTTATTTCGGGCGTTGCATACCTACCGAAGATATTAAAGCGCTATAACTCGCCGGTCCTGGTCCTTTTTGGGCTGGTAACCTTCAGCTATGTGGCCGCCTTATGGCTAGACGAGTACAGGGCTTATTTAAGAACCGGCCAGCCGGTAGCCATCAACGGGCGCTATCTGTTACCGGTTTTACCGCTGGTGATGGTGTTCGGAGCTCTGGCTTACGCGCAGTTTTTGCGCCGTAAGCCCCGTCTCAAGCTGGCGCTCGCCGGGGTAGTAATTGCCGGCCTGCTGTGGGGCGGCGGCGCTCTGACCTTTATTTTACGCAGTAACGACAGCTGGCTGTGGCAAAACAGCCCGGTACGGCATGCCAACTACAGCGTTCGCAACACAATCGGTCCGCTGGTGCCCGGCTACTACAGCCCTAACGAGTTTCTGCGCTAAGGCTTGCGACCAAATCGCAAATATTTGGTCTGTTCCAGGTTTTCCTCGGTCAAAATCCGGTTGATGCGTATCAGGTCGGCAATGATGTTAAGTACCAGGCACAGGAAGGCGGCAATCATTAGCAGAGAACCCACCAGCAAAGATTGAATGTGGCCCTTGGTGGTGCCGTCCTGAAGGCTAAAGTATACAAAGCGGGCAAAAGGAATCAGGCCCAAGGCGAACAAAATACCACCCAGCCAGCCGAAAATAATGTAGGGCTTGTACATAATGTAGGCCCGGATGATGGTCACGGCCGTTTTGAGGACGTGCTCAGTGGTTGATTTAAACAGTCGCGATTCTCTTAGCTTGGGATTGGTGTCAATGGCGACACTCTCGATGTGCAGACCCTTATTGCCGGCCTGGATAATGGTTTCGGTGCAGTAGCTGAAGCGGGTTACGGCGTTTAGGCGGATAAGCGCCTCGCGGTCGTAGGCCCGGAAGCCGCTGACGGCATCGGGCAGCTTGGTGCCGGCGGCTTTGTTGACCACGGCGCTGCCCAGTTTTTGCAGAAGCTTCTTAAATAGTGAAAAATGGGCGATCCGGTGGGTTTGGCGGTCCCCGATGACGATGTCGGCCCGGCCCTCGATAATCGGCTTAACCAGGTCACCGATGCGCTCCTGGGGGTATTGATTGTCGCCGTCGGTGTTAACCACGATATCGGCGCCCAGTTCGAGGGCTTTTAGAATACCGTCGTTAAAAGAGCGGCCCAGGCCCTGATTACGAACGTGGTGCACAAAATGCTTGACGCCGTGCTGTTTGGCGACTGCCACCGTTTCATCAGTTGAGCCGTCGTCGATTACCAGCACGACAATGTCGTCTACGCCTTCAATTTTAACCGGAATGCTCTGCAGCACCAGAGGTAGGGTGGCTGCCTCGTTGAGGCATGGTATTTGGATGACTAACTTCACTGTTTTTAGTATAATGGATAGCAATTCAATGCTACAAAAACCGCGTCGTCTACCGTCTAATGTCATGTCCGCCCCTCAGCGTCCGATTCAAGATATGGTGGCCGCTAAATCGGCGGCTAATTTTCCGACGGTCGGCATGACCCTGCCCAGCTATCAGTACGATCCGCGCGACCGCAACCGGCACAAGCCCGGCCAGCCGCCGGTTGTAAAACAGGGCCGCTGGAGCCGCTTCTGGCACGGCTGGACGCTGAAACGCTCGGTGATGGTGCTGGGTATACTGGTGCTGCTGATAGGCGGCTGGGTGGGCGGCAAGTTCCTCTATAACGCGCACAAGCTGTTCGGCGGCAATATCTTCGGTATTTTGCACTCCACCAAGCTAAAAGGCGAAGATACCGGGCGGGTTAACATCCTGCTGGCCGGCAATTCGGCTGACGATCCCGGGCATGGCGGCGCCGACCTGACGGACTCGATTATGGTAATCAGCATCGATACCGTTAAGCACCAGGCCTTTCTATTAAGCCTGCCGCGCGACCTGTGGGTGCACGTGCCGGGCGACGGCCACGAAAAGCTAAACCACGCTTACGTGGTGGGCGAAGATACCAACTTCAACGACAACGGCTACCCCTCGGGGGGTATGGGTGAGCTTTCCAAGGTGGTCAGCAGCAGCCTCGGACTGACTATTAATTACTACGCGCTGGTCGACTACCAGGCTCTTAAGCAGGCAGTGGACGCCGTCGGCGGCGTCGATTACACGGTTAACAGCAGCGACCCGCGCGGTTTGTACGACCCGAACATCGACTGGACCAATCACAAACCGCTGGTTAGGCTGACTAACGGCACCCACCACCTCAACGGCCAGCAGGCTCTCGACCTGGCCCGGGCCCGCGGCGACGCTTACAACTCGTACGGCTTCGCCGGTAGCGACTTTGACCGCACCGAGCACCAGCGCCAGCTGCTGGTCGCTCTGAAATCAAAGGCCGTGTCAGCCGGTACCCTGTCGAATCCGGCCAAATTGAGCAGCCTTTTTGACGCCATCGGCAGCAACGTTAAAACCGATTTTAACCTAGGCGAAGTCCATCGCCTATACGATATCGTCAAAGACATTAACGGTAATGGTATACAGTCGCTGAGTCTCAATCAGGCCGACGGCCAGAACCTCTTAACCAGCTACTCGGCGCCGGGCGGCCAATCGGCCCTGATTCCGACGGCCGGCCTGGACGACTTCAGCGACATCCGCAGTTTTATCGACCGTAAAACCTCTTCCGATCCGGTCGTGCAGGAGGCCGCCAAGGTAGTCGTGTTGAACGGCACCACCATTAACGGCCTGGCTTCCAAGGTCGAGAAAAAGCTCAAGGACCAGCACTACATCGTCAAGGATGTCGGCGATGCCGGCAATACCGGGCAGGTCACCACGGCCATTATTAACGTTTCTGGCAACAGCAAACCGGCCACTGCCCTGGCCTTAGCCAAGCTCTTCGGGCATCACCTGACAACCCAAAATCCTTACAAGGGAGTCTATGACGCGGACTTTATAATCGTTCTGGGCAGTGACCAGGCCGGTTCGACTACCACGTCGGCTCACTAGATGGTATGCTCGGTATATGGCTGATCAAGTGGCGGTGAATTTTTTAAGGACCTTTCTGGAGCGGCACCCGGTGCGGCATTTTAAGAAGGGCGAGATTGTCATTTTCCAGGGCGAAGCGCCGCGCAACGCCATGGTTGTCAAGGACGGCATTATCAAGGCCTACAACCTGAGCGTTAGCGGCGATGAGAAGCCGGTGGCTTTCTACGGTGCCGATAACGTTTTCCCGGCTTCCTGGGTGTACGGCAAGGTCCCCAGCGCCATTTATTACTACGAGGCGTTTACACCCGAGGTAGAAGTTTACGTGATCGACCGCAAGGCTTTCGTGGATTTCGTCAAACAGCGCCCGGAACTGCTTTATCAGGAGCTGGAGCGCCAGCTATTAGACCAGTTTGGCGGCTCCCTGCGGCTTAACGCCTTACAGCATTCCCGGGCCAGCGACAAGCTTGTCTATACCCTGCACTACCTGGCCATGACACACGGCAAACCGCTCGACAAAGACCATATCGAGATTGAACTCGACCTGACCCACCAGGACTTCGCCAATTTGACCGGTCTGACGCGGGAGACGGCCGCCACCGAGCTAAACCGCCTCAAAAAGCAAGGTGTAATCGATTACGGCAAGAACTTGCCATATAGGCTTAGCCTAGACAGGTTGATGCATCTGTTGAATGACCAGTTTATAGCCGATATCCAACCGGCTACGCTGGCGTCTTAACGTCGCTGCTGGCTTCCAGGGTGTCTTTTACGACGCGGGCCAAGTTGTGGGGCGCCGTCCAGGATTTAATAATGCAGCGGTTGGCCCCCAACTTGTAAGCTTCGTTGACCTCCGGGGAATTTTCCATGTTGGTGAAAATCAAGACCCTGATGTCGCTGTTTTGCCCGGCTTTGCGCCACTGCTTAAGAAACTCCAGGCCGCCCATTATAGGCATTAGCAGATCGAGCAATACCAGCTCCGGGGTAAAGTCATCGAGCTTTTCAAGGGCCTCTTTGCCATCAAAGGCTTCCACCACCTCGTGGCCTTCGTGACGCAGGATGAGGCAATAGGCATTATTGAGGTCGCGGTCATCTTCCACTACAAGAATTTTCGCCAAGGCGCAGTCTCCTTACTAAAGCAATACCCTATATTTATAGCATACTGGCGCTTCGGTGACAGTATCAAATTTCTCACAAGCCGGCTTTTTTATTGTCGGCCCTGGCCTCTTTGGGCCGGCGCCGTCGGCGGGTAACCCGTGGCAGAGTGCAGAAGAAGCTGGTGCCCTTGCTCTCACTGCTGGTGAACCAGACGTCGCCACCCAATAATTCCAGCAAGCCCCTAACCAGATAAAGGCCCAGGCCGGTGCCGGTGGTTTCGCGTTTGACGATGTTCTGGGCCCTGAAGAACTTGCTAAACACCTGGTCATGCGCGTGTTTGGGGATCCCCCAGCCGCTGTCCCTGACCTCCACCAGTATATCCTGGCCCCTGGGGGTGACTATTATATCTACCTCTCCCTCGTCCGGCGTGTACTTGATGGCATTGGATATTAAGTTGGCAAAGACCTCCTTGATGATCAGGGCGTCGGTTTTGAGGTTCAGGCTGCCCTTGCCGGCCGTAGACAGCTGAAGGTCGATTTTCTTGGTGGCTGCCAGGAAAGACAATTCGTTCAGTACCTCCTGCAATACAACATCCAACCGCAATGCCTGGAGGGTTATATCGATGGTGCCGCTTTCGATACGGGTAATGTTTAGCAACGTATTGATGAGTTCGTTCATACGGTTCGAGGAGTGAACGATAGTATTAAGCGACTTTTTTTGGCCCTCGTTCACTTCGCCGAGGTAGCCGTCGACCAGCATGTGGGCGTAAGTCTTAATAGCCGACAGCGGCGTTCGCAGCTGGTGGGAGGCCAGCGATATAAATTCGCTCTTCATACGGTCGACTTCTTGCTCGAAAGTAATATCCCGGAAGATTTCAATGGCGCCCCAGGGCTTCCCCTGGATGACTATCGGCGAGGCGTTGACAGATACCGGTATCTTGTGGCCGTCCTTGCGTATATAGTACATTTTTTCGGTCACCGGCTTGCCCATCAGGAACGCTTTGGTAATAGGCCGGTCGATCAGATTAACCGGCTTGCCGTCCAGCGAGACGACCGCAATCCTCTCCGGAAACCAACTGCCGAGCAACTCCTTGGCGCTGTAGCCC
>DHXS01000016.1:0-18902 GCA_002413795.1 Candidatus Saccharibacteria bacterium UBA5150 | reverse complement strand
CCCCTTGGCGCTGTAGCCCAGCAGAGCTTGGGCGGCCGGGTTGACGCGGGTTATTTTGCCGAACTCATCGGTCGAAATGGCGCCGTCGCCGAGGCTCGAGAATAGGGCTTCGGCCTCGGCTTGGTGGCCGCGGAAACTGCGCTTGTCGTTAGCAGAAGAAGTCGCCACGGCTTAGCTTCCCTGCTGGCCCTTTTGAGGCTTTTTGTTTACTGCAAGCTTGCGCAGCTCGTCTACGTACTCTTCAACGATATCGCTATCATCGGTAATAAGCGACACTACCACCCGTATCCAATCAATCAGGCTCAACAAATCGCTTTGCGATAGCCGCTGAGGCGGTTTATGCAGGTGGTTTTCAACCTGGCGGGCTATAAAGCGCTCGGCGGCCGGCCCCAGGTAAACGTCGGTAACTTTAACCACTTGGTCGTAGAGGGAGTTAGCCGGTTGTGCCATGGCTACACTTCCTCTATACGTTTTAGTTTGTCGGCGCCCCTGGCTAACAATAAGAAGCCGGCGCCGCTGATAAGGCGGAAAATGGTTACAGCCAGCAGGCGGCCGTCAAGCACCAGGTAGCTGGCTCCGGGGTGGACGCCGCCGATGTATTGCAGGGCTATCGAGCCGGCGATGACAGCCACCAGCCCGACGGCCAGCAGGCGCAGCGCCCGCCGGTAAAGCAGGCCACCGGCGTTGTTACTAAAGAGTGTGATCTCGTAGGCCGCCAGCACGCCCACCAACCAGGCGTAAATGTAGGGCACGATGAGCGTTACTACCAGTAGCCAAACGGGCAGAAAGAAGGGATTCTGGCTGGCGCCTAAGCTCGACAGGTCGAGGTTGCGAAAAACCAGGTAGCAATATAGAACACCGGCGGCGGCGAAAAAAAACATGATCAGCCGGGTGGCGGACAAGCTAATTCTTACTTGGGCGCTCTGCAGTAAGCTACGCGCGGCGCCGCCGATCATCGTAAAGGCTATTAGAACCGGCAACAAAACGGCGTAATTGCCGACTATAATCGAAGCCGGGTGCCAGGCCGGCCAGCGGTTCGCGAAGCCGTTTAAGACGAGTATTAGTAAGGCCGTTACCGGCAGACTCCAGGCCAGCCAGGCAGCCCCCGAAGCCAGCCGGCTGAAATGCCTGCCGTCTTCGGATTCGGAGACCGAGTCGGCGTACAACCTTAACCTTATGTAGCCCATAAAAGCTGCCAACCACACTATCAGCGAAGGGATCGATACCAATAAAAGCACCGTCTTGTACTGTAGGGACGTCATGTGATAAAGCCGCATGGTAGTGTGGCTGGGTGGCAGTATGAAGATCAGCAGAACATAGGCGGCCGCCAAGGTTACGTAGCTCAATGTGGCGTGGCGGGCAAGCCGGCGGGCGTTCCGTAGGACGATTGTCATTTTAAGACTATTAAAGCATAGTTGGCCCCTTCTTAGGGTAAGATTTTCGACATGCCACTTGTGCTCGGGAACGCGCTCAGCAATAATGGTTTGAGATGGCAGAACCCACTTCCCGCTTCAAGCCGCGGTCCAGAAATCTGCTTTTGCTGGCGCTTTTGGTAATAGGCCTTTACGTAGTAGTTCCGCAAATTGGTGACTTTCGCTCCAGTTTACATCTGTTAACACGACCCCGGGGCGGCTGGCCGGCTCTAGCCGTGGGCCTGACCGCCGCCACCTATTTGTCGGCGGCGGCCACCTACTGCCTGCTGGCCTTTAAACCGCTTAAATACGCCCGGACGGTGCTGGTGCAATTGGCGGCCATGTTCGTTAACCGGCTGCTGCCGGGCGGCATCGGCGCTCTGGGTTCTAATTTCGTTTACTTACGCCGGGAAGGCCATAATTCCACCCAGGCCGGCAGCATGGTAGCGATTAATAATCTGCTCGGTTTTGCCGGCCATAGCTTGTTATTGCTGATTATCCTGCTGGCTTACTCCGGCCACTTGCCGGCCGCCAGGCATATGCAAGGGCGGTCGGGGTTTTGGGCCGGCGTCGGGATTGCGTTGTTGGCTGCAGTCCTTTTAGTTTTGCTTATCAGGCCGGCCCGCCAGCGGGTTACGACTTGGGGCACCGAAGTCGGGCGGCAATTGTCGACCTATCGACAGCGGCCGTGGCGGCTGCCGGCCGCCCTGCTCAGCTCCATGACGTTAACGCTGGCTAATGTCGGCTGTTTGGCGGCTTGCGCCGAAGCATTAGGCGTGCACTTGTCTTTTCTGACAATCTTCCTGGTGTTTAGTCTGGGTATCAGTGCCGGCACGGCCACGCCGACGCCGGGCGGCCTAGGCGGCTTTGAAGCCGGTCTGGTGGCCGGTATGGTGGCTTACGATGTCAATAGCGCCGCGGCGCTGGCCGTGGCCTTGCTTTACCGGCTTATCAGCTACTGGCTGGCCCTGCTGGCGGGCGGTATAGCGTTTATCGTTTGTCAGCGCCGCGGCCTGCTGACCCTCTAAATTACATTTGAATCCGGTTGAAGCGGTTGATCGCGAAAGCCATCGACACCACCAGCGTGACCGCAATGACCAGGAAATCTCTTTGCAGGCCGAAATGGGTCTGGTTTGACAGTAGGTAACGCAAGGCGTCAACCATATAGCTGACCGGGTTCCAGGTGCTAATAATCCTTAAAAAGGTCGGCACGCTGTTGAGCGGATACAGGGCGCTGGACAGAAAGAACATCGGCATAACCAGCAGGTTGTTGATGCCTTGGAAGCCCTGGAAATCATCGACCATCGAAGCAATGCCGGCGCCGAAACAGGCCAGCGCCAGACAAACGGCAACCAGCACGCCGAAAGCCGGTGCCACCAGCAGCCAGTCGTGGGGGCGGAAACCGAGCACCAGTGAGATGATGAACACAATCAATCCCTGCATAATCGAAATAGTAGCGCCGCCCAAAGCACTGCCGAGCAGAATGCGCGTCCGCGACACCGGTGTTACCAATAACTCCGACAAGAAGCCGAAGCGCTTATCCATCAGTACAATAATGCCCCAGAAAATGCCCGATAACAGCACCGTCTGGGTGATAATGCCGGGCACCAGGAACTGCAGGTAGTCGCCCTGCCCCGCCCGTTTGTAGATGGCGCCGATGCCGTAACCCAGCGCCAACAACAGGAGGATCGGCTGGCCCAGGGTGCCTAAAATCCGCGAGCCGCTGCGGTAATAGCGGCGAATCTGCCTCAGCCAGAGAGCGTAAATTACTTCCATCAGCGCAGCCTTGTGTTGCGCAGGGCCATTTTAAAGTTCAGTCCATTGTTATCGCCGCTGTCGGCTTCGTCACGGGTGGTTTCGCCGGTCAGTTTTAAGTAGGCCTGCTCCAGCGTTTTGGTGCCGGTCTGTTTGCACAGCTCGGCCGTGGTGCCGCTGGCGACAATTTTGCCGCGGTCGATGATGGCGATCCGCTGGGCGACGTCCTCGGCTTCATCCAGATAATGGGTGGTAAAGAAGATGGTCATACCCTTTTCGTCGCTTAATTTGCGGACGTAATCCCACATCAGGTTGCGGGTCTGCGTATCCAGCCCCAAGGTGGGTTCGTCCAGAAAGAGGATTTTTGGTTCGTGCAGCAGGCCGCGGGCGATTTCGAGGCGCCGGCGCATGCCGCCGGAAAAGGTTTTAATCATCGAATCCTTGCGGTTCCAGAGTTCGACCAGCTCCAGCAAAGCCTTGATTCGTTGCGGCCGCTCCTCTTTGGGAACGGCGTAGAGAATAGCGTGCAGGTCCATGTTTTCGTAGGCCGACAACTCTTCGTCGAGGCTGGGATCCTGGAAAACGATGCCGAAGGCCTGGCGGGCCGCGGATTGCTCGCGTGTCACGTCATGCCCGGCCAGGCTGAGGCTGCCGGCCGTCGGCCGGAGCATGGTGGTCAGCATTTTGATGGTGGTGCTCTTGCCGGCGCCATTCGGCCCTAAGAAAGCGAAAATCTCGCCCTTTTTGACATCAAAAGAAATACCATCAACGGCGGTAATGTCACCGAACCGTTTCACAACGTCCTTAGCCGTGATAATAGATTGAGCCATATACTTAACCCTAGTATAACTCTAAAGCTATACTTTGTATACCATGACTTGAGTTATAATTAAGCCGATGACAAAAGAGGGTTTGGCGCGGCGCATGGCCGTTATGAATGAGAGTGCCACTTTGGCGCTTAACGCCAGAGCCAAACGGCTGGCCGCCGAGAGTAAAACCATCTATAACCTGACGGCCGGTGAGCTGGCCGATGATACGCCGCCTTATATTCAGGCCGCGGTTGCCAAAACGTTGGAGAAGAATAAATACACGCCCGTGGCCGGCCTGCCCGAACTGCGCCAGGCCATCGCCGATCATGTAAACGACTATTACGGTTCGCGAATAGGTACAAACTCGTCCATTTTGGACGAAAATGGACCTATTGCCGCCGCCAACGTCGTTGTGACGGCCGGCGCCAAACCGGCGCTGTACGCCGCTCTTTTGAGCCTGGTTAACCCAGGCGACGAGGTCATCGTGCCGGTGCCGGCCTGGGTCAGCTACCTGGATTTGATCAAGCTGGCCGGCGGCAAGCCGGTAGCAGTGCCGCTAACCGCCGAATACGACCTGGATGTTGCGGCCATCAAGGCCGCCATTACTCCCAAAACCAAGGCTATTATCATTAATTCGCCGCATAACCCGACCGGCGCCGTGTTTTCTAAGCAAGCGGTTGCCAAGCTGGCGGCCGTGCTTAAAGGCAGCGATATTTACGTTATAGCCGACGATATCTATACCCAACTGGTCTTTGAAGACGATTTCACACCCGTACCGAAGGCCGGCTTTGAAAGGCTGGTTATTATCAACGGTTTTTCCAAAAGCCAGGCCCTGACAGGCTGGCGCATAGGCTACCTGATTGCCGACAAATCAGTCGCCGGGGCCGCCACGGCCCTGCTGAGCCACATCACCGGCAACGCGCCCCTGCCCAGCCAGTACGCCGGCCTGGAGGCCATGAAACGCCACGACCAACCGCCTCAAGCAACCCTGGATGCCCTGCTGAAGCGACGCGAGCTGGTGAGCAAGGGTCTTAAGGCCACGGGTATTAAATTCCATTTGCCTGCCGGAGCTTTCTATTTTTTCCTGGATCTGCGCGACTACACAACGAACAGCGCCGACTGGTGCGAACAGCTTCTGATAGAAACCGGCGTGGTGCTGGTGCCGGGCGAGGCTTTCAGTACGCCCGGCTTCGCCAGACTATCTTTCGTAACTGATGAAAAGACGCTTAATCGGGCTCTGGTAGAGATCAAACGATTCGCTGTCAAGCAACCCGGCCGCTGCTCTCAGGCGTTGTAGCTAGAAGAGCTGGTGGTGCCGCCCTTGCCCGTCCAGTTGGTATGAAAGAATTCACCACGCGGCTTATCGAGGCGTTCATAAGTGTGGGCGCCAAAGTAGTCGCGCTGGGCCTGTAACAGATTGGAGGGCAGGCGATCGGTGCGGTAGGCGTCGTAGAAAGATAGCGCTGAGCTCATAGCCGGAACCGGCAGGCCGGCTTTAGCGGCCGTGGCCACAACCTCACGCCAGGCCGTTTGCGTTTCGGCGATAGCCTTGATGAAAAAGTCATCCAATAACAGATTAGTAAGTCCGGGGTTCATGTCGTAAGCGGCTTTGATATCGCCCAGGAAGCGGCTGCGGATGATACAACCACCGCGCCACATCAGGGCTATGCCGCCGTAGTTAAGCTGCCAGCCGTACTCTTCGGCGGCGGCCCGCATGAGCATGTAACCCTGGGCGTAGCTGACGATCTTGGAGGCATATAGAGCCTGACGGACCTGTTCGATAAAGGCGGTCTTGTCGCCGCTAAATGGCGCATCGGGACCTTTCAGAACTTTCGAGGCCGCCACGCGCTGTTCTTTAAGCGCTGAAATACAGCGGGCCCACACGGCTTCGCTTATCAGGCTGACCGGCTGGCCCAGCTCGGCCGAGCTGATCACCGTCCATTTGCCGGTGCCTTTCTGGCCGGCCACGTCGAGGATTTTATCGACCAGCGGCTGACCGTCGGTATCCTTGAAAGCCAGAATTTCGGCAGTGATCTGTATTAAAAAGCTGTCTAGCTCACCCTTGTTCCAGTCGCCAAAAACAGCCCCCATTTCATCGTTGCTCAGGCCCAGGTAAGACCGCATTAGCTGGTAGGCTTCGCCAATCAGCTGCATGTCGCCGTATTCGATGCCGTTGTGGACCATTTTGACGTAGTGTCCGGCGCCGCCTTCCCCAACCCACTCGCAGCACGGCGAGCTGTCTTCCACCTTGGCGGCAATGGCCTGGAAAATATCTTTGATATGCGGCCAGGCCTCGGGCGAGCCGCCGGGCATAATCGAGGGGCCGTGGCGGGCGCCCTCCTCGCCGCCGGACACGCCGGCCCCAACATAAAGGATTCCCTTTGTCGATAGATCCTTTAACCGCCGCTCTGTGTCTGTAAATAAGGAGTTGCCGCCGTCAATGATAATATCCCCGGCTTCCAGATGCGGCAGTAGTTGCTCGATGGTCTGGTCGACGGCCTCGCCGGCCTTAACCATCAGCATCACCCGCCGCGGCCGCTTCAAGAGCGCCACTATTTCCTCGACCGAATGCGCGCCGATAACCTGTGTGCCGGCGGCCGGTCCCGCCAAAAAGTCGTCAACCTTGCTAACCGTCCGGTTAAAGGCCACCACTTTAAAACCGTGGTCGTTCATGTTAAGAATCAGGTTCTGCCCCATCACCGCCAGGCCGATCACGGCAATGTCGGCGGTCGCTTCATCGGAAGGTGTCATGCACCCAGTGTAGCAAATCCGGTTTCGGTTCGGCCTCTCAGAGCTTGGCGCTGGGGGCGCCCTGCCCCAGCTCATCGAGCCGCTTGGCCAGCTCTTTGCTATCCAACGCGGATAAATCTATATTCTCGTCTATCGCCATGCTGTAGCCCTGCATGATGCGGTCGATTTTAAGGGCGTCTTTGCGCCACAAAAAGTTCACTTCGTAGGGCTTGTGCGGGTCGAAAAAGCGGGTGTGAATCTGGATAGACCCGAAAAAGGGCCCGACATGGGCGGTAACGTTCAGAATATCCTCGATTTTAATGCTTATCACCTCGGCCACCCAGAAAAATATGCGGTGAGTAATGTTAAATCTGTTGCGATCAATGGTAACCGTATCCGTAAAAAGGGTCAGCGGAAACACGGTCGTGGCGGTCATAATGGTCTCGTGCGACTGGCCCACGGCTTCATCGAGTTTGTGCTCGGCCCGGCTTTTTTTAGCCGCCCGCTTCTCGGGCAGAACGGCCGCCCGCCCCAGTTGCATGTATTGTTGCCTAGTAATCATAATTCCCCCTAAGTATAGAAGGAACGTGCGAATATTGCTGTTAGGAATACCACAGCCAGCTATTTGGCTGGGGCGGCAGGATTCGAACCTGCGAATGCCGGTACCAAAAACCGGTGCCTTACCACTTGGCCACGCCCCAATGGAACAGATTGAATTCTATCGTAGTTATGGCTTCGGCACAAATCTTACCTCAGTGATAACAGATTGACGAAACAGGGCCTTCCTGCTACAGTTACCTCTAAGTACTCACACAATATTTATGGTAAGAAAAGCGTCAAAGAACCCGGCTGATTATATTGGGCCCTTGAATATCAATGGCCTGGAAGGCCGTATGCTGCACATGCCACCGCGCAAGGCGGCCCATGCCAATAAGGAGATCCTGTTCATTTACGGCCACCACTCCAGCCTGGAACGCTGGTGGGGGCTGACTCAAGTGCTGAACCGCTACGGCGCCGTCACCATGCCCGATCTGCCCGGTTTTGGCGGCATGGACAGCTTTTATAAGATTGGCAAGAAGCCGACCATCGACAACCTGGCCGATTACTTGACGGCTTTTATTAAACTGCGCTACAAGCGCAAAAAGGTTATTATAGCCGGCATGAGTTTCGGTTTTGTGGTGGCTACCCGTATGCTGCAGCGCTCGCCGGAACTGGCCAAGAAAGTAACCCTACTGGTCAGTATTGTCGGCTTCGCTCATAAAGACGACTTCACGTTCAGCAAACCGCGCTATTACGGCTACCTGACGGCCACGAAAGCAATGAGTCATAGGCCTTTCTCGACATTTTTCCGCTACGTGGCGCTTAATCAGCACGTCCTGCGTGCCGTTTATGCCCGTACCAACAATGCCAAACATAAGTTCAAACACGTCCAGACTAAGGAAGAATTTGATCACCTGATGGATGTGGAGGTTGGCCTGTGGCACGGTAATGACGTGCGCACCTATATGTTCACGTCCACCGAGTTCCTGAATCTAGATAACTGCACCAAGCAGGTAGACCTGCCGGTCTGGCATGTCGCCGCCAAGTCAGACCACTTCTTTGATAACCATCTGGTGGAACAGCATATGCGGGTTATATTCAGGGATTTCCATAGGATAGAAGTCGATCTGACCACCCACGCGCCCAGCGTTATCGCCGACGAAAAAATGGCCGCGCCGATGATACCCGACAAATTGCGTAGGGTCCTTATGGCGACAAAGTAGGTTATTATGCCTAGTAAGATGAAAATTGGCCTGGTTTGCCCCTATAGCATCAATAAGCACGGTGGCGTGCTGGAGGTGGTTTTAGCGCTCAAATCCGGCTTGGAGGGCCATGGCCATAAAGTTAAGATCCTGACCCCCCGACCTCGCGGCCACGAGGCGGAAACCAGCCACGAGGACGTCATTTTTGTCGGCAATTCAACCGATTTTCGCTCACCGGCCCACACCATTACGCAGGTTTCCAGCACCGGCGACGGTGAGCACATCGACGAAATGCTGGCCGAGGAGAAATTCGACATCCTGCACTTTCATGAGCCCTGGGTGCCGCTGTTGAGCCGGCAGCTGCTGCAGCGCTCACAATCCGTTAACATCGCTACCTTTCACTCCAAAGTGCCGGAAGCACTGATGACCCGGACCGTTATCAAAGTGGTCAACCCGTATATGAAATCGGTTATGAAGTACCTGCACGTTTTGACGGCCGTTTCCGATTCCGGCGCCGAATACGCCGCCGGTATGACCGACCAGCCGATCACTATTATCCCTAATGGCATCGACCTAAAAAAATATCAGCAGGCGGGCGCTCAGCGCCATGAACACTCGCGCACCATTTTGTATATCGGCCGCCTGGAGCGCCGCAAAGGCGTCAAATACCTTTTGCAGGCCTACCAGCTACTGGCCCAGAATAATAGCGACGTCAAACTGCTGATTGCCGGCGACGGTCCCGACCGCGAGAAACTGGAACTGCTGGCCGAGGATCTTAAACTGCCTAATGTCAGTTTTTTGGGTTTTGTGAGCGAAGAACTGAAGCTTAAACTGCTGGCCGAGGCCGACCTCTTCTGCTCGCCGGCCATCTTCGGCGAAAGCTTCGGCATTGTCCTCTTGGAGGCTATGGCCACCGGCACCGTTACCGTCGCCGGCAACAATTCCGGCTACGTCGGCCTGATGCAGGGCGTGGGGGCCATGTCGATCGTCAACCCTGAGGATATCGAGGAATTTGCGCGGCGCCTGGAGCTGTTTCTGCACGAACAGCCCGTCAGGGACTTGTGGAGCAAGTGGGCCAAGCAGTACGTCCAGCAGTTTAACTACCCCAACGTCGTGAAGAGCTACGAAGAGCTATACCGTGAAGCGCTTCAACAGTATGGCCACCGTACCTAAACGGCTCAAAATCGGTCTGGTGCTGGACACCTCGCTGGACACCAATGAAGGCGTGCCCAGGTACGTGATCGATATTGGCGAGTGGTTGCGTGGCCAGGGGCACGACGTTCACTATCTTGTCGGGCAGACCGATACGCGGCAGCTACCCAATATACACAGCCTATCGCGTAATATCGGCGTACGCTTTAACGGCACGCGGACAACCATCCCCCTGCCGGCCAACCGCCGTAAACTACAGCGCTTCGTACGCCAGCAAAAGTTTGATGTTCTGCACGTGCAGACGCCCCATCATCCGCTGATGGCCCAGCACCTTATTAAGGCGGCCGGGCCGCAAACGGCGGTCATCGGCACCTTTCACGTCTTACCATACGGAAGACTGTCCCGGTTCGGTAATAAAGCTTTGGGCCTGTGGCTGAGGCCTTCCCTGAAGCGTTTTGACCGCATGCTGGCGGTATCGCCGGCGGCCGCTGAATATTGCCGCTGGAGTTTCGGCTTAACAGCCGAGGTTTTGCCCAACGTGGTCGACTACAAGCAGTTCCGCAACGCCAAGCCCCTGCCGCGATACGACGATGAAAAGCCGACAATTTTATTTTTAGGCCGCCTGGTACCCCGCAAGGGGCCTATGAAATTACTGCAAGCGGCGGCTTTATTGGCGGCTAGAACCGACATAAAACCCTTTAGGGTGGTAATTTGTGGCTCCGGCCCACTGCAACCAAAGCTAGAGGCTTTTATCACCAAGCACAATCTATCCGATACGGTGGAACTGGCGGGGTTTGTAAGTGAGGCCGACAAGCCGCGTTATTATGCTTCCGCCGACATTGCCGCTTTCCCCAGTCGCGGCGGTGAAAGTTTTGGCATTGTGCTCCTGGAAGCCATGGCCGGCGGTCATGCCGTGGTCCTGGCCGGCGATAACCCCGGCTACCGGTCCGTCATGGCCCCCCAGCCGGATCTCTTATTTGATGCCGGCGACGAGCAGCTGTTGGCCGATAAACTGGCTTATTATTTAAATAACACCGCCGCGGCCCGCAAGCTACGCCTGTGGGGTCGGGCCTACGCCGCCGACTTTGACACCGCCGTTGTCGGCACTAAATTACTGGGAATATACGAAGCGGCATTGCGAAAACGGCGCAGTTTGAGATAATACCAGGTATGCTGAGTATCTTCAGGAGTGACGACAAGAATTCCGAAGTGACCATAACGGTAGCGACCGAGACTTTCGTCCGGCTGGCTCTTTTGTCGGTCGGCACCATTATTCTGCTATTGGCCGCCCGTAAGGCCTCCCACGCCTTATTACTGATCTTTATAGCCTTCTTTCTGACGCTGGCGCTTAATGCGCCGGTACATTGGCTGAGCGAGCGCCTGCCCGGCAAAAAGCGCGGCAGCCGTTCGCTGGCTACCAGCTTGTCTTTCCTGATCGTAGTCTTACTGTTGGGAGGCTTTATTGCCAGTATCGCGCCGCCGCTAGTCCGCCAGACCGAGGGCTTCGTCAACGCGGCGCCCCACCTGGTAAAGGATTTCCGCAGCCAGGACAGCGCCACCGGCCGTTTCATACGCAAACACCATCTGGAAAAGCAGGTCGACACCTTTTCCAGACAGCTCTCCGACCGGCTGAAGCATGCCGGCGGCAGCGCCTTTTCTACAGTCCAACGAATTGGCAGTAGCGCCTTCTCTCTGCTGGCCATCTTGGTACTGACCTTTATGATGCTGGTAGAAGGACCCCGCTGGGTTAATTTCACCCGTGATGTTATTCCTGACCGGCGCCAGGCCACCGCCGATCGCCTAGCCCGCGAAATGTACGGGGTTATAAGAGGCTACGTTAACGGCCAGGTAACGTTAGCGGCCCTGGCTTCGTTGTTGATCATGCCGGCCGTGCTTTTATTACACGTCGGCTATCCGGTAGCTTTAATGGTTATAATTTTTATCTGCGGGCTGATACCGCTGGTCGGCCATACTATCGGCGCCGTCATCGTCACTACCGTGGCTCTGTTTCACTCAACTACCGCGGCCATCATAATTTTGGCTTACTACATCTTGTATCAGCAGCTGGAAAACATTCTAGTTCAGCCGCACATCCAGGCTAATTCCACCAATATATCACCGCTGTTGGTCTTTATGGCGGTGGTAATCGGAGTCAGCTTCGGCGGCCTATTCGGCGGCCTGGTGGCCATTCCCGCCATGGGCTGTTTGCGAATCGCCGTCCTGGAATATTTGCGCCACCAAAAGATTATTGATGATCGGGCTTATAGGAAAGCCACAACGGATACCAAATAACGCCGTGGGCCGCGTCGTTGAGGCCTATCCCCTGGAATTTTAATTGGTCGCGGATCTTATCCGAGAGCTTCCAGTCCTGTTTGGTGCGGGCCGCTTCACGCTGGTGCAATAAGGCCTTTTGTTTGGGGGATATATCTTTAACCATCGACAGCCTGAGGCCCAGTAAGCCATCGATAGCCTTTAGCATAATCTCGAGGTGGTCTACCATGTCTTTTTCAATGTGCACGGCCAGCAATTGAGTGCTAACCTGGCTCAGGAAGGCCAATGTTTGCGGAGTATTGAGATCGTCGGCCAATAAGGCGGTGATGACTCCCGACACTTCTTCCAGGGCGAAAGTCGTGGAGTCGTGGGTTACCTGGCGAGGCTGCCAGCGCAGGGCCGCCATAGCTCGCAGATCGTTCAGACGGTTCTGAGCGGCCTGCAGGCCATTCCAGCTAAATATCGAGTGACTGCGGTAATGGGACTCCAGGACGTATAGCCGCAAGGCCTCGGGCGAGAAGCCCTTGGCGATGATTTCCTGCAAGCTTATACCGTTGCCCAGGCTTTTAGAGATTTTTCGTCCATCGACCGTCACGTGGTTGCTGTGCATCCAATAATGGGCAAAGGCTTTGCCGGTGGCGGCTTCGCTCTGGGCGATTTCATTGGTGTGGTGCACCGGAATGTGGTCGATGCCGCCGGTGTGTATATCCAGTGTCTCGCCCAGATACTTCATGCTCATGGCCGAGCATTCTATGTGCCAGCCGGGAAAGCCTTTGCCCCAGGGGCTGTCCCACTCCATATCGCGTTGTTCTCCTTTTGGTGAAAATTTCCAGAGCGCGAAGTCCTCTGGTCGGCGTTTTTGCGGATTGGGCTTGATGCGCTCGGTGATTTGCTGGTCGTCCAGATCCAGCTGGGCAAAGTCGGCGTAGTGACGGAATTTATGGGTGTCATAATAGACGCCGTCATCGATGACGTAGGTGAAGCCTTTTGCCTCCAGCCTTTTAATAAGAGCGATCTGGTCGGCTATGTGGTCGGTGGCTTTAACTATATGGCCGGGCTTCAGCATATTCAGGGCCTTCATGCCGTCCAGGAAATCCTTGGTATAAAAATCGGCGATCTCCCAAGCCGTTTTGCCCTCGCGGCGGGCTCCTTTTTGGAGCTTGTCCTCGCCCTCGTCGGCGTCGCTGACCAAGTGGCCGACATCGGTGACGTTCATTACCCAATTGGGCTTCAGGCCCTGCGAGAGCAGGGCTCTTATAAGCGTGTCCATACGCACGTAATTGAACCAGTGGCCGACATGCGCGTAGTCGTAGACCGTCGGTCCGCACGTATAGACTGTTACCTTGGGGGGGTCTATCGGTTCGACTTCTTCAATTTTTCTGGTGAGGGTGTTATACAGCTGCATCGGTAGTTTCCTGCTCCAGTTTAGCAAGTAATTCGGCGGCTTTGTTCATGGCGGCGGCTTTAACGTCTGCCAGCGAGCGGCCGTCGGTGACCTTAAAACCGCTGGCAAAAGCGTGGCCGCCGCCTCCCAGATGTTCGGCAACCCGGGCGGCTACCGGGGCAACGGGGTTAGAGCGGATGGCGCCCAGAATTTTACCGTCGTCATACTGTTTAAAGACTATGGCCACCTGCACACCGGCCGTTTGCAGCATGTCGCCTTGAATCAGCGGGCCCGGATTATAAAGCGGACTGAATTCATTGATTTCGGCTTGCGGTATGGTCACGGCGGCGATCCGCCCCCCTGCGGCGAGTTCGGTACGCTTAATAAGCTCGGCCTTATACTTGTAGATCTCAGGCGGCATTTTACCGTATTGGCGGCGTAGTTCTTCCAAAGCCGGGCGGCTGACACCGGCCTCGATTAGGTCGGCCATAATACGGTAGGTTTCGGCTGAGGCCAAGCTGTTGCTGAGCCCTTGGGTATCACCCAGGATGGAGCTCATAATTGCCTGCTGGGCTTCGGTGGGCAGCGGCCATTTCAGCTGTTTGGCCAAGAGGTAGATAAGCTCCCCGGCGGAAGCCCGCGTGTGGTCGTTGATAATTACATCGGCGAACGGCACGACGTTTTCTACCGTCTCATGATGGTCGAGCACAATCACCGGCTTAGCGGCCAGCCAGCCCTGCTGACCGCTCTGGCTAAGCTTTTCCAGCAGGGTCATGGTGGAGGCGTCAACGATGATGCCGGCATCGAATTGTTTGGGCAGGTCGTTTTGGATACGATCCCAGCCGCTCATATAACGCAGGTAGGCCGGCATGTCGACGCCGGCGTACAGGTGGACCTGCTTGCCCATTTCGCCCAGTATGCTTTCCAGCGCCAGGGCGCTGCCCAGCGAGTCGGCGTCGGGGTTATCGGCTTGGACGATGACGATTTTGGAGGCTTGGCTGACAATCTTCTTAATCTGCTCGGCTTCGGGATACATAGCCTGCATTATACGGCCTGTCGCCCTTCCAGGGCACGACTTAGGGTGAGTTGGTCGGCATATTCCAGGTCAACGCCGATCGGCAGTCCGCGGGCCAGGCGGGTGACTTTGACCTTGCGGTTACCGATTTGCTGCTGAATATAAAGAGCGGTCGATTCGCCCTCCACACTGCCGTTGGTGGCCAGAATGATTTCTTTAACCTTGTCTTCGTCAATCCGCTTAATAAGCTCCTTAATGTGCAGCTGTTCGGGGCCAACATCGTCTATGGGCGAGACCAGGCCGCCCAGCACATGGTAGGTGCCCTTAAACTGGCCGGTTTTTTCCAGGGCCACCAGGTCGAACGGTTCGGCTACTACCGCCACGGTAGTTTTGTCGCGGGCCGGGTCGGTGTAAAGCTCGGACAGCTGCTGGCCGGCCGGTACCAGAGCGAAGGTTTTGGAACAGTAGCCGATACCGCCGCTTAAAGACTGCAAGGCCGCCGCCAGTTTGTCGGCTTTGTCACCGCCGTGACGGGCCAGATAATAAGCGTAGCGCTCGGCGGTACGCGGCCCGACTCCGGGCAATAGCCCGAAAGCTTCAATTAAATCGGTCAGCGCAGGCGGCAGAAGCGGCATCTTGGTCTGACTATAGTCCCAGGTTACCGAGGGCGCCCATCATGGGCTGCATTTTTTCGGCGGCTACCCGCTGGCTTTCGGCAATGGCTTCCTTGACGGCGTCCTCTATCCAGCGTTCCAGCTGTCCGATATCGTCAACATCGACGCGTTCCGGGTCGATATGCACCTTCTTCAATTTTTGTTCGCCGGTGATCTCTACCCTGACGGCGCCGTCGCCTTTTTCGACGCTGATAACCAGTTTCTGGAGTTCGCCCTGGATTTTCTTGACGCGCATCAACATTTTAGCCTGATCGAAACGACTCATAATTCCTCCCTTTGGCCTGTATTATACAGCCCTACCGATGATAACGGAAGACGGCATGCGTGGTGGCGGTATGCGGCCAGACCACAAAATATGCCCGCAGTTGGAAAACACAGCTGGCGATAACGGCCAGCGACACCAGGCCGACGGCTATGCCGCGGGCCAACGGGTTCAGCGGGAAGACCTTTAGCCAATCCCTCAGCAGATATGCCAGGCCCGTAGCGGCCATGACGTACAAAAAGGGCACCAGCAGGCTAAGGCCTACCGGACCGCCTATAGCCACCAGTATCCAGCCTGCCAGGAATAGGTTAGCCAGCGAGCGGGTGCGCGAGGAGCGCCAGTGGACGGCGTAAAAATAGATACCGAGGCCGCAGACCACCAACGTGAAGATGTCCATGATGGGCGCCCGGGCCAGCCAGATGTCGGGGTATTGCGGGCCACGCACAAATAAATGTATCGGCACGGCCACGAATTGCTTAAGCAGTGTTCCCAGCCCCGGCCAATGCGACGGCAAACCAAGCCATGTCAGAAACCGGCCATGGCGGCTTAAATCGACCCCTAATAACGGTAGCCACAGCAAGCCGCTGGCCAGCGACAACAGCTTTAGCCGCCAACTGGCCAGATGACGCCAGCCGTCGGCTATTAACTTGCGCTGTAAATAGACTTGTAATAGCACCAGCCATACTAACCCGGGGATGTACAAAAGGGCGCTCCAGGCTATCAGGCACGCGTACCAGACGGCGGCTTTCTGCCGATAGCGATGCAACAGCACCTGGACCATTAACAGCGTGGGTACAGACCATAAATACAATACGTCGAAGCTGGCCAGACGGCTAACGTGCAGCACCCAGGCGCTACAGCCGAATAACAGAGTCGTCAATAGAGCGGTACGTTGACCGTGCCAGAGCCATATCAGCCAGCCGAAAGTGAGGGTGGTCAGACCGCCGAAAACTACATTGGGCAGACGGGTCAGCGCCTGGCCGTGGTCCGGCGCCAGGAAAAACACTACCGAACGTACCAGCTTAAGCGGCAGGTATAGCGGATCGGCATAGATACCATGCCAGCCCACCGCTGCCGTGGCGGCGCTGACTTCGCCGCCGCTAAGCCCGCCCGTTAAGCTGGCCAGTTTGTGCAGCAGCAGCCATCCCAAGCCGGCCGCGACCAGTACGCCAAGCATTATCAAGCGGGCATTTTGATGCCAATAACCGGTCAGGCGTTTCATTGCCCTTATTATAGCTTATAGCGACTGAGGCTCGTCCCTATTCGGTGAAAGGGTCCTGGTGGCGTTTGTCGACCGAGTAAAAGCGCTGTTTCTCGCTTTCGAAACGCAGTTCAACCCCGCCGGTCGGGCCATTGCGGTGTTTTTTAATAAAAATATCGGCTAATTTACTACGATCGGTGTCGGGATTGTAATATTCTTCCCGATAGATGAAGGCCACTACGTCGGCGTCCTGCTCTATTGAGCCCGATTCGCGCAGATCGGCCAGCTGGGGAATCTGAGGATTGCGGCTTTCCACGGAGCGGCTTAACTGGCTGAGTGCCAGCACCGGTACGTTCAGTTCGCGGGCCACACCCTTTAAGCCGCGGGAGATTTCCGAAATTTCCTGGACCCGGTTGGCGTCGCCGCCATAGCGGCTGCCGCCGCTCATTAGCTGTAGGTAGTCGACTATGATCAGCCCCAGCGGCCGCTTGTGGGTCTCGCGCCGGGCCTTGGTGCGCAGATCGCTGATGGTGATACCGGGCGAATCATCAATGAAGATCGGCGCTTCGCTTAAGGTGCCCATGGCCTGGCCGATTTTCTCGAAGTCGGCGTCGGTCAGATTACCGGTGCGGAGTGCCCAGGCATCAACGCCGGATTCCATCGACAACAGGCGGTCTACCAGCTGTTCTTTGCTCATCTCCAGGCTGAACATAAGCACCGGCTCGTTGGTCTGGACGGCAATATTATGGGCGAAGTTAAGCGCCAGGGCGGTTTTACCCATCGACGGCCGAGCCGCCAGGATAACCAGGTCGGAGCGCTGGAAGCCGGCCAAGGTGGAGTCCAGGTCTTTGTAGCCGGTTGGTATACCGCGGATTTTCTGCTTGTCTTTATGCAAGTCGTCCAGCCGGTCGAAACTCTCGGCCAAAATAGCTTCCAGGCTGATGACGTCCTGTTTGATATGCTGCTGGCTGACTTCGAACAGCCGCGATTCGGCTTCTTCGATCAGTTCGCGTAGCTGTTTGGACTCGTCATAACCGAGCCCGACGATATCGTTCGAGGCCTGGATTAGGCGCCGCCTCATGGCCTTCTGAGCCACAATATCGGCGTACTGCTCGACGTGCGCCGCGGTCGGCACGAAATTCGTCAACTCGGTTAAATAAGACGGCCCGCCGATACTATCCAGCGAGCCGTTATTCTTAAGTCGGTCGGCCAGCGTTAGCACATCGATAGCTTCGCGGTGTTCGTAAAGCTGTAGGATAGCCTCGAAAATGCGTTCGTGCCGCTTATCGAAGAAATCGCGGGCGCTCAGGTTATCGGCAATCTTAACGATAGCATCGCTGTCAATCAGCAGCGCCCCCAGCAAACTGGCTTCGGCATCGGCGTTTTGCGGAGGCGATCCGGCTGATCCGGTTTTGGCTGGTTCCATGATTATTACTTATTCCCTCGGATTCTGATTACGTACTTATGATTCTAACAGCTCGGCGCCGCCAAATATATTGCTTATGGCTGAGAGGTCTTCAGCGCGGGGTGGCGCGGCCGGCGTGGCCTTTAAATCGGCGGTTGGCGGTTTGGCGGTTTTATCCGTCACGCCGACAATCCGCACCTTTTGACCGGTCAACTCCTGGACGGTTTGCGCCAATACGTCGCTGTTGGCCGCCTCGCCCAGGCGCTTTTGGTGGAACGAAAAGGCAAACACCAGCGTTAAGACGCCGTCGTCACTAAATTTCGGCTGGGCCATCCTAACCACGCTGTAGAGAGTGTTATGTTTGCGCTTTAAGGACGCCAGCACCTGCGGCCAGACGGCTTCGTCCAGCTTGGAAGTTACGGCCGGTACAATCGGTGTTTCAACGGTTGGGCGGGCCGGCAAAGGCTGCTCGGCCGGTTCGGGCTCATCTGAAGAAGACGGCTGAGGCGCCGTGGGCCGAAGGCTTCTCAACAGGCTGATTTCCAGGAAGCGCTCCGGGTCGTGGGCCGCCGGGACTTCGATAAGCCGGGCCAGCAAATCCAGCGTAGCCTCGGAGTCGAGCGCCGATTGGCCGGCCAGCATTTGCTCACGCAGCAGCCGACTCAGCTGTTTGGCAATGGCCGCGGCCTGGTAGCCCTGGTCGTACAATGCAACCAGCAAGCTGATCACTTGCTTGGAATCGCCCTCATTCAAAGAATCCAGCAGGCTTTGCAGGCTGTCCGCGGACGGCACGCCGAGCAGGCGCCGGACATCGTCGGCGGTTAAAGCTTTGCCGTGGCTGCTGGCCTGGTCCAGCAGGCTGATGCTGTCCCGAAAACTGCCTTCGCCGTGCTCGGCCAGCAGCTGTAGGGCTTCGTCGCTGACCTTGATCTTCTCGGTTTTGGCAATATCTTTTAAATGAGCCACGACTTTAGCCGCTTCCACCGGCTTAAAACTAAAGCGCTGGGTGCGGCTGACGATCGTTTCCGGCAGTTTGTGGGCGTCTGTGGTGGCCAGGATGAAAACAACGTGCGCCGGCGGCTCCTCGAGC
>DHXS01000010.1:8295-10189 GCA_002413795.1 Candidatus Saccharibacteria bacterium UBA5150 | reverse complement strand
AGTAAGTATACTTACTATCTCTGACCGAGCATCGCAGGCAGGAGTGCGAGGCGACAAGCCGAGCACGATATCCCCTCATCCCCAGCCAATTTAATTTGTTGATATTTTATGATTTGTAAGTAAAGCTTGGGGCATTATACTTGAGTTTATAATCTAAAGGAGCGTAATCATGCAGAAGAAAAGTTTTAATATGCCCGACTCAACAATGACGCCACCTAAAACTAAGGTTGAGATGGTAAAAATTGGCGATAGTACCTTAATGCGTAATACTTTTGAGCCGGGATGGAAATGGTCGGAACACGTTAAGTCAACGGCCGGTACCGATACCTGCCAGGTCCATCACGTATTATGCGGAGTTTCTGGCCAGCTTAAGGCCGTCATGAAGGACGGGACTGAAATAGAAGTGGGTCCGGGTGATGTCGTCGATATTCCACCAGGACACGATGCCTGGGTAGTCGGCGATGAACCGATGGTTGGAATAGATGTTGGCGGCGCTATCTACGCCAAATAGGTAAACGGGGGTGGGGGCCGGCTGCCAATTTTCTAAAGCGTTAGCAGTAACTCGTCCAGGCGCTCGTTGCCTTCGTTAACGCCCTTTTCCATGCCGCTCTGGATCATGCCGTCGCGGTCTTCGACCGTTTCGTTAACGGCCGTGGCTACCGTTTTGGTGCGGCCTTCGCCCAGGTCTTCCAGGTGCAGGACTTCAAAGGAAGCGTGGTCGGCGAGGAAGCCGTGAAAGCCATATTCGGTGCCATCGGTATCGACATGGACCAGCTCCCATTTGCCGCCGGGCAAAGCGCTGATTTCGGTTTTATTAGCCATAATTAATCTTCCTTTATTTTAATAATACTCCTAAACGAGGTCGATGCGGACGGCCGGCTGCAGGCTTTTGGGATTAACCACGTAAACCAGCAGGAATTTGCGTTCCGGAATAACCAGGCGAGCGCCCCACGTCGGCTTGAGCACCAGCACGTTGTTTTGTAAAGACAGGTCTTCTATCCTGCCCTTAGCCGTCTTGAATTTCAGGTTGCCGCGGCCTTCCTGGCCGGTTTTATTGTTGAACCAGTACGATTCCAGCGGTTTGAACTCGGGGTCAATCACCGTTACCCGGACTTTTCGGCCGATGTAGTTTTGCTTGTCGTCCAGCTCGGTTTGGGCAACCTGTTGAGCTGTAAAGCTATTGATCTGCTCGGCTTGGACTTTTTTGAGGTGGGCATCGACGCTGGAGCGGGCTACCGCCGCCTGCATGGCCGGCGACATATCTTCCGGGGTTACGTAAACGGCGTTGGTTGGCGCGGCGGCATTGATGGTGGCAATGGTGTCTTCTTCGCTCTTAGTGGCGGCGTATTTGGCAGTTTCGGCGGTGGCCAGGTTAGTCATGGCGGCCGTAAAGTCGGCCACCAAGGCCCCGCCGGTAAGCTCCGGGCGGGCAGACTTCCTGAGGCCGAAGAAAAGTTTAGGCATAGTATGTACGTTAGCATTAGGGGCGGCGTTTGTCATATACTTGATAGGCATGAGCAAACCCCAAGTTATTATCTGTGGCTCGATCGCCATCGACCGGATTATGAATTTTTCGGGACGCTACCGCGATTTGATCAAGCCCGAGAAATTGCACGCCCTGTCGCTGAGTGTGCTGCTCGACAAGTTGGAGAATTCGCCTGGCGGCATTGGTGCCAACATCGCTTATAATCTGGCCATTTTGGGCGAAAAGCCCGTTTTGCTGGGATCGGTCGGGCAAGACGCCAAAGATTATATGTCAGCCCTGACAGCAACCGGCGTTGATACTTCGCAGGTGCATTTTAGCGACCTGCCAACGGCTTCTTTCACGGTTATGACCGACAGCGAAGACAGCCAGGTCGGCGGTTTTTATCCTGGCGCCATGGCCGACAGCGCC
>DHXS01000010.1:0-8010 GCA_002413795.1 Candidatus Saccharibacteria bacterium UBA5150 | reverse complement strand
GCCGGCCTCGAGGCGGCGGCAATCTTGGTCGTTAACGACTACGAACTTGGTCTATTGTCTGAGAGAGTCGGTCTGAGCGCCGAACAGCTGAAAGCCAACCTGCCGGTAGTCATTACGACGCTCGGCGCCGACGGTTCGGTTATCGAGGGCCGCGAGGTACCGGAGCCTATCAAAATCGGTGTTGCCAAGCCACGCCAGGCGGCCGATCCGACCGGCGCCGGCGACGGTTACCGGGCTGGTTTCCTGTACGGATACGTGCGACAATGGGATCTGAAAAAGTGCGGACAGCTGGGGGCGGTGGTGGCATCTTTCATTGTCGAGAAGCACGGTACCCAGGTGCCTTTCACGGCCGCCGAGGTGACCGCCCGTTATCAAGAGAACTTTAATGAGGAGATCAAACTTTAATTATGGCAGCAGATTATAAAGTCAAAGATATTAAACTGGCCGACTGGGGGCGCCGCGAAATCAAGCTGGCCGAACACGAAATGCCCGGCCTGATGGCCCTCCGCGAAGAATACGTCAAGGCCCAGCCCCTTAAAGGAGCCCGGATTGCCGGCTGTATCCACATGACTATCCAAACCGCCGTGCTGGTCGAAACCCTGCAGGCGTTGGGCGCCGAAGTACGCTGGTCGTCCTGTAATATTTTCTCGACCCAGGACCACGCCGCCGCCGCCCTGGCCAAGGCCGGTACGGCGGTTTTCGCCTGGAAAGGTGAGTCCGAAGATGAATACTGGTGGTGCATCGACCAAACGCTGAAATTCCCGGGCGGCAAGGGCCCCAACATGCTGCTGGACGACGGTGGCGATCTGACCGCCCTGGTGCACGACAAGCACCCCAAACTGCTGAACGAAATCCGCGGCGTTTCCGAAGAAACCACCACCGGCGTCAAGCAGCTGCACCGCTTCTTTGACGAAGGCTCGTTGAAAATCCCGGCCATTAACATCAACGACAGCGTCACCAAGTCCAAGTTCGATAACCTCTACGGCTGCCGCGAATCGCTGATGGACGGCATCAAGCGGGCCACCGACGTGATGATCGCCGGCAAGGTCGCCGTGGTGGCCGGTTACGGCGACGTCGGCAAGGGTAGTGCCCAAAGCTTGCGTAACTTCGGCGCCCGCGTGCTGGTCACCGAGATTGATCCGATCTGCGCCCTGCAGGCCCTGATGGAGGGCTACCAGGTGGTTACTATGGAAGAAGCCGCCCCCGTCGCCGACATTTTTGTTACCGCCACCGGCAACAAGGACATCATTACCATCGACCACATGAAACAGATGAAAGATACGGCCATTGTCTGCAACATCGGCCATTTTGACGACGAGATCCAGATGAAACAGCTCGAGGAACTGGCTGGCAAGACCCGCCAGTCCGTTAAACCGCTGGTCGACGTTTACACCCTGCCCAACAAGCACCGCATCATCGTCCTGTCGGAAGGCCGTCTGGTGAACCTGGGCAACGCCACCGGCCACCCGTCATTTGTCATGTCGTGCTCCTTCTCCAACCAGGTGTTGGGGCAGATTGAACTGTTCACCAATAACAGCGCTTACGACATCGGCGTCCACCGCCTGCCCAAGCACCTGGACGAAAAGGTCGGCGCCGTGCACGTTAAAGCCCTGGGCGCTCACCTGACCAAATTAACCGAGGAACAGGCTCGCTACATCGGTGTGCCGGTGGAAGGCCCGCTCAAGTCCGATCACTACCGCTACTAAACCAGTGGCGGGCGGCGGCTTCGTCGGCCTTGATGGCGCCTAGCAGGGCGTCGATATTGGCAAAGGTCTGATTTGGCCGATGGTAATTCCGGATATCAAGCCTGATCGGCAGGTCGTAGTAATCCCTGTCGGTAATATCTAACAAGTGGGCCTCCACGCGGCGGCCGGTGTCGCCCATGCTGGTCGGAACGCCAATAAAGATCATGGCCGGGTGGTTGGCGTAGCCGGCCAGATTGGCGTAGCCAAAGTAAACACCGTCTTTTAGATCCGTTTCGACCTTAAGATTGGCGGTCGGATATCCCAATTTGCGGCCGTTGCCGTTATAACGGATTACTATGCTGCTAAGAGTCACCTGCTTCATAGCTTCATTATACGTGACCTGGGAGCTACATACTCGTTATGCCAAAAGTATGCCTAAAGTATGCGCTTATTATTCGGTATTAAGTTAATTACGCAGTGCTTCGTTGGGCAGGGTCATGATCAGGCGGGTATCGTCGATACTGCCGGCTTCGGGCGACTGCCGTTCGGCCGGTTTGCTATACACGTCCGTGAAGCCGATTTTATGATAAACGTGCACCGCGGCGCCGTTGGAAGCCCAGGTTTCGAGCCATAAATTATGGGCGCCATAAAGGGCGTGTGAGCCCTGCAGCATAAGCGTCGAAAACGGCGCCGCCAGGCCCTGCCCCTGACCGAGCCGGCCGACGCGCAGGGCAAAGGTGGTTTCACCACCGGGCGCGTGCTCGGAGGCGCCGGGGCCTACCCAGCCGTAGCCGGCCAGCTTTAGGCCTTCATCCTTTTTGAGTAATAGGAAAACACCGCGTTGCTTGGATAACCACTCCTCGGCCGCCGCCAGATTGGCAAAACGCGACCCGCAGTCTTTAGGACAGAATTCGCGGATGGCCGGTTCGAGGGCCATCTTTATAATATCTTCGGCATAAGCGGCGGTCAGCCCGGCGTGAACCTCATAACCGGCGGCCGCTAATTGCTTGGCGGCGTCGGCGGCGGTCGGTCCCAGTTTATCTACCTGGACGGGCTCGGTAGCCGTCACGAAACTATTCGGATAAGCTTGGCTCATAACAGCTCCTTTAACTTGGCGACAATCTGTTCGGCCAAGGCCTGGGCATCGGGGGCCTCGACCATTACCCGGGCCAACGGTTCGGTGCCGGACGGGCGGACCAGCAGGCGGCCCTTGTCGCCCAGTTGGGCCGTTTGTGCCTTAATAAAGGCTTGGACCTCGGGCTTGCCTAAAGCCTTTTTGTCGGCCAGCGGCATATTAACCAGAGCCTGGGACAGCATGGTGACTTCGTCTCGCCACTCGGCCAGTGTCTTACCTGAAGTCTGAGTCGCTTTTATAACTTGTATGGCAACAAGCAAAGCATCGCCGGCCTCAATTAAAGCCGGTAAAATGATGTGCCCCGATTGTTCACCGCCTAGCTTAAAGCCCGTTTTGCGTAAGCTTTCCAGCACGTAGCGATCACCGACCTGGGCTCGTTCTACCTTAATACCCTTGGCTTTTAGGGCATTCTCAACGCCCAAATTGCTCATAACCGTCAGGACGACACCGGGCAAATTGCCGGCCGCGGCCAAGATATACATTATATGGTCGCCGTTCAGCTGGCGGCCCTGTTCGTCGATTAGCATTAGGCGGTCGGCGTCGCCGTCCAGGGCCACCCCAAACGCCAGTTTATCGGCTACCACACGCTGGCTGAGCGCCTTGGTGTCGGTGGCGCTGCAGCCGTCGTTGATATTGCGGCCGTCGGGCTTGTCGAACAACGCGGTCACCTCTGCGCCCAAGCGTTCAAACACCCTGGCTGCCAAGCCGTAGGCCGCGCCATTGGCGCTGTCAACGGCCAGGGCGGTGCCATCCAGGCGAAAATCGCCGGCTGAGGCTACCAGGAAATCTTCATAACTCTTCACCAGCTCCGTAGCTTCTTTAACCTCGCCGCTGCCCCGCTCCTCTACCCCGTCAACAATTAACTTGTTAAGTGTTGTCTCGATTTCATCTGTTAATTTGCCGCCATCGGCATCAAAAACCTTGACGCCGTTGTATTGGTAAGGATTATGACTGGCGGTGACCATCACCCCGGCCACGAAGTCTTTGCCCTCCCTAGTCAGATAGGCCAAACCGGGCGTCGGCAATACGCCGGCTTTGGTAACGTTAACGCCGACGGCGGTAAGGCCCTTTATCAAACCGTCTACCAGGCCGGCCGATGATTCGCGCGGGTCCCAGCCGATCACCACACCTTGCCCGGGCTGGGCAAAGTGAGTGCCTACGGCCATGCCGATCCGGACCGATCCGGCCTCATCCAGCGGGTAAGTCCCCGCCAATCCCCTTACCCCATCGGTTCCAAAAAGCTCCCTGCTCATAGTATTTATCCAGTATACAGCCCTTGACAGTAATACCGATAGGTATATACTTGCGGGGCAACAGCGGACGGGACGAGCCCATGGCAGACGGAGTCAAATCGGACAAGCTGAAAGCCCTCTTTCAAGAAGGCCGGTCGCGTTCTTATCAAAAAAACGAGATTATCATCCGCGCCGAGGACGATCCGCAAGGTGTCTACTTCATTGAAACCGGCCTGCTCAAGATTTATTCGCTGACCAAGCAAGGCGACGAGCACGTCACGCACTTTTTCGGGCCGGGCGACTTTTTTCCGATGATCTGGATCTTCCGCGACCAGATGCGCAACGTTTACTACGAAGCCATCGAGCCGGTAACGGTCCGAATCATTTCCAAATCATCGTTCCTGAGCCTGGTGAATAAAAACCAGGATGTGATGTTCGAATTACTGGAAGAGATGGTCCAGCGCTACCTGCGTTATGCCGGCCGAATCGATAACCTGCTCTACTCCGACGCCCGCGAGCGCTGTGCCTTCCGTCTGCTGTCGCTGGCTAACCGTTTCGGCCAAAAAACCCCCGAGGGCACCGTTATCAACGCCAACATCACCCACGAAGATATGGCCCATTCCATTAACATGACCCGCGAGACTTTCGGGCGGTCGCTGGGCCGCCTGCAAAAAAGGGGCGTTATCAGCTACGACGACCAGCACCATCTGGTAGTCAAAGACCTGATGTCACTGGTAAATACCATCGGCCAGGACGAATCGACAATTATGTGGCCCGACCTTATGAAGTTTATAGACTAGCCTCCGGGCCGGTCCGGGTTTACAATGGTTATAACGTAAAAAGAGGGGTTTCTATGTTCACACTGCCTGATTTGGACTACGGCTACGACGCCTTTGGCAAGTACATCAGCAAAGACATCATGGAATTGCATCACGACAAGCACCACCAAACCTATGTCGACAAGCTGAACGCCGCCATCGAGGCCGCGCCCGAACTAAAGGATAAATCTCTGGAGGAATTACTGGGTAACCTCGACGCCGTGCCCGAAAAGGTCCGATCAGTGGTTCGCAACCACGGCGGCGGCCATTATAACCACACCATGTTCTGGAAGTTCCTGTCGCCAACCGAGCAGGGAGAGCCCTCCGGCGAGCTGGGCGCCGGGCTAAAGCAAAAGTATGGCTCGTTCCAGGCCTTTATGGATGAATTCACCAAAGCCTCGCTGGGAGTCTTTGGCAGCGGCTGGGCCTGGCTCCTGCCCGACCTGTCCATCGCCACCACGCCGAACCAGGACAACCCGATCAGCGGCGGCCAGCCGGTGCCCATCCTCGGCCTGGACGTTTGGGAACACGCCTACTACCTGGACTACACCTACAAGCGCGCCGATTACGTGGCCGCCTGGTGGCACGTGGCCAACTGGCAGGAAGCCGCCGAACGTTTCAAAAAAGCCTAGACAACAACTGAGTATTATGTTACGATTGCGAAAACTTGGGATTTAATAGTTTTTTAATGTTTTTAGGCGATAATGAGCATTATGCAGAGCCTGCAAAAGATCCTTCTAGTCGAAGATGATCGCAGCATCGCCGGGGCCTTAGCCCAGGCCATGCGGAGCAGTTACGATATCGATATCGCCAACACCGGCAAGCTGGCCCTTTATAAAACCGACATCGAGCATTACGACATTATTATTCTGGACCTCAACCTGCCTGATCTGTCAGGCCTTATTATCTGCCAGCAATTGCGCGAACGGGGCCTCAAGGCCCCGATTTTAATTCTCAGCGGCGAAAGCAAGGTGCTGACCAAAATTAACCTGCTCGACGCCGGCGCCAACGACTACCTGACCAAGCCTTTCAGCCTGGGTGAACTTAAGGCCCGCCTGAGGGCCCTGGGCCGCGGGCAGGACCAGCCGCCGGCCTCGCTTAGCGGCCTGCTGACGGTCGGCGACCTGGTACTTGACCGGCAAGCCTACACGGTCAGCCGCGGTGGGCAGCCTATTATTCTTCGCCGCAAGGAATTCGCCCTTTTGGAATGCCTGATGGAAAGCGCCGGCAGTGTCGTCAGCCGTCAAGCCCTGACGCGCCGCGCCTGGCAAGGTTCGGATACCACCTGGACCAACACCGTGGATGTGCACATTAAACATCTGCGCGACAAAATCGACCGGCCGTTTGGCCGGTCTTTAATACGTACCGTCCACGGCCTGGGCTATAAGCTGGAAAACGCACCGCTAGCCGCTGCCGCCGGAAAGAACTGATCGCCATGATACAAAATCCTCACATTGAACCTCCGCTCATCGACTTTGGCGAAGAGCTGGCGCTTTCCCAGCTTCAGGAGATGCAGCGGCTGGCCGAAATCGGCCGCCTCAGCGCCAGCCTGTTGCACCAGATCAGTAATCCCCTGGCCGCCGCCCTATTGCATCTTGAGCAAGTCAGCAACCAGGTGTCGCCGGGCTTGCGGCACGTTCGCCGCAACATTCGCTTGCTGAGGCGCTACGTCGAAGCCGCCCGCCAGCAGCTGCGCCAGGAAAGCCGGCCGGTTAAGTTCTCGGTCAGGCAGCAATTGGAACAGGTAAGCCGAATAGTTATGCCCTCGGCCCGCAGTGTCGGCGTGGACCTGCTTATCGAAACACTGCCGGGCTGCCGGCTATTCGGCGATCCTATCAAGTTCCAGCACGTTATGACGAACCTTATTATGAACGCCATCGACGCCTACGAAGGCGACACCACTACCGCTCTCGCCAGACCGGTGCGCGTAACCATGAGGCGGCAGCGGCACTCCCTAACCATCAAGGTTATTGACTGGGGCAAGGGCATTACGCTCGAGCAGTTAGAACACCTCTTCAAGCCCTTCTACACCACCAAGAGCCAGGGCGGCTATGGCCTTGGCATCGGCCTGGCCATTGTCGAGCACTATACTCGTCAGGATTTCAAAGGCTCAATCACCGTTACCAGCTCACGGCGGCACGGCACCCAGTTTATACTGCGCTTACCCTTACAGTGAAAATGCTTACAGTGGCGGTTTAATTAACTGCTATACTGGGTCCTTTAAGGCCTTGGCCAGGAGTAGCCTTTGTCAGCAATCAAATATTCATCACGACCCGCCAGTCGGGAAGCCGGCCCCGGCGCCATGCTGGTTATCCCACCCCTCTTCGTTATAACTCTCTTCTGTTTCGGCTTCGTACTATTGCAGTCGCCTACAAAGCTTAGTAAAACGGCGGTTGCCTCCAGCCATCGTAACTCTCCGGTCGGTGCGCCCCAGCCCGCCTTGCCGCCTTTGGCCGTTGGCAATGCTCCGGAACTTCCCAAATTATCCACCGAACCCGTCCTGGCTTCTCCATCGGGCACCGCCAACAACCCCCAACCGGCCGGACAGCAGCATACCGGCGGCGGTAGGCATGACTTGCAAGTCAGCGGCTTGCGTGACGGCAATTCATTATTATCCAAGCCCAAGGACGACAAAGGGCGTTAAGAACCGGGTCGGCTGTGTTTGCGCCGCCAGGCCTCGATGTCAGCATGGTGGCCGCTGAGCAACACCTCGGGAACTTTAAGCCCCCGGAAATCTTCCGGCCGGGTGTATTGGGGAAATTCCACCGTTTTGTCATCAGTCTGGAAGGATTCTATGTCTGCCGAGGTCTCACCCCCGAGTACTCCGGGCAGTAAGCGCACCACCGAATCAATAATAATCATGGCCGGCAGTTCGCCGCCGGTTAAGACATAGTTGCCGATACTGAAACTGGCGTCCGTCCATTCGGTAATACGCTCGTCGTAGCCTTCGTAGCGCGGACAGACCAAGATCAGCCCCGCCTTTTCAGCGGCCAGGTGCTTGGCGTGTGATTGTTTATAGGTTGCGCCGCGTGGCGTCGGCAGGATCACCTTGGCGCCCGGGTCGGCCTGCTTAGCCTGCTCAATGGCCGCCACCACCGGCTCGGGCCGCAGCAGCATGCCGTCGCCGCCGCCATAGGGCG
>DHXS01000023.1:4673-5512 GCA_002413795.1 Candidatus Saccharibacteria bacterium UBA5150 | reverse complement strand
CCAGCTGGCCGGCCACGGCATCAAGCGCGTCACGGCCGACCACATCGGCATGCTGGCCACCATGATGAACGCCCTGGCCTTGACCGACATCTTTGAATCAGAAGGCCTTAAAACCCGCTGCTTATCAAGTATTTTTGCCGAACAGGTCGCCGAACCGTTTATTCACCGCCTGGCTAACAAGCACCTCGAAAAAGGCCGCGTAGTGATCGCCGCCGGCGGCATCGGCCGGCCCTACCTGACCACCGACACCGCCGCCGTTTCGCTGGCCCTGGAACTGGACTGCGACGTCGTTATGAAAGCCACTAAAGTCAAAGGCGTTTACGACAAAGACCCGGCCAAGCACGACGACGCCACCAAGCTCGATCACGTCAGCTACCAACAGGCCGTGGCCGACAATGACATCAAGGTAATGGACAAAGCCGCCCTCGGCCTGGCCATGGAACACAACCTGTCTATCGTCGTCTTCGACGCCATGCAGGAAGGCAGCATTCTGCGAGCCGTCAACGGCGAAACCGCCGGCACCACCATCAACTGATAATTACTCAAAAAAAATTGGCGGAGGGAGAGGGATTCGAACCCTCGATACCCTTGCGAGTAAACCGCCTTTCCAAGACGGCGCCATAGGCCACTAGGCGACCCCTCCGTGCTTATCCTTGCCAGTTTAGCAAATATGAGGTTACACTGTAAGCGAGAATGGCCCTGATTGAACTTCAAGACGTCAGTAAACTGTACGGCTTCGGCGATGCGACTACCCTAGCGCTCGACGAGGTCAGCTTAACTATTGAAAAAGGCGAGTTCGTGGCCGTGATGGGCCCCAGCGGCTGCGGCAAGAGCACCCT
>DHXS01000023.1:3918-4494 GCA_002413795.1 Candidatus Saccharibacteria bacterium UBA5150 | reverse complement strand
GTTATCGGTCTGCTGGATCGGCCCAGCCACGGCCAGCAGCGGCTCGACGGCAAGCAGGTCGACCGCCTGCGCCCCAACCAGGCCGCCAAGATCCGGCGCGACACCATCGGCTTTATATTCCAGTCTTATAACCTCCTGCCCCGGCTGACGGCCCTGGAAAACGTGTCCCTGCCCCTGGCATACAAGGGCGTGACGCTGAAGCGCCGGCTGAAGCTGGCCGGCGAAATGCTCGACCGGGTCGGCGTCCAGAGCCGCGAGTATTTCCTGCCCTGGCAGTTGAGCGGCGGCCAGACCCAGTGCGTATCAATCGCCCGCGCCTTGGTTAATAATCCTAAAATCATCATTGCCGATGAGCCTACCGGCAACCTGGACAGCAACAGCTCACGCCTGGTCATGGAACTGCTGGCCGATATCCACAAAATGGGCAATACTATCTTGTTCGTGACCCATAACCCGGAGCTGACCCGCTATGCCACCCGGGTGGTTTATATGCACGACGGCAGTGTTATCCACGACGAAAAGACCCAGCTTGGGCAGGTTGCCCCGCGGGCCCGCAAGGTGCTGTACACCATTCCG
>DHXS01000023.1:0-3773 GCA_002413795.1 Candidatus Saccharibacteria bacterium UBA5150 | reverse complement strand
GCAAGGTGCTGTACACCATTCCGACCACCAGCGAAGAAGACGATCTGGCCGGCGTTTCGGCGCTTATGAAAGGCCTGCCCGCTAAGACGGCGCCGCGCCCCAAGCGCCGCAAGGCTACCGCCAAATCCAAATCCGTAAAACGCCGCGCTAAATCGACAGCCGGCAGCCGGAGGAAAAAATAATGAAGTCGCTGGCCCGCGGCCACTTGAAAGCCGGACTGGATTCGGTGCGCGGCGCCAAGCTGCGCAGCTTCTGGACCATGCTGGGCGTTATCATCGGCGTTACTTCCGTTATAACGGTGGTGGCCATTGGTGTCGGTATCAAACAGCAGATCAGCGGCCAGTTGCACCATTTCGGCAAAGATATAATTACCGTTCGGCCGGTCCAAATCAACGCCGCCGACGAGTCAGGCTTAGGGTCGGTTTCCGGTTTGAATATCAGCGCGCCGCTGACCTCCAAAGACATTACCACCGTCAGCCATGTTAAGGGTGTGGCGGCCAGCGCGCCTTTAACCGTAATCAGCGGCAGTGTCCACGCCGACAATGGGGTCTACAAAGGTGGCTTTGTTATCGGCACCACCAGCGACCTGCCGAGCTTGCTCAACCAGTCGCTGGCTTATGGCGATTTCTGGAGCAATGAGGATAGCGGTTCCAACGTGGCCGTGCTGGGCCAGCACGCCGCCGACAAGATGTTCAACTCCGATGTTCCCTTAGGTTATAGCTTTACTTTTCATGGTCAGCAATTCATCGTGCGCGGGATTTTCAACCAGTTTAGCTCTGCGCCGCTCAGCCAGCAGGTCGACTTTAATAATGCCATCTTCATACCCAACCAAGTAGCCGAAACGCTTAGCAACAACACGGCGCCCACCTACGCCATACTGGCCCGGCCGTCCCAGCAAAGCCAGGCCCATAAAGTAGCCGGCGCTATTAAGCGGGAACTCGGCAAAGCTCATGGCGACGCCGGCAGCGCCGAGGTTCTGACCGGCAGTCAGAATATTGCCTCCAGCGACTCGATACTTAATTTATTGACGCGCCTGATCGCCGGTATAGCCGCCATTTCCCTGCTGGTCGGCGGCATCGGCATTATGAACGTTATGCTGGTGTCGGTCGCCGAACGAACCCACGAAATCGGCATACGCAAAGCCGTCGGCGCCACCAATCATCAGATCCTGAGCCAGTTTATGATCGAAGCCAGCGTCCTAAGTCTGTCGGGCGGCCTTATCGGCGTGGTTCTGGCCTTCCTGATCGATATCGGCATCCGCGTCAGCACCAACCTCCAGCCGGTTATCAGCTGGCAGATCGTGGCCCTGGCCGGCGGTGTTTCGCTGTTCGCCGGCGTGCTGTTCGGCACCATTCCGGCCGTTAAAGCGGCCCGCAAAGACCCTATTGAAGCCCTGCGCAGCGAATAATTCTAGCCCAGTAGGCTGACCAAACCGACTACTCCGGCGCTCGCCATTAGCGCCGTTATAAGCCATCCCGCCAATGTGGTGTGGCGCCTGTTCGTCCAGCGGCCCATAATTTTCTTGTTGCTGCTAATGAGGACTATCAGCGCCAGGATAACCGGCGCCACCAAACCGTTCAAAAAGGCGGCGTAAATCAGCGTTTTGATCGGGTCGAAACCGAGGAAGTTCAGCCCCAGGCCGGCCAGCATGGAAATAATAATCACGCCGTAAAAAGCGTGCGCCTGGCCAAGCGGCCGGTAAAGGCCTTCGCGCCAGCGGAAATTTTCGCTCAAAGCGTAGCTGCTGGAGCCGGCCAGCACCGGAATGGCCAGCAGACCGGTGCCGATAATGCCGACCGCGAACAGGAAGTAAGTGGAGTCGCCGGCGAATGGCCGCAGGGCTTCGGCGGCCTGCGAGGCCGAGGTTATATTGGTAATACCGTGGCTGTATAAGATGCCGCCGCAGGCGGCGATGATGAAGAACATCACCAGATTGGACAGGAACATGCCCGACCAGACGTCGATGCGCATACTCTTGATGTCTTCCTTAGCGGTGACGTTTCGCCGCTCGTGCTGGGTGATCTTGCCCTGCAGTATCTGCTCCTCGACTTCCTGCGAGGTTTGCCAGAAAAATAAATAGGGCGAGATGGTAGTGCCCAAGATGGCGCACAATATGATAGCCCACTGCTTGCCGACATGCACATCCGGTATAAAGGCGTGCGACAGCACGGTGTGCCAATTTAAATGGGCCAGCAGGGCCGAAAAGACATAGGCCAGCAATACCAGAGCCAGCCATTTCAGGTAGCGGGCGTAGCGGACGTAGGGCGTAAAGATCTGCATGCCCAGCGCGAAAACCGTAAAGCCGGCGACCAGCCAGCCGAACTCCAGGCGGGGGTTTATCAGCTGGCTGGCCTTGGCCATAGCCCCCAGATCGGCGCCGATGTTCACGGCGTTGGCGGCAAACAACAACATGGCGCAGATATACATAACCCGCCGGTTGAAATGAACCCGGATGTTGCCGGCCAGTCCCCGGCCCGTCACCAGGCCGATGCGGGCACACATTTCCTGGACTATTGCCGTTAAGGGAAAAGTCCAGGCGGCCATCCACAAAAAATGGTAGCCGAACTGGGCGCCGGTCTGCGAGTAGGTGGCTATGCCCGAGGGGTCGTCGTCCGAGGCGCCGGTAGTCAGCCCGGGCCCCAGCATGTGCCAGTAATCGCCGGTTCTTTTAACCAGGTCGTTGGCCGGCAGGTCGGCAGTTAATCTCTGGGCGGTCAGGACTGTCCTGTCCAGAAATTCGGCCGGCGCCTCGGCGCCTTTTCGTATGTAGTCTTTTTGTTTTGCCATAGCTGGTTTATTACCTAAAGATGCTTACCGTAATAATACCAGAAATGTTTCATAATCAGGCCGAAGATTACTAGGAACCACAAGATTAAGAGATCAAAATGATGCCGGCGAATCCAGGCATAAGTCCGCTGGCTTTTGCCCTTTGGCAGTTTAATATGCTTGCTGTCGAAGTTATAAAGTGTCACGTACCAGAAACAGGTAATGGTTACGGTCCAGACGGCCATGCAGTACAGGCAGAGGGCGCCGATACGGTAGACGCTTTGAAAAAAGAGCCAGTGCACAAAGCCGACCGCGAACAGCAGGCCGGCTTCCACGGCCAGCCAAAACCAACGCTTAAAGGCCGCCCCGGCTGTCAGCGCCACGCCGATTGTCACCACGGCCCCGAAACCGGCCAACCCCAGGAACGGATTGGGAAAACCAAAAGCCTCGCCCTGCTTAGAGGTAATAACGTTGCCGCAACTAATGATGGGATCCAGGCTGCAGCTAAGGTGCGTGGCCGGATTTTGAAGGAGCCGGATTTTGTCCTGTGACAGAACAAAGGCGCAATAAACGCCGACCAGGCCGGCAATAATCAGAATCCACGGCAGTGTCTGTTTAAGGGTCCAGGTACGGGGGCTGGTCATCTGTCCTATTATAACCTACCGGGGGCCGGTCTGACCACTGATCGGCTCGGCCGAACCCGGCTTGTAACCAATCAGTCCGCCGGCCGATTTTCCCCAGGCTTCTATAACCGGCTGAAGAGCCCGCCAGCTGGCCAGCACTTCCTGGCTGGTGGCAAACAGGGTGTGGTCGCCGCGGATGGCATCCAGCAAGACCCTTTCGTAGGCGTCGGGATGGGCCGGACCACCGCCCGACAAATCGGTGTCCAATGGGCCGGTCAGCTCTTCCAGGGGTCCATCGGTACTGATGGCCTCATCGGGCTGGATCCGGAAAACCAGCCGGCCGCCGTTCTTGAAAGTCGCCACGATCTCGCTTTTGCGTTCCTT
>DHXS01000017.1 GCA_002413795.1 Candidatus Saccharibacteria bacterium UBA5150 | reverse complement strand
GGCATCCCGGCCGACAATTTGCCCAAGCAAGCTGACTACTAAAACGCTATTAATATATTTCCAGCCAAGACCGGGTGTTCCTTCCGGATAGTTGGCCGGCCGGATAATGGGCTGCGCCGGGTCGCTTAGGGCTGGGATAATCTCGTCGTGGTGCAGGCTCCAGTTGCCACCAGTGCAAAAATCCACCCCAGCTTTCCGCAACCGCTGAAAGTCACTTAGCGTAGTCCCCTTGCCATCAGAAACATTCTCGGCCTGAGCAATCACCAGATCAACCTGTTTTTCTTTAACCAAATCCGGCAAAACCTGCTCAACAACTTCCAGGCCCGGTTCGCCCATCACATCACCAACGTACAGGATGCGCATGGAAGCTACTTGGCGAATTCTACGGCGCGGGTTTCGCGGATGACGTTGACCTTGATGGTGCCGGGATATTGCATGGTCGACTCGATCTTGGTGGCGATGTCGCGGGCCAGCTTGATGGCGCTTAGGTCGTCAATGGCCTGCGGCTTCACAAAAACGCGGACTTCGCGGCCGGCACTAATGGCATAGGACTTTTCGATGCCTTTGAAACCATTGGCGACGTTTTCCAGGTCGCGCATACGCTCGCCGAAATTCTCGGCCGAGATGTTGCGTGCGCCGGGGCGGGAGGCGCTGATGGCGTCAACGGTACGAACTATCAGGGCCTCAACGGTCGTGGCTTCAACATCATCGTGATGCTGTTCGGCTGCCAGAGCGATTTCTTCGGGAGCACCGTACTTGCGGAGCATTTCACCGCTAATGTGGTGGTGCTTGCCTTCCATTTTGTGGGTCAGCGCTTTGCCGAGGTCGTGAACCAGAGCGGCGTACTTTGTTATTTTGATGTCGGCGCCGATTTCCTCGGCAATAACGCCGGCAATATGGGCCATTTCGGTGGAGTGCTTAAGCACGTTCTGGCCGTAGCTGGTGCGATATTTAAGCTCGCCCAGCAATTGTAAAATCTCCTTAGGAATGCCAATGACGCCGACTTCGCGGGCGGCGTCTTCGCCGGCCCGAACGACGTCTTTTTCGACCTGGTTCTGGGCCTTGGCCACAACTTCTTCGATGCGGCCGGGGTGAATGCGTCCGTCTTTCATGAGCATTATCATGGCCTGCCGAGCGACTTCGCGGCGGATCGGATCAAAACTGCTCAACACGACGTAACCGGGCGTGTCATCGACCATGATGTCAACGCCGAGGGCGCGTTGCAGGGCTTGGATGTTGCGGCCTTCTTTGCCAATAATGCGGCCTTTCATCTCGTCGTCTTCCAGCTTAATACTGCTGACGGTACGTTCGGCGGTGACCTCGCTGGCCATGCGCTCCATAGCGGTGGTCAGGATAAGGGCCGCTTTTTCTTCAGCATTGTCGCGGGCTTCGGCCTGCAGTTTAGTTACCAACCCTACAAGATCGTTTTTGATGTCGCGTTCGGTCATTTGCATCAGTTTTTCAGCCGCTTCGGCCTTGGTCAGTTTGGCGATTTTTTCCAGCTTGTCCTGCTGTTTGGAACGAATCTCGCGGATCTCGTTTTTGAGATGCTCGATTTCGTCTTCGTTTTTGCGCAGCGATTCGTTGCGCTTATCAAGCTCGTCCAGTTTCTTGTCGAGATTCTCCTCGCGGCCAACCAGGCGTTTTTCAAGTTCTTTAAGTTCGTTGCGGCGCGATTGTTCCTCTTTGCGGGTTTCATCGACCGCCTTATTGGCCTCTTCGCGGGCCTCGCTGACCAGTTTTTCGGCCTCTTTTTTGGCGCGTTGCAGTTCTTTTTGGGCTTTTTGTTCGGCTGAACCCTGGCGTTGTTTAGTAATAACGGTGTTGGCTCCAAAACCAGCAACCAGCCCTACTATAGCTAGCAAAGCTTCTATCATAGCTATCCTTTCTAGGCGCAGAAAAGTTCGTACCCAGACATCGCTATCACTTCTCTAGTCTGCGGATCTTATCTGAATGTCTCAAATTAAATTACTAATATCAATATACGCCGCGCCGGGCGGTGTGGTCAACTTTGCCTACTGTGATTTTATTTTTTCTGGGTGGTGGTGCGGGCTTCGGCGCCGTATTCCGGCACTATCTGCCCGTCGTTTTTACTGACCAGCAAGGATTTGATGCCGTCTTCGCGCCAGTTTTTACCGGTAGTGGCGATGATTTTCAGCTCCAATGTGTCCGCCAAGGCATTGGCCACACTGGCGCCAATTCGCAAGCCGGTAAAACTGCCCGGGCCTTTAAACACGACGAGGCCTTCGATGTCCTGCCAGTTTTTTTGTTCTGACTCCAATAATTTTTTTATTTCGGAGTGGAGCGTTTCGGCCAGCTGGCGATGAGCTTGCCAGGAGTGGTAGGCTAGCTGGCTTTTAGCTTTATATAAGCCGATTTCGGCTTCCGGTTTGTCGGTCCTGATAGTTAGTATGAGCATATACTTAACATGTTAAGTATTAATGGGGAAGAGGTAGCCGAGATTTTTCGGATAATTAAATTCAAATTCTCTCTTGTCTTCGCCGGTTACTTTAATATTAATGGTTAAGCGATCCTCGGGCAAGACATCTTCGACGATGTCCGCCCACTCCACGGCTACGACAGCCTGCGGATCTTCCAGTACTTCCGTGAGTTCCCGGCTCATTATGCCCGGTTCTTTCAGCCGGTAGAAATCAAAGTGATGCAGGGTCAGTTTGCCCGCCTTGTATTGGTGGCTCAGCGTGAAGCTCGGACTGCGCACCGGGTCGCGGCTGCCCATGCCGGCCGCCAAGCCGCGCACGAAGGCCGTTTTGCCACCGCCCAAGTCGCTTACCAATTCGATGATCTCGCCGCCGCGCAGACGGCTGCCTATCCGGCCGGCCAGTGCCAAAGTGGCGTCTAAGCCGGTGGAGGCGGTTCGCCAGGTCTGTCCTATACTCATACGCTCCGTATAGTAGCGCGGCGGCGGCAACCAGGGCAAGCGTACCGACATGTATGGGCGTGGTGGCCGGTTTGTCTTGACTGCCGCCGTCACCATTAACCGTTGTTTTGGAAGCTTTGGATTTGCCGGCGGCCGCCGTTTTGGTATTTTTGGCTGATACGGCCTTAGAGGCGGTCTTTTTGGCGGTCGGCGGCGGCGCGCTGATTATGTTGGCGGCATTAGGCGTCGACCTAAGTGTCCAGGACCAATGGCCGTTGGCCCGGGCCCAGGCCTGCCCATCTTTGGCGGTGCCATAAACATCGGTGGCTGAGATACTGTTGCCAAAGGGATCCAGCAGTTTGGCCTGGCCGCCGCTGTTGCTGAGACTAAGGCCGGTAGTCGCCGAGTAAAAGGCTACGAAGGCCTGGGGCGGCAAGCTGCTGCCGGCCGGGAAGACATAACTATGATTACTGGTGAGCCCGGTCTGCAGGGAAAAGCCGCTCAGGTCAAAAGCAGTCGAATTGGGGTTATAAAGCTCGATAAATTCGTCGCTGGCGTCATTGCCGGTGCCGGCCGGATTGGGCAGGATTTCGGTCAGCTCCGGAGCCATCAGGCCGATGTCGGCGGCCGGCAAAGCGGTAGTCGGCGCCGGTGCATCGCCGCTAGCTCCCGTGTCAAGTATAGTGACCGGCGGTTCGACGGCCGGCAGTAACTGGCTCAGTCCGGTTTGAACCGGTGTTGCCGCGCCGGTGGCAGAGACCAGTCCGCAGGCATCGGACGGATCGGGTTGGATGGTCCACCACGAACCGATGCCGGGCGAGCCTACATCGGGATTATTACGAGTGTCGACCGGCTGGCGCTGAAGGAAAGCGGCAGTGCTGGCCGGCAAGGTCTGGGCGCCGGCGGCCGCCGTTTTGGACCAGCCGACATAATCCTGTAACACCGGCGTTACCGCCGAACCGGGACCGGCCTGGCCAAAAGCCAGCACTTCCACCAAACCGGCCGTGCTGGAAAATCCCAAGCTCACGGAATTAACCGCCAGCCGGTAACACAACAACAGCGAGGCGTCGTTGATCATATAATAACTATGCGGCGGCAGATTGCCGGACAAACCAATCAGCCGGCTGCTGGTAGCTTTGCCCAGATCGTAATTGTTAAAGTACTCCAGCTGGTAACGGCTCATATCGAGCGTTGAATCCGTCGCATTGTAGAGCGTGACGAACTGGCCGTTACTGCTGGTTATTTTGAGCTGGCTGATGATGAGGGAGGGTCCACCAGCCGTGTCTGCCATTACGATGCCGGGCGGGGGGAGCGTCAACGCCACCAGCAGCAAAACCGCTGTAGTTGCCGATATTAAACGTCCGATTGTCCGCCGCATAGTAGAGCGATTGTAAGGATGGCCATCCCGATCAGGCAAGCATAAGCCCGCAGAAAGTGCTTAAAACATTAAATTATTTAATAAATCGGCGGCGGCTAAGCGGTATACTAAGAGGTATGCTGCAATTAAGTGCCAGTTTGCTCAATAAATCCGTGCTATCGCTTCGCACCGGCACGCCGATCGCCAAAGTCGTGGGGCCGATCATCA
>DHXS01000021.1:46103-46266 GCA_002413795.1 Candidatus Saccharibacteria bacterium UBA5150 | reverse complement strand
GCGAACGAGTCGCCGGCGCCGGTGCGGTCCACCGGCGGTGCCGGATCGGGGTAAAGCGGCATCGAGAAGCGGTTATGGCCGTCCGAGGCGTAAGCGCCCTTTGGGCCGTCGGTAATAACCACAATTTTGGGACCCAGGCGATGCAAGCGGTCGAACAGATCGT
>DHXS01000021.1:45577-45807 GCA_002413795.1 Candidatus Saccharibacteria bacterium UBA5150 | reverse complement strand
AATATCCTCCTGCTTACCGCCGCCGACCAGAACGGCCTCTTCGCGGTTTAGAACCAGTACTTCGCTGCGCTCATAAATCCGATGCAGGCGCTTGGCCCCGGCTTCCATCTGAAAAGTGGCGGGCTGGAAGGCCAGTTTGACCTCGGGGTTTTCATCTAGCCAGTCGGCTACCTGGTCGTGGTATTCGATGGCGTGCTCGCTGACCGAGCTGAAATAGACCCATTTGGGCG
>DHXS01000021.1:39624-45339 GCA_002413795.1 Candidatus Saccharibacteria bacterium UBA5150 | reverse complement strand
TGAAATAGACCCATTTGGGCGTTTCCGAGGGGCTCAAGTGTGGCCAGCTGTAGTCGTATTCCTCATGTTTAATGAGGATGGTCCGCTCTTCCCGGTACCACAGCACGTAGTGGTAGTTGCTTTTTTTGCCGCGGTTGATGCGCACGAAGCGGGTGTCGACGCCGTTTTTATCAAGCGCTTTGATCATGTCGCGGCCGTGCGGATCGGCGCCGACGTTGGTTACGAAGGCGCTATCCAGCCCCAGCCTGGCGAAAGCCACGGCGGCATTGGCGGCGTTGCCGACGGCCTCAATAACTTCGGCGTGATCAAACGGCAGTTTGGTGCCGAAAGGCATGGCCAGCCACTTTCCCTTGTCGTTCTTGTAGGTAACGGCCTGGTCGTCGAGCAACTTAATAAATGCGTCGGTTACGACATCGCCGATTGCTATCACGTCCGGTTGCTGCGCCACTGCCCGCCCTTTATTTTATATTGCTTATGCTCCTAGTTTACCATGTTCTGTTGGGTAGTTTCGACTCTGCCGACGGCGCTCTGCAGACTGCCGACATCAAACCGCAAGTTGAGAAGCCCTGTCTCAACATTACTCAGTCGAGTCGTCAAACCATCAAGCCGGCCGTAAACATCGTTAAAGGCTACGGCCGTGATTTGATCCGACTCGTCAAGACGGTCATTAACTATTTTCTTGATGGCCGCTAGATCCTGCTTGGTCAAGCTCATATTCATATCATACTGCTCCGCGGAGTTTTGCCAACTTTTTTAGCCAATTATCGTCTACTATTTCATTATTTTTTAATACTTCTAAAACCGGAGCAGCACAGCCCGCACACAGTTCAACTCTGTGCCAGTATGCGTTTAAGCCAACTGAAAGTGCCGCTTCTCTGCCTATAATTTTCCGACACTTATCGCATTGCTTGACAATCATAGTCCCAGTATATTCCCCGAGTTTTAATCTGTCTGTTGTAACTTAAAAATTACACCGGAAGGGCTTTGCCGGCCGAATTGAAGTCCTCGATTTTGCTTTCCACCACCGCCTGGACGGCCGCCACAACTTCTTTGCTGGCCAGCTTGGCGACTGAATATTCGTCTGGGTTTTCCTTGAGGACTTTTTCGAGTGTCGTGCGGTAGGCGTAGCGCATGTCGCTGTTGATATTGATCTTGCTGACACCAATCTTAACGGCGTCGCGGAAGTAGTGCCCCGGCGTGTCACTGCCGCCGTGCAGGGAGATGTTGCAGTCAACGGCATCACGAAGCTGCTGCAGCAGCTCAAGGTCCAGCACCTTGGGAGCCGGATATTTGCCGTGCAGATTGCCGACTGCCGCCGCGTAAGTATCGATGCCGGTCGCTGAAACGAAGGCTTTGGCGCCGGCCGGCGTGCTGAAAGTCTTCTTAACCTCGTCGTAATCGATCTTGTCCTTAAAGACGTTGGAACCGCCGCCGAAGTAATGCGGTTCGCTTTCCACCAGCGCGCCGGTCAGCTGGGCATAGGCCACGACCTCTTTGGTGGCATTTATAATCTCTTCATCGGAAGCATCGTGGTTGGCCTGCGAAACATCAATATGGATGAACTCAAAACCGGCCTCAATGCCGTCTTTGGCGGCCTCGACACTAGGGGTGTGGTCCAGATTTACGTAAATTTCGGCGCCGTACTGGCGCTTAAAGTTATCGACCATATCGCGCACGTTATCCAAGCCGATATCGTCGACTTCGCCTTGGCTGACTTCCACCAGCACCGGCGCCTGCTTGGCCACGGCGGCCTGAACGACCGCTTTTAGAGTAGCTTCATCATCGAGGTTAAAAGCGCCGAAGGCCCAATGTTCGGCCCGCGCCTGCGCCATACGCTCGCGCGCCCGGGCACAATTTCGTCTCATTTCCGGCAATGTCAAAGGCATACCGAAAGTATAGCCGCTTATGGTTGCTTTTTCTAGCAGAGGCCCCTATGGTTGTCCTGATGGAGAATTATTATTGGCTAAGGGAGCTAAAGACCCCTGAGAAGATATTCCTATGCGCAATTGCTATGGCTCCGATGGGAGGCCTGGCCATAGGCGGCGTGATCCACGGCGTGCATAATGAACCGCCTCAAAGGCAACTTGAGATTAGCGCACCTCAACCCGGATCTCAGTTAAGGTGTTTAGGCAGTCACGCGCTGAGAGTTTCAGGTCAGGAAGGCGAGAAACCAATTATTATACAAGTCGACCATTGCTCACAGATGGATCCAAGGCCCTAGTCTACGTAAATAGCCATATACTTCTAAATGTGCTATAACAGGGCTTATGGCAGAGACCATGGCGAGTCCTTTTGTAGATTATAAACCACCGGCCGGTGATGAGGTCTTTTCCGGCTCAGGTACTCTAATGATTATGCATGCCAAAGTCATAGGAGTGGCCGAATATGCCAAGCAAACAATGCTGGAAGACGAGCATGTTGAAGAATTTCTAGCCGGTGATTATCGTTTGAATATTGAGTACGACTGCACCAATCTCGGACCTTATTTAACCTTCATCAACCGTGTTGATGAATTGGCATTTATAAGGATGTCGATAATTGCCGGTGTTAAAGTAGCGCTTAGCGAGAAAGCGCGCCGTGGCTTCAATAACGAAATCACTGTGGGCGAGGATTATATAAGCAGCGATCCTCGGACAGCTCAGATATCGTTTAAAGTCGTCGAAGAAGAATAGTTAGACAGCTTTTTGCTCTATGGCGGCGTGGGCGGCCAGGCGGATGTGTTTGGCGTCCAGACCAAAGTGCTCGAGCAGTTCGGCCGGCTTGCCCGATTCGCCAAAGCGGTCTTTCATGCCAACTCGCTTAAGGGGAGCCGGCTGTTCTTCGCCCAGCAATTCTGCGATTGCCCCGCCCAGGCCGCCAATGATCTGGCCTTCTTCGGCCGTAACCACGGCGCCAGTTTTACGAACGCTTTTCAGAATTGTCTCGCTGTCGAGCGGCTTGATGGTCGGCACGTGCACCACCTCGGCTTCGATGCCGTCTTTAAAGAGCTGCTCGGCGGCTAGCAGAGCCTGGTAGGTCATGGTGCCGGTGGCGATTAGGGTGATGTCGCTGCCCTTTTCCAATACGTAGGCCTTGCCAATTTCGAAAGGCGTTTTGTCGGTGGTGATAATCGGGGTGGCCTCGCGGGCCAGGCGGATATAGTTAGGTCGTTTGTCGGCGGCCATAGCCAGCGTGGCTTTTTCGGCTTCCACGCTGTCGCAGGGCGCAATGACCACCATGTTGGGCAGGACGCGCATCAAGGCGATGTCTTCCAGCATTTGGTGGGTGGCGCCGTCCGGGCCAACGCTGACACCGGCGTGCGAGCCGACTATCTTAACCGGTCGGTCGTTCAAGCAGATGGTAGTGCGAATCTGTTCCCAGTTGCGGCCCGGGCTGAAAGCGGCGTAGCTCGATACGAAAGCAATTTTGCCCATGGCCGCCAGGCCGGCCCCGACGGTAACCAGGTTCTGCTCGGCCACACCCATTTCGATGAAGCGGTCCGGAAATTCGTCGCGGAAAAGATTCATCTGGGTGGATTCGGTCAGGTCGGCGCAAGCCGCCACAACGTGCACGTCCTTTTTGCCGGCGGCCAGCAATCCCCGCCCAAAGCCCTTGCGGATCGGCTCCTCTTCCAGCTTGCCGCTCAAATCAACCAGATGCAGATCACTCATGTTCGCTCCGGATTTTGCCGCCGAGGGTGCGCAGTTCGTGCAGGGCTTTGACGGCTTGCTCGTGGTCCGGCGTCTTACCGTGCCAGTTAAAGTCGTTTTCCATAAAGTCCACGCCCTTGCCGGGGATGGTATGGGCAATAATCATGGTCGGTTTTTCGACGATGGCGCGGGCCATGGCGCAGGCGTCGATGACAGCCTCGATGTCGTTGCCGTTAATCTCCAGCACGTGCCAGCCAAAGGCTTCCCACTTGGCTTTGAGGTCTTCCAGCGGCATGACGCTCTCGGTCGGGCCGTCAATCTGGATGTTGTTGCGGTCGGTGATAGCGGTAAGGTTGCTCAGCTTGTATTTGCCGGCCAGCATGGCCCCTTCCCAAACGTTGCCCTCGTCCTGCTCGCCGTCGCTCATCACCACGTAAACGTGCCGCTGAAGGCGCTTATTCATGCGCAGGCCCAGTGCCATGCCGCAAGCCTGGCTCAGGCCGCAGCCCAGCGGTCCGCTGGTGGTTTCCATGCCCGGCAAGCAGGTACGTTCGGGATGGCCTTGCAACCGCGAGCCCAGCTGACGCAAAGTCATAAGTTCCTTGCGGTCAAAGTAGCCGGCGTGGGCCATGGTGGCATAGCGCACCGGCACGCAATGGCCGTTGCTAAGCAGTAAAATGTCGCGGTCTTCCCAGTCGGGATCCTTGGGGTCGTGCTTCAGGATTTCAAAATACAGGGCCGTAAAGATGTCGGCCAGGCCCAGCGGGCCGGCGCTGTGGCCACTGCCGGCATGCTCCAGCATCCGGATAATATCTTCCCGGATCTCGGTAGCAATAGTTTCGAGCCGCTCCAGCGGTAATTTCTGCATATTTCGGGCCCCGATTATGCTTTTAGTTTAGCATACGCGGTGGTCGGGTCGTCGCTGTTCTGGATGAAGCCGCCGACGTTCAGGACGTCGACCCCGCCTTCGATTAACCGCTTGGCGTTCTGGTCGTTGATACCGCCGTCCCAGCTGATTTCGAGATCCGGTTTTTGTTGGCGCAGAAAAGGAATTTTCCCCAGTAAATCAAGATTGGCTTCACCGCCGTGATGGCCAAGGTTGCCGCTGAAAATCAGCACGTGATCAAAACAATTTAAAATCTCAAAAGTCTTCTCTGCCGGCGTGTCCTGCAGAATAGCCAACCCCGCCTTAATGCCATTTTCGCGCAAGTGGGTCGCAAAATGGGCGTGATCTACCTCTGCCTCATAATGAATAACGACCAGGTTCGGCTTTAACTTAACCAACTGCTCGAGCTGGTCCATAGGTTTTTGGTACATCAGGTGGATGTCGGCTTTTAAGTTTTCGGGCCACCAGACATGGTCCAAGCCAGGAGACTTCGTAGGAGCTAATTCACCGTCCATCAGGTCTATATGCACCCGTTCGGCGAAAGGCTCGATGCGCTCCATCTGCTCGCGGTATTCGTGAGGGTCAAGAGCCGTGACCGTCGGACAGATGACTGCCACGTCAGCTTGGCTCGTCTAATTTGCGGACGCGGCGGGCGTGACGTTCGGCACCACTGAACGGTGTTTCCAGCCAGATTTTGACGGCTTGCTTCATTTCGTCAAGCGTCAGAAAGCGGCCGGACAGGCTCAGCATATTGGCGTCGTTATGTTCGCGAGATAATTTGACGATTTCGTAAGGGTCACCGCTGGCCGGGTCGGCGCCGGCTTGGCTTTTGGCGGTTACCGGCCCGTAAAACAACGCACAGCGCACGCCTTTGACCCGGTTGGCAGCTATGGCCTCGCCGTTGCCGCTGACTCCCATAATAATCCCTCGGTCGCATTCGCCGGCAGCCACGGCTCTGGCGGCCGGGAAAATTAAATCCGGATAATCGTCGTCCATGTCGAGGCTTTTAGGACCAAAATCTACAACTTCGTGCCCTAGTGATTCCAGGTAGGGCTTGAGCTGTTGGAGCGCTTCGTAACCTCCGTGGTCGGTGGTGACGGCAATTTTCATAAACTTAGTATAGCAGTGATCTAGGGCTTCTTGTTCAGCAGGCGGCCGGTGTCGGCCACGACTTCTACCAGGCGGTTGGAGTAGCCCCAC
>DHXS01000021.1:14774-39383 GCA_002413795.1 Candidatus Saccharibacteria bacterium UBA5150 | reverse complement strand
GTTGGAGTAGCCCCACTCGTTGTCGTACCAGGCGACGACTTTCAACATGGTGCCCCCGACGACGGCCGTCAGCTTAAGATCGACAATGGCCGAGTGGCTGTTGCCGATAAAGTCACTGCTGACCAGTTCTTCTTCGGTAACGTCCAGGATGCCTTGGTAATAAGCTTCTTTGGCGGCTGCTTTGAAGGCTTCGTTGACTTCCTCGATTGACACCGGGCGCTTGGTGATTATAACGAAATCACTCAACGAAACAACTGGGGTGGGAACGCGTATGCTCATGCCGCCAAAGATGCCCTGCAGGGTCGGCATGGCCAGGCCGGCGGCGATGCTGGCGCCGGTGGTGGTGGGCACGATGTTTTCGGCGGCGTTGCGGGCCTCGCGCAGGTCTTTGGCCGGCGCATCCTGCAGTTTTTGCGAAGCGGTGTAGCTGTGGATGGTGGTCATCATGGCTTTATCAATGCCAAAGTTGCTCTCTATAATCGCCATCACCGGCGTGATGCAGTTGGTAGTGCACGAAGCGTTGCTAATAATGTCGCCGGCCTGGCTGAGCTGGTCTTCGTTAACGCCCAGCACTACCGTGGAGGCGCCTTCACCCTTAGCCGGAGCACTCAAAACCACCTTTTTGGCACCGGCCGTGATGTGGGCCTTGGCTTTGGCCGGATCTACAAAAAAGCCGGTCGATTCTATAACCACGTCTATCTTATGTTCGGCCCACGGCAACTTAGCCGGATCGGTTTCCGACAGTACCAGCACATGCTTGCCGTCTACGATAAGACTTTTATCATCGTGGTCGACTTTGCGGCCGTAGGTGCCGTAGTTGCTGTCGTGTTTTAACAGATGGGCCAGCGTGCGGGTGTCGGTCAGGTCGTTAATGGCCACTATCTCGAGGTCACTGCGTTCCAGCGCCACCTTAAAAGCATTGCGCCCGATTCTTCCAAAACCATTAATAGCCACCCGAGTTTTCATATGTGAGGATCCTTATTGATGGTTATATTTTAACGTTTATGCTTAGAATTTGAAACAGCAACATCCGCACGTGTTTTTTCTATATTTTAACTTTGTAACATTTTTTTGTTATTCGGCTAATTTTAACACCTTAGGAAATTCATGATTAACAAAATTTTGTTACAAACTTAAATGAGCCAAAAAGAAGGTGTAAGCCGCCAGGCTTGAGGTGCTTAGCGGTCGGTTTCTTGACCCTTAAACCCGGGTAAGCCCAGCAAATCCGCCAGGCTGCCCAAGGGCTCCAAGACCGGCCAGGCATCGCCCAGGTAGCCTTCGCGCTTAGAGGCAAGCTTTTTGAGCTCCTCAAAAGACATTTCGGAGGGAGTGATTTTCTCGCCGGGATCAAGCTTGGGCGCCTGCTGGGCGACTGCATCCCAAGCCATGAAAACATTGATAAACCATTCGATTTTGCGGTAGGGTTGCCACACCCGCACCAGACGCCAGTTTTTAAATTCATAGCCGGTCTCTTCTTTTATCTCACGCTGAGCGGCCGCCAGGGCGTCGGCGTCGGTATCATCGATGCGGCCGCCCGGCAGGCTGAGGCGGGAACCGAGGTGCGGCTGCTCATCCTCCAGGATCATGATTTTATCATCCACTACGCAGAAAGCCTGCACGGTGTCGGTGCGCTTGAGCATCTCGAAAGTCTGCTCACTGCCGTCGAACAGCTTTTGGGGCCACTGGTAAACATCAAAGAGCATACCCTTAAACTTCAGCTCGGCCGCGTCCGGGAGCAATACGCTGTCTTCGGGAATAACCTTTTTCATTACTGCTTTTTGTAGCGTTCGATGCACTGGCCGATGACCGTCTTGGCCTCGGCGGCCTCGCCCCAGCCGAGGACTTTGGTTGAGCCGGGCTTCTTGAGGTCTTTGTAATGAGTAAAGTGCTCGGCTACCTGCTGCTGCCAACGCTCTCCCAGGTCGGCTAGGCTGTTGATGCGGTCGCCGCTGTTGCGGTCATCGGCCGGCACAACCACTACCTTATGGTCAGCCTCGCCATCGTCTTCAAAGTTCATAATACCGATGATTTTGGCTTCCAGCCAGATACCGGTCGGCAGAGGTTCATCGCAGACGATCAGGGTGTCGAGCTCGTCGCCGTCTTCGTCCAAAGTTTGAGGAATAAAGCCGTAACTGCATGGCTTCTTGTAAATGCCCGGCTCAACCCGGTCCAGCATAAAAGCGGCCCGCTTACGGTCCCATTCGATCTTCAAGATTGAGCCTTCCGGAATCTCGACCACGGTGTTAACGACGCCGTTCTGGTAATCGCCGGTTTCTAATACTTTGTTAAAATCAGGCACTGCTTACTCCTTATTGTTTATGAATATTGTACACTAAGTGAACATGAAGATCATCGGTCACCGCGGCGCTGCCGGCCTGGCGCCCGAAAACACCATTGCCGCCCTGCGAAAAGGCCTGGAACACCACGCCGATATGCTGGAACTAGACCTGCGTGTCACTGGGGACGGCGTGGTGGTCCTGCACCATGATCCGGAGTTGACCGACCCTAACGGCGACCGGCATTTGATTGCCGATTGCACTTACGCCGAACTGAAAGATCACAAGAAGGATTTGGCGACTTTTGAAGAAATTCTGGCCGAATTTGTCGGCAAGGTACCCCTGTACGTGGAAGCAAAACCCGATGTGCCTTCTGGGCCAATTACGAAAATTATAGAAAAATCTATAATAAACGGTTTGGCGCCAAAAGACCTGGTGCTGGCCTCGTTCAGTCAGCCGATCTTGCTGGAATTGCACGCCAAACTGCCGCAAATCGACAAAGTGGTGCTCGAAAAATGGTCAGGAGTACGGGCCACTCGCCGGGCCCGGCAACTCAATACCAAACTGCTGTGTATGAACCAAAAATGGCTGTGGTGGGGCTTTATCCGCCAGATGAGCCGGCACAGCTATAAACTGATGGCCTACACGCTCAACGACCCCAAAAAAGCCCGGCGCTGGGCCCGCCACGGCCTTTACGGCTTGGTTACCGACTACCCCGACCGCTTCGAAAAATAACCCCTGTAGGCTGTTATAATACAGGGTATGAGAGTTGTTTTTGACCATAGCCGTGACGACGCCGCCAATATCCGGACTTTCTTCTTTAGGCCGGAGCGGCCGGTGCGCTTCACGGCCGGCCAATATGCCGAGTGGACCCTGCCGCATCTTCGCCCCGATGACCGGGGCATCAAGCGTTGGTTCACCATTTCCTCGCCGCCTAACGGCGAGTACGTGACTGTCACCACCAAGTTTGCCGGCAAAAAAAGCAGTTCGTTCAAAAAAGCCCTCTTCAAGATGGAGCCCGGCCACGAGTTGGCCATGAGCGACCCGATGGGCGATTTTGTCCTGCCCCAGCTAATCCAGACACCGCTGGTGTTCGTGGCCGGCGGCATTGGGATCACGCCTTTCCACAGCATGCTGGAGTGGCTGGCCGACACCAAAGAAGAGCGGCCGATCAGATTGCTGTACGGTGTTAATAACGAAGATGAGATCGTTTTCCTGGAAACTTTTAAGCGATCCGGGGTCCAGCCCACCATAATCGTCAGCGCTCCTTCGCCGGCCTGGGGCGGCGAACGCGGCCGGCTCAGCGCCGAACTGATCATCGGCCTGGAAAAGCCGACCGAAGACACCCTGGTGTACGTCTCCGGCCCCGAGCCGATGGTCCAGGCGCTGGCCAAGGATCTGTTAAAAGCCGGCCTTAAAAGGAATCAAATCGTTTCCGACGAATTCCCCAACTACGAGACTATCTAGTTTTGTGGCGGGTGGGCGCGGCCCTCGAGATATTCGCGCAGTTTCAGGGCGGCGGTGGCGCCTTCGCCGGCGGCGCTGGCAATCTGCATGGTAGCGCCGGAGCGGATGTCGCCGGCCGCGAAAACACCCTTCATGGCGGTCATTAAATCTTGATCGGTTTTAACAAAGCCGATGTTATCGAGCTCGACCGGCGTGTTTTGCAGGAACTGAGAATTGGGCATCAGGCCGACAAATACGAAAACGCCATCCGTCGGGAAATCCACTTTTTGGCCGTCTTTGGTGCTCGTAACGGAGGTGACACCGGCGAGGCCGTCTTTGGTGGCGCCGTGGATCTCGTCTGTGGTGGTGCCCAGGTGAATGGTCACCTTGCCCTGTTTGACGAACTCGTCGAGCTCGTGCTGGAGGACATCGCTGGCCTTGATGGTGGAACGTACTAACAAGTCGATGTGCGAGGCGAAGCGGGTCAGGAAGATGGCCTCCTGGACGGCCGAATTGCCGCCGCCGACCACTACCAGCCGCTTGTCGCGGTAGAAGGCGCCGTCGCAGGTGGCGCAGTAGTGAACGCCGCGGGCGTAATACTCTTTTTCGCCGGGCACACCGATTTTTTTATAATCCGAGCCGGTGGCGATCAGCACCGCCCGGGCCAGCATGTCGCCGCTGGTGGTTTCCAGGTGTTTGTACTCGCCCTCGTCGCGCAGGCCGGTGACTTCACCCAGTTCTATAACGGCGCCAAAGCGCTCGGCCTGGGCCTGCAGGTCGGCGGCCAACTTGAGGCCGTCCACACCCTCGGGGAAACCGGGGTAATTATCAATTTTATCGGTGACGGCCGCCAGGCCGCCGACCACGCCGCGCTCGAACAGCAAGGTCTCGATATCCTCCCGGGTGGTATAAATAGCTGCCGTTAGCGCCGCCGGTCCGGCACCAACAATAATTACGTCGTGCTTGGGCGGTGCCTGGGTCTCAGCCATATTACGCGACGGCTGGTGCTAAACGGGCCAGGTTATAGCCGACAATGACTTCTTGAGAGTCATCTTGCTTGGTAACAACGGTAACGGGGACGGTCAGGGCGCCGCTGAGGCTCTGGGCCTCGGCCTGGCGGTGTGGGTGCTCGTCGATATTTACCTCTTCGTAAATCATGCCTTTGGCGCCGAGATACTTTTTGACCATCTGGCAGTAACCGCAGGTGTTGCTGGTGAAGATAGTGATGTTTTTGACCATTTTTTTACCCTCTTTTTTAGGTTTTTTTGACTGTACGAATGATTATATATAGTGCCTGCCTAAAATTCAAGACACTATATATTGTGCTTTTTACTCCAAATGTTCGCTTATTGACCGATTTTGTACAAGGTAACGTCAAATACCAGGTCAGCGTTGGCCGGAATACCGGAACCGGCCGGCGGGTTAGCCCCGTATGCCAGAGCGGCCGGAATCAGCAAACGGCGCGTACCGCCGATTTTCATACCGGGAATACCCTGTGACCAGCCGGGAATAACCTGGCGTAGACTGAGACTGGCCGGCTGGCCGCTGTCTTTGGAGCTCTGGAAAACAATACCGGTAGCGGCCACGGCCCCGGTGTAATCGACCGTTACGGTGTCGCCGGACTTAACGGTCGCGCCATTACCGGGGGTGGTGTCGATCTTCTGAAGCGTGCCGACCGATGTAACCGGGGTGAAACCGGCCAGTGGCTGGCCCTGTAATTGTTGCTTATTTTTCATGATTGCCTCCTTAGCCGATGCTTGTACCTTCTCGGCTTGCTTAGCTTTATTATCTTGCCATACCTGATACAAAGGCAATAAGGCGGTGGCTATAAACAATAGGGCTATAAAAACTACTATGACCCGGGTGGCGTGGCGGCTGACATTTTTCATGTCGGGTAGCTGTTACCGGCGTTGGTGATAAACAGGTCGTGGGGGTGGCTCTCTGTTAGCGAGGCAGTGGTAATGCGGCGCAATACGGCTGTTTCCCACAGTTCGGCAACAGAGGTAGCGCCGACGTAGTAAAGGCCCGATTTAACGCCTTCCAGCATGGTGGCGGCCACCGTGGCCACATCGCCGCTAACAGGCACCAGGCCCTCAACGCCCTCGGCGACCAGCATGCTCTGGTTGGTGTAGCTTTTGCCGTGGAATTCGTCTTCGGAACTGATCTGTTTGCCACGCTCCATGGCGCCGATGGAACCCATGCCGCGGTAAGCCTTGAATTTATAAGTTTCGCCCTCGGCCTCCTTGATAATACTGCGGAAGCGGCCGGGCACTTGGTCTTTGGTGAATTCGACTACCTGGCCGGGCGATTCCTCGGTGGCGGCAAACAGGCGGCCCATCATGACCGTCGAGGCGCCGGCCGCCAGGGCTTTGGTGATGTCGCCCAGGTAATTAATGCCGCCGTCGGCAATCACCGGCACGCCGGCTTTGCGGGCCACGGCGGCCGATTCCAGAATGGCCGTTAACTGTGGCACGCCCATGCCGGAAACGATGCGGGTGGTACAGATGGCGCCCGGCCCCATGCCGACGCGCAGGCCGTCGGCGCCGGCTTTGATAAGTGCCTCGGCGCCCTCGGCGGTGGCGATATTGCCGGCGATAACCTCGATTTTGTGGTTTTTCTTGATATAAGTGACGGCCTCGATAACGAATTTGGAGTAACCGTGGGCTGAATCGACGACGATAACGTCGACGCCGGCCTCGATCAGGGCCTTAACCCGCTTTTCGTAGCCCGGGCTGGAGCCGACGGCCGCGCCGACCAGCAAGCCGGCCCTTTTCACCTTGGTGACTTCGGCCGCCTGGTCTTTAATGATAAGATTGCGGTGAATAATGCCGATGCCGCCGAATTTGGCCAGGGCGATGGCCAGCTTGGCCTCTGTTACCGTATCCATCGGCGCCGACACCAGAGGCGCCTGCAAGCTAATCTTTTTGGTTAACTGCGTTTTGAGGCTAATATCGCTACGAGAAAACCCGGCATAGCCGGGCTTGAGAAGGACATCGTCAAATGTGAGGGTCAGCGTGTCTTTAATTTCCATATTCAATTCTACCCTGAAAGCACTACCGTTGTCAAAACCTCATATTCTCTCGGCTTGGAGTTTGGTTTTGGCGGCCGTGGCCACTTCGTCCAATAATTTGTTGACCTCGGTGTCGGTGAGAGTGCGGTTGGTGCCGCTGATGGTCAGGCGGAAGGTGAAATGTTTGTGCTTGGTATCACCCTCGGGCTGGTAAATATCCAGCGGCTCAAAGCCCATAATCAGCGTTTTGTCGGGAGCGTTGGCGGCAACGGCTTTGTTAATTACTTCGTAAACCGCTTCATAAGTTAGACCGGCCGGGACTTTCAGGGTGATGTCCTGTTTAACGGCCGGGAAGCGCGACAGCGGCACATAGTCGGCGGGGGCTGTCATTATGGGTTGCAGCACGGTGGTATCGACTTCAAAGCCGGCGGTGTATTTGGGCAGTTTGAGGGCGCGGGCCACGGCTGGCCGGAACTCGCCGATGATGCCCAGGAATTCGCCGCCCTTAATGCTCACCAGCGCTGACCGCTTGGCGTCATAAGGTTTGACCACCGAGTATTGTTCGGCCTCCTTGCTGACGGGCTTAAATTCCAGGCTGTCTGGGCCGGCCAGCGCTTCCAGGTATTTGCGGGCCTGGTAGTAAGGCGCGCCGCCCGGTTTGAGCTTGTCGGCGGCCGCCACAACTAGTGCGGTGAATTCGAACTCCCGCGGCAGGCCATCGGCCTCGTTGCCGTGGTCCAGGCCGTGGGTTTTGCCGATTTCAAACAGTGCGAACTCGTTATAGCCGGCTTTGACGTTGGGGTGGACTTTTTCGAGTAGGCTGGGCAGAAGGCTTAGGCGATAATACTGCAGATCGGGACTCAGGGCATTGGCTACCTGGAAGGCTTTGGCGGGATCCTGGCCGGTTTTGGTAAGTAACTCGCCGGGCACGAAACTGTAGGTCAGCACTTCGTTGGCGCCGGCTTTGCTGAGGCGGGCCCGGATGGCGGCTTTGGCGCTTAATAACGGATCCCGGCCGGTCGACTTCAGGTCGCGTTTGGGCAGTTCCAGCGGCAGATGGTCGTAGCCATACAGGCGACCGACTTCCTCAATCACGTCTTCCGGAATCTCGATGTCGGTGCGCCAGAATGGTACGTGGACGGTCAGGTCGTCGCCACTGACTTTGACCTCAAATTCGACGTTTTCCAGCAGTTTTTTCATTTGAGCGGCGGTCAGTTTCTCGCCTAGACGCTTATTTATGAAGTCGGTGCTGACTTTGACCGGCGGAAGCGGCTTAAGGCCGTGCCGATCGTCGATCACCGGGCCGGCCACTTTGCCGCCGGCGAAGCGGCGGATCTCATCGGTTATTTTGGCCAGCACGGGCAGGGTTTGCAGCGGGCTCTGGCCCTTACTGAAGCGCGTGACGGCGTCGGTGAACAGGCCGTGCGCCATAGCCGTGCGGCGCGTGGCATACATGTCAAAATTGGCACATTCCAGAATGATATTTTTGGTGCCGCTGTCGACTTCAGTCTCGGCGCCGCCCATTACCCCGCCCAGGCCTATAGCCTGCTTGTCAGTGGCGATTATCACGGCGCCGGTATGGGGTTCAACCGCTTTGCCGTTTAGCAGTTTGATCTTTTCGCCCTTGTGCGGCTTGCGCACCACGATGGCGGCCTCGCCGCCGCTTAGAGCTTTAAGCTTGTCGTAATCGTAGGCGTGCAAGGGCTGGCCGGTTTCGAGCATGAACCAGTTGGTGTAGTCGACTATATTATTGATCGATTTTTGGCCTATCTTGGCTAGGTCGACTTGCAGCCAGGCCGGACTGGGACCGACCGTTACATCGTTTAAAACGATGGCGCTAAAGCGTGGCACCAGTTCGGGCAGCTCATTTTTAACGGTCAGCTTAAGCTCGGCCGCTTCGGCCTTAGGAAAATTCGGATCGGTTACGTACCAGGCTGGGCTCTTGAAGGGCATTTGCTGGATGCCGGCCAACTCACGAGCCACGCCCAGATAGCCGAAGCAATCCGGCCGATGGGTGAACATTTTGTTCTCTATGTCCAAAACGTAGTCGTCTTTAAGATGAAGAGCTTCGTCAAAACCGGCGCCCGGCTTGTAGTCGCCCTGAAGCACCAGGATGCCCTCGTGGCTGTCGCCCAGGGCCAATTCTTTGGGTGAGGCGATCATGCCGTTGCTGACCACACCACGGATCTTGCGAGCTTCCAACACGAACGGCTCCTTGCCCACGCTATCCGGCACGGTCACGCCCGGCGGTAGCCAGACCACCGTCTGGCCAGCAGCCACGTTTGATGCGCCGCATACTACCTGTACCGGCTCGCTCTGGCCGGTATCGATCATACAAACGCTGAGCTTGTCAGCATCGGGATGTTTTTCACAAGCTACGACTTTGGCGATCACAGCGCCTTTATATTTCGAGCCTATGTCGATAACTTCCTCAACCGCTCCCAGTTGCGCACCGATTTTTTCGACCAGTTTATCAACACCAGGCTTGGTCAGGTCGTCACTGCTTTTGTAATGCGCCGTGATGTAGCGGAGGGTGCTCAAGCTGATTTTCATGATTGGCGTTCCTCATTTTCGATAGCGGACTTGGCGATATCAATGTTGCAGGCTTTGTGCTGACTGCAGAACGCCTCGCAGGCTTGGGCCGTGGCCTGGTCGCGATAGTGCAGGCCGCACTCCGGGCACTGAAAAACTTGTCGGTTCATGAGAATTGCCTCATCGATCTCTCCTGGCAGCCAGCGCGTATTGCATAAAGTACTGCTCTATATTGTCGGAATCTTCTTCAAATGTATTATCAAAAAATAAAGCCAGGAATTGATCCTTAGAGCGAAGTACCTCTTTGGTGCGCGGAGAGTGCTTAGCAACCAAAAGCTCTGTTGTGGCATCAAATAAGTCTAAGGCCCGGTACAATGCGCCATTAAACCGCTCTTCGTCGTGAGTACGCCAAGCCTGAATTGAACGCCCGACTTCAGAACCAATATTTCCCATCTGTTCCTGTATGGTGAACCGAGACCAACGCTGGCGATCAATCTGATAATTATTCATGCACAACCTCGCTGACAATAGCTGTGATCTCAGCCCTTATATCCTCAGATAATACACTCCGTGTAGGATTTTGTTGACGTGGTCGAATGTTGATCATCGAATCGTATTCAATAAATTTGTCTGTGCCAAACTCCTTGGGCTGTAAGTTGATGCCCCACAGATCGGATTGTTGTGACCCGTTTTCAAGTAGCCATTGCTCTTCGTCTACATGCATTTCGGCGTCGACTACAACCTTTTTTTGACGAATATCAACAACTACTTTAACAATTGGGTCATACATTTTGGAGGCCATGGCTTTTAGCTCGGCCAGCGAAATTTTCTCAACCTGTTTCATGAGAATTGCCTCAAAAAGTCCAGTTTGCCCGATTCGAAGTGGCGGACATCTTCGATGCCGTATTTCATCATTACCAGCCGGTCAATGCCCATGCCCCAGGCGAAACCGGTGTACTTGCTAGGATCAATGCCGGCTTCTTTGAGGACGTTGGGATGGATCAGGCCGCAGCCCAGCAGTTCGATCCAGCCGGCCTGCGAACAGATGTGGCAGCCCTTTTTGTCGCAAAACGGGCAACTGACGGTCAGCTCAAAAGACGGTTCGGTAAAAGGGAAGTAGAAGGGCTGGGTTTTGACCTCCAGCTGTTTGCCGTAATACTCCTGAAGGAAGGTTTTTAGGGTGGCTATAAGATGGCCGGCGTGGATATTTTTGTCGACGTAAACGCCTTCCAGCTGGTAAAAGGTGTGCTCGTGGCGGGCGTCGAGGTCTTCGTTGCGGAAAACGCGACCCGGAATAACGGCGGCAACTGCCCTGCCCTGCTCGAGGTCTTTTTTGTGCTGTTTGAGCACGCGGTTTTGCATGGTGGAAGTGTGGGCTGGCGCCACGTACGGCTTGCCGGCTTTGTCTTTTTGGACGGTCATAAAGGTGTCGTAATCGTCGCGCGCCGGGTGGTCTTCCGGAAAGTTCAGCGAGCCGAACATGTGGTAGTCGTCATCAAGTTCGCGCGATTCGACGGCCCTGAAACCCATGCGATAGAAAATATCCAGGATGTTGGACAGCTCGGTCATCAGCGGGTGCTTACTGCCCTGCTCACTGGGTAATAGCCGCGGCCGCTTCCCGACCGGCAGGTTGACGTCAAACGGCGCCGTTATATCGATCGGCTCCAGCTGCTCTTTTTCATCTTGATTAGAGTTGATAAGTTCGGTCAGCTCCTGCCGCAGGGCGTTCGCCGCCTTGCCGAAAGCGCCGCGCTTGTCGGGCGGCAGGGTTTTAAGCTGGTCGAACAGGCTCCTGAGCTCGGCACTCCGTAAGACCGAGGCGTCCCCCTCTTTAGCCCGCTTCCTCAGTTGATCGGCAAGTTTCTGGTCAATCATATCTTACAGATATTGTACCAGAGGTGCTAAAATTAATTGTATGGCGAGTTTTTCTTTTGACGTGGTTAGCGAGTACGACAAGGCCGAGATGAACAACGTCTTCGACCAGGTTCAGCGCGAGATCCAGAGCCGTTACGACTTTAAGAGCACGCCGGCCGCCGTGGAGTGGCTGGACGGCGACAAAAACGGCCTCAAAATCACCGGCAGTGGCGACTGGCAGATCGACGCCATCCTGGACATCGTGCGCAAAAAGCTGGCCGCCCGCAATCAGAGCCAGAAGGTGCTCGACGTGTCTGGTGAGGTGGTGGAGAGCAACATGAAGGCCACCAAGGAAGTACCTTTTAAGCAAGGCCTGGACCAGGAAAAGGCCAAGAAAATCACGGCGATGATCAGAGATAAATATCCAAAAGCCAAAACCCAGATCCAGGGCGAGGCTGTGCGCGTTACCAGCAACAGCAAAGACGACCTGCAAGCCGTTATGCAATTGTTGCGGGCCGCCGAATTCGACTTTCCGCTAGCCTTTACCAACTACCGTTAGGCCTGCGTTATACTAAAGCTTATGTCGCATGCCGACGATTTGCTTAAGCAGGCCAAGGACGTGCTGGCCATGAACGACCGGGGTAATTACACCCAGCCGGCGCACGGGCTGTACCCGCACCAGTGGCTGTGGGACAGCTGTTTTATCGCTATCGGTCTGCGGCACCTCGATATTGAGCGCGCCAAACTGGAGCTGGTCAGCCTATTGCGCGGCCAGTGGCATAACGGCATGTTCCCCAATATTATTTTCCGAGACGATTCCGCTTACCGGCGCGATCGCAACGCCTGGCGCAGCTGGCTGAGCCCCTATGCCCCGGACGATGTCACCACCACGGGCATTACCCAGCCGCCGATGCTGGCCGAGGCCATCGTGCAGATCGGCGCCAAACTGGCCCTGCCGGAGCGTCGCAGCTGGTACCGCCTGCTGTATCCTTCCCTGCTGGCCTACCACCAATGGCTTTATAAGGAGCGCGACCCACACGGCGAAGGGCTGGTACTGCAGATCCACCCCTGGGAAACCGGCCTGGATAACACTCCGCCCTGGATGGCCGAACTCCATGAGCACCTCTTGCCGCTATGGATCCGAGCTATTCAAAAAATCAAGTTCGACCGGGTTATCGGCCTGTTCCGCCGCGACACCCACTCGGTGCCGATCGACCAGCGCTTTTCGACCGTCGAGGCCATGGCGCTCTACGACATCCAGCGCCGCCTGCGCCGCAAAGGCTACGATATCAGCAAAATCCTCGACCATTCACTGTTTAGCATCGAGGATTTATCGTTCAACAGCATCCTGATCCGGGCCAATACCCATCTGCGCGACATCGCCAAAACGCTGGGCGAAGAACTGCCGCCCGAGCTGGAAAAAAGCATAGATAAGACCGAGGTCAGTTACGAGGAACTGTGGGACCCTTATTCTTCCCAGTATTATTCGCGCGATTTCGTGACCCACCGCTTGCTGAAAGTGCCCAGCGTGGCCACCCTGCTGGGGTTGTACGCCGGCACCATTCCCAAAGATAGGGCTGAAAAACTGGTGCGGCTGCTGGAAAACGAGCACGCTTTCGGGCCGGCCTACCCGGTGCCCAGCGTACCGACCAACTCCTTCTGGTTCAAGCCAAAGGGCTACTGGCAGGGGCCGAGCTGGGTCAACATGAACTGGCTGATTATCGACGGCTTGAAACGCTACGGCTTCAACGACCACGCCGCGGCCCTGCGCGACAGCACGCTGGAAATGGTGCGCAAAGCGGGCTGTTCGGAATATTTTGATCCGCTGACCGGCCAGGCCGCCGGCGCCGAAAACTTTTCCTGGACGGCCTCCCTGACTATCGACTTGCTCAAAACCAAGTAGGCTAGTCTTCGAGTTTGGGTTTTTCGATCGCTAGCGGCTCGACGGTGGCTTTGGTATCGGCGATTTTAACAATGTCGCGGTCAACTTTGCCAAGTTCCTTATAGGTGGTGTTGTAGTGGCCGACGGTGGTGCCCAGGCTGCTGCCCAGCTTTAGCATATGGGCGTTATGGGCCAGCAAGTGTTTCTGGAGCTGTTCAATGTTTTTGCGGATCTTCTCGGTGTCCTTGTGGATTTCCATACTGCGCAGGCCCTGCATAATGGTTTGCAACATGGCCGACAGCGTGCTCGGTCCGACAATGGTGACCTTTTTTTCACTGGCGTACTGGATGAGGTTGCGGCCGCTGACGCCGCCCAGGCCGACCTTGTTGGCCAGCAGGTCGTAGTAAATCGCCTCGGAAGGTATGAACATCAGCGCCTGGTCGAGCGTGCCTTTGCCCGGCAGGATATATTTGGAGGTTTCGTCGATGCGATTTTTGATATCGGTCTTGAACAGCTTTTCGAGCGGCTCGCGGGCGGCCTCTTTGGCGTCGATCAGCCGGTTATAGTTTTCCAGCGAGAATTTGCTGTCGATGGGCAGGATTTTGTCATCGAGTTTAATAGCGGCGTCGACGATCAGGCCCTCCGCCAATTTATACTGCAGTTCGTAGGCGCCGGGCGCAAGAGTGTTTTTTAGGATTTGCTCCAGGTAATACTCGCCGATAACGCCGCGCTGTTTGGGATTCTGCAGAACGTTTTGCAGGGTCTTAAGTTCCGAGGCGATGTCGCCGACGTTTTTGTTGGTGCGATCCAGTTCGGTCAGTTTTTGGGTTACGTCGGCGATGATCTTACTGCTGGCGGCAAACTGAGCGGTCATCTGTTTATTGCTGGTGCCGAGTTGTTCGGTGAGCTGTTTTTGCAAGCTGTCTTTTAACAGCCCTACCGATTTGTTGAGCTCGGTCATATCTGCCTTGAGCAATAAACTGGCGTCAGATGACGCGCCCGACGGGCGGCGCAAAACCAGCGCCAGCAACACCAGGACCAGAATCCCCAAAACAATCACCGCAATTATCATACTTACATTATACTCGATCACGCTTTTGCATATTAGGAAACAATAATCTATAATTCGCCACATGTATGAAGGTAGCTATGAAGAATCACCCAAAGCTAAACCGTTTACGGCGCTTGAAGCCGGTGCGGCGGGACTTGGTTTCTGGCTTGGCGTAGGCTGGAGCTTTGAGGCGATTCATGAAATGGGTAAACCGGCAAATGCCGCCAATAAACAGCTTGATAGCCTGCACGCCGGGATAGACAATCTGGTTACTTTAGACAGCCACCTATCTCAAACTCCGACGCCCGCTAAAGCGGACATCAGACAGTACTTAAACGGTGAGGTGATGCGTCAAGAGCACACCGTTCAGGCAATTGAAGTCCACAAGCCGCAAGCGCCTGACGCGGTTGATTACGCGGAAGTGTTCGGCGGTTTGCCACTGCTTGGAGCTTTTGCCTTAACGGCCCTGGTCTCCATTGCCAGGCGCGGGTTTTATAGCCACAGACAGAAGGTTGCTGCGCAAGAGGCAGAACAGGCATACATGGAAGAGCAAATTCAGGATTTCCGTGAGAGCATCGATGCCCGTGACAGACGGCGCTAAAGCTTAGGTTTCGACGGTGACGGCGGTGTGGACCGGGGCCCAGTCGTAGAGCCATTTGGAGGCGGCCAGCGGCAGTTCGACACAGCCGTGCGAGGCGTCGGCGGAGTTGGGGTCGATGTTGCCGAACTCGCTGTCGGCCCGCCAGGTGGCATCGTGAAAACCGTAGGTACCGTTTTGGTTATCGAGGAAAGGCATCCAGTAGTAAACCGGGTCGTTCCAGCTGCCGGTGCTGTCGGATCCCTTAAGGGTGGTGTTGGTGATCTTGGCGCCTATATGATACGTGCCGGGCGGTGTCAGGGTTTCGGGGTGCGATAAGATACCGGTGATAACCGGGGTGTCGTAAACCGTCTTACTGGCTTGGCAGGCCCAGAGGTGGCGCTGGCTGACGCTGACCAGAACAAGCTTATCGTCCTGGCGGCTGGCGCAGGGATCGGCCGATTTGGCGGTTGGAACGATCACCGCACCGATGGCCGCGCTGGCCGGCCGGGTAACTTGCGGGTTACCCGATGGCAGTTTAGCGGCACTATCGCCGCCGCCGAAAGGCCTTAGTAGCGGCAGAACGATCAGGGCGGCCAGCACCGCCAGCGTGACCAGCAGCTTGTTGACGCCGCGGCCCCGGCGGGCGGTCGGTTTGACAAAAACCTGGGACGCGGGCACCCGGTGCCGGTCCGAATGGTAATACGAATAATTGCCCATACTGCCGGGCCGGACGGTTTTGCGCTCGAGCGGTGAAACGTTCATACGGACTTCTATTCTATCTGTTTTGGTTTTTGTTAACTGTATGTATTTTTATAGGACTGAACTAAATTATAACACTATTATGCAAATCGCGTAACCGCAAACATGAAGATTACTCCCAAAAGAGTCAGACCGATGGTGCGGTAGCTGGAATGCTGGCTGTGGGCTTCGGGCAAAATTTCGCTGGCACCGATGTATAGCAAGAAGCCGGCGAAGAAGCCTAAGTAGATGACCAACACGGCGTCGGAAACGTGAAACAAGAGGGTGCTGAGCACACCAAACACCGGGGCCAAGGCGTCGAATAATAGGAAAAGGGCCGCTTTGCGTGGCCGGTTGCGATTCAAGAGCATTAGATTGACGGTGTTGAGGCCGTCGGTAAAATCGTGGGCGATGACGGCGATGGCCACCGCGATGCCGACCGTCCTGCCGGCCTGAAAGCCCAGGCCAATGCCGACACCGTCCAGAAAACTATGACCGATCAGGGCCAGCGCCGAGGCAACGCCGACCTGGGGATGCTTGTGCGGTTCGTATTCATCTTCGTTGGTGTGGTGGATCAGGATGCTTTTTTCGATAATGTGGAAGGTGAAGAAGCCGGCAATCAAGGCTACCATGGCTATGATCGGATCGCGGTGCTGTTGGTTGAGCAGTTTGAAAATTTCCGGCAGGAGGTCAAAGGCCACCACGCCCATCAGCACGCCGGCGGTGTAACCGAGGAAGCGGTGCATGCGGTCTTTGTTTTTGAGGCCGGTGAAGCCGCCGCCTAGGGTCGACAGGAAGGTGGCGAAGGCTAACAGTACGGGGGTCATGTCCCTATGCTAGAGCAAACCTATCGATTATTGCAAATTTGTCGTAAATCCGCTTCGCGCTTTCGCATTTCGCGAAATCATAAGACCCGGCGCGAAATTCGGCCGGGTCGGTTGGAAGCCTCACACTTCCAGTTCCAGCTTATGACGGCCTAGCGCCGAATGCAAGGCGATTTATGTCACACCTGGCGGGCGTTTTTGGTGTGCAGGGCTTCGCGCGAAGACAGGAAGGAAGCCAGGATCACGCCCAGCCCGCTGACCCCTGTTATAACATCCGGCACATCAAAGAAAAGACTGCTCAGCAGGGCCACCGCCAGCACCAGAATGGCGTAGTGGGCGCCGTGTTCCAGGTATTTATAGTCGTTGAGCGTGCCTTTGCGCACCATGTAGACCGTCAGGCTGCGCACCCAGAAGGCACCAACGCTCAGGCCGAGCACGATCAGCAGTACTTTGTTGGTAATGGCGAAGGCTCCCAGCACGCCGTCGAAGCTGAAGGCGGCGTCCAGCAATTGCAGGTACATAAAAGCCAGGAAGGCCGGCCAGCCGCTGTAGGTTTTCTGGCCGCTGGGCGTCAGACGGCCCAGGCTGTCGATGAAAAGTTTGATGGCGGTATAGGAGGCCACGCCGATTAAGCCGGCCCGTAGGATGGTGTCACCGTGATCGGGCACGAAACGGGCCGCCAGGCTGACGGTTATGGCCACCAGCAATGGCGGCAGCCAGATGGTGCCGCCGACTTTCTGCAAGGTGCGCTCGAAGGTTTTTAGCCAGTGCACCTGGCGGGCGTCATCGAACAGGAAGTAAAGCGCCAGGGTCAGCAGGAAGCTGCCGCCGAAGGCGGCGATGGCGGCGTGGGCCTCCTGCAGGTGGCGGCCGTAGACAGCGGGGTGGTGCAGGGCGTCGCCGATAACAGTGGCCCAGGGCAAATGGGCCGTGACCATGACGATCAGGATGGGAAAAACGAAGCGCATGCCAACAATCGCTATCAGCATGCCGACGGTCAGAAAGAGGTGCTGCCAGAAGGCCGACAGGCGTTCCAGTACTTTGGCGTTAATAACGGCGTTGTCGATGCTGAAGGCTACTTCAATGGCGATCAGCACCAGCGTGGCGGCGGCGGCCCCGGGGCCCAGAGCGAACAACGCCACCAAGACGGCGGCAACGGTGATAAAGCCCGAAAAACCGAAATAGCGCAGCATACCAGCTATCCTATCATGCGGCCTGGATCCGCTCGACTATAAAGCGGCTGGCCTTGACCGAAATGTCGTGGCGGGCCCGGATGGTGTGGGCCGTCACCCGGTCGGCGGCTTCCCCAAAGAACTGCTGAGGCTGGCCGCGGATAACCAGCATGTCGAAACTGCCGTAAATAACGTCCATCGGCACTTCAAGTTGTTTAATATCCTCGGCGGTAGTCTGCTTCATAATGGTGTTCTCCAAACTGCGGATAAACGGCAGCCAGCTTTCCGGCGTGACTTCAAAACCGACAATCCGCCGGGCCAGGCGTTCGGTGCGCTTAACCGGCAGGTCGTCAAAGCTTGGCCGGTAGGCAATCACCCATTCGTAAAAGCGCCTGTATAAATCCAGCCGCAGGCGGTAGCGCCGCTTTTGCGGCAAACCTTCGTACAGCGGCATTTCGTAAAGCACCAGGTGCCTCACCAGGTCCGGGCGCAGCCGCGCCACCCGAACTGCCACCAGACAACCCATGGAATGGCCCACCAGCACCACCGGCGCGCCAAAGCCCAGCCGCTCAAGGCTGCTGATCACCGGCCGGGCGTGGTCGTCGGCATTGTAAAGCGGCCAGCCAGGCTTGGGCGAATCGCCAAAACCAAGCAGGTCAAAAGCCACCACCCGGTACCCCGCCGGTACCAGCCGCGTCACGACGTGCTGCCAGACCCGGCCACTGCGGCCGATGCCGTGCAATAGCACCGCCGGCGGGCCGCCGCCTTCATCCACCACCTTAGCCAGGCGGTAGGGCCGCCGCAGGCTCCGGTGCCAAAACCGATCAAACATTGTTCGCCACATAGCTTCCAGTATAATGGCAGTAATGCATAACGGCAGTACCCCGCTGATAATCACCGAAGTAGCACTGCTGGTCCTGGCCTCGGCTATCTGCTCCGGGCTGAACATCGCTTTCATGTCGTTGGACATGGCGGACCTGAAGCGCAAGGCCAAGCTCGGCAACAAGCAGGCCCAGCGCGTCCTGCCATTGCGCCGGCACACTCACCTGGTACTGGCCAGTATTCTGTTCACCAACGTGGCGGCCATTTCGGCGGCTTCGCTGGTGCTCGACCAAAAGCTTAACGGCTGGCTGGCCGGCTTATTCGGCACTATTCTGATCGTCGTGTTCGGCGAGGTCATACCGCAGGCCCTGTTTTCCAAAAACGCCTTGGCCTGGTCCAGCCGCTTCGCACCGCTCATCAAAATAATGGTGGCTGTAACCTACGTACTCAGCAAACCGCTGGAATTACTGCTCAACGTGCTGTTCCCGCACCGGCGCGGCCTCCTGCAGAGCCGCCACGAGCTGGGCCTGTTAATCGACGAGCACCTGGGCGACGAATCCAGCGAACTGGACGACGATGAGATCGAGATTATGCGCGGCGCCCTGCAACTGAGCGAAAAGCGGGTCCGCGAAATCATGACCGACATCCGCCACACCTATTGGCTGAAACCGGACAGCCTGATCGACGAAACTAAGATCGAAGAAATCAAAGAAAAGGGCTTCAGCCGCATCCCGATCTTTAACGAAGAGTTAACCGAGTGCTACGGCCTGCTGATGATGAAAGACCTGGTGGACATCGACTTCGACGAAAAACCCAACGTGGTCGCCCAACTGCCGCAGCGCCCCACCCAGGTGGTCGGCAGTATGACCGCCCTGGACACCATGTTCCGCAAGTTCATCGCCGCCAAGTCGCACCTCATACCGGTCGAAAAAGACGACAAAATCATCGGCATTGTCACCATTGAAGACCTGATCGAAGAAATCATCGGCCACGAAATCGAAGACGAAACCGACCGCCAAAAACAACGCGGCTAAAGCGTCAAGTCGGCAAAAATTTGCCCGGGCTGGAAGAATATATCGCTGACACCCTGCCAGACATCTTCGGCGTAGTCGGTAATTAGCCGGCTTCGCTGACGGGCAGGCATTTCGTCGCCGCCATTCTCTGTGAGATACGAGTCAAAACCCACGGCCGCGGTTTCGGCGGCCAGACGGGTCAAGTAGCGGCCCAGCATCTTAGCAAAGCCTTTTTCCGAAGCCAGTTCGGTGAAGCCCTCTTCAGGAATGCTTCTGCCCAGGCAGTTGTCGAAGTATGCCCGCTGAGTTTCCGGGGGGTCTTTTTTGGTAACCGGAAAGCTAAACACGGCATCGATGCGGTCATCTTTAGGCACCCAAATGACATCGAAAACGGACGGGTCTATGAGATTGAGAGTCGGGTCACCAAGTATTTCACTGGCGGCCGGCTCGATTTCGCCGGGACCTACCACGGTTATGTTCATACCTGGGTGGCCGTTGCGCAGCCAGCCGACGCCCTCTTGATCGGCCGGCGGACAGGGCTCTACCGGCACGACCGGATTGAGGCCGTAGGCACCGGCCGCTTCCCACGACATACGGAACAGTCCGGCCGCGTAACGATACTGCCAGATCGGTTCCGGGGCCGGTGTTACCGCGTTTACATCAAAGTCCAGGTCACCGATATCTTCATAGCCACTAGACATAATCATATACTCTAATATAATTACGCTTCAAAAGCAAAAAGGAGCCTTTTGAGGGGCCCCTTTTTGTCGCAGTTACACTATTGCTAGCTTGGCTGCTGATCACCTCACAGTGACTGAACCTAAATATAGACCTGCCCCCGCATAGAGTCAAACTCAATCGCCCAAACCTGCGGGTTACCTGTGCTTAATTTGTGGATAGCTCCGGCGGCTTACTTCTTAATGAGGCAAGGGCTGGGCTTCGTCGCCCAGTAAAAGTCTGTACAGGTCGTGCTCCACAAATCCCTTATAGAAGTCCAATACTTTTTCACGGCCGGCCGCTTTCATAGACGGCGTAGCATGCTTGTCAAAATACGCCTCAGCCGAGGATCCGGCAGTGATGGTTGCCATTTCGACCATAAAATGAGCCGCTACGAAAGAAAAGCCGCCTTTCTCACGCAATCGGGTCACCCAGCCACCGCCCCAGCGTTCTCCCTGCGTTGCAATCGCAAAAGCCTGTTGCTCGTCACGCGATGCTCGGTTGGTTGTCATAGCCCGTACCACGGCATCGATACGGTCCGGCCTCACTTCGCTAACGACGGCCGTAGAAGCCTCCCAAGTTACCGAGTCCGAGCCATGGAGTATGGCCACGGCGACCTTCTCGGCTTCGTCGGGCGCCACGATAGTGAAATTCATACTGGGCCAATCGTCTTTTGGGTGACTTATGCCGGGAGCATCCGGGGCCGGCTCGGGTTCAACCTCCACAAGCGGATCCAGGCCGTAATCACGTACAGCGTCCCACGTTAGACGGAACATCCCGGCCTCGTGCTCATATTGCCAGGCAATCTCCGGCAAGTCCGGCACTTGCAGGCTGCCTTCAAACTCCACGCCTTCAGCATTTCGAAAAGCCATAATAGCCTACTCTACCAGAATTACCCCATTTATTCAAGCATTTGCATTTTACATAATTTCATATGGTGGTAAGATAACAAAGTAATCAGAGGTGTACATGTCTGAGACTGAATTTACCGAAAACTATCTGGCAGATTGCCGGATCTGGCAAAAGATGATCAGCGCCCAGCCCACTATGGAAGCCAAGAATCACGTCGGCAAAGAAGCCTTCAGGGCGCTCCGAAACCGGACTTTCAACAATTCCCGCCATGTGATTGTCCGAGGCGATGTGGCCCTGCAAATCCCCGATGGCACTAACCAGCTTGAGCAACGGCTTTGGCCCATACTCCAATACGGTGAGGTGCAGACCCGCGGCTGGCTGGGCCGGCTGTATTGTGTCCCGATGAAAGACGATATGGTGCTAACCTGGCCGATCTATGATGCCAGGGTGCTGGGACCAATCGAGGAAGATTATATTACTCCCGGATCGAGCGAGCTGGACGCAGATCGACCTGAATTCCGTCTGCCAATTGACGAACCGCTACGCCGGGCCCTGCATTTTCCGGTGGGGCTGATCGATTACGCCATAAGCTACAGCCGATAATATGACGACCAGCCCGGAAGTCCACCAGATATTAACCGAGGGTTTCACCGACCGCTATTTGGAAACTGCCCATCTGACCAAGGCGGCCTACTCCATGCCCTACGATCCGGATAACGAGTATTGCGACTACCTGCAAACCTGGTACGAAGCCAAGCCCAGCGCACTCAAGGGCATACCAACCGCCGACGCCATTTTAGGCAAGCTGCACCACCTGGGCATCAGCGGTCGGCAAATCAAAAAAGATTGCGTTGAACCGCTGGCCACTAAAACAGATGAGCTAACCGACGCCCTCAAAGAATATCCGGTAGCTTTTATTAACGGCCATAGTCCTGATCTGCAGGCCGCCCTCTCAACCTACGCCGCCGGCCAGGCCATTGCCCATGAAGATCCTGGCGCGACGCTCCAAAATTTTGAAGACATGGCGGCCATCACCCACGTACTGGCCGGCCGGGCTTTCGCACCGATCATGATAGGCCGCCCCAACCTATACTCAAAATCACTGGTCGATATGGCCCGCTGGGTTATGAACCCGCACTTTTCCCTGCCCGACAACCAAAAGATGCGCGAATCCAATATACCGCCTCGGTTCAAAGGTGACTACAACGACCGCTTCAAGAACAACCTATTGCGCGTCGTGCAGGCCGAGCCTACCCACCCCAAGGGCTACCATGCCCTGGTTTCGCTGTCGCCCGGCAATACCCACGACAGCAAAGGCCGCCATATAAACGGCCACGAAATCATAGTTACGGCTCGCGTCAAACCGGGCACCGTAGACTTAATAAGGTCCTTGGGCTGCGCCGTAATGCCGATCTACACCACTTTCGGCAAATACAAAGGCGAAACCAAAATGGAAGCCGGCGAGATCATCCCGCCAAACGAAATTACCGATTCTACCATACAGTACATCATGGCCGACCTGGCCGACTTCCGCCGCGACTACGGCGAACGTAGCGTCTACTACGCCGAAGAATCCGAGGTAGCGGCCTAGGCACGTTGTCTTTGAAAGACGCTTGCGGAAGCCATATTTATTTGACAGGTGGAGCCGGTTTACGTATACTAGCTACTGCAAATGGCCTTCGGGCTCACCCCTCGCAAGAGGGGTATATTTTTTTAACGAGCTTCTGCCTGCATCAAACGTGTTAGCTTAAGCTGTAGACTCTTAAAATTCGCTCTGCTCATAACGCCATGTTTATCCAGGAGGCGCCTGGAATCAAGCGCCCGTAGCTGCGAGAGTAGCGCCGTATTGGTCTTGTCAGCCTCATAGTGAAAGTAAAAGTAGTACCGGCCATGCCGTTCCGTACTGGTCAAAGGCACACCCCAGAATAATTGACGGTTAAACTTCCTAAATATCAGCACAGGTCGCGCAAACCGAGCCCCCTTGCCATCTTCTTCAAACCCAAGGTTGTGTCCGAGCGATACCCACCAGATCTCCCTTTCATAAAAGAATGGCGTACTCGCGTTATTTTGTAGTTCGATCTTTAATTTGGACCATCGTAAAAAATCCTTAGAAATTCTTCCTGGCTTCTCTACCATGTCAGCATCGTAGCACCAGTTACTCCACTGGTCACAAAAATATAGCCAGATTTAATATTTAGTTAATTTTTTGAGCCGGGCGGCCCTAAAGTCCTGAAAGCTGCCGTTTTCGATCGAGGCCCGGATGTCATCAACCAACTTGATAATGAAGCGCTCGTTGTGGATCGACAACAGGGTGGCGCCGAGCATTTCCTTAGCCTTGGTTAGGTGATGGATATAAGCCCGCGTGTAGTGCCGACAGGTATAGCAGTCGCAATCGCCTAAAAGCGGCGTAAAATCCTTCTTAAACTTGGCGCCGGTGATATTCAGCCGGCCCTCATAGGTATAAAACGAGCCGTTGCGCCCTACCCGCGTCGGCGACACACAGTCAAAAGTATCGACTCCGTTGGCAATCGCCTCAAAAATATCTTCGGGTTCGCTAATGCCCAGCAGGTGCTTGGGCTTATCGGCCGGCAGTTCCTCGTTGACCCAGCGCACAATATCGCCTAAGCGGTCTTTTTCAATCGCCCCGCCGATGCCAAAGCCGTCGAAAGGCAACCCAGCCAGGTGCCGGGCAGTTTCCCGCCGCAAATCCTCGTGCTGGGCGCCTTGAATAACGGCAAATAAAGCCTGGTGCGGCCGGCCCGGATGCTTAGACCGCAATCGCCCCAGTTCCGCCAAGCACCTGTCCGCCCAGGCGTGCGTTCGAGCCAAAGACCCCACCTGGTAATCGTAAGGGTCGAGCAGGGAAGTCAGCTCATCAAATGCAAAAATTACATCAGCTCCCGCGGCGTGCTGGATCTGCATCGACAGCTCCGGCGTAAACCTCAGCTTCTTGCCGTCCAAATGCGAATAAAAGGTTACGCCGTCATCATCAACATGCGCCAGGCGCTCCTTCTTATCGGCTAGCGGCACTTCCCCTTTCATGTCAATCACCTTCTTAAAGCCACTGCCTAAGGAAAGCACCTGGAAGCCGCCGCTATCCGTAAAAGTCGGGCCGTCCCAGTTCATAAATTTGCCCAGTCCCCCGGCCTGCTCCACTACCCTATGCCCCGGCTGGAGGTACAAATGATAAGCGTTGGCCAGCACGGCCTGCCCGCCGGCCGCCTTGACCATTTCCGGCGTCATGGCTTTTACAGTAGCTTTTGTCCCAACGACAATAAACGCCGGCGTCTTTATCTGACCATGCGGCGTGCTAATAACCCCCGTCCGCGCCAGCATACCCTTGTGACTAGATTCAACCTTAAAACTGAAGTCACTCATCAGAGGTAAAGTATAGCATTATACAATTAGCGAATGTGCTCCTCAATTTTTGAGAACAACAGGTTGATCTAGGATTGTGCGCTAGGGACTATTCCACCAAGTAACGATTTCGTCCTTATAATTAAGAACGATCGCGCTTGCTGCATAAAGAGTGGCTACTGCTCCCCCTACGAGCCACCATCTCTTCGCCGTCTCAGACGATTTTTTTGCCGCAGCCAGATCATCGGCTTTTTGTTTCGCAGCCGAACTTGTTGAATAGGCACTGGTGTAGGCAGAATCATATGCAGCATTATAGATTGGGGTGCAAGCTGTCTTGTAGCTTTGTTGGTATGCATCTATATACTCCTGTGCTTGCGGTGTATCAAATTTTGCGGGCTGCGCCCAAAAGGTCTCTGCTTGCGAAGACTCCCCGGTAGTAATGCTTCCACTACCATTTGAGTTCCCATCCTGAGTGCCAACGGT
>DHXS01000021.1:6644-14555 GCA_002413795.1 Candidatus Saccharibacteria bacterium UBA5150 | reverse complement strand
CCATCCTGAGTGCCAACGGTTGTGGCATTGGACGTTATGTAATCATGATTGGCATTATTTGCCTGCGCCGCACCATTCGTAGTGCCCTGTTCGGCGGGCGTAGGACCAGTGTAGCCGCCTGTTCCTGAAGAAGATTCATATGAGTCTTGTCTCATATTCTCATTACCGCACCCCCTGCTCGGGTAGTGACATATGAGTTCACCATACTGATATCCGTAGCTTTCACAGTTAGTCCAGCAATGATGTGAACCGTCAGAGTAGACATTACCGGGGTGAGCCCATGCAGCAAGCGGAGACAAAAGAATTGATACGAGCACTAGGAGGCTGACAGTAAAGGATTCGCGTAAGTACTTCATAATTTCGACCGCCCTAGCTACTCCTCGTTATAGGCTCTTTTCAACATAATTACAAGCATTTATTTGAGGGGTGCCCAAAATTATGCTGTGCTTATTCGTGTGTTCTGAATCAACCCCGAAACTGAAGTCACCCATCAATTTTAGATATAAGATAATTGGCCAGGTTTTTATCTACAGCATGAATATATGTGCCTTTGATTCCGCGCGCAAGCAATGTTTTATAAATATTAATGACGTAGTTTGCCAGCTCCTCAAGTGAATCTATCGATCGTTTGCCGTTAAAATCCATATACTTATCTTTATCTACGCGCAGTTTGTTATTTTTAACATCGTAGCTTAGTTCGGGGCCGATAATGACGCCTACATAATTCAGATCGTAGCCTTGCACTGTGTGAATGCAGCCAACCTCATTAAGAGCATTCGGAGAGTTGACCCAATCAATATTTGCACTGTTCCATTTGAGTTTCAGCCCATCCAGTTCAATATCATAATCTTGCGCGCCTGGTGTTTTTGTTTGCCATGTCCATGCATACCCGGCGACTAAACGAGCAAGTCCGTGCTTTTTATCTTGGATTTTTATCTCCCTAACCATGTCTTGCAAGTTATCAAAATAGCGTAAATCGTAATTACCAAAATCTGGCCGCACTTGAGAGCGCAAAGAGAGTAAATCGTCGATAAAGCTAAGGTAATCATTTCCGGCTAAGACACGTAGCTGGTTTGTAAGGCTGTATTGAATAGCCTTGAGTGATTCTATGGACTCCTGCCTAACGTCTCCCGGCATGACCGACTGATTACTATCATATAAAAGTAACTGAGACTTGGATGCAGACATAATCCAATCTAACTGCGTGCCTTCATTGCCTAACCCATAGTACTTATTAGCTTTATCGTATGGACCGTATCCGCTGAGGTTAATACGCCGCCGCAAGCGATGAGATTCATCGACGATCAATAGATCATATTGCTTGCCTATCACTTCACCGGGTCCGATCACCATACTTGGCTTAAGTCCTTTGACGCTCGCAAAAACTTTTTTGAGCGTTTTTCGAAGCGACGTCATAGGTACTACTATTGCGACGTCCAAGCTCTTAGTCTTATCAAATTCTTTTAAGTACTTCACTAAGTAAACAGCCAGAACTGACTTTCCTGTGCCAGGCTCGCCGTTCACAATATAGGTGCTCTGCATGCCGCTTGTTAGGTTGAAATGAATGTCTTCAACGATAGTTATCTGCTCTGCTGTGAGTGATTTATAAGGTGAATATTTATATAAGTCTGAATTTTTAATTTGTATTAAGTCTTTATGGGCAAAGCCACTTTCTTGGAGTTGTTGCCAGATTATTTCAAATTTTGCTCGATACTTTTCTCGATCATAGTAGCTGTGGTTCATTAAACCCCTATTACCATTTTGCAGCTGAAACACATTATCACCTGCCATGTACTCAATGAGTAATGACTCTGTATCGAGTGCTGCAGAGATATTAAATTCTTCATCGTAGATCACATGCGCTTTGGTGAGTTTTCTGCGCTCTTCCCTTTTATAATGTTCACTAAAGCGGTTTGAAACATTTGTGGTCTGACCTATGTACATTTCATTACCGTCTTCGAGTATGTAAACAACTGGCCAGTCTTTACCAAAATCTTTTTCCCGTAGTTTTTTGATTGCCTGCGGATCGAAACGATAATCAGTAATTTTATGCATCTCGACTATAGCTCCGTGTACTTCTTATGTGTGCCGCTAGCTTTTTTAACCGGATATTTTGCCTCATTCTTTTTCATTTTGCCTGTAACTGCCTCGGCAAGATCTATGTCGAGGTCATATGCAAGTAAGAGTACCCAGTACAAGACGTCGGCCAGCTCATCACTCACGCCTTCTTTGTTATTGTTGAGGTGCTTTTTGATTTCTTCGGGGCTCTTCCATTGAAAATGCTCAAGAAACTCGCTAGCTTCTAGTACTAATGAAATCGCCAAGTCTTTGTGGTTGTGAAACTGCTTCCAGCCACGCGCATCACGAAAAGCAATGATCTTTTCTTGCAATTCGACTAGATCGCTCATTGTGGCCCTAGAATCATTTTGCTTCACCCTGAATCATACCAAGAGCATCTCTATATAAGAATGGCACCCAATATATGGGCTGGCGTTTTTCGCCTCGGTTTTCGAAGAACCCAACTCCAACTAGTTGGTCGGCTATGTCACGAGCTTTTTCATCCTCCAGCCCCCATATGCGCGCTAAAGTTTCCGGAGCTTGCTGCGTTTTCTCACCCCTGAGCTTTTCTATATAAGTTTTTAGGTTATTGCTCTCGGCGTAAAGAGTTTTTGTAAGCCTTTCTTCTGAAACTGCTTTAAGTGCTTCTTTAAAAGTTGTTCTATCGAAAAGTAAGTCGCCTACTGGCTCGGCATGTCCTAGCTCTAAACGCCTCGTTTGCTCGTCCTTTAGACTAGATAGCAAATGGATAAGCTCTCTGGGTGCAGTTTTTTTGGTGCCATCTTGTGTTCGTGTTAGCATCCAATCGAAAGTAGGTGGGTTTTTACCGGTATCGACTTGGTCAGGCATGATCCTTTTTATTAGACGTTCTTGTTCATCAACACTGGCCAATATTACCTCGGGGTCAAGCTCGTAGCGTGCGTTAAAAGGCTGATTCGCCAGTAGGCGCCGGACAACCAAGTTTAGAAGCGACTGTCTTTCCCAGGTTATTGTTAGGTGTTTTGTAATATGGCTAGCTTCACGAAAACCACCTTCCGTAATGCGCCGCCATATGTCGGTTCGCAAGAAAACTTTTAATTTAATATTATTTAAGGGTGCGGTGTCAAGATAGGCTTTGAAAAGGGCGCGCAGCGCATTATATTCAAGAGCATCGCTTTGATCGAAAGCCACGTCAAGCCGGTCTAGCAAAATCCATACAGTCATCTTTTCTTCAACAAGCGCAGCGTTCACCTTTTCAAGCAGAGTGTCTACAGACATAAGCCCGGCATCCCTGAGCTCTTGACTCGGCTCTCTGAACGTAATCTTGCCTTTTACCCCTACAATCAAACCTGTAACCGGATCGATGGCTAGTCCCCCCTCAACTGATTCGGCATCTGTGAGGCGCTTACTGTAATCTCGCACTGCGATGAGCAAGGTCTTGAGGGTTATTTTTTTAGGCAGCAGCTTCGCTTGTTCTAGGACCGAGTAAACATCTTTTGCTCCCTGGTTATTGACATCATACTTTCTCAGCTCATTACCTATTAAACAGATAAAATACAGTTTCCAAAGCCCTGTAAATTCGTGCTCACTAGTTGGAGGCTCAACTTTGATTTCAGCAAAGACTGGTGTCCCTGATGGATTTTCCGCTGCAATAATAAATACTCCTCTGTCGAATAGGTCGTCCTCTCGGGCAAGCAGCAGTGAATATAAGGCACTTTTGCCCGCACCTTTTGTACCATAAACGATGTCAACTGCGCCGGAGTGAAGCTTCCGCCACTGTTCAGTCTCGACAAAGTACTCCACAAGACTTTCGACTTCCTGTTCAGCTATACGCTCACCAAAAGACAACTCGCTGAGTAGCCTGCGTTTAGCAAGACCTTGTTCTGAGTCTGCACTATTGCTCATGACTATTAATATACTCTACCTCTACTGATTCAGGGAGTGCCAGAGGTGCAAGCTGGCGACACTGCGGTAGGGTTGCCACTTATCTGCCATAAGTTCCAGCTCGGCTTTAGGCGGCAAAACATCCAGGCCGTAGAGTTTCATTAGGCCAAGCTGTAGGCCGCGGTCTTCGGGGGCGAAGACGTCCGGTCGCCCCAGTGTGAAGATTAGGAACATCTGCGCGGTCCATTTGCCTATCCCTTTAATTTCGGTAAGTTCCTCTATTACCTGCTCGTCGGTGCGGCGTTCCAGGTGGTTGTAGACGTTCGGGTCGGTTATGAAGTGCTGGGCCAGGTCACCAATATATTTAGTCTTTTGGCCGGACAGGCCGATGGCTTTGATGTCTTCGGGAGCAAGCGCCAGAAATTTGGCCGGCTTTAGTTTGGTGGCTGTTTGGAAGCGGGCGAAGATGGCACGGGCGGCGTAGGTCGATATCTGCTGGCTGATGATAGAGCTGGCCAGGGCGTGGAAGTAATCGCTTCGTGGCGTCAGCGGCCCCAGCTTTTGGCCTTTTATGAGCTTGCCGAGCACCGGGTCCTGCTTTATCAGAGCCTTTTCGGCTTGCCTAATGGTCTCTTCCGTCATTCTACTAGCTTAACAAAGAAGCGGCGGCCGGGTGAGCTATAATCAGGTCATGGATAACAGGCCTTTGGCGGAGCGATTGCGGCCCGAGAGCCTGGCCGATATTGTAGGCCAGAAGCATTTGGTGGGCGGCGGCAAAATTATCAGCGAGATTATCCATCAGAAGCAGCCCACCAGCCTGATTCTGTGGGGGCCGCCGGGCAGCGGCAAAACCACCCTGGCCCGCATTATGGCCCGCGAAACCGGCGCCGAATTTGTGGAGCTCAGCGCCGTAACGTCCGGCAAGGCCGATGTCGTCAAGGTTATTGAGCGCGCCAACCAAAACCAGCGGCTGGGCCTGCAGACTATTTTGTTTGTGGACGAGATCCACCGCTTTAATAAGGCCCAGCAGGATGCCTTCCTGCCACATGTCGAAGACGGCACCATCATTCTGATTGGCGCCACTACCGAAAATCCCAGTTTTGAAGTTATTAATCCGTTATTGAGCCGTTCGCGGGTGCTGGTACTGGAACCGCTGGCTAAAGAAGAAGTTATTAAGATTATTAAGAAAGCCGCCAAGGCCGAGAAGCTGGGCGCCAAAAAGCTGCCGGCTAAAAGTATTGACCTGCTGGCCGAATTATCCGGCGGCGACGCCCGCGTGGCGCTGGGTAACCTGGAATTGGCGGCCCAGCTGGCCGGCCCTAAGCCAATCACTCCCCAAGTGGTAGAAACGGCCGCTCAGGCCCGGGTGCCCGGCTACGACAAGAAGGGCGAAAACCACTACAACGTTATTAGCGCTTTTATAAAGTCCCTGCGTGGCGGTGACGGTGACGCCGCGCTCTACTACCTGGCACGCATGCTGCAGGCCGGCGAGGATCCCAAGTTTATTGCCCGCCGGATGGTCATTTTCGCCTCCGAAGATATAGGACTGGCGGCACCGGCCGCGCTTAACCTGGCGGTTTCGACTTTTTTGGCAGTAGAACGCATTGGCCTGCCGGAGGCCGAATACAATCTGTTTCACTGTGCCAGCGTAATGGCCAAAGCGCCCAAGTCGCGCCAGGTGGCCGACGCCATGTCGGCCGCCAAGGCGGCGGCCCGCGACCAGCCCGATCTGCCGGTGCCCCTAGAACTGCGCAACACCCCTAAAGCGCGCTGATATCTTGGTCGAGCTGGTTGGGGTTGATGGCGCTGTCGATTGAAGTGCTGTCCAGGGCCTGGTCGGCCTTATTAAGATCGGCCTTGGAAGTGATTTTAGACGGTACGGCCGTTTCGGTAGCGCTGGCGGTGGTAGTCGCCGATTTGTCGGCAGTATTTTGATGTACCCGGTAGGCTACCAAGCCCAGCACGGCTACCACTACGACTAAGACGATGACGGCCAATTGGCCGCTGCCCTGTTGGTTCTTAAGACTACGCATTACTGGTTGCTCCCTTCTGCCCCGGTCTTAGCGGTCTTTAGGGATTGCACCACGGCCTTGACGGCGGTGCGGTAGGCCTTAAGACTGTCGCGGGTTTTGGCGGCGGCGGTCTTAAAAACGCTGACATCGCTGGCCACGGATGTATTGTTGCAGTCCAGGCTGGGCTGTACGGCTTTAAGATTGGCGATAGCGTCGGCCGAATTGGCCTTGGCGGTGTTGGCGGCGGCTACCAGGTTGTCGAAGTTAGCCACCGTTATGTTGTTGGTCTGCTGGTAAGCCACGGCTTTGTCGAGCACGTCGCTAATGCGGTCCTGGATGCGCTGGCTGTTGGTGACAATGTGGCTGAACTTGGTGGTCAGACCCTGTTTGTGAGACTCACAGCGCTTCTGATGCTCGGCATCGGTGAGTTTATGCCCGTCTTGCCGCGCTTCGGCATGGCTGGTGGTGGTAGTGGTAGTTGTGTCATCGCTGACAGTGGCCGTGGCCGAGGCCATGGCGTCACCGCCTCTGCTATCGTTGGCTCCGTGCGTGGCGAAAGCCGGCGCGGCGGCGCCAAATAATAATGCCGCCACAAGGACGGCGACTGAAGTACCGATTCTTTTAAGTCTGTTCATAGTTATTTATCCTTAAGCTTAATTACTTAATTTTACGCCGATACGGCTTGGATATCAAGAAGCGTAAGCGTAAAATCAGATTAATAACTAAGGAGGCCTCCTTATGGCAAGCGAACCTGCTACCGAAACTACCGACGACACACCGGTCAAAACCCCAACCCAACAATCCAAAAGGTCATTGCCCTGGAAGCGGATTGTATTGGTTCTAGTGGTGGCCGGGCTGGGCTTTGCCGGTGGCTACCTGTGGCGCGACCATACCGCCAAGCATGAGCAAAAAAAGCAGGCCACCAATATCGCCAGCCTCAAAAAAGACGTGGCCGACCTGAAAAAAACCGCCAAAACCGCAGCCAAAACCACCCCTAAGACTGCGACCGTCGCCCCCGCCACTACCAAGCCGAGCGCCGCCACCATCGAGAATATTAAGGCCTCCATCACTTCCGGCAATACGGCCGCGCTGGAAGGCTACATGGCGCCGACGGTGCATGTCGTCATCGCCGCCTCAGAGGGCGTGGGTGATCGCACACCAACCCAGGCCGTCAGTGACCTGTCCTACCTGAATAACGCTACCGACCCCTGGGACTTTGAACTATCGGCGGCTACCCTAACCAGCTGGCGGGCCGGCAGTTATGCCAGCTACTTCCCGACCGACGCCGTCGTTGGCAAGTCGGCTAACGATTACGTCATCTCCTTCACCTTTAACAGCTCGGGCAAAATCAGCGGCGTCTTCATGGCCGTTAACGCCGACCTGCTGACCTGAACCCATTACACCTCGGCTAAAACTATGTAAGATATTTTACGCAGTTGATCTTGTATGGTATAATAAGTGCTAATTATGGGTCTAGAACTGGAGCGTATCGATTATCACCCTACCGGATATGGCTATGAGCCAAGTCCGCCAGTTAAGCTGTCCGGTATCGAAAAACCGTCTATTAGCCACGAAGCTTACCTGTCTAAATTAGACGAAATCAATGACAGCTTCCGCATAATTCAAGACCCCTATTCGGAACGATGTTTCGAAGTAGCGGTCGTTAACCAGCATAAGCTGGGGGAAGAAGCAATTCTGTTCCCCTCCACACATTTTTCCAGCTTAACCCAAAATCCGGGCAATGCTATTGAATTGGCCGCGCATGGTGCCGCCAACCCCGGCGCGGCCCGCATCTATGTGGCTTACCCCGGGGTTGGCGGCACCGATAGGCTATTGCATCGCGAGCGTAAACATATTGCCCGCACGGGCCGCTTTACTTATGGCAGCCGTGAAAGCGGCGAACAGTTCAGGCCCTTGATGAGCTTGGTTTCGATGGCTATCGCCCTGGCTCAGGAAGAGCTGGTGCCTAACCATATCA
>DHXS01000021.1:5983-6342 GCA_002413795.1 Candidatus Saccharibacteria bacterium UBA5150 | reverse complement strand
AAAGATGCTTATTTAAACGGCATCCCCGGCATTTCCCCTAAAGCCAACTATTCGACCGCCATGGTTAAAGAAGATGTGTCGAGTCGTGTGCGGCGTCGCGCCCAGCCCGAAACTCAGCCCGGCGAGATTACGCCGGATGGTATAAAAGAGGCTAAAAGCCGTTTACCGAAAATATACAAGGGACTGGGACACAGCGGTCTGCTGCTTGGTACCTATGTGCAGGCACCGCTTACTCTGCCTGCCAATGTCAGAGCCTTTCGCGGCCATAACGATCTTAGTTCACCGCTGACTCACGGCGCCCTGCAGGACACGGTGGCCGCTCTGGTGAATCAAGAGGCTAACATAACTCTGCAGTTCAA
>DHXS01000021.1:4816-5746 GCA_002413795.1 Candidatus Saccharibacteria bacterium UBA5150 | reverse complement strand
TGGCGCTCCGATAAAAGAGCACTTAGTTTACTTATCGGCACCGGGACATTGGACAGCCACACCGACGTGCCCCAGGAGCGCTGGCGCACCGAAAGTTACGCCTTAAGCTACTAGTTTTTCCCACGGCAGGTCGGCTTTGCCGAAGTGGCCGTAGGCGCTGGTTTGCGAGTAGATCGGCCGGCGCAGGTCCAGGCCGTCGCAAATGCCCTTTACCGAAGTGTCGATCAGCTTGTCTTTAAAGGCGTGCAGTTCCTTGTCGCTTACTTTGGAAGTACCGAAAGTGTGGATGGTTTGCATCAGCGGTTTGGGCTGGCCGATAACGTAGGCCAGGCCGACTTCGCAGTGGTCGGCCATGCCGGCGGCCACGATGTTTTTGGCTATGTAGCGGGCCGCGTAAGCGCCCGAGCGGTCAACTTTGCTGGGATCTTTGCCGCTGAAGGCGCCGCCGCCAACGCGGGCAAAGCCGCCGTAAGTATCGACCACGATTTTACGGCCGGTCAGGCCGGCGTCGCTTTCGGGTCCCGGAATGTGCCACAAGCCGGTGCCGTTAACGGTGATGTTCTCGTCTTTGGGCAGTGCAAATTTATACTTGTCGAGCACCGGCTTGACGATTTTGTCGATGGCTTGGGACCGGACTTGTTCGGCAGTGATTTTTTCGTCGTGGGCCACGGCCAGCACTAATTTTTCAACGCCAACCACTTTGTTCTTGGCGTACTGGACGGTGACCTGGGCCTTGCCGTCGGGCCGTAGCCACTTTAGCTCGCCCGACTCGCGGGCTGAGTCGATCCGCCGGGTTAAGGCGTGCGCCAAAGCGATCGGCAGCGGCATTAGCTCCGGCGTGTCGTTGCAGGCAAAGCCGTACATCATGCCTTGGTCGCCGGCGCCGATAACATCGCCGGACTGGTCGACGCCCATGGAAATTTCCGGTGA
>DHXS01000021.1:2786-4541 GCA_002413795.1 Candidatus Saccharibacteria bacterium UBA5150 | reverse complement strand
TGTTTGACCTTTTCAAAGACGATTTTCTCAAAATTTAACTCGGCCTTGGTCTTGATTTCGCCAAATAGGGCGATGCGATTGGCACCAGCGACGGTTTCGATGCCGGTGCGGCTGTTGGGATCCTGCTCTAGCGCGGCGTCTAAAATGGCGTCGCTGATAGCGTCGCAAATTTTGTCGGGGTGACCGGCGCAAACCGACTCGCTGGTAAAGTAATCCAGGTGTTCCCATTCGCTTGAATCTGACATTAAAAAATCCTTTCTGCTTAGGCTAGCGGAAAGGATAAAGATCAAGCAATATCTTCCCCGTCAGCGGGCTAGATGGAGCACCTTACTCGATGAGCAGGTTGCCGGCGGGTCAGCGAGCTAGTTCTCTCTCCGCGCTCTTTATATCAAATTGTTAATGTAAACCACTATACCACACGGCTGGTCAGCCAAGGCAAATTTCGCTATAATCAACCCCTGTATCGTGGCATAGCCGCGTTTATTTAATGGGGATTAGCCAAGCGGTAAGGCAACGGGTTCTGATCCCGTGATCGGGGGTTCGAATCCCTCATCCCCAGCCAAACGATATTATGTCATCAAAGTCCGTAAAGCCCAGGCTTCGATGATTCGCACAGAAACCAAAAAAGTTCCCAACCAGTATGCTGGACATAAGTGTTTTGGACTAGTTATTATATTTGTGCATAATAATGGTTATGACAAAGCATGAGCACGGTTTTACCCACATACTGGCGGTGCTGGTAGTCGTCGTTGTGGTTGTGATAGTTGGCGTTGGTATACTTGTCAGCAAGAAAAGTCATGTTTCTATAGCCGGCGTAATAAAAAGCACTTCTGGATCGGCTGCAGAGAAAGCAGGCAGCAATCTGGCTGGCGGTAATTGCTCAGGCTCCGGGCCGGTTACTTTAAGTGTCTCACCTATGAAGGCCGAGGATATTTCAAGCATTATTCCATATGGCTTAATGGTCAGCGAGCATGTTACACCCATCGACCACCAGTATTTTGCACCATTAAGTTATGATTCGCCACGAGACGCCTATGAAGTTAGAGCGCCGGCTAACGGGCACATTGTCTCAATTCAACACCGTACTTCGGATTACTCTAACTTTAGTAACGGCCATGCAACAGATGAATATCGAGTGGTTATCGACTATACTTGCACCTTTTTAAGCTACTTTGATCTCATTACTAGTCTAAGTCCCAACATTCAATCTCAGGTTGGGACACAGCAAAACGCCAACGTAAACATCCCGGTCAAAGCGGGTCAAGTGATAGGCAAAATCGGTGGCCAAACACTTGATTTTGCGGTCTGGGATACTACTAAAACACTTTCAGGCTTCTTGGTGCCAGATCACTATAATGGAGAGCCATTTAAAATCTATACTGCTGATCCGCTCGATTATGCATCACCCGAACTTAAAGCCTTCATGCTGAGCCATAATCCACGTAAGGCGCAGCCCATATCCGGCAAGATAGATTACGATATAGATGGCAAGCTTGCTGGTAACTGGTTTTTGAAGGGTCAAGGTGGCTACAGCGGTAATGATAAGAACAACCATGATTACTGGAAAGGGCACTTTGCTTTTGCGCCAAATAATTATGACCCCTCCTTGTGGGAAATTTCTAGCGGCGCATGGGGAGAAAATGGCTACCAGTTCGCGATTAACTCGTCACAGCCAAAACCGGATACGGTCGGTATAACAAACGGGCTAGTTAAGTATGAGCTGTACCAGGTTGAGTTACTCGCTGATGGTAAATT
>DHXS01000021.1:0-2466 GCA_002413795.1 Candidatus Saccharibacteria bacterium UBA5150 | reverse complement strand
GGCGGACAATCGATGGGTTGTATGTTAGTACAGCTTACTGCACAACGTGAAATGAAGTCTGAAGGTTTCCCTGGACAATCGTGTGCAAACCTTACTAGCTTTGACAATAATGCCAAAGTATACGAAAGATAGCTTAACTCACCACCAAAAGCGCCTAAGTTGTGTCTGATTTTCAGTCACCCCCTGATACAAGGTTCCAGACCCATACGCTCAGCCAAGAGATGATTAGCAGAGATAGACCGTACTGCTATACAACGGTCTTTTTCTTTTGTAAAGACTCCTTAACAGAGGTCAGTTGGTTCGAATCTTGTTTGGTCCCACGGTGCCGGGATGATTTTATCTCATGTAGCGAGACCCCGATGTCGACTCTGTCTTTGAGTACAGTTTGACTAGCTGTTTGTTTGAGCAATTAGTGCTTTAGTCTAAGGCCGGTGGCTTTGTCCGTTTTGCTGGCCGGCCGGTGCGCCAGATGATTGCGAAGCTGCAGGTGCAGGCTTGCCTTGGATAGCCACAGACGTAGCAGTCAGCTGATTATTCTGCCAAAGAGCTTTGCCGCCAAATTTATCGCCCGTTGTCAGATCTGCCAACGACAGGCTTTTATCGCCTGCAGTCATAGTTGTACTGCCAGTTACGTAGACATCAATCAAATTATTATTAGCAAGTTTGAGGTTCTGGCTGATGCTCTGTACCTTAAGTGTTACAACGCCGCGGCTTTGGTCAATACTGTCAATAGTCCCCTCGAGGTCAACGCTAAATTGCAAACCAACTTGCCCATGTGTTATCTGACCGTTTGTTGTAGTCTCGGCAGGGGTCGCGGTCACCGTGGAAGGGGTGCCGCTTACCAGCTGCAATAGCTTAGCGGCATTAATCCGCCCGTAGCCAAAATACTGGTTCCAACCGTTTGAATCATACGGGTAGTTTCCAACTTTATCGCTGCTTTGCTGCAGGTCACTTAGCAGGACTGAGGTACTTATCTGGCTGTGCGACAAAGCTAATCCCAGTAGCCCGGCAACTTCCGGCGCTGCCATTGAGGTGCCGGACATGGTGGCGTAACCGCCGTTATTGTAAGTCGAAATGATACCCACTCCCGGAGCGCCTACATAGATATGGCTGCCATAGCTGCTGAACGATGCCAAACTGTCATCGGCGGTCGTCGCGGAGACCGCCACCACGCCCGGATAGTCAGCCGGGTAAACGGCCGCGCTGTTTCCGTTATTACCGGCGGCGGCCACGATAATCACCCCCTTTTGCTCGGCATAGCTGACCGCCGATTGCAGGGTTTGCGAGGCCGACGAACCGCCCAGACTGAGGTTAATAATCCTGGCACCGTGGTCGGCCGCGTAGATGATACCGCTGGCCACATCGCCGTAGGTGCCGGTGCCCGTACTATCTAATACCTTGACTGGTATAAGTGAGCCCCTGAAACCGACGCTGGCAATGCCGTTGCTGTTATTCGTAATGCCACTGATGATACCGGCCACGTGTGTGCCGTGCCCGTTATCATCGTTAGTGTCGGCCGAATCGGCTGCAAAGTTATAGCCGCTCACCACTTCAGCGCTCAAATCGCTGTGCGCGGCATCAATGCCGGTGTCGACGATGGCAATCGGCCCGTAACCGCCCTGGCTGACATCCCAAGCTGCTACGGCATTAATTTTACTGAGGCTCCACTGTTTGGCATACAGTGTATCATCGGGGGTCAGAAAACGTTGAGCAATGAAATTCGGCTCGGCGTACTCCACCTCAGCATGCGAGCGGTATTGCTTTAGCACTGAACCGACTTGCGCGCCAGCTGGCAAACTAACCTCTTGCACACCAATACCCGGTAGAGTACGTTTGATGTTCGTACCACTTTGTTTATGTATCGAAGCCATCGCCGCCGGAGAGGCCGATGTTTTGAACTTCACCAGAATAGTCGAGCTGTTAGCCAGACCTTCGGCTGTGTATAGTTTGGTTGAATCCTTTTGGACCAGAGGGGCGGTTTTTGACAATGGGCTAAAGACCGAATTGAGCGGTCCGGCGTGATGCACCGCGCCCAGCCCGCCCACGACTGCCACTAGTGTTGCAAGGCTAAAAAGAACCCGCCGGAAACTAAAGCGCCGGCCAGATGACTTTTTAGTAATATTTTTTCTTGGCTTCGATTTTTTCATGGAATTTTTGTTTTTATCAATACTTCCACCTGATTATACATATTATCAGCCGTCGACGCAAAACTCTTATGTAGTTCCATACCCCAGATGTGTTGTATAGTAGTGGTAAATTCGGTGGAAAATAAACATGCAGCGCAAAGCACTTGCCAGCGCTTATGAAGTAACAAAACTGTCCTGGTTGCGCCGAATAAAGTCATTGATACAACTGGTGCCGGAGACGCATATATGGGGTCGGCTTTAGCAGCATTGATTGAGAAACCTATTTCAGAATGGGGGCTGAAAACCGTTACAAGGAGTATGAAAATTGGATCTTTCGCTG
>DHXS01000001.1 GCA_002413795.1 Candidatus Saccharibacteria bacterium UBA5150 | reverse complement strand
GGCTACGCCCGCCAGGACCGCAAGGCCGGCGGCCGCGAACCGATTGCCGCCCGCCTGATAGTTGATCTACTGTCCGTCGCCGGTGCCGACCGCATTATGAGCGTCGACTTGCACTCCGGCCAGACCCAGGGCTTCTTTGACGGCCCCTTTGACCACCTGATCGCCATGCCACTGTTTAAGAACTACATCCGCGAGAATTTAGACCTTAAGAATACCGTGATGGTTGCGCCGGACGCCGGGCGTGTGAAGATGGCCCAGCGTTACAGCACCACCTTGGGCTGCGACCTGGCCATCATCCACAAGCACCGCTCCACCACCACCGCCAATAAGTCCGAGGCCCGCTACCTAATCGGCAACGTCAAGGGCAAGGTCTGCATCACGGTCGATGATATGATCGACACCGCCGGCACCATCTGTACGGCCGCCGAGCTATTACTGAAGCGCGGCGCCAAGGAAATTTACGGCCTGTCGACCCATGGCGTCTTTTCGGAGCCGGCCCTCCAGCGTATTAAGGAATCGGCCTTTACCAAGATTGTGGTCACCGACACTCTGCCTACCGATGCTCACCTTAAAGAAAAGAAAATCGAAACTCTGTCTATCGCGCCCCTGATCGCCGGCGCCATCGGCGCCGTCTTCGCCGACGAATCGTTGTCGGCGCTTTTCGAGGGCAATAACCAGATCTAAAACTTGCATAGTCCCAGCCAGACGGGTATGCTCTATCAGGTATGTCTGTAGATATGATCGTCGGATTACAGCGCGGGGACGAGGGCAAGGGCCGCTTTGTGGACCTGGCCGCTATTGATTATGACATCGTGGCCCGCGGCAATGGCGGCGCCAATGCCGGCCACACCGTGGTGCCGGCCAAGACCGGCGGACACCTGGCCCTGCACCAGGTGCCTTCGGGCGTGGCCTACCCCGGCAAACTCAACATTGTCGGCAACGGCGTTTACCTGGACCCGCCGCGGCTGCTGGCCGAAATCGAGACCATCCGCGCCGCCGGCCTGGAAGTTTCGCCCGATAACTTGCTTATTAGCAGTGCCGCCCACTTGGTGTTACCACACCACATAAGTTTGGATTCTTTAAGAGAAGAGGGTGACAAAGCCCAGGGCAGTACGCGCGTCGGCATCGCTTTCGTGGCCGCCGACAAGTACCGCCGCGAAGGCGTCCGCCTGGAGGCTATCCTGCTGGACGGCGACGAATTATACGACAAAGTCTTAAGCGGCCTCAAAGAAGTTAACCCCTTATTGCCCAAAAACGAGCAAATGAGCCCTGACAAGTTGGAGCAGGCTACCCAAGATTGGCTAAAGGCCACCAAAAGCCTAAAGCCTTACGCCGCCGACACTGCCGAGATTTTGAACCAACAGCTGGCGGGCGGCAAAAAAGTATTGACCGAAGGCGCCCAGGCCTACTGGCTGGATATTAACCACGGTATGTACCCGGCGGTTACTTCGTCTTCTACCACCGTTACCGGCCTGCTCGACGGCCTGGGCGTGTCAGCCAGACACCTGGGCAAGGCCACCGGTATTATCAAGGCCGTTAAGTCGCACGTCGGCGGCGGGCCGCTGGTCACCGAAATCAACGACGAAAAGCTGGCCATGACGGTGCGCGGCCCCTTGGGCGGACTGGACAGCGAGTACGGCGTGACCACCAAGCGGCCGCGGCGCATCGGCTACCCGGACATTGTCGAGCTACGCAACGCCGTCCGCGGCAACGGTATCGACGAGCTGGCTATTTCCAAACTCGACCATGTGCCGCGCTACGGTAAAACGGTGAAGGTTGCCACCAGCTATAATTTCAGGGGTAAAGAGCTCAAAACGGCGCCGACTTCGGCGGCCGCGCTGGCCGAGTGCACACCGAACTACACCGAACTGCCCACTTGGAGCCGGGATCTTAGCACTGTCCGTAAGTACGACGACCTGCCGCCCGAAGCCAAGGCCTTTATAGAATTATTTGAATCAGAGCTGGGCGTACCGGTCACCAAAATCGGTGTCGGGCCTGAACGCAGTCAAGTTATACTGAGAACATGAAATACGTCCCTAGCAGTGGCTGGGAAGAAGGCATCACGGCGCTTAGCGAGCGGCTGTCCACGGAACTGACAGCCGGCAAACGGGTGCTTTGGTTGGTCAGCGGCGGCTCCAACATCGCCGCGACCGTTAAGGTAATGTCCGGTGTCCCCGAAGAATTAACCTCTAGTCTAACCGTTATGCCCAACGACGAACGCTACGGCGAACCCGGCCACCCAGATTCCAACTGGCAGCAGCTGCTGGACGCCGGTTTCCAGGCCAAACAGGCCAAGACTCTGCCCGTGCTGAAGGCCGGAATGGATTTTGAAGCCACAGCGCGGGCTTTCGAAGCAACCGCCCGCCAGGCCTTCGCCGGCAATGACGTTATTATTTCCCAGCTCGGAATGGGGCCCGACGGCCACGTCAGCGGTATCCTGCCGGCTTCGCCGGCCGCGGGCGAGACAGAGGCATGGGTCACGGCTTACGAACAGCCGCCGCTCAAACGAATAACCCTGACATTCCCGGCTCTGCGCGAGGCTACGGCTATCTATCTGTTCGCGTTCGGCGCCGATAAGCGGCCGGCCCTGGAGATTTTACAAAACAAAGCCGTGCCTCTAGCTGACCAACCGGCACAAATCCTGAAAGAAATACGTGAGGCCTACGTTTACAGCGATCAACTGGAGGCGGCATGAGCGCTCAAAACGATCCTAAGCCTGAACCTACCATACTCGTCATTTTTGGCATTACCGGCGACCTGGCCGGCCGCTACCTATTACCGGCAATTTATCACCTTTTTAAGGATGGCTTACTGCCC
>DHXS01000003.1:515-5345 GCA_002413795.1 Candidatus Saccharibacteria bacterium UBA5150 | reverse complement strand
GATCGTGATGTGGCTGGTGCGCTTGCGAATGCGGTAGGCGCGGCCCTGCGCACGCGGCCTGAACCGCTTCTGCGTCGGACCTTCGTCGACGTAGGCCGCCGACACCACGAGGTCGTCGACTTCGAGACGCTCGCTGCGCTGAGCTGCGGCGTACCGCGCGTTCGCGATCGCGCTCTCGAGCACCTTGTACACCGGCTCGCTGGCCGATTGCGGCGTGAACTTCAATATCGACAACGCCTCTTCGGCCGGCAACCCGCGAACCAGGTCGATGACGCGCCGGGCCTTCATAGGCGTGACCGTCGAGTAGCGCAGCTTCGCGTGGGCACGGATGACCGGACCGGTGGTGTTCGCGGTCAATGGGCTAGCCACGACGCGCCCTCCGATCATCTTTCACGTGCCCGCGAAACGTCCGCGTCGGCGCGAACTCGCCAAGCTTGTGGCCGACCATATTTTCGGTAATAAACACCGGCACGTGAACCTTACCGTTATGCACGGCGATTGTTTTACCGACAAACTCAGGAGCAATCGTAGACGAGCGGGCCCAAGTCTTAACAATTGTGCGGTCGTTATCGCCCAGCGCTCCAACTTTCTTGGCGAGCTTGAAATCTATGAACGGCCCCTTCTTTAATGAACGACTCATGGCTTACTTCCTCTTTCCTAGGTGACGCGAACGGACGATAAACTTGGTGGTGCTCTTGCGGCGGCGGGTCTTGTAGCCCAGGGTTTTCTGGCCCCAAGGCGTCTTGGGCGCCGCGCCGTGGTTCTTGCCGCCACCGATGCCGTGGCGGCCGCCGTCACCACCGCCATGCGGGTGGTCAACGGCATTCATAACAACGCCGCGGACGGATGGGCGCTTGCCCTTGTGGCGGTTGCGGCCGGCTTTGCCGATCTTGATGTTCTGGTGTTGTTCGTTGCCGATAACACCGAGGCTGGCGGCACAATTTTCGTTAATCAGGCGGACTTCGCCGCTAGGCAGACGCACCTGGGCGTAGCCGTTGTCGCGGCCCATCAGCTGGGCGCTGTTGCCGGCAGAGCGGACCATTTGGGCGCCGCCGCCGACTTTCATCTCGATGGCGTGGATGGTACTGCCGATAGGAATGTTCTTTAAGGGTAGGCGGTTGCCGGTCTCGATGGCGGCTTCTTCGCCGCTAACGATCTTTTGCCCGACTTTCATGCCCTGGGCCGCCAGTACATAGTGATAAGTGCCGTTCGATTCTTTGATACGGGCAATGCGGGCACTGCGGTTCGGGTCGTATTCGATGTGCTCAACGGTGGCCGTGACACCGTCGGCCAGCTTGAAGTTGACCAGGCGATAAAACTTCTTGGTGCCGCCGCCCTTGTGGCGGGTGGTGATGCGGCCCTGGTTGTTACGGCCGTTGCCGCGGCGCTTGGCGACCAACAGCGAGCGCAGGGGCTTGTTGGTGGTGATGCCGTCGAAATCCTGGCTGGTCATACCGCGCCGGCCGGGGGTAGTGGGGCTGTATTGCTTAATAGCCATTAGCGATCTCCTCCGCGGGCGCCACCGCGCCTGTGCAGGAAGCCCCGGCGAGCCGGCTTGGCCTCTTTGGCGGCTTGTTTGGTGGCGGCCTTATCGACTTTTTCCTGGATGGCCTGCTCTTTTTGCTCTTCCTCTTCAACAGCGTTGAAGAATGGCAGGCTGTGGCCTTCGGCCAGGGTGACATAGGCTTTTTTAATATCGTTGCGGCGGCCGGTGGCGTTCTTGACGCGTTTACCGGTCAGGCTGATGATGCGCTTTGACTTGCCGGATACATTAGTCACGTTAACCTTAGTGACCTTAACCTCGAACTGGGCTTCAACGGCCCGGGCGACGGCGTGCTTGTTGGTACCCTTGGGAATTTCCAGGGCGTAAACGCGGCTTTCGCTCTGGGCGTAGGTCTTTTCGCTAAGGCGCGGTTTAAGGGCGATTGTTTTACTCATCTTTGGCCCCTTGCTTGGCGAGCGGTTTGCCGTTCAGCCAGTCTGTGGTCTGCTTAAGCGCTCCCTGCGTGAAAACTACCTTGTCGGCATTCAGCACGTCAAAAACGTTGACGTAGTGGCTGCTGACAAGCTTCAGCCCCGTTAGGTTGCGACAGGCCCGCGTGAGCTCCGGGGTTTTCTGCTCCACGACGGCCAAAATGGTGCGCTCGGCGCCAATTTTAGCCAGCAAACGGGCGATTTCACTGGTTTTGCCTTCCTTGGATAGCAAATCTTCGATGACCACCAGCTTGCCGTCGGTGTTGGCCAGCGTCAGGGCCTGGCGAATGGCCTGGCGCTTGGCCTTGGTGTTCATCTGTTTACTATAATTTTCCTGGCCGGTAGGGCCGAAAGTGATGCCGCCGCCCCGCCAGATAGGGGTACGGCTGGAGCCGAAACGGGCCCGGCCGGTGCCTTTTTGGCGCCACGGCTTGCGGCCGCCACCGCGGACCAGGCCGCGGGTCTTAGCGACTGCCAGGTTCTGACGGCCGTTGGCCAGGTAAGCCACGTAAGCCGCCTTTAATAATTCGTGGTTGGCCACGGACACGCCGAAAACGGCCTTATCGAGCTTGGCCGGCGCGGTGGCTTTGGTGCCGCTTTTGGTGTAGGTAGCGACAGCCATTACTCGGCTCCCTTAACGATTAAAATGCCCTTTTTGGGGCCGGGAACGGCGCCGGTAATACCGATAACGCCTAGTTCAGGATCAACCAGAGCTACTTTCAGACCCTTGACGGTAATTTGCTCGTGGCCCAGCTGGCCGGCCATGCGCGTACCCTTAAAGATGTGCTGGGGATACATCGAGCCGATGGAGCCCGGCCGGCGGTAAGAGCCGCCGCCGTGAGTTTTGCGGCCGCGGTGGAAGTTGTGGCGGCGAATCGTGCCGGCCCAGCCCTTACCCTTGGTAAGGCCGGTAACCTGCACTTCGTCGCCGACACTAAAAACGTCGGCGCTGATTTTGCTGCCGACGTTTAGTTCTTCTGGGATGGCTGGGAGGCGAAATTCGCGAATAATCTTGGGCATCACCTTGGCGTTCTTGACATGGCCGGCGACGCTCTTAGAAAGCTTCTTGGCGGTTTCGGTACCGACCTGGACCGCGGTATAACCGTCTTTTTCATGCGTCTTGTGATGCAGGACGGTGTGATCGGCCACCGAAAGCAAGGTAACAGCCCGCACGGCGCCATCTTCCGCGATGGTGCTGGTCATGCCGACTTTTCTGGTGATTAATGCTTTCATTCCTGCTTTCCGTTCTCAAGATTGACATAAAAATGCCCGGTGGCTTGTGGTTTCTACCTCTGTTATTGGTAGACCTACAGTGCACACCAAGTACTACGTTTTTTGAGATACCCTAATAGATTAGCACGCTTCCGCTACCCCTGTCAACGCGTTGCAAATTCTACAAGCCTAACGATCCGCTTTTTTTGCCACTTCCTTCGCGAGCTGTTTAAGGTTTGGTACTTCCCCGGCTTTCTGCTCAGCCTTCTTGAAAAGATGAACAGCTTTGGAGCCTAACTCTACTTCTCTCAGTTGAGGATTTCGAGTCTTAGACAGCTTATCTGCGATTTCAACCTGTACGAACTCTCTGAAGCTCGATTTCCGGTCCTCCTGAGACCATCCGAAAGCCTTTTCGTCCCAAAAAATTATCTGACAAAGATGTTTATTAATTTTAGCCGATACACCCCCTATAGGTGGCGGAACTATGGTTTCCGGGTCGAATATAAGATGTTCTTCATCGGTCATCGGCCCTCTGAAGATCACACAGGCGAAATGTCCCGGATTGGCCACCCTGATTTTACCGACTGGTGCGGTCTCAGGCATACGAAATGATTATTACGTTATGACTTCGATGACTGTTATGCCCAAATGTTCTGCGACTTCGTGATAGTATGCAGTAAACTTTTCGTCGTCGTTGAGGCCAAAGGCCCACGATTCAAATGTAATGGTTGACGCATCCTCATCTGCTTGCAGCTGCGGGGGTACCCATTCAGCCCCCTCTGAACCTGCAAACTGTACACTATTGGCAGCATTTCTCAATTCCTCTGCAGGAATGGGAGGCACTATGCGTAGAGTTGAAAACCTGTCATCTCTTTCGGCACGTAGAGTATGCATACAGAGATTCCTACATCTTGATTTCGACGTCGCAGCCGGCCGGCAGGGAGAGGTTCATCAGGCTGTCGATAGTCTTGGGGGTCGGTTCAAAGACGTCTATCAGGCGCTTGTGGACACGCATTTCGAACTGTTCGCGGCCCTTCTTGTAAACATGAGGACTCTTAACGACAGTGTAGGTACTGCGGCGGGTGGGCAGAGGGATCGGACCGGCTAGGCTGGCGCCGGTGCGCAAAGCGGTGTCAACAATCTGCTTAGCGGCCTGGTCGATGACTTTGTGGTCGTAAGCCTTTAGGCGGATGCGTATCCGCTGCTTAATATCGGCTGGGGCTTTGGCGTCTGCCATGTCGAATTATCGGTTCCTTACTTGACTATCTTGGTGACGACGCCGGCGCCGACGGTGCGACCGCCTTCGCGGATGGCGAAGCGTAGTCCTTGTTCCATGGCGATCGGAGCGAGTAGCTTAACCTTGAACGTTACGGTGTCGCCGGGCATGACCATTTCTTTGTCGGCGGGCAATTCAACCTCGCCGGTCACGTCAGTGGTGCGGAAGTAGAACTGCGGCTTGTAGCCCTTGAAGAACGGTGTGTGACGGCCGCCTTCTTCTTTGGTCAGGATGTAGACCTCGGAATCAAATTCGGTGTGCGGGGTGATGGTGCCGGGCTTGGCCAGAACCTGACCGCGCTCGATGTCGTCGCGTTCGATGCCACGCAGGAGGATACCGGCGTTGTCGCCGGCCTGACCCTGGTCGAG
>DHXS01000003.1:0-240 GCA_002413795.1 Candidatus Saccharibacteria bacterium UBA5150 | reverse complement strand
GCCGGTGGCAACGGTGCCGCGGCCCTTAATCGAGAAAACGTCTTCGACGGGCATCAGGAAAGGCTTGTCGAGTTCGCGTTTAGGCTCAGGAATAGAATCGTCCATGGCCTTAACGAGGTCGAGAATGGCCTGCTCGGAGTCGGCATCGCCGGCTAGAGCCTTGGTGGCCGAGCCGCGGATGATCGGCGCGTCTTTATCAAAGCCGTTCTTTTCCAGCAGTTCGCGGATTTCTTCTTCGAC
>DHXS01000018.1:14768-15067 GCA_002413795.1 Candidatus Saccharibacteria bacterium UBA5150 | reverse complement strand
GAGCTGATGACCGATGAGGTCATTGCTGATCAGTTAGGCTGGAGTATAGACGAAGCTAAAAACATCATCAACCCCGCCATACGTAAACATTTCGCCGTTCATAACACAGTCGATCCACTGGCCGCTCTAGACAAAGTCAAAGCCAACCTAGAGCTGATGACCGATGAGGTCATTGCTGAGCGGTTAGGCTGGAGTATAGACGAAGCTAAAAACATCATTAACCCCGCAGTGCGTAAATACTTTGCTTTTAATAACACAGTCGATCCACTAGCTGCTCTGGACAAAGTCAAAGCCAACCT
>DHXS01000018.1:14298-14470 GCA_002413795.1 Candidatus Saccharibacteria bacterium UBA5150 | reverse complement strand
TCATTGCTGATCAGTTAGGCTGGACAGCAAACAACGCCAAAACCAACTTTACCCCTGCAATGCGTAAGTACTTTGCTGTCGGCAACATAGCCGATCCCCTAGCTGCGGTACAAGATTATGTAAGCGGCAAGGTACTATATTGTGGAAAAAACTTTGTAGTTAAACCAAATTA
>DHXS01000018.1:0-13922 GCA_002413795.1 Candidatus Saccharibacteria bacterium UBA5150 | reverse complement strand
GAGTGTTATATTTTACAGCCCCAGTGCCGGTTATCTATTACCATAACCATGTTATAAAGGGAGACTATTATGGCAGGAACAGCACATGGCGGTCGATTGGCCGCTCAGAAGAACAAGCAACGTTACGGCAGTGACTTTTACCGCACAATAGGGGCGAAAGGCGGTCGCTCGGGCCGAACAGGCGGTTTCGCAGCCGGCGAACAGGGCCGCAAACGCGCCAGTTACTACGGCGCCATCGGCGGCAGTATCTCGCGCCGCAATTGACAGGTAAACAATAGCGTGATATCATAAGCGTGATTTCGAAAGAGATAAGAGGGTTTTTCCGCCTTAGGGCAGAAAAGCCCTTTTTATGTCCCTCGAGAGAGAACTACTTAACGGAGGTCATAACAATGGCTGGAACTAAAGCTGGCGGCCAGGCGGCTGCCACAACTAATAAGACTAAATACGGCGCAGACTTCTACGCCAAAATCGGCGCCAAGGGTGGCAAATTGGGCCGTACCGGTGGCTTCTACGCCAATCGCGAACTGGCCCGCCTGGCCGGCGCCAAGGGTGGCCGCATTAGCCGGCGCAGCAAAAAACTGGCCTAAACCCTTTGCGGCACGTTTTTGGTACTGCGGTAGGCGCGGCAGAAGCGGTTTGTGGTGACGCGCCAGGTTGTGTGGCAATTAAAACAACGATAGTGGACAAAATCCCCCTGTTGGAGGCACTTGGTCGAGCAGTTGGGGCAGATACTGCGCTTGTACAGCCAGTCGCGGTAGGTATCGAGGCAACTCTCGATATGGTCTTCGTCAATTTTGATGCCCAGATCGCTGGCCAGCAGCCGGGCCTGCTCCCAGGCGGCGACTTCCAGCCTCAATAACTCTACATCGGCCTGATAGTTTTGATGCTTGAGCAGGGCGTGGCCGGTTTCGTGCAGCAACGACCATACGGAATTGGCACTTTTGGCTCTCTCTTTATATATAATTTGGCCGGTTTCCGGCGACCAGGCAAAACTGACTCCCGGCTTGAACCGCAAAGCGGGGAAACGCCCCTGTAATTCAGCTATCAGCGTCTGCATGGCCGTAAGTTTGTTTGGCGAGCTCGTAACAGCCGTAAAGCACGGCTTCCTCGGGTCTCTGCGCTTTTCGCAGTGGGGGGATAGTCACTGCAGGTGACTTATGGCTCTCTAATTCTTGAGCCAGCATTTCGCCGTAACGATCAAAATATGTGCCCACACTGCCGCCTATGACGATAACGTCGGGCCCGGCGATGGCAATAAGTTCCATGAAAACCCTTTCCATGTCGCGGGCGATGGCCTGCCAGGTTGTTTTATCGTGGATGTCGGCCGCGTGTTGGCCGTAACGTTCTACGATGGCCCGGCCGGATATATAATCATCCCAGCTGGTTTTTCTGCCTTTGTAGTCTATGAAGCGGGCGGCACCACCCAGATCGGGCAAACTGGGATCGATAACTTTGTTGGTTATCAGAGCGATGCCGACCCCCGTACTGATGGTAACGTACAGTACTTTAGAATAGTCGTCATTTAGCAGTATAGCTTCGGAAATGCCAGCCATTTTGGCGTCGTTTTCGATGGCCACGGGGCATTTCAGCAGGCGTTCCAGGTCGGCCTGGGCCGGCACGTTCTTCCAGGTCAGGTTGCCAAACCGGATAACCCGGCCGTGCTGGCGATCGATGCGACCCGGCAAGCCGGCGCCGCCGGCCTGGAACTCTTTGGTTTTCAGCTGGGCGACGGTGTGGCGCAGTTCCAGCAGGAAATGATCGTAGCTTTTAGGGGTGGGGAATTTGGCCAGTTCTTTGATTTTGCCATGTTCGTCCAGGACCGCCACGAGCGTCTTGGTACCGCCGACATCAACCCCTACATACATACACTGAGTTTACACCGCGGCGGCGTTAAGCATCAAACTTATTAAGCCAAAACCGTGCCTCAGAAATGATCTCGCGGTACATATTTAACTCTCTTTCTATGGTTTTCTGCCCCTCTTTTGTAAGTTCATAGGGCACACCGCGCTTGGCCTTCAGCCAATAATGCGGATCGCTGTAAAAGCACTCTTGAATTAAGCCCCGCCGCGCCAGCAGGCTTACGATTGCCGCTCTGACACTCGATTGAGACGGCCATGCGCGGCGGCCGCTTAGTTCGATAATTTCCTGCCGAATAGCGTACGGATGCATTGGGCAACGCAGTAGCACGGCCAAAACCAAAAACTGCATTTTAGTTAAGTTCATACCTATAAGCCTAGAGCATAATTATTAAGCATTTATTAAATACGAAGATTTCTCTGGCCTTAACTCTGGAAGACTATATACAAACTCGCTCAAAATAAGCGAGTTTGTATATAGTTCGGGCAGGGTAACATGGGCATAAAGGCGAGTGCTCAGCGCGCTGCAGGGCGTAACACTTTACTGCTAGGGATTTGTCAGATATAATTAGGGTAATCTTACAGTCAGCAAACTAACTGGTTCGGGCTCGAGAGCGCTACTGGGGAAATACATTCGAAGGAGGCATGTAAAGACATGTCAAAGACATTAACTATGGATGAGCTGCTGTCCGGCAGTGACATCTTGGGATTGACCACCGGCGAGGTGGTCGAGGGCACGGTTACTTCCGTGCAAAAGAACGAAGTTTGGATCGATCTGGGCGCCAGGGGGGTCGGCGTGGTTATGCGCCGCGAAATCGGTTACGGCCAACAGCTCGAAGACGGCCAAACCATCACCGTCAGCGTTATCGACCCCGAAATGGACGAAGGCCACGCTCTGCTCAGCATGAAGCGGGCCGTTAAGGACCGTGGCTGGGACGAACTCCAGCGGGTCCACGAGGCCAACGAAATCGTCGAGGTCGTACCGTACGACGCTAACCGGGGCGGCCTGCTGGTCGAGCTGGAAGGCATCCGCGGCTTCCTGCCGGTGTCACAACTGGCGGCTGGCCACTATCCGCGCGTCAGCGGCGCCGACAAAGACGAGATCCTGCAGAAGCTACACGCCTTAACCAACAAGCCGCTCAGGGTGCGGATACTGGATGTCAGCCGCAAGGATAACAAGCTGATCTTTTCCGAAAAAGAGGCCGTCAAAGACGATATGCAGGCCCGCTTCAGCGAGCTGAAGGTCGGCGACGAGGTCGAGGGCGTTGTTACCGGCGTGATCGACTTTGGCGCGTTCGTTAACGTCGACGGCATCGAGGGCCTGATCCACATCTCGGAAATCTCCTGGGAAAGAGTTGATAATCCGCGCAACTACGTCAAGGTCGGCGAAACCGTCAAGGCCAAGATCATCGCCATCGATAAAGACCGCCTGAGCCTCAGCCTCAAGCAAATGAGCGAAGACCCCTGGCTGGAACAAGTTAAGGCCTTCAAAAAAGGCGATGTCGTGGAGGGCAAGGTAACCCGCATCACGCCGTTTGGCGCTTTCGTGCAGATTTCGCCCAGTGTCGAGGCCTTGGTACACGTCTCGGAAATGAGCGACGAAGAAGCCGTCGATCCCGAACAACTGTTCAAACTCAACGAAAAGAAGCAGTTCAAAGTGCTGGATATCGACACCGAGAACCGCAAAATCGCCCTGAGCCTTAAAGAAGCCAAAAAAGCCGCTAAGGCTAAGCCGGCCAAAAAATGATGGCAGAAACCGAACAGACCACCACTATCGAAATCGAAGACATGATCACCGTCGGCACCCTGGCCGAGCGGCTGTCGATCCCCGTTTCTAGGCTAATCGGTGAGCTTATGAAAAATGGCGTCATGGCCACCGTTAACGAGCGGATCGACTTCGACACCGCCCAGATAATCGTTGGTGAGCTAGACTTGGGGCTGCAGCTCACCAAGCGCCAGGCCGCCGAGTCTGACGCTCCGGTCCACCGCAAGCCGGAGGCCAGCGCCAAAGCCCAGAGCCGGCCGCCGGTGGTGGCCGTTATGGGCCACGTCGACCACGGCAAAACCAGCCTGCTGGATGCCATCAGGGGCGCCGACGTAGTGAAGGACGAGGCCGGCGGCATCACCCAGCATATCTCGGCTTATCAAGTTCAGCACGGCGACCGTAGCATTACCTTCCTGGACACGCCCGGCCACGAAGCCTTCGCGGCCATCCGCGAGCACGGTGCTATGCTGACCGACATCGTCATTATCGTCATCGCCGCCGATGATGGCGTTAAGCCGCAAACGGTCGAAGCCATCCGCTTCGCCAAAAAGGCCGGCGTTAAGATCGTGGTAGCCGCCAACAAAATGGATAAAGACGGCGCCGACATCAACCGCCTCAAACAACAGCTAACCGAGCACGAACTGCTGACCGAAGAGTGGGGCGGCGATACCATCGTCCTGCCGGTGTCGGCCAAAACCAAAGCTGGCATCCCCGAATTATTAGACATGATCTTGCTGGTGACCGATGTCGAGGAGCTCAAAGCCGATTATGACGTGCCGGCCCGCGGCCTGATTATCGAGGCCCACCTGGAACAGGGCCGCGGGCCGGTGGCCACCGCTCTAGTTGAAGCCGGCAGCCTTAAGGCCGGCCAGTTCGTGGTGGCCGGCGGCACTTACGCCAAGGTGCGCAACCTGGAATCCACCGACGGCCGGCCCATCAAGCAGGCCACACCGTCCACGCCGGCCATTGTTACCGGTTTTAAGGTATTGCCCGAGTTCGGCGACGAGTTCACGGTAGCAGCCAACGAAAAAGAGGCTCGTCAGCTGGCCGGCGGGGTGGCCACCGACCGCCAGGCCGGCAGCAGCCGGGGCGACATCGGCAGCGGCGAGCTCATCCGGCTTATAAACCGCGACAATAAACTTTCCGAGCTGAATATTATCGTAAAAGCCGACGTCCAAGGCTCCCTGACCTCTGTTATAGATAGCCTGAAAGCTCTCGACACCGAAGAGGTTTCGGTGCGTCTGGTCGGCTCCGGAGTCGGCGCGGTCAGCGAAAACGACCTGCATCTGGCTCATTCCAGCGGCGCCATCGTCTACGGCTTTAACGTCAGTCTGCCGACCAGCGCTCGCCAGCAGGCCAGCCGCGACAAAATCTCGGTCCGTCTCTACAAGGTCATCTACGAGCTAATCGACGATGTTAAAGAAGAGCTAACCAAGCTACTAAGCCCCGAAATCGTTGAAACCGAGCTGGGCCGCCTGGTGGTCAAAGGCATCTTCAAAACCACCAAAACCGAGATTATTTGCGGCGGGGAAGTTACCAAAGGCAAACTAACGGCGCCGGCCCTGGCCCGGGTCAGCCGTGGCGACGAACAGCTTATGGAGGTCGAGGTCACCGGCTTAAAGCGCGGCCCGGCCGACGTTAAAGAGGTCTTTGAAGGCGAAATGTGCGGCATGAGCCTTAAAACCGCCAAGCGGCTTGAGCTGCAGGAGGGCGACCGTATAGAACTGTTCACCCGCGAGGCGGTCCAACGCCAACTCTAATGAGTGGTACAATATTCTTATGCTCAAAATAGATAACAGCTTGTTGGAGGAAATCGGCCTTGGCAGCCTGCCGGAAGCCGAGAAGAACAGCTTCTTAAAGCACGTCTACGAAACGCTGGAAATGCGCGTCGGTGTTCGTCTGGCCGATCAGATGACCAACGAGCAGCTCGATGAATTCGAGAAGTACTTCGAGGCCAAGGACGACGCCGGCGCTTTCAAGTGGCTGGAAACGAACTTTCCCAATTATAAGGATATCGTCCAGCAGGAATTCGACAAGCTGAAGGCCGAAGTCGCCCAAACGGCGCCCCAAATCCTGGCCAGCAGCCAGGCCCAGGCATCTCAGCCCCCTCAGCCCCCTCAGCAACCGGCTTATCAGCCCCCGCAACCCCAGCCGCAACCCCAGCCACAACCTATGCCGCCTTTGCCGCCCCAGCCTTATCCCGCGCCGCCTCCGGTCCCGGCTCCGCCATCTCCGCAACCCGTGCCGCCCCAGCCTTATCCCGCCCCACCACCACCGCAACCCCTGCCGCCTTTGCCGCCACAACCGGAGTTTCCGGCCCAGCAGCCCCCGGCTGGCCCGCCTCTTCAGCCTTAATCAGCTCAATCGGTAACCGGCCATAAAGGCCGCCGCCGGCATTTCCTTTTTGCCGGCCGGGATCAGTGAATCGATCACCAAAACAGCTTGGCCGGTATAAATAGCGAGCTGTTTATTTTCTATGCGTAGCGAACCTGGTTCGCCGCCGCCTTCGCCGACGTGGGCGCCAGTGATAATAACGTCGGTGGTGCCAAGGGTGGTGCGGCTGCGCGGCCAGCCGGCGTAGGCCCGGACTTCGCGAGCCAATTGCACGGCCGGCTTGGTGAAGTCCAGCCGGCCGTCCTGCTTGGTCAGCTTGCGCGAGTAGGTCGGCTCCTCATCGGGCTGAGGGTACGGTTTTAGCTGCCCTTGGGCGTAGGCCGGCAGCTGTTCGGCCAGCATTGCGTGGCTTAAGGCTATTAAATCGTCGGTCAGGCTTGGTGTGGTGGCCTCGGGCGAGATGGTTAAAGAGCGCTGGGCCAGCAGGGGGCCTTCGTCCATGGCTTCGACTATCAACATCAGGCTGACGCCGGTCTCTTTATCGCCGTTTAGGATGGCAAAACTTATGGGGTCAGCGCCACGCCAGCGCGGTAACAGCGAAAAGTGGCTGTTAACGATACCCAAGGGGAAGTGGTCGATAATAGACTGCGGAATCAGGATGCCGTAATCGATCACCACGCCCAAGTTGCTTTGGGCCGGCCGGCCGGGGGCAAACAGCTTGGACAGCTCAGCCTGGTCGGCGGTGGTCAAAGTCTTGAGGCCCAGCTCCTGCGCCAGCGCCAGGACGGGGAAGTCTTCTTTGTGGTGCGGCGGTTGCGGCTTGGTAATAACGGCCTCAATCTCAAAATCCCTGGCCAGCAGGGCCAGCGATTTGGCCGCTACCGGCCCGCTACCAAAGAAGACTATTGTTTCGGACATCTTTTTCATAATCCAATGGCTCCAATTTGCCTTTATCGTCCAGCCGGAAGAAGGCCTCGGGCTGGCCCTTAATGTTATCTATAAAGACCACGCCGTTGGTGTGGTCGATCTCATGCTGGAAGATTCGGGCCAGGAAGCCCTCGGCGGTGACCCGGAACTCCTTGCCGTCCTCGCCCAGGGCTTTGACCTTGACTTTGGTATGGCGGGGAACCTTGCCGTAGACATTCGGCACGCTCAAACAGCCTTCGTAATCGGCCTCCACCTGGCCCTCGTGTTTAACGATCTGCGGGTTGATGAAAACGGTAAAGCTATGATCGTCTTTGTTGTCAAAATTATTACGGATTACTACTATTTTATACAGTTTGTCTATCTGTGTGGCGGCCAGGGCGACGCCTACTTCATGGTCCCGGCTCTGGTCCCAACTGATGGTGGCCGCCTCCATATTGGCGATGATCTGCTTGATCTCATCAGTAATAACACCCACCCGTTGTGATTTTTGCCTCAAATGCGGATTGGGCAGAGTAATGATATCTTCTTTGCTCATAATCAAGGGTAAGTATACCTTAAGAGTTAGAGCAGATCCATCGGATCGATGTCGTAGGCTAAGTTGGCCGGTAGCATGGCAATGACCTTCAGCAATTCGGAGCGATCTTTAGCCTTAACCACCAGTTGCCACTGGTATTTGTTCTGAAAACGTTCGTAAAATGACGGCGCCGGGCCTTCGACGCGTACTTTATAGCCGCCCGTCTCAATATCGGCTTTTAGAGCTAGGGCCGCTTCCTCGGCGGCTTTAATGGAAGCCCGCCGAACACTTATCTTCAGCAGGTAGCAGAAGGGCGGGAACATGAACTGCCGGCGGGACTCGAGCTCATTATTATAAAAACGCTTATAATTATTGGCAATGGCGTCTAGCAGTACGGGGTGGTCGGGGTGATAGGTCTGAATGACGGCCCGGCCGGCCACGTGGCCCCGGCCGATACGGCCCAGCACCTGACTGACCAGCTGAAAGGTACGTTCCTGGGCCGAAAAGTCCGGCAGGTAGAGGCTGGTGTCGGCCAGAATGATGCCCAGGGTGCTTAACTTCGGTAAATCCAGGCCTTTGGCCAACAACTGGGTGCCCACCAGAATGTCGACCTCGCCGCGCTTGATAGCCTCGTAGTGCTGTTCAAAGCGCTCGGCCCGGGCATTATCGGTGTCGAAGCGGGCGATGCGGGCGCTAGGGAACAGCCGCTCGACCTCTTCGACGATGGCCTTGGTGCCGGCCGTTTTAAAGATGACGCTGGCGTGGCCGCAGTCCGGGCAGCTGCCGGGGGCGGGGCCGTGGTGGTTACAGCTGTGGCAGCGCAGTTCGTGCTTGTCGCCGTGGTAGGTCAGCGGCAGGTCGCAGTGCGGGCAGGCGGCCTGCCAGCCGCAGTTTTCGCAAAGCACCAGGCGGGCGGTGCCGCGCCGGTTCAAGTAAAGCAGGCTTTGTTCGCCCCGGCCCAGGGCGGCTTCCAGGGCTTTGATCAGTTCCAGGCTCAGGTAGGGAGAGCGGCTGAACAGGCTGTGGTCCTTGCGGTCCACCACGCTGACTTTAATCTCTGCCGGATGGCCCTCAGTGGCCAACTCGTTTAATTCAATCACGGGCTTGCCCTTATGTTCGGCCAGGTAATAATCGCTGACGGACGGGGTGGCCGATCCCAGCAGTAGCGTGGAGCGGGTCAGCCCGGCCAGGTAGGAAGCTACCCGCCCGGTCTGGTACTGCGGCGCCTGCTCCTGCTTGTAGGCGGTTTCGTGGGCTTCATCCAGGATTATCAGGCCGGGCTTGCGGACCGGGCTGAACAGCGCGGAGCGCGGCCCAATGATAATCAGCGGTTGCTTGGCCCTCGCAGCCTCCAGCCAGGCCTGTCGGCGCTCGGCGGGGGCCTGCTGGGAGTGCATGACCACTACCCGGTCGCCGAAAACCTGGCGAAAACTACCGGCCAGTTGCGAGGTCAGGCTTATTTCGGGCGTTAACACGATGGCCGAGCGGCCGGCGGCAATCGTCCGGGCGGCTAATTCTATATATAGCCTGGTTTTGCCGCTGCCGGTTATACCGTGCAACAGATAGGTGTTCCGCTCGGACATAGCCTTAAGGGCTTTGGCCTGTTCGGGCGTCAAGGGTGGCAAGCCGGATAGGTCAGGTTCCGGTAGCGCCGCCGGCCGCTCGGCCTCGGGCAGTTTCTTGGGCAGCCCCGCCGGCAATAACTGCTGGGTGATAATACCGACCGGCGCCGGGTAGTAATCTTTCAGCCAAACGGCCAGCCTTAACAGATGGGCCGGCAGGGCCGGCAGATCAAGCACCCGGCTGACCGGCTTGGTTTTAAAGCGGGGCTTGGTGGTCGCCCCGGTGACCACGCCCGGCACCGTTTCCTTTTGGAGTTCTACCTCTACGATACTGCCGGTCTCCAGCCGCTCGGAACTGCCGTAGGTCAGCGCTTCGTGGCCGTGGTAGCGATTGCTCCGCACCCACACCAAGTAATAATTCATAACCCTAGTATAAGCTACTCAAAAATATACAAATTGCTGTTGCCAAAGGCCCGGCCAGCGACTATACTTAAAATTAACGTTGTTCGGATAACAATAGAGGATAAGAGGAAACTAACGAATGCTGGATGTATTTATCACTTCCCGGGTGCGCCGCAAGATCATTGTTATTTATGCTAAGTATCCCGACTTTAAGACCCACGTCCGCGGCCTGGCCAAGCTAATCAAAGAAGATGCCGGCAATATTCAGCGCGAACTGAAGCGCCTCGAAAAGGTCGGTTTCCTAACCAGCGAGCGACAGGGGAACACCAAAGTTTACTCCACTAATAAGCAGTTCCCGATTTTCCGCGAGCTCCAGAGTATAGTGTTGAAATCACAACGGGCTAACCAGCAAAAGCGGATTAACAGCTAAGCCCGGGCCGGCTCGGCTTGCAAATATGACCTCTGTCACGTACAATATTCCACGATGATACAAGTGACCCGAAAAGATTCCAAAGAGTCGACCGAGAACCTGTTGCGCCGCTTTAACCGCAAGGTACAGCAGTCCGGTACTATTGCCGTGGTCAAGCAAAACCAGTATTTCCAAAAGGATATCAGCAAGCCGGAGCGCCGCCGCAAGGCGATTATTCGCCAGGAACGTAAGGCGCTCAAGCTAAAGAAAATCAAGCTCGGCCAACGTTAAACAGGACCCCCACACCATGTTAGAGCAACGGATCGAGCAAGATATTAAGGCTGCCCTGCTGGCCGGCGATAAAGTTAAGTCCGGCACCCTGAAAGGGCTCAAGTCAAACTTGCTGAATCTTAAGGTCGCCAGTGGTAAGCGTGACAGCGGCCTGAGCGACGACGAAGTCCTGCCGGTTATCGCCAAAGAATCCAAACAGCGCACCGAGAGTGCCGAGCTGTACGTGCAGGGCGGCGACCAGGCGCGGGCCGCCGACGAGCTGGCCGAAAAGGCCATCCTGGATGCCTACCTGCCGGCTCAGCTGAGCGAAGACGAACTTATTAAACTGATAGACGAAGCCATTGCCACCAGCGGCGCCGCCGGCCCGCAGGCTATGGGGCAGGTGATCGGCCGGGTCCGCCAGCAGGCCGGCCCAGCCGCCGACGGCGCCCTGATTGCCCGCCTGGTCAAGGAGAAACTGCAGTGATTCTGCTAATGGGCATTGCCGGCTCGGGCAAGGGCACGCAGGGCAAAATGCTGGCTGACCTCGAGGGTTTTCACCTGATTTCGATGGGCGAGGTGCTCAGGATGTATATTACCGGCAAGAAGCGCGAGCGTATGCTGGCCGGCGAACTACTCGATGATAAAGAGATCATCGGCATCGTCGACCGGGTGCTCAAGTCACTGCCGGACAGCGAGGAAGTATTGATGGACGGCTTTCCGCGCACTATTTCCCAGGCCGAATGGCTGCTAAAACAGGTTAAGGCCGGCCGCTTTAAGCTGGACCTGGCCTTTCACCTGACAGCTTCGCGACAGGCCGTTAAAGAGCGCCTGATTAATCGGGCCCGCGTTGATGATAAAGACGACGCCATCGAACAGCGCTTTGACGAATATGAACGTTCCACCCAGCCGCTGCTGAAATGGCTGGCCGATCATGGCGTTAAAGTGGTGGATGTCAACGCCGAGCGGCCGCCCGAACAAGTCCACGCCGACATAGTCAAGCACCTGAGCAAGAGATAGCATGACCACCCGCGTTAAAACCGCTTCCGAAATCGCCGCCATGCGTGACAGCGGCCGGATGCTGGCCACCGTCCTAAAGGCCCTTAAACGGCAGGTCAAAGCCGGCTTGTCCACCAAAGATCTGGCGCTGATAGCCGCCGCCGAACTCCGGCCGCTGGGCGGCGAGGCCGCTTTCAAGGGCTACCAGGGCTTCCCGGAAGTCATTTGCATCTCGGTTAATGATGAAGTGGTCCACGGTATTCCGCGGGCCGACAAAATCATCGCCGAAGGCGATATTGTCGGCCTCGACTTCGGTGTTAAATACAAAGGTATGATTACCGACGCCGCCGTCAGCGTTATTATTGGCAAACCCAAACAGCAGGGCCACATCCGACTGCTTCAGGATACCGAAGCGGCACTGGCCGTCGGCATAGCCGCCGTCCACGACCGGGTCCGCACCGGCGACATCGGCTTTGCCGTCGAGCAGTCTTTGAAGCACCGCCGCTACGGCATCGTCCGTGACCTGGTCGGACACGGCGTCGGTCACCAGATCCACGAGGATCCCAATATTCCTAACTACGGCCGGGCCAACACCGGGCCCTGGCTGGATAAGAACATGACAATCGCTATCGAGCCGATGGTCACCCTGGGCGGCGACCGCGTCTACATCGCAAAAGACGGCTGGACCGTCCGGACGGCCGACGGCTCGTGGTCGGCCCATTTCGAACATACCGTCCTGATCACCGAAGACGGCGCCGAAATATTAACCTCTCTGGATGATTTGCCAGCAGGGAAGCAATAGCGCTATACTGGGGGCCAGATGAAACCCGAACATTTCATAGGCCTCGACATTGGCACCAGCATGGTGCGCTGTGTCGTCGGCACTTTCGACCCTAATGGCAGTAACGCGCCTTCCATCATCGGCCACGGCCAGGCGCCTAATCAGGGGATGCGCCGCGGCTCGGTAGTCCACGTCGACGAAGTCGCCGACGCCATCGTCCACGCCGTCACCGAGGCGGAGCGCATTTCGGGCATGAATATTAAGCACGCCACGGTCAACGTTAATGGTTCCAACGTCAGCGGAATGGACTCCGAAGGCGTCATCGCCATCAGTGCCGCCAACCGCGAGATCGTCCACGAGGATCGCCTGCGGGTCGAAGAAGCCGCCACCATCGTTAATCTGCCGCCAAATCGTGAAATCATCCAGTTTTTTGCCAAGAACTACAGCCTGGACGGCCAGCGCAATATTAAGGATCCGGTCGGCATGCACGGCGTGCGTCTGGAAGTCGATGCCCACATCGTCACCGCCGCTTCGCCTAACCTGCGCAACCTGGACATGGCCCTGGAAAAGGCCGAAATCAGGCCGACTCACCACACCGTATCGGGTCTGGCGGCCGCCGAGGCCGTGCTGACCCGCCAGCAAAAAGAAGCCGGCACGGCCCTGCTGGACATCGGTGCCGGCACTACCAACCTGATCGTTTTCGAGGACGGCGAGGTACAGCACATCGCCATCCTGCCCATCGGTGGCCAGCACGTTACCAACGACCTGGCCATCGGCCTCAAAACCGACCTGGACATCGCCGAAACCGTTAAACTGCAGCACGCCACCCTCAAAGAGGACGCCAAAAAGTCCACCGTCAGCGTTAAGGTCGGCAACAAGAGCCACGATTTTGACTTTGAAGACGTCGCCATGATCGTCGGCGCCCGAATCGAGGAGTTACTGGAGTATATAGATAAGGAATTGCACAAGATCAAGCGCTCGCGCAAACTGCCCGGCGGCATCGTCCTGACCGGCGGCACCTCAAAACTGCCGGGAATTGACGAGTTCACCCGCGAAAAACTACAATTGCCGGCCCGTATCGGCAAGCTCCATAACATCGGCGGCTTGGTCGACACGGTTGAAGATCAGACCTTTATAACCGTTGTCGGGCTGATGCTGCTCGACATGCTGCTATTGCCCTCATTGCCACCGGTCAGTGGCCGCGGTGGCGACACCGCCAAGGCTTTAATGGGCAATTTGCTGAATAGATTCAAGAAGTAATTCCCTTTTATTAAGACAACGAACACAAAATTCAGCCACTATTGTAGTGCAGATAACAACAGGTAGCCAGGCCGTATACATAAGTCGGGTGACAAACCCGTGCCGGCCTAAAACCCAAAATTACCCGTATAAATTTGTTGAACTTCAGGACAGGCTCGGTTATACTGACAACATATCAGCTTAGAGTTTGAGGGGATAATAAATGCCACAGGTTGTAGAGCCAGCTATCGAGACATTTGCGCAGATCAAAGTTATAGGAGTCGGCGGCGCCGGCGGGGCGGCTATCAACCGGATGGTCGAGGCCGGCATCGAAAACGTCCAGTTTATCGCTGTTAACGCCGATGCCCAGGCCCTGCATCACTCCAAAGCCAACGTTAAGATCCACATCGGCAAAGAAGAGACCCGCGGCCTTGGCGCCGGCGCTGACCCGGTGGTAGGTGAGCGGGCGGCTATGGAATCGCGCGACGAAATCAAGCAGGCTATCCAAGGGGCCGACATGGTCTTCGTGACCATCGGCGCCGGCGGCGGGACCGGTAGCGGCGCTGGTCACATCGTGGCCGAAATAGCCACCGAGCTGGGTATCCTGGTAGTCGGCTTTGCCACCAAGCCTTTTGCCTTCGAAGGTGAAAAGCGCCGCAAGAACGCCGACGTGGCCATTGAAAAGCTGCGCAAGGTCGTCGACACCCTGATTATCATCCCCAATGACCGGTTGTTGCAGACCATCGACCGCGACACGCCGCTCACCGAAGCCTTCAAAGTAGCCGACGACGTCCTGCGCCAGGGCGTGCAGGGCATTTCGGACCTGATCACCGTTCACGGCCTGATCAACCTCGACTTCGCCGA
>DHXS01000006.1:4153-5263 GCA_002413795.1 Candidatus Saccharibacteria bacterium UBA5150 | reverse complement strand
GGGCAAATTGTCGGCCGGGATGCCGATAAGCCGGTCGACAACCCACTGCTAATTGTTGATAAAATTCTGGAGAGTCAGAAAAATACCGAAAAAGTAGCGACGATTGTGAATTTCCATGGTGATTATTCGAGCGAAAAGGTGGTTATCGGCCATTATCTGGATGGGAGGGTAACAGCCGTGGTAGGCGATCACTGGCACGTGCCGACGGCCGATGCCCGGGTTCTGCCCGGCGGCACGGCGCACATAACCGACGTTGGCATGTGCGGTGTGCTCGATGCCAGCCTGGGCATTAAGTTCGAAAGTGTTTTGCCGCGCTGGCGCGACGACAAACAAACCCGCAACGTTCTGGAAACCGAAGGTCGACGTCAATTCAACGCAGTTCTGATAGATGTTGGTGTGGGCGGTACGGCAAATTCAATCGACTTAATGAGGCAGATACTTTAATAATAATTTTTGGACGTACATACATGTTATGTGTATGTTATGTGGTGAATATGTATTGATCACGTATCTATTCCATATAGTTTATGTATGCCTGCCCAAATTTAATAATCAAGTTCTTAACGGCAGAACGGCGGCAGAATGGTAATTCAGGGTATTGTCAGATATAATCAACCCCTGTAATGTCGGGGAGTGGCGCAGTCCGGTAGCGCACCGCGTTTGGGACGCGGGGGTCGCAGGTTCAAATCCTGTCTCCCCGACCATTAATGATTTTTCGGGGTGTAGCGCAGCTCGGTAGCGCGCCGCGTTCGGGACGCGGAGGTCGTGGGTTCAAATCCCGCCACCCCGACCACGATCATTTAGGCGTACAATACAGCTATGGAAATTATTCTGACCGTTCTGGCTGTTTTCACCGTAATTATCGGCAGTGAGCTATGGTGGCGCCGGCGTACGATTCACGATGAATTCAGCCGCAAGTTTATTCATATTACGGTTGGCAGTTTTGTGGCTTTCTGGCCGTTTTTCCTGAGCTGGCACCAGATTGAGTTGTTAAGCGTGGCGTTTCTGGCGGTCATTAGTATTTCCAAGTATCTTGGTTTGTTTCAGGCGATTCATAGTGTGCAAAGGCCAACTTGGGGCGAGGTATTCTTCGCGGCGGCGGTTGGCCTG
>DHXS01000006.1:2060-3920 GCA_002413795.1 Candidatus Saccharibacteria bacterium UBA5150 | reverse complement strand
TCAGCGGCTATTTTATTGGGATACAACCATTTCGGCGGTCACCCTATGGGGCCCGCGGTTCTATTAGGGATCAGTATGCTGGTCACCGCTCTGGAGAATGTGGCCGTCGGCGGTCTCGACAATCTCTTAGTGCCTTTAGCAGTAACCTTAATCCTGACTAATCGATAAGGGCGTTATAAGGTGGGCCCTCAAGGCGTTGAAGATAACTACTACGTCGACGACTTCCTGAATAATAGCTCCGGACAGCGGCGAAAAGCGGCCGGTGGCAAAAATGGCCATCAGCGCCACGCTAAGCCCAATGCCCACCAGAATGCTTTGGCGGGCAATGCCGAAAGTGCGCTTGGCTATCTCCAGGCCGGCGGCTACCCGGCCGATGTCGTCAAGCATAATAACCAGATCGGCCGACTCGCTGGCGGCCGTTGAGCCGCGGGCTCCCAGGGCAATGCCGACATCGGCGGCGGTCAGCACGGGCGCGTCGTTGACGCCGTCGCCCACAAACACCACCGGCCGGTCTTTGACTTTTGAGATTACGTGCAGTTTGTCGGCCGGCAGGGCTTCGGCATGGACTTCTTCTATGCCCAGCTCCCGGGCGATAGCTTGCGCGGTTGCCGAGTTATCGCCGGTAACCATAAGGGTGTGCCTGATACCTAATTGGTGCAGGCGGCTGAGGGTAGCCCGGCTGTCGGTACGAAGTTCGTCTTTAAGGGTAATCACGCCGGCCGGCTGGCCGTCAACGGCCACGTATACGGCGGTTTGAGCTATGCTGTCACGTTTAAATTTGGCAGGCAGTTTTACGCCCCGATCGGTGAGCAGGCTGTAGCGGCCGACTATAACTTCCTGGCCCTTGAGAGTCGCAGTCAAGCCGCGGCCGGCAATCTCCAACATGTGTTTGGCCTTAACCAGTTTTAGATCGTTGTCTTTGGCGGCGATTACTATAGCCTGGGCCAGAACGTGATTCGAGCTTTGCTCCAGACTGGCCGCCAGAGCCAGCACTTCATCTTTGGAATGTTTGCCCAGCTTTGTTATTTTGTCGACCATGGGCCTGCCACGGGTCAGGGTACCGGTTTTATCAAAAGCCACGGTGCGGGCCTCGGCCAGCCGCTCCAGCGCCGAGCCGGTGCGCACGATAATGCCGTAGCGGCTGGCCCGGGCCATGCCGCTGATCAGCGCTATCGGCGCCGCCAGCAACAGCGGGCAAGGCGTGGCCACCACGATAACCTCCAGGAAACGGATTGCCTGGCCGCTGATTATCCAGACCGTCAGGGCGATGGCATAGGCGATGACCGTGAAGGGCAGGCTGTAGCGGTCGGCCAATCTGACGAAAGGCGACTGGCTGGCGGCGGCGCTTCGCACTAGGGCGATAATCTGCTGGTACTGGCTGTTTTGGGCCGTTGCCGTGGCCTTGGCGGTCACCTCGCCGTCCAGATTGACCGAGCCGCTTAAAATAACCTCCCCGGCTTGCCTGGTTTGGGGCAGGCTTTCGCCGGTTAAGGAGGATTCGTCAAAGCTGGCCGCACCGTCGGTGATAATAGCATCAACCGGCACCAGCTCGCCCGGCTTAATGATAATCTGATCGCCAGCCCGTAGCTCGCTGGCCTTAACATCGACTGTTTTACGCTTGCGAATAGCATGGGCCATTTGCGGCGCACGCTCCAGGAGGGCGTCGAGCTCACTGCGGGCCCGGTGTTCCGCAAAATCCTCCAGCGACTCGCCGCCGGTCAGCATCAGCACCACCACGAGGGCCGCCCAATATTGTCCTAAAACAACGGCAGCCACAATAGCCGTAGCGGCCAATATATCGATGCCATAGCGGCCTGCCCGAATGTCCTGCCACATATCCCAAACCAACGGCCCGGCTTC
>DHXS01000006.1:0-1800 GCA_002413795.1 Candidatus Saccharibacteria bacterium UBA5150 | reverse complement strand
CCGACAATAACGGCCACTAGGGCCACGCTGAATAATTTATAGCGTCTCAAAAACACACGAGCCGATTTCATTCCCTCTAGTATAGCAATAGGACGTCCAGATCTTCCTATGCTATACTATGTATAGTTTTGAATTTACGAACGGGAGGGTCCATGAATGCAGCTCAGATTAATGGTTACGGCGATAAAGATGTGGTGCAAGTCACGACCGATGCTCCAAAACCATCACCAGCCGCCGGACAGGTTTTGGTAGAAGTGCAAGCCACGGGGGTTAATCCCTTTGATATCACGGTGCGCGAAGGCCGAGCCCGTCAAATGGCCGAACTTAGTTTTCCGGCAACTTTGGGGGGCGATTTTGCCGGCACCGTCGCTGAACTTGGCCCGGACGTCAGCGGCTTTGAAGTTGGACAGGCGGTTTACGGGCAGGCCTCGCCACTCAGCGGGCAGGGGTCTTTCGCTGAGTTTACCCCTGTTAAAACCGACCAGCTGGCCACCAAACCGGCAAGTGTCGATTTTGTTAGTGCGGCGGCACTGCCACTGGTCAGCTCAAGCGCTTATCAGGCATTAGTCGATCACATGAATCTTCAGGCCGGCCAGAAAATCCTGATTCATGGCGGCGCCGGCGGCATTGGTTCGACGGCCATCCAACTGGCCAAACACCTCGGCGCGTATGTAGCCACCACGGCCCGGGCCGACGAAGCAAATTTTGTCAAAAAGCTGGGCGCCGACGAAGTCATTGACTACGAAAGCCAGGATTTCAGCGAACTGCTTAAAGACTACGACGCCGTTTACGACACTGTCGGCGGCGAAACAAACGCCAAATCCTACACCATCCTCAAACCTGGCGGCGCGCTGGTTTCAATGGTCGCCCAGCCCGACGAAGAAAAAGTGAAACAGCACCAAATCAAATACACAGCCCAACTTACCCACGTAACAACCGAGCGGCTAACTAGAATTGCCGAGCTGGTGGACTCGGGCGTACTCAAAGTCAAGGTAGATAAAGTCTTCCCGCTGGACCAGGCCGTCGCCGCCCTGGAGTACCTCAAAACCGGCCACCCCCGCGGCAAGGTCGTTATCCGGGTTAAGGGTGATGGCTCCTAGGTCCTTCGCTAATCAATATAACCACTAGAAAGGTTATGGCGAAGAATTGTAGGATAGTATCCATGGCATTCTCCCCTCGTGATAATAAGTTACGTAACCAGTGTAGCGCCCACCGCTAATCGCGCAGTGTAATCCACCACAAATGCGCCGTGATTCTTGTCACGCTATCATAATTCCCGAAAATTCTGGGGCGAGTGATGGGACTTGAACCCACGGCCTTCTGGACCACAACCAGACGCTCTAACCAACTGAGCTACACCCGCCGCATACTGCTTCTGGCTTCAGAAACAGAGGTGATTATAGCCCAAAAGCCGGCTAACTACAACTGTTCATTAAGCTAAACGGTCGGTTTTTTGGCGGCGGGCTTGATAGCTTGTTTGGCAGTTTCCAGACCTTGTTCAAGCACGCTGATGCCGGCCGACAGACCAACTTCCAACAACGAGAACGTGTCGAGCAATTTCATATGGTAATCGTATGTAGACCGCAGAGCCCAACTTATCAAACCGATTGAAAATAGGCCGATAACTATCCGCAGGATAATGCTACGAGGCGGGTTAGTCACTAGCAGGGCGAGCAGTACAGCCATCATGGCAATACGTACCAGCGAGAAAGCCGGCGCGGTAGAAGCCAGCCACACCACAGAGTTATTAGGATCAATTAGCCCGACAATCAGCAAAATGCCGATACCCAAAAACGATAG
>DHXS01000011.1:2632-4787 GCA_002413795.1 Candidatus Saccharibacteria bacterium UBA5150 | reverse complement strand
CCGTCCATCTGCGCCGCGCCGGTAATCATGTTCTTGACGTAGTCGGCGTGGCCGGGCATGTCGACGTGGGCGTAGTGGCGCTTCTCGGACTCGTATTCCTGGTGGGAAGTGGCAATGGTAATACCGCGGGCCTTTTCTTCGGGCGCATTATCGATCTGGTCGTAGGCTACGGGTTTGTTAACGGCGCTGGGCAGTTTCTTAGCCAACACAGCCGTAATGGCTGCGGTCAGTGTGGTTTTACCATGGTCGACGTGGCCCATGGTGCCGACGTTAACGTGCGGCTTACTGCGGTCAAATGTTTCTGCCATAAAGTTTACTCCTTAATTAGCGGTTGATGGCTTATTATAAATTGTTTTTGCATAGGTATATTAGGACCCATGCAAGTTACCGAAGAGATTATAGGGAAAGAAAGGCTGTTTGTAAAGTGCCTTACTTGGCGTTTTTGGCAATGATGGCCTCGGCGACGTTGTTGGGGACGTCGGCGTAGTGGTCGAGTTCCATACTGGAGCTGGCTCGGCCCTGGGTGGAACTGCGCAGGTTGGTGGTATAGCCGAACATTTCGCCTAATGGCACGAAGGCGGTGATTTCTTTTATGCCGGCGGTCAGGTCTTCCATGGATTCGATGCGGCCGCGCTTACTGTTAAGGTCGCCAATGACGTCGCCCATAAAGGCTTCAGGGGTGACGACGACGACTTTCATGATCGGCTCCAATAGTACCGGGCCGGCTTTTTTGACGCCTTCCTGCAAGGCCATTGAGCCGGCAATTTTGAAGGCCATCTCGCTGGAGTCGACATCGTGGTAGGAGCCGTCGTAGAGTTCGGCTTTGAGGTCTACCACCGGATAGCCGGCAATAACGCCGTTACTCATGGCTTCTTCGATGCCCTGCTGGACCGGCTTGATATATTCGCCGGGCACGTTGCCGCCCTTGATGGAGTTGATGAACTCGAAGCCGGCGCCCTGCTCGTTCTGGCTGAGGCGCAGCCAAACGTCGCCGTACTGGCCGCGGCCGCCGGATTGGCGGACGAACTTGCCCTGGACTTCGACGCCGCTCTTGCGGATCGATTCGCGGTAGGCCACCTGCGGCTCGCCAACATTGGCCTCGACGTTGAACTCGCGCTTCATGCGGTCGACGATGATCTCCAGGTGTAACTCGCCCATGCCGCTAACGATAGTCTGGCCGGTTTCGTCGTTGACGTGGATGCGGAAAGTCGGGTCTTCTTCGGCCAGGCGTTGCATGGCAATGCTCATTTTTTCCTGGTCGGCCTTGGTTTTAGGCTCGATGGCAATCGACACCGGCGGCTCCGGGAAAGTGATGCTCTCCAGCACGATCGGGTTGTTAGGGTCGGCCAGGGTATTGCCGGTAGTGGTGCCTTTGAGGCCGACGATGGCGGCGATGTCGCCGGCGGAAACTTCGGTGACGTCTTCGCGCTTATCGGCCTGCATGCGCACGATGCGGCCAACCCGTTCTTTGGCGCCGGTAGAGCTGTTCATCACATAGGAACCGGCCTGCAATTTGCCGGAGTAGACGCGGAAATAGGCTAATTTACCGACAAAGGGGTCGGTGGCAATTTTAAAGGCCAGCCCGGCAAAGGGCTGCTTTTCGTCGGGTTTGCGCTCGACTTCGTCGCCGGTTTTGGGGTGAGTGCCCCAGGTACTGCCACGGTCCAGCGGGCTGGGCAGAAGTTCATTGACGGCGTCTAGGACCTTTTCGACGATGACGCCCCGCCCATCGCCGCCGGTAACGGCAAAGAACTTGCCACTCAGCACGGCACTGCGGATGGCTTGCTTAATATCTTCCGGGCTCAGCCCTTCTTCGCCGACTTCGAAATATTTTTCAAGGATGGCTTCATCCTCGGCGACGGCGTTTTCAACCAGCAGACTGCGATAGCGCTTGACCTTTTCCGTCATGTCTTCGGGAATTTCGGCCTCCACCAGCTCGTGGTCGGTGAAGTCTTTGTAGGTGTAAGCCTTCATATTCACCAAGTCGACGATGCCGTTGATAGACTGCTCAAAACCGATCGGCAGGTGGATCGGGAAAGCGTGTTTGCTGAGCCTGGCATGGATGGTATCCAGAGACTTATAGAAATCGCCGCCGGTTTGGTTGATTTTGTTGATAAAACAGATGCGCGGCACCTTGTACTTGTCGGCCTGGCGC
>DHXS01000011.1:641-2454 GCA_002413795.1 Candidatus Saccharibacteria bacterium UBA5150 | reverse complement strand
GGCCTGGCGCCAGACCGTTTCGGACTGGCTTTCGACGCCCATTTTGCCGTCAAAAACGACGACGGCGCCGTCGAGCACCCTCAATGAGCGTTCAACCTCGACGGTGAAGTCGATGTGGCCGGGGGTGTCGATAATGTTGATCTGGTGGTCTTTCCAGTAGCAGGTCACGGCGGCGGAGACGATAGTAATGCCGCGTTCGCGCTCCTGGGCCATCCAGTCGGTGGTGGTTTCGCCTTCGTGCACGGCGCCAATCTTGTGCTTTAGGCCGGTGCGGTACAAAATGCCTTCGGTCGTGGTGGTTTTGCCGGCGTCAATATGGGCGATAATGCCGATGTTCCGAATCTTATCTATTGGTGTTTTCTTAGCTGCCATCTATTCCTTAATGCTCTTAGGTACGGGCGAAGTGGGCGAAGGCCCGGTTGGCGTCGGCCATTTTATGCACGTCCTCGCGCTTTTTAACTGCGGCGCCCTGGCCGTTGTAGGCGTCCTGTAACTCGGCGCCGATGCGGTCGAGCATGCTCATGCCTTTGCGGGCCCTGGCGGCCTGCACGAACCACATGGTGGTCAGGTGGTTCTGGCGCTGGCCCCTCACCTCGAACGGGATCTGGTAGTTGGCGCCGCCGACACGGCGGGAGCGGGTTTCCATTTGGGGCTGGATGTTCTTCATGGCCTGTTCGAAAACGTCTAATGGATTGTCGACCTTCAGCTTACCGGCGGCCTTTTGCATGCCGCCGTAGACTAACCTTTCGGCGATTTGCTTCTTGCCGTTGAGCATCACGCGGTTGATCAGGCGCTGGACCGGCACGCTGTTATACATGCGATCGGGCTGGATATCGCGGATGAGGGATTTGGTCTTCTTACGCGGCATTATTTGCCGCCTTTCTTGGTGCCGTATTTGGAGCGGCCCTGTTTGCGGTCGGTGACGCCCTGGAGGTCGAGGTTGCCGCGGACGACGTGGTAGCGGACACCGGGAAGGTCTTTGACGCGGCCGCCTCTTACCAAGACGACGGCATGCTCCTGCAGGTTATGGCCTTCGCCGCCGATGTAAGCCCAGACTTCGTAACCGTTGCTGAGGCGGACGCGGGCCACCTTGCGCAAGGCCGAGTTCGGCTTTTTGGGCGTCTTGGTGGTCACTTTGACGCAGACGCCGCGCTTAAACGGCGCCGGCTTTTCGTAGTTGCGGGTCTTAAGATTGTTGGTCACGCGCTGCATGGCCGGCGACTTGCTTTTGGGCTTCGCCTTGGTGCGGGGCTTTCGAACTAGTTGGTTAATAGTTGGCATAAGTTCCTCATTTTAACAGATCTAGGCCTCTGTTTCAACCGGCCGCTGGCCGATTATGGTTTCGGCTTCGGCGGCCAGTTCGGCGTCTTCGTCTTCTTCGTCAATGGCGCCGGTGCCGACCGGAATCTTGCGACCCAGGATGACGTTCTCTTTCAGGCCGTACAGCTTGTCGACTTTGCCACTGGTGGCGGCGGCGATCAGGACACGGGTGGTGTCCTGGAACGAGGCGGCGCTCAGGAAGGAATCGGTGCTTAGGCTGGCCTTGGTGATGCCGAGTAACAGCTGGACGTACTTGGCCGGCTGTTTCTTGTCGGCTACCAGGGCTTCGTTGGCTTCGACGACGGCCAGTTTGCTGACGATGTCGCCGGTCACGAATTCACTGCCCAAAGCTTCTTCTATCTGGACGCGGCTGAACATCTGGCGCACGATGATTTCCAGGTGCTTGTCAGCGATGTTCTGGCCTTGACCGGCGAACATAGCCAGGATTTCGTTCATGATGTAGCGCTGGGTAGCTTCTACACTCTGAAGTCGC
>DHXS01000011.1:0-487 GCA_002413795.1 Candidatus Saccharibacteria bacterium UBA5150 | reverse complement strand
TTCGTTCATTATGTAGCGCTGGGTGGCCTCGACGCCCTGCAGGCGCATCAGGTCGTGCAGATTGATTGAACCGTTGGTTAGGCGTTGACCACTAATGATCTTGTCGCCATCTTTTATCTGAATCTGCTTAAAGCCGGGGATTTCATAGCTCACAACACTCTGTTTGGTAGGCGTAATTACTACCGCCTTACTGGTAACGCTGGCCTTGCCGGCCATCGGTGCGATCAGGGGCTCGGAGGCATCTTCCAGGGCGGCTACTACGTCACCGGCCACGACTTCGGTGCCGGAGGCTACGGTGGCTTTGCGCTCGCCAAGGGTCAAGGTGACCTTTTCCTTGTCGTCGGCGGTAACCTGGACGACATAATGGTCGCCATCTTCCCATGTATTTGCCAAACCGGAAATTTCTGTGAGGTAGGCCTGGCCTTTAGGAGTGCGAGCTTCGAAAAGCTCCTCAATACGGCTCAGGCCCTGTCTCTTATACACATCT
>DHXS01000025.1:570-25346 GCA_002413795.1 Candidatus Saccharibacteria bacterium UBA5150 | reverse complement strand
TCTCGTGGGCTCGGAGATGTGTATAAGAGACAGTATGTACACCTTATACAGGGAGCTGTTGAATGAATAAGCGCCAGGCGGCGGAGCGCGTGGCCAAACTGCGCGACCTGATTAACGACTATCGCTATCATTACCACGTGCTCGATGAATCGATTATGAGCGAGGCCGCCGCCGACAGCCTCAAGCATGAATTGACGCAACTAGAAGCCGACTATCCGGAACTGATCACGCCTGATTCGCCCAGCCAGCGGGTAGCCGGCGCGCCCCTGCCGGGCTTTAAGCAATTGGAACACAGCACGCGCATGCTCAGCCTGAACGATGTTTTTAACGAAGATGAACTGCGGGCCTGGCAGGAACGCATTACCAAACTTTTGCCCGCCGGCGCCAAGCTGGAGTATTTTGCCGATGTTAAAATGGACGGCCTGGCCTGCGCCCTGGTTTACGAAAACGGCGTCCTAAAGCGGGGAATTACCAGGGGCGACGGCTTTGTCGGCGAGGATGTCACGGCCAATGTGCGAACCATTGATTCCATCCCACTTGGCCTGCGCGCCGATAAGCAATTTAAGCATTTCCTCAAGGGCCGCACCGAAATACGCGGCGAGATCGTCATGTACAAAGACGAGTTCGCGGCCCTGAATAAGGCCCGGGCGGCCGAGGGCAAGCCGTTGTTTGCCAACCCGCGCAACACCGCCGCCNNGGGGGCTCGGAGATGTGTAGAAGAGACAGCGGTCGAGCAGGCGAGGACGTCATGCCCAACGTACGCACCCTCGGCAACGTCCCCGAACGGCTGACCGAGACCGACTCGGCGTTCCCGGTGCCTACGCTGCTGGAGGTCAGAGGCGAGGTCTACTTCCCGGTGGCCGGCTTCGCCGAGCTCAACGAGAAGCTCGTCGCCGCGGGCAAGGCGCCGTTCGCCAACCCGCGCAACACCGCCGCCGGCACCATCCGCCAGCTTGACCCCAAACTGGTAGTCGGCCGGCCGCTGCACTTTCGGGCCTATGACCTGCTGCGCGATGATCCGGCCGATGTTCCTACCTACTCCGAGGCTTACCACGCCCTGCACGCCCTGGGCTTTCTGGCCAACCGCGAAGCCAAAGTGCTGACCGATATCAAGCAGGTCACTGCTTATGCCCATAAGTGGGAAACGGAACGCCAAAAGCTGGCCTTTAACACCGATGGGCTGGTAATCAAAGCTAATGATCGCCGGCTTTACCGGCGACTGGGCGTTGTCGGTAAAGCGCCCCGCGCGGCCGTGGCCTTTAAGTACCCGGCCGAGCAGGCCACCACCAAAGTTAAGGACATATTCGTATCCATTGGGCGCACCGGCGCCGCCACGCCGGTCGCCATGCTGGAAGCGGTGGTGGTGGCCGGCAGTACGGTCCAAATGGCCACCCTGCACAACGAAAGCGAAATTAAGCGCAAAGACATCCGCATCGGCGATACGGTTATTGTCCATAAAGCGGGGGATGTAATTCCCGAAGTCGTAGAACCGCTGGTTAAGCTGAGAAACGGTTCGGAAAAGATTTTTAAGATGCCCACGCATTGCCCGGAGTGCAATACTAAACTTGTTAAGTATAAGGCCGAAGACGCCGTTTGGCGTTGCCCTAACGATGCCTGTCCGTCGCGTTCCTGGAAACGAATTGAGCATTTTGCCAGCAAAGCGGCGCTCGACATTGAGGGTTTGGGAGAGAAAAACGTCATCGCTTTGATCAATGCTGAACTTGTTAAGGATCCGGCCGATATCTATACGCTAACAGAGGAGCAAGTGCTTAAACTGGAACGTTTCGCAGAAATTTCAGCCCATAAATTAGTGGCTGCAATCCAGGCCAAAAAGAACCCGCCTCTTAATCGTTTTGTTTACGGCCTTGGCATACGTCATATCGGCACCCAAACGGCCACCGACCTGGCCAATCACTTTCGTAGCCTGGAAGCAATAGGCAAGGCAACAATCGATGAGCTGGCTGAAGTAGAGGGTATCGGCGAGGTTGTGGCCGAGTCGACGGTAGAGTGGTTTAGCGAGCCACATAATCAAAAACTGCTCGAGAAGTTCAAAAAACTGGGCGTACAGCCACAGACCGTTAAGAAAGTCGGCGGCAAACTCAGCGGTAAGAGCTTTGTGGTCACCGGCAGTCTGGACAGTCTGGGCCGGGAGGAAGCCGGCGAAAAAATCCGTGCTCTAGGCGGTACTTTCCAGAGCTCCGTCGGCAAGGACACCGATTACCTGGTGGTGGGTGATAACGTCGGTGCCAGCAAGCTGGCCAAGGCTGCCAAATTGGGCACCAAACAGATCACGGAGGCTGAATTCCTGCAGCTCCTAAAAGGCTAGCCGTGTGCTATACTCCTGTTAATTATGCGTAACCGCAAGGCTACCCAGCTGAATTGTTTTTCGCCGCCGGTAATGGTGGCCACGGTTATAATCGAGCTGTCACTGGCCATTTATACTATCTGGCGCTATAAAATGAACACCATTGGGCGGCTGGTGGCGGTGACGCTGGTGATGCTGGCCGGCTTCCAGGTCAGCGAGTACTTTGTCTGCACCGGTTCAGCCGGCCACGTGCCGGTCTGGTCACGGCTGGGCTTTGCCATCATAACCGTCCTGCCGCCGCTTGGCCTGCACCTACTGCACGTCGTTGCCGACAAGCCCAAACGACGCCTGGTCGCCTTGGCCTACCTGAGCATGGCCGGTTTCATTGCCACTTTCCTGCTGATACCGCATGCCTTCAACAACTACCAGTGCAACGGCAACTACGTGATTTTCCATCTGCGGGCCAACTTGGGCGGCCTGTACTGGTACTACTACTTTGGCTGGCTGGGCATAAGTATTGGCTTCGGTATGCGCTGGGCCAACCAGCTGATGTCCAAGGGCAAAAGCGCCATAAGACAACTCCAGGCAGTGCGTGGCCTGATCATCGGCTGGCTGGTATTTGTCCTGCCGACGGCCATCATCAATGTGGCCCGCCCGTCGACCCGTGACGGCTTGCCGAGCATTATGTGCGGCTTTGCCGTATTCTTCGCCCTGATTCTAGGCTTTTACATCTTGCCGCGCGTCGCCGACCGCAAGGCGGCTATACCCTCAAACCGAGTACACAAATAAATAGCCCCGTGCTACCATAAACTTGTCTAAAACTAAGGAGTGATTATTATGTCCGACACAGTTATTAGAATTTTAGCTCTTTTCGCTTTGGCTTTTTTGGTCTGGTCATTTGTGATGTTCGTGTACATGTTGCGGGATAAACGTATTGAGCCTATGGCTAAGTTCGGATGGGGGATTTTGTTTTGGTTCTTTTGGGGAATAACAGCGCTGGTCTACTACTTCAAGTATCACAGGCACCATAGCGAGGCATAACTAGCCCGTATCTAAGAAATTATGATATCAGCACACCTCTTTGATATTTTGACAATTCAACGCGAATACGTTATACTTTGATTTGGATAGTGTTATCAGTGCGGGACTGGTCGCTAATATTTCGGTTGGCCGACAGTGGTTCCTTAAACCACATTTACAGTCCCACACTCATGACACTATCTTTTTTATTTTGCCTGCGGCACCTCCTTCCTAACTAATTTCCACTCCCAGCGCTGGCTATGCCTGTTAAATTCGTCAGTTAGCGCTGTAATCTCATCAAGGTCGGCCGTAGCCGGAGCTTCTGCCTTCATCGACTCTTCTTTAACAGCAACAGGTATTTGCGTCTGTACAGTTCGGCCAAGAACCTTTAATCCCTTATCCGTAAGCGCAAGGCTAGAGATTGCCCGGCCGTCGTACATGGCTTTAACAAGTTCCTGACGAACCAGTAAGGGGTTGTAATTATGAAAAGTTTTATCGCTGACCTTATCAAGGATGGTTTCTCTGGTCACCACATTGCCTTCAATGCCACTAAATAACATCTTAAGAATGTTCTTGGCTTGCGCGGCTTGTTTATCTTCATTTCCCATTGAATCCTATTGTGAGGCATAGTACTCATTAAATCAAGTGATTTTGGGAACTTGACACACAAATTTTACATAGAATTAACTAAAATCATGACATAGTATATTTATTACTGGGGTAGGCATCAACACTTTTGTTGTAAATATTATTTACAACGTAATGGGGGACTCTACGCTTTGTATTTGCTGTCAGGGTATAGTCGTCGACCACAAGAGCGCCAAAGCTTGACAACAGCCGCAAAACACTTATGATTATGGAGTGGATCGTGCGCTCTAGCGGCGCGTAAAACAAAAAGATAAAATCTAAAATTTGCCCGCCGCCGGGTGGGCGCGCACGAAAAAAGGGAGCCGTACGCCGGCTCCCTGTATAATGACCGTAAGGAAACAGTAAGATGATCAAGTATTACTTTAAAAGCATCCGCAGTCAGGCGGTTAAAGAGTCGACCGAGCACAAGCCCGGCACTTGGGTTCACGCCGAGGCGCCCACCGAGGCCGAAACAGCCGAGCTGATTAAGCGCTTCCATCTGGAACCGGGCCACCTTCAGGACGCCCTCGACGAAGATGAGGTGCCCCGCCTGGAAAGGGAAGGCGACCAGACCTATATTTTCGTGCGCTACGCCTATAAGGCCGCCAATGGTGAGATGGACACCGCGCCGCTGTTAATAGTTTTCGACAAAGAAGTCTTATTAACCATTTCGCCGGTCCACCTGCCGGCGGTTGATGCCTTGCTGAAAGGCCGCACGGCCTTTGCCACCACCCAGCGCGCCAAATTAACCCTGCTTATCCTGTCCCACATCAGCGACCAGTACGACAACTTTATCAATCAGACCAACCGCAAAATAAAAGCCATCCGGGCCCGCCTGCGCGGCCAGGGCCTAACCAACCAGGATCTTATAGACTTCGTGACCCTGGAAGACGAGCTAAACGAGTTCCTGGCCTCCTTACTGCCGACCAACGCCACCCTTCGGCGCTTGCTAGTAGGCCGCCACATACCGCTGTTTGACGAAGACCAGGACATCGTCGAGGACTTACTGCTAAGCAACGAACAGTCCATCGAAGCTATCCGTTCCAACTTACGGTCCATCAGCAACATCCGCGATGCCTATTCGGCCATCAGCAGTAATAACCTGAACCAGACCATTACCGTCCTGACCCTGGCGACCATCCTTATCGCCCTGCCCAACGTCTTCTTCGGGATGTATGGCATGAACGTCAGCCTGCCTTACCAGCATGCCACCTGGGCCTTCCCGGCCATCATCGCCTTTAACCTCGTCCTCATTATCACCATCATCATCGTGGCCCGCAAAAAGCGCGTCATATAGTAGAATATTAAAGTCTAAGGGGATATAGCTCAGTTGGCTAGAGCGCTTGCATGGCATGCAAGAGGTCCGGGGTTCGAGTCCCCGTATCTCCACCACTTGACAACCTAACGCTCACAAGAGTAACCTTTGATCATGATAAGCGTCAATAACAGAGCAATGCTCCTTGTGGAGGTCCTCATTCTTTCCCGCTAGCGGGCGCTTTTTCGTAATTCAACCAGAAACATAAAGCTCCCGCCCCAGGGAGTTTTTTAAATATAACAAAGGAGACAGGTATGGCAATCGACCAACACGAAGCAGGAATAATAGAACATAGAACTGGCGATCCATTCGCAGCATTCGTAAGCGAAGAGCATATGTATGGCCCAAAGTTTGACCCGGAGCTGAGACCACATGTCGAGCTAGGTGCTGATGATATTGTGGCAATGAAGATCGTTGAGACTTTTATGGTCGAGTCAGCACCATCAGTTGAGGTCGATCGCTTCGCAGACACCGAACGAGGCGGCGCTCGAGTAATGCATCCAGGCATTGGCCTAACGTTGTCTGAGGCGGCTTTTGGTCGGGAAAAGTTTCGCCGCAATGCCCATCGCTTCTGGCTACAACACAATGAACAGTCTTATACGGCCATGGAACACTGGACCATGCCTCTGCCGGCAGTAAACAGCGAACAGGCTATAGCCGAGAGAGATGCCTACGAGATAATGCTTCAAGAAGCTGCTAATAGCTACGTGCACCAAGGTGGCGCGATCGCTCTAGGCGCCGCCTAGTTGCTTTTTGGCGGTGGCTGGCCGTACAATTAAGCCTGTAACTTACGGAGGAACTGGCAATGTCGGGAGTCGTTATATTTCTGCTAATCGTTATTTTGTTTATCGTCGGCAACGGCGTGCGGATTATCAAACAGTATGAGCGTGGCGTTGTGTTTCGCCTGGGTAAAGTGCGCGGTGGAGTTAAAGAGCCCGGTCTGCGGCTGATTATTCCCATTATTGACCAGATGCGCAAAGTCTCTATGCGGATCATCACACTGCCTATCGAGTCCCAGCAGATTATTACCAAAGACAATGTCTCGATCGGCGTCTCGGCGGTGGCTTACTATCAGGTACAGGATCCGACTAAATCAATCGTCGAGATCGAAAACGTCATTTCGGCGATTTACCAGATCGCCCAAACTACCGTGCGTAACATAGTTGGCCAGAGCGCCCTGGATGAAGTGTTGAGCGAAACGGCAGCGATTAACGAAAAAATCAAAGAAATCCTGGAAACCCTGACCGAAAAGTGGGGCATTTTTGTTGGCACCGTAGAACTTAAAGACATTCAGTTGCCTGATTCCATGCAGAGGGCCATGGCCAAACAGGCTGAAGCCGAGCGCGAAAAGCGGGCCAAGATTATTGCCGCCGAGGGTGAAGCTCTCAGCGCCGAAAAACTGGGTGATGCCGCCGACATTATTGCCGCCCACCCCATCGCTCTGCAGCTGCGCAATCTGCAAGTCTTAAACGACATTGCCGTCGAAAAGAACAGCACCATCGTCTTCCCGGCCCAATTCATGGACACCATACAGAGCGTCAAAGATTTCATGGCCAAAGAGCAAAAATAGGCCAGCCGAGCTTGTGCCGATCTGTTAAATACCGTAAAATAGCAAGGCTGTCGTGGCTCTTTAGCTCAGTTGGTAGAGCAGAGGCTTGAAGAGCCTTGTGTCCTCGGTTCGAGTCCGAGAGGAGCCACCATTACACCATGCGGGTGTAGCTCAGTTGTTTAGAGCGCGTCCTTGCCAAGGACGAGGCCAGGGGTTAGAGTCCCCTCACCCGCACCAAGCATTTTCAAAGCTTGCTATAGGCCTTGCCTAGGTGTATCGTCAGGTTAGATAGGATACAGCATGGGAGCCAGGCGAAATTTATCCAAGATTGGTTCAATAGTCCTGCTTTTCTTTGCCGCGCTAATATTGTTTTTGGCTCAATCGGCCTACTGGGTTAATCACACCATATTTAATCGGGCTAACTTCACGCATATCGCGACCGCTTCGCTGTTGTCGGAATCCAGCCGGGACGCTATAGCGACGACAGTCGTAGACAAATCTCTAGAGCATCGCCCACTTATCAAAAAGGCTGTTGGCAAAGAGGCGGTATCGCTGACCAGCGGCCTGCTCGGCAGCGACCTCAGCTCCCAGGCCCTATCGGCCTTAAGCGACAGGACTTATGCTTACACCACGGCCAAAGACCGGCAGGATATTAAGTTTGATCTTACTTCCATCAAAAAACCGTTAGCCAGCGTCGTTTCGGTAGCTGAAGACAATAGTATCCACGACGTCAGCGGCGACAAGCTGACATCCGTTCAAGGCCAAATACCTGATGAAATAACTCTTGTTAAGAGCGATTCCTTTCCAAATCTCGCCGGTTTGGTGTCGTTTATGTTGTGGGTCGGGCCGGTGCTGTGGCTCAGCTCCCTAATGCTGTTCGGCCTGTTCGTATACTTGGGCAGAGGGGCCTATGCTAAGCGAGTCTACACGGTCGGCCTAGCCGTAATTACGGTCGCCGCCCTAGGCATACTAACCATCCCTCTCGTACCGGCACCAATTGCCGCCGCGATACCAATTATTGAACTGCGACCGGTGGTAGCCAACCTTACAAGCGGCTTTTTAGCACCGTTCAAAACACAACTTTACGATATGCTAGTCTGCGCGCTAATAGTGCTACTCGTTTTTAATCAACGGTTTAACATACTGGCCCTCATTAAGTCCTTAGAGGCCAGGCTGAACAAGCCGATCAAGCGCAAAGCGTAAACATTTTTGAGAGAATGTTGACTTCCTGGCAATATGATGTAATGATGAATGGCATATATTGAACGGAGTGTGAATTGTGACTTCAGTTGAATCGGTCGAGCTCGAATCTGGCGTATGTCTTGGTTTCGGGGCTACCAATGCCCGCCGGGCTGTCTGCGAGGATGGTGATATCCAAGAGTTTGCGTCAATTGAAACACCTATCCACCCGGAGCTTTTCTTTGATTGGATGAGCCGTCAATTGCTTGATGCGGCCAACGAGGGTCACGAGTGGCTAGTAGCCGGCTTCCCGGGCCCGGTTACTCCAGACGGTACTCACATCGGTCCTATGGCCAATGTGCCCGGCTTATCGGCACGCCGTTATAATCTTTGGTCCGAGCTTACAAAACGGGATACGGCTATGGAGCGACTGTTTGAAGAAGACTTCAAACTTATCGCGGTTAATGACGGTACACTTTCCGCGCAGGCCGCCGCCACTACTATCGGCAAGAATGAATACGACCGTACAGCGGCACTTATTTTGGGCACGGGGGTCGGTGCGGGCGTAGTTGTTAAAGATCCTAAATTTGAAGATGTGCACCGGGCCGACAATGCTAATCCTTTGGAAATTGGCCACGTGCTATCAACTGATAATCCAATTGCTACCTACGAAAAATACTATGGCGGACCTGCCATACAGCGTTTATTTCAAAGGAGCCCGAAGGATATGACGGCTGAGCATCCAGGGTGGCATCATGTCGGCCATGGTATTGGCCGAATGGCTACTTTGCTGAGCCTTATGAATGGCGTGGAATTAGTTGTTCCCTGTGGTGGGGTCGGGGCCGGCGGCTCTGAAAAATACATGCCTCATTTAGAAGAGTTTATGGAACAATATCTGAAAAACGCCAACACTGCCCAAAAGATGCTGACACCGGAGATTATTCCGGTAGCTCCTGAAAATGACCAATCATTTGAAATGTTTGGCGCCGAAGGCGTGATGCGCGACTATTTGACGCGTGCCGCGTAAGTTTCTAAGAACTGGCTAAAGGTTTGCATTAACTCTGCGAGGGCGGGTGGCACGGCACCCCAAACGTGGTCGTCGATAGAGCGGACGGGCATGATTTTGGCCGACGTGCTGGTCAGGAAGGCGCCGTCATATTTATACAGGTCGGTCGGTTTGATATTCTTGGCTACCAATTTAAAACCGTTTTGGCGGGCCACTTTTAAGACTTTGTCGCGGGTGACGCCGGGCAGAATGTCCGTTGCCGGCGGCGAGACGATGGTTCGCCCTTTTATCACGAAAAAATTACTGCGGGTGCCTTCCACCAAGCAGCCCTCGTTGTTAATCAGCAAGGAATCGTACGCATTGGCGGCCTTGGCGGCGCGGAAAGCCAGGTAGCTGGGCAGCATGTTGAGCGTTTTGGCTTGGGGGTAGGGGCGTTCGTAAGGCTGGGTTATGCAATGTATGCCGGTTTTATAGAACCGCCGGTCGGGGAAGAGGGGATTGAGACACATTATGTACAGGTTGGCTTTTTCGGGGATCGGACCGCCTACCAGCAAGATCTTAAGATTGCAGGTATCGGCTTTCACCTTTTGAAGCAGATCTTGGACGAATTGCTTCAGCAAGGCGGGGGTGTAGGTATGCTCCAGGCCGATAATTTTAGCCGAATTTATTAAACGTTGGCAATGCTCATCCGTGAAGTAGGGCAGGCCGCCCGACACCCGTATGCTCTCGTAAACGCCAAAGCCATAAGAATATTCGACATCCGCCAGGGGTACAGATGCCTTCGTGATGGGCAAAACCCCTCCGTTATGTGAAAAATGTCTAAAAGGCATAGGTTAGATATGTTACTGCTCCTTAAGTTTAACAGTTATAAGATGGTAATTATAAAATGGGAGTGCGCCTGTGGCAAACAAAGAACAACCATCAATAACAGAACGAGTGACCCAACCGGTAGCGGTCGGTGTAGCAACCGCAAGACTGTTTGGATCTTTATTATCCAGGCGTCTTGTCGGTAGGGGATTCAGCGAAGAGCCACCGGATTTTCAGGTTGAAGTTGCTCCTCTAGAAGAAGAGACCTCTGACGGGCCGCCCGTTTCGCAATCGCCCTTGCTCGATGCCGTGCGTAGCGTACGGCGCAAGCGTTTTGAGCGCGAACGCATTGAGTCAGCTGAACCCGAGCGTAGATCTTCAAGGTATTCCTCTATATCCTCGGCATACGCAAAACGGGTAGAAGAGGCCAGAGTCCGCCTCGACGGTAACCTTAAAGTCAGCGACTAGACCGCTTCCGCTTCGCCACCGTAAGACCGTAAGCTATAATAGCTCTGCCCCTTTGCGGCGCCTTGGCGGAGTAGTTACGCAGTGGTCTGCAAAACCATTTACACGGGTGCAAATCCCGTAGGTGCCTCCATGATTATATTGGGGCTTTATGGGCGAGTGGCGGAATTGGTATACGCGGCAGACTTAAAATTTGCTGGCTGAATAAGCCTTGTGGGTTCAAGTCCCACCTCGCCCACCATGAGTATTCGAAGTTTCGTTTAAGATGACGCTTATGTATAATCAATCCTGTAAGCAAGCAAGTTAATTGCCGCTTTAGGAGCGGCCATAGTCATGGAACCAAACACTAATCCCCCAGCACCAGATAGTAACCCGGCAGATTCACCACCGCCTTCCAGCCCGCCTATAACACCACCCGAACCCCAAACGGTACCTAGCATACCACCGGAGGAACCGGTTGGAGCCCCGGCGCCCGAACCGGGCGGATCCGCCGCCGGTCCGGCTCCCGGCACCGTAGTCGTCGGTGGCGAAGGCCCGGCCGGTCCGTACAGCCCACTACCCCAACCGTCGTCATCACCCGATCCCTCACCTGAGTCAACACCGCTGGCACCTCCGCCGGCGGTCGACCCAACCCAACCCTTATCATCCATGCCGCTGCCGCCGGCGCCTCAAACACCCCAATTCTCATCAAACGGCAGATTCCACTTATCACGTCGTGTCCTGACCATAATTGCTGCCGTTGTAGTGCTGGCCGGAGCCTCGGCCGCAGCCTACGTTGGTGTTGTGGTGCCAAACAAGCCGCAAAACGTTCTGAGGAACGCTCTTATCAACACGATCCAGGCCAGGCAGAGCACCGTCAAGGGCTCTTTTGAGGGCAGTAGCAGCGGCGTAGCCTACAAGGTGGCCGATACCATGTCCCAGAACTCAGACGCCAAAGCCGCAGATATCAAATTAGACATAACTGTTACCGGAGTGACCTTTCCGATAGAAGGCCGCTTGGCCGACAAAAATATATACGTCAAAGTTGGCGATCTAAGCACCATTACCAGCTTGCTTAATGCCGCCAGTCCCCAGGCCGGCGACCTTGCCAAATCCCTTAGCAGTAAGCTCTCTAACCAGTGGATTGTTATTGACAGCACACTTCTCAAACAGGCCGGCGCCGATTGTTCTCTGAACGTTAGCTGGGGTATCACCAAAGCCGACACCAAGGTGCTGAGCGATGCTTACTCCAAACATCAATTTGTGGTGGTTAAAGCCGCCGGCAGTGATGTAGTCAATGGCAAAAAGGTCGCCAAGTACAACGTTACTCTGGATAATGACAAATCGTCCGCCTTCGGTAACGACAAGAGTCTGGATAATTTGTCTCTAGCCAAATCGTTGACCAAGTGCGACAAATCCGCCACTCACTCGGCCGTTACCGCTTACAAGGGCAATCACAAGACTACGGCACTTACGGTATGGGTCGACAAGGGCAGTAAGCGGATTGCTAAAGTTGCCTACCAAGTAAATAGCGGCAACTCCAAGGGTACGCTCACGGGAACTTTCGACTACGGCAATGTTTCGATACAGGCACCCACGGGCGCCAAGCCGGCCGTGCAGGTGTTAAGCGAGCTGGAAACGGCCCTTGGCGGTTCCGGCGGCACGGGCACTGATCTGACTCAGCTGTTTGGGGGCGGCAGTGCTTCCACCCCGGCCGCCACTGGAAATACCCTCTTTCAGTAGCCGGTATATAATAAGCTCATGCAAGTTGTAGTTGACGGTCTGATGACCAGTTATGAGCTTCGTGGCAAAGGCCGGCTCGTGCTGATACTGCATGGCTGGGGCGACAGCGCCAAAGGCCTGAAAGAGCTGGCCGGCCGGCTGGCTAAAAATTACCAGGTTTTAGCGCTGGATCTGCCCGGCTTTGGTGCCACCGAAGCTCCGAAAGGGGTTTGGGACCTGGATGACTATGCCCGTTTTGTATCAGCCGTGAGTTCGAAACTGGGGCTGGAACAGCCTTACGCGGTGGTGGGGCACAGCAACGGAGGCGCGCTGGCGGTCAGAGCCGTCAGCCTTAAAGAACTGCGCCCTGAAAAGCTGGTGCTGATGGCCGCTTCGGGGGTGCGGACAAACAGCCGGGTCAAACGCGCTTTTATCAAATTCATCGCCAAAACCGGCAACATTGCCACCATCTGGATGCCGGAACACTACCGTCAGGCTCTGCGTAAGAGTCTTTACGGCGTGGCCGGCTCCGACATGCTGGTAGTGCCCGCATTGCAGGAGACTTTTAAGAAGACCGTGCGCCAGGACGTGCAGGCCGACGCCGTGGCTCTGGATGTACCCACACTGTTAATTTACGCCGCTAACGACGATGCCATACCGCTGGCCGACGGCAAACAGTACCATAGTTTGATCAAAGGTTCCCGGCTGGAAGTAATCCCGGAGGCCGGGCATTTTGTGCATCTGGACCAGCCGCAGAAGGTCGCCGCGCTGATTGAGGACTTTCTAAAATGATCCGCCAATTACTTAGCCTTTACCGACCCGGCTACCCGACCGTGCTGGTATACATGCTGCAAACTACGGAGTACCAGGTGGGGCCGTACCTCGAGTGGTTGCACCGCACCAAAGATTTCAGCGACGTTACGAAGCGCCGAACACTTGATCCGACCAAGCGGGCCCGGCTGTTGTTGTTGGCACTGCGCGTGGGCATCACGCTGCAGATCCTGGCCGGCCTGTTACTCATTTACCTGGGCCTGAAGCACCATGTGGCTGGCGGCGCGGCCTTCGGGGCCGCACTGATCATCGTTTACCCGTTTGCCTGGGCTTATTTGATAGTTTTGCCTCTGTTGGCCGGTCGCCAATTAAGCGCCGCGCCGCAAGAACGCCGCCAGATCGCAGCTTCCGAAAAAATCTTTGCCGATCACGCCGGCGTTAAAATCGCCGTGGCCGGCAGTTACGGCAAAACCACCATGAAAGAACTGCTTAAAACCGTGCTGGGCGAAGGCCTGGATGTAACCGCCACGCCCGACAACAAGAACGTCAGCTCCAGCCATGCCCGTTTCGCCGCCGGACTGACCGGCCGCGAAGACGTGCTGATCATCGAATACGGCGAAGGCGCCCCCGGCGACGTGGCCGGTTTCGCCGCTAATACCCACCCGACCCACGCCGTTATCACCGGCCTGGCCCCGGCTCACCTCGATAAATACCCCAGCCTAAAGGCCGCCGGCGAAGACATTTTTTCGGTCACCGACTATCTAAAGGGCAAGAATGTCTACGTGAGTGGTGATTCGCCCAGTATCAAGCCATTCCTCAAGGAAACCTACCACATCTTTGATGCCAAGGGAGCTCTTGGCTGGAAAGTCGAAGCCGCCAAAACCGATTTGGCAGGCACCGATTTAACACTTAAGAAGGGAACGCAAACTCTTAATTTCCACAGCGGCCTGATCGGCAGCTACAAGTTCGGCTACCTGGCCTTTGTGGCGGCGCTGGCCATGGAATTGGGACTGACTCCTAAGCAGGTGGAGGCCGGTATGGCCAAAACCACGCCGTTTGAGCACCGCATGCAGCCCTACCGGCTGAACGGCGCCAACATCGTGGACGACACCTATAACGGCAACCTGGAAGGCATCCGCGCCGGCACCGCACTGCTCAAAGAACTGGCAGCCAAGCGCAAAATCTACGTCACGCCGGGCCTGGTGGACCAAGGCGAAGAAAACGAAAGAGTGCACCACGAGGTAGGCAAGCTGATCGCCACCGCCCAGCCTGACCTGGTGGTGCTTATGAAAAATTCGGTCACCGGCTACATTCAAAAGGGACTCAAAGAGGGTGGATTCAAGGGCGAATTACGCGTAGAAGAAAATCCCATGGATTTCTACGCCAACCTAAGCCACTTTGTGGCTGCCGGCGACCTGGTGGTTATGCAAAACGACTGGACCGACAACTACGCCTGACGGGCTAGGCTGCACCGCGATATTTATCGAGATCGTAAACTGGCGCCGCTTCAACTAGATTGTCTAACCATGCACCGATAGACTTTTCTAATTCCTCTAAGGATCTCCCAGAATCAGGCACAATGATTTCTGGATGGATGGTCTTGAATTTGGGGTTGGGCTGGTCGGTTACCAATGCGGTAGGCAGTTCAGGGAGATGTTGAGATGCCAAGACCATCATGTTAGCCAAACTAAAAGTCGGCTTCTTCTCAGCGAAGGGGGAGGTAAACTTGCGCTTCGGCAGTACGTCGTTAGACACCACGACCAATGCGCCGATATTACCCGTCAGTTCCCCGTAAGCGAGATCCGGGCTGCCCATGATCGTACGGAAGGCCCAGCCATTACGCTCGGCTGCCTGTTCAGCCGCAATCCTATAGGCATCCGAGGTACTTTCGTCCCCGTAGATTATTGCTCTGTTCTCTCTTCCGCTCATCTATTCCTCCCTATCTTTCTACATAATAGAGTCTGTATGATTTTTTACAAGCCCAATTTGAAATTGTAGATCCAAATTGTATACACTAATTGCATGGAAACAATCGCAGTAATTTTTGGTGGGCGGTCGGCCGAGCACGACGTATCAATCGTGACCGCGCTGGCGGCCATCATCAAACCGCTGGAACTAACCAAGAAATACCGGGTTGAGGCCGTTTATGTGGCCAAAGACGGCACTTGGTACTGGGACGAAAAATTAAAAGATATCCGGATGTTTAGCTCAGGCGAAATCCAGGATTTTCTACACCGCAGCCATCCGGCCAGCGTCCAGTTCGACGGCGGCATGACCCTCGTAAAAGCCAGCGGCATTGCCGGCCGCAAGCAATCGCGCAAAATAGACCTGGTATTTCCAGCCATGCACGGCACCTACGGCGAAGACGGCTCCCTGATGGGCCTGCTCGATATGGCCGGCATCCCGTACGTGGGCTGCGGTACCAGCGCTTCGGCGGTGGCCATGGACAAAGTCTTGGCCAAAGAGGTGGCTTTCGCCAACAATATTCCGGTCTCCAAATTCCTGGCCTTTACCAAAGCCGACTTGGAGCGCCAGCCCGGCGAGGCCGTGAAAAACATCGAAAACAGCCTAAGTTATCCATTATTTGTTAAGCCGGCCCACCTGGGTTCGAGCATTGGCATCAGCCAGGTCAAAGATGCCACCGAACTGCGCCACGGTCTGGAAGTGGCCGCCCACTACGACGACAAAGTTATCGTAGAGGAAGCCGTTCCTAACCTGGTGGAAGTCACACTGCCGATTATGGGCAACGACCGGCCCCAACCGGCCATGCTGGAACAGCCAATGACCCAGCCCGAAGACTTTTTCGACTTCGAAACCAAGTACCTGCAGGGCGGCAAAAAAGGCAAGGGCAAAGCCGGCACCAAGGGCGCCCAAGGTTATAGCAAGATCCCGGCCGAGATCCCCGAAGAAGTTTATGTGCGGGCCGAAGCCACCGGCGTGGCAATTTACAAGGCCTTTGGTTGCAGCGGCATCGCCCGAGTCGATATGCTTATAGACGAGAAGACCAAGCGCGTTTATTTCAACGAGGTAAACCCTTTGCCCGGCGGCCTTTATGCTCATAACTGGAACCGGGCCGGCGTCAGTAACGTCGAGCTGGTCCAAAAGCTGGTCGGCTTCGCCAAGGAGCGCCACAGTCAGCGCCAGGCCCTAACCACCACCTTCAGCACCAACTACTTACAGCAATTCTAAAGCCATGCAATTAGCTGAACTCGAGCCGATGTTACCGGTGGAAGTGCTTTTTGATATGCGCTACGCCACAACCAATAACGTCTTGGGCGAAGTCTTGTACAGGGGCGAAGACGCAGTGCCGCGCCTTGACGAACCGGCCGCCAAGGCCTTGGTTTACGCCGCCGAACTGTTGATTTACCAGGGTTTCCGCCCAGTTATTTGGGACGCCTTCCGGCCAAAGCCGATTCAGGCACGGTTGACGGCATTTAATCGTGACCCGCATTACGTACTGGACGTGGAGAGTTCTAACCATCCCAAAGGTCTGGCGGTTGACCTGACTCTGGCCGATATGCAGGGAAACCTGCTTGACATGGGCACCGATTTCGATAACTTCACTCCCTTGGCACACGCCGGCAACACGGAGCTGGACTGGCAGCCCCGCAGCAAGCGGGGAGTATTGGCGAAGCAAATGGAATCGGCCGGCTTCCGGCAGTGGCCATACGAATGGTGGCATTTTGACTTCCTAAAGCCGCCGCCTAACAGATAGCTTTGTGCTATAATTAATTATGACAATGCAGAATCGGGTTGCCATTCTCGACGCCGGCGGTCAATATGTTGACCTGGTCCGCAAAGCCGTCGAGCGCCAAGGCATCCCGGCCGATGTTCTGCCCCTCGGTACTCCCCGCGACAAAATAGAAGGTAAGTACGGCGCCATTATTATTTCCGGCAGCCCGGCCAGCTCGCACGCCGAAGCCGCCCCCCAGCCCGACCCGGACATCTGGAAAAGCCCCTTGCCGCTGCTGGGCATCTGTTACGGCATGCAGGCCATGGTCATGGCCCACGGCGGCGAGGTGGCCAAAAACGCCATTCGCGAAGACGGCCGCGTGCTGACGCAAGTAGATAACAAGCAGCCGCTGTTTAAAGGCATCAAAAAAGATTTCACGGGCCTGTTCACTCACGGCGACTTCGTCAAGAAAGTGCCCGACGGCTTTACGGTGCTGGGTTCGCACAAATTGAGCGACGGCTCGACTTCTTATTCCTCAATCGCTAGAGGCAACAAGCTGGGCGTGCAATTCCACCCCGAAGTTTTCGACGACACGCCGGAGGGCTACCAGCTATTTAAGAATTTCCTTAGCGATATTGCCGGCTTAGAGGCCGATGATAAGTTCCGCGAAAAACAATTGACGGATCTCATTGCCGCCAAGCAAAAAGCCATCGCTAAACTGGCCGGCGACCGGCACGTTATTGCCTTCGTGAGCGGCGGCGTCGATTCCAGCGTAGCGGCCAGTCTGGCCGCTGGCGTCATCCCGCCGGAACGGCTGCACGCCTTCTACATCGACAGCGGCTTCATGCGCGACGAAGACGACATGGTCATCGACGAACTCCAAGCCGCCGACCTCCAAGTGCAAAAGATCGACGCCGTGGCGGATTTTGAAGAACCGCTCAAAAAGGTTACCGACCCCGAAACCAAGCGCAAGATTATCGGCCGCGAATTCATTGAGGTCCAAAACCGCATAGTTGCCAGCCTCAAATTAACCGAAGCGCTGCTGCTGCAGGGCACCAACGCCGCCGACCGCATCGAAAGCGGCCACAGCACGGGCGACAGCCACACCATGACCATCAAAACCCACCACAACCAGGTCAAAGAAGTTCGCGAGCTCAAAGAGCAAGGATTATTAATCGAGCCAATCGACGATCTGTTTAAAGACGAAGTCCGCGAACTGGGCCGTCAGCTTGGCCTGCCGGAGGATTTGGTCGAAAGGCAGCCTTTCCCGGGACCCGGCCTGGCCATCCGCATCATCTGTGCCGCCGAAGCCGACGCCAACCTTAAACCCGAACCGAAACAGGCCGAAATCCAAGCTTTTCTGGACGAGCAGGGCTACGGCACCAAAGTCCACCTGTTGCCAATACGCAGTGTCGGCGTCGGCGGCGACGAACGCTCGCACCTCTCGGTAGCGGCAGTCGAATACGCCAACCTGAACGCCGATCAGCTGGCTAAGCTCGGTGCCGACTTGCCGGCGCACTTCCGCGATACCGTTAACCGCGTCATCTATGCACCCACAAAGGGCCCATTAAATGGGCCTACCCTCACCAAAACATTGTTAACAGCCGATGTCCGCGACCAACTCCGACACGCCGACCGCATCGTCTTCGAAGCCATGCGTGCCACCGACCTACTAGGCAAAATCAAGCAATTCCCGGTGGTTTTAATACCACTGTCATTCGGCAAGCCGGGCGATCGCTCCATCGTGCTACGGCCGGTCACAACCAGCACCTTTATGACCGTCCAGGCCATGCTGCCCGGTCGCGATCTGCCCGAAGACTTCTTAAATACCATCGCCGAACGTATAAAAGTCGAAGTTCCCGGCATCTCCCAGGTCTTCCTCGACCTGACCAACAAACCGCCCGCCACCACCGAGTGGGAATAGCCAATCCGTTCATGCTTGCTTTTTCTCTTTTCGGGAGAGCATTATAGGTGTAGCAGATCATTATAAGGAGAACGCAGATGGAAGAAGCTTTTGGAAAAAAAGAAGCGCGTCAACAAAGCATCTCAACTTTAATAAACTACGCTGGACGCATAATAAAAGGTAAAACAGTTCTAGTGCCGATTCGTCGGGAAACATACGCGGAACATGTGGACCCTATGGTAGAGGCGGCTTCGGGCGATTGGAGTATGGCTGAATTTGTAACTCACAAGGCAGTGAGGGGAACCCCAGTTACTATGCAAGAAGCGGCATCATATGGTGAGCTTCATGATCCTTCCGATCCGGCCACTCGCTGGGCGCGCTGGCCCATTCAAAAAATTGCCTCCCTATTGACTCCGTCCCGGCAATCATAATTAGAAATGGATAGACATGCAAAAAGTTTTTGTTTATGGCACACTGCAACAACCCGAAGTTCAGCAGTCGGTAATAGGCAGAATTGTAACTACTAAACCCGCTAAATTAGCCGGTTACGCGAAAGATACGATTGTTATTAACGGAGCTTCTTATCCAATCGCCGTGCCTTCAGACCAGGCTTCAATTGATGGTTTAGTTTTGGGAATAGAAGATGAGGAGTTGCCCAAGTTAGACAAATACGAGACAGACGCTTACATTCGAGTCAAAGTACGTCTCGAAAGTGGTCAAGAAGCTTGGACATACTGCCGACCCTCCATTTAAAAGTGCTACAATGTAATCTGTTATGCAGCGTTATAATCCAAAAGAGATTGAGCCCAAGTGGCAGAAAATTTGGGATGAGACCGGCGTTTATACTACCGATCTGAAGAGCGATAAGCCCAAATACATCGCCATGAGTATGTTTAATTATCCCAGCGGCGCGGGGATTCACATCGGGCACGCCATGAACTACACCATTAGCGACGTAAAAGCCCGCTTTAAGCGCCAGCAGGGTTTTGAAAGCTACCACCCGGTGGGCTGGGATGCTTTTGGATTGCCGGCCGAAAACTACGCTATTAAGGCCGGCGTGTCGCCGCAGGAAAGCATGGCCACCATCATCCCCGAGTACCACAAGCAGTACAAGGCCATGGGCTGGAGCAACGATTGGGAAAAGGAAATCGCCACCCACCTGCCGGAATACTACAAATGGACGCAGTGGATTTTTGTGCAAATGCACAAACACGGGCTGGCTTATCAGGATTCGCGCCTGCAGTGGTACTGCGAGATCGACAATACGGTGCTAGCCAACGAGCAGGTGATAGACGGCAAATGCTGGCGCCACGACGGCCCAGACGATCCGCTGGTCCAAAAAAAGGAAGTCAAGCAGTGGTTCTTCAAGATCACTGAATACGCTGATGAACTTTTAGAAGCCATTGACGACCTGGACTGGAGCGACAGCGTCAAACTGGCCCAGAAAAACTGGATCGGCCGCTCCATAGGCGCCGAAATAGAGTGGCAGGTTACCGATAAGGCCGGCAAAACCGAAAAAGCCAGCTTTAGAACCTTTACGACCCGCAAAGATACCTTGCCGGGCGTGACTTTTATTGTGGTCGCCCCCGAATCACCCCTACTGGATGAGCTGACGGCTGCCGAGCATAAGCCAGCCGTCGACAAGTACCGCACCGCAGCGGCCCGCTTGAGCGAAGTCGAACGGCAGGAAGACAAGGCCAAAACAGGCGTCTTTACCGGCAAGTATGCCAAGAACCCGTTTAATGACCTGATCGTGCCGATTTACGTGGCCAACTTTGTGCTGGGCGGCTACGGCACCGGCGTGGTTATGGGCATGCCGGGCCACGACCTGCGCGACCGTGAATTCGCCCTGCAACATAACTTACCGGTAGTACTGACCACTGAAGTTCCCAAGGAGTATCAAGATCTGAGCTCGACCGAAGTCTGGACCGGCGCCGGCAAGCAGATCAACACCGGCAAAGGCTTTGACGGCCTCAGCAACAAAGCAGCCGGCGAGAAAATCTTCGAACAAGTCACTAAGGCCGGCCAGGCTGCAGCCAAGGTCAACTACAAAATGCGCGATTGGAGCGTCAGCCGCCAGCGCTACTGGGGCGCCCCGATCCCGATTATTCAGTGCCCGAAAGACGGCGCCGTGCTGGTGCCCGAAACAGATCTGCCAGTGGTCCTGCCCGAAGTAGATGATGTCACTCCCGGCGGCGACGGCCGCAGCGCCCTGGCCAAGGCCAAGGGCTGGCTGAACGTGGAGTGCCCCAAGTGCGGCGGCAAAGCCGAACGCGAAACCGACACCCTCGACACCTACGTCGACAGCGCCTGGTACATGTACCGCTATTTCGACCCGCGCAATCAGCACGCCATCTTCGATAAAGAGGTGGTCCAAAAATGGGAGCCGATCGACTTTTACAACGGCGCCGACCACGCCACGGCTCATCTGTTGTACGCCCGCTTTATGGCTCGTTTCTTTAAGAAACTGGGGCTGGTTAAGGAGCCTGAACCTTTCAAGCAGTTCCTGTTCAATGGCAAGGTCACGGCCAGCGACGGCAAAATGTTTAGCAAGAGCAAGGGCAACGGTGTCGACCCGCTCGATATTATTGAACAGGGCTACGGCGCCGATGCTCTCAGGATCTATATGATGTTCGCGGCGCCGCTCGACCAGTGGGTCCGCTGGGACCCGCAAGGCGTGCCGGGAATGCACCGCTTCTTAAACCGTGTCTGGAACCTGGTGAATGAATATCTGGATCAGCCGGCTGCCGAGGTGCCCGCCAAGACCCAGGCCGAAATCAACCGCGCCCTGCACGCCACGATCAAGAAAATGACCGACGATATCGAGCACAACCGCTACAACACGGCCATCGCCGCCGCCATGACCTGCACCAACGGCTTCTACAAGCTTAAAACCAAACATTTTGGCAAGAGCGCCGTCTGGCAGGGGGCTCTGGAAGGCGTGGTGGCCTGTATAGCCCCGTTCGCGCCGCACATCAGCGAGGAGTTGTGGCACCGTCTGGGCCATTCAATCAGCCTTAACCACGACAGCTGGCCCAAATACGACGAAAAATACCTAGCGCAGGATACCGTCACAGTAGTCATCCAGGTTAACGGCAAACTGCGCGGAGAAATCCAAGTAGCCGCCGATGCCAATGAAGAAGAAGTCGTCAAAGCCGCCAAAGCCCACGACAAAGCCGCCGCCTACCTCAAAGACGCCAAAATCCATAAAACCGTTTACGTTCCGGGCAAACTGGTCAACTTCGTCGTCTAACTCTTGAGAAACGGGCCAAAATTCGCTAGAATAGAGTTAAGTTTGGTAATTAAAGAAAAGGATCAATAGTCATGGCCGGTGGTCAGCCCCCTAAAAAACGGACCAGTCCGCGCAAGACCGGCAGTCGCCGCAGTCATCTGGTGCTCAAGCTGGCCCGCCGGGTCAACGCCAAATCGCCGGTCAAAGTTCGCACCACTAAGCGCGAGTCCGCCAAAGTCGCTTAAACCCCGTCCAGGAACTTAACAATATGGCCTCTAACCGACATCTCGGTCGCATCATCGCCCTCCAGACTCTTTATGAACAGGAGTTACGGCAGGAAGCCGGCGACAAAGCCTTTGATATCAAAGAAGTGCTGGAGCGCAACATCGAGCGCTACAAAAAGATGCTCGACGATATGGAGTTTATCAGACAGCTGGTGGCCGGCGTTACCAAACAGGCCGCCAAGCTCGATGCCAAACTGCAGCCGGTAGCCCCGGAATGGCCAATCGACCAGATTGCCCGCATGGATCGCCTGGTGCTCCGCATCGGCCTGTACGAACTGGAAAACGAAGCCGATGTGCCGCCTAAAGTGGTAATTAACGAGGCCGTCGAGCTGGCCAAAGCCTTTGGTGGTGACAATTCGTCCAAGTTTATAAATGGCGTGCTGGGCACCCTTCTGCGTCAGCGCGAGGGCGGGGAAGACAAAGCCAAGCCGGCCAAGAAGAAGCCTGCCGCCAAGAAAAAACCGGCTGCCAACGCCAAAAAATCTCCCGGAAAGACATAATCATGCAGCGACCCAAACCCATCAAAGGAATCCGCAAGCTGGCCTTCAAGCGCCGGCCGGTCATTGACGAAGTGGTGCGCGAGACCACCTCAGGCGGCATCGTTTTTCGGCGTGAACCCAAAACCGGCGCCGTCCAGATTCTGCTCATGCAAGACGCCAAAAATCGCTGGACAATCCCCAAAGGCCATGTCGAGCAGGGCGAAGAGCCCAAAGCCACCGCCGAGCGCGAAATCCGCGAGGAAACCGGCCTCAAGGAAATGCGGGTGCACAGCTGGCTGGGCAAGGTCAACTTCCGCTACCGCCGCAACCATACCCTGGTGCTGATGACCATGCATATTTATCTGGTAGAAGGGCTCGGCGACAGCGACAAACTGCATCCCGAAGATTGGCTGAACGACATCAAATGGCTGGCGGCCACCGACGCCGTCGATAAAATCGCCTATGACGATATCGGCAAGCTGATCCTGATGGGCATGAAGAAGGTTAGGGAAGGGAAATTATAGAATACTTAACAAGTTAAGCATTATGGATACTACCGCATACCAGGCATTTGCCAAAGAAAAATTAAAAGTCACCTTTAAGGATATTGACCTATTGCTGACGGCCTTCACGCATCGTTCATACCTTAACGAGCACAAAAAATCGGTCCGTGAGCACAACGAGCGGCTGGAGTTCCTGGGCGACGCCGTGCTGGAGCTGGTAGTCACCGAATACTTATATGCCACCTACGACGAGCCCGAAGGCGTCCTGACCAATTGGCGCAGCAGCCTGGTGCGCACCGAGAGCATCGGCGCGGCGGCCGCCAAATACGATTTTGAGCCATTGCTAAGACTCAGCCGTGGCGAAAAGCGCGGCAGTGAGCGGGCCCGCGCCCAAATCCTGGCTAACAGCTTCGAGGCCGTCATCGGCGCCCTCTATCTGGACCAAGGCTACGAAGCCGCCAAAAAATTCCTTACCGAGAGCATTATCAGCACCTTCGAAGAAATTCTGGAAACCGGTTCCTGGATGGACGCCAAATCGCACCTTCAGGAACTGGCCCAGAGCCAGGAAACCGCCACGCCGGTCTATAAAGTCATGAAGGAAGATGGCCCGGACCACGACAAAATCTTCACGGTCGGCGTTTACGTCAACGACAAACTGCGCGGCCAGGGCAGCGGCCCCAGCAAACAGGCCGCCCAGCAAAAAGCCGCCGAAGCCGCCCTGGCCTACTACCAACAAGCCAAAGCCTAGTTTGACAACAGGGGACGTTATCTGTAAAATACGGAGATTGTCTTTAATAAGCTTTAAGACCTGAAAGAAGAGAGTTTGCCAGACATATGTTAGCTATCCGTATGCAACGAACCGGCCGCAAAGGTCACGCCATGTTCCGCGTGGTGGTTCAGGAATCGCGCCTGACGCCGACCAGCGGCAAGGTCGTGGCCCGTTTGGGCAGTTATGACCCGCACGGCAAAGCCATCATTTTGGATAAGGAAAAGGCTTCGTTTTACCTGGATCACGGCGCCCAGCCGTCCGACCGCGTGGCCCGCTTGCTAAAAGCCGAAGGCGTTAAACTCCCCGGCTGGGTAAAGCTCGAAGCCAACAAAGAACGAACCGTCCGCAACGCCGACAAACGCCGCAGCACCCGCCCCGATGAGCCTGTCGCAGAGGAAGCACCTGCAGAAGAGCCAGCCGAAGAAACCGCTCCGGCAGAAACGCCAGAAGAACCGGCCGCTGAGCCGGCTCCCGCCGAGGAAGCGCCCGCTGCTCCGGAAGAAGCCCCAGCTGAAGAGCCCGCTCCCGAGGAACCCGCCGAGCCTGAAGCACCTGCTGAAGAACCCGCTGAGCCCGAAGCTCCGGCCGAAGAAGACAAAGCCGCCTAAAACCCGTTCAGGGGCAAGATTTTTCACAAAATCGCCCACCCGTCTTTGCTATAATTACTAACATTACCAGTTCTAACCGAGGAGACCGAGCATGAGTGAAATCGACCAGCAATTTATAGAATACGTAGTAAAATCCCTCGTCGGCAAGCCCGACGCGGTTCATGTTGACCGTCGCATAGATGAGAAGGGCGTTTTACTGGAATTAACGGTTGATCCGGAAGATCTTGGCCGGGTGATCGGCAAGCGGGGCGCCACCGCTCAGTCCCTGCGCACGCTGCTGCGAGCCCTGGGAACCAAGAACGACGCCCGCTACAATCTTAAAATTATCGACAACGGCGTCGGCGCCCCGGCCAAAGATGACAGTGTCGCTGACGAACCCGCTCCCGCCCCCGCTGCCGAAGAGGCTCCCGCCGAGCCCAAACCGGCTGAAGAAACACCAGCCGAGGAGACGCCGTCTGAAGAAGAGCCTGCTGAGGCCGAAGAGGCTCCCGCAGAAGAGCCCTCCGAGCCCGAAGCGCCGGCCGAAACCCCGACGGAAGAACCAGCCGAAGCAGCTGGCACCGACGAAGAAGACGCCGCC
>DHXS01000025.1:0-351 GCA_002413795.1 Candidatus Saccharibacteria bacterium UBA5150 | reverse complement strand
GAAGAAGACGCCGCCAGCGATCGCCTGGCCAAATCCCGGGCCGAACTGGCCGATTTGGACGACCTGGATATTTAGACTTGAAAAGCGGCGGGCCGTTCCGTTATAGTAACGACTAGTCGCTTAGGCGGACCTTAAAACAAAAACTAAAAGCTCGTTGCGAGCCATCGTAGCGATGGGAGCTTTATGTGATAGAACAACCCCTAACCATGGGGTTGCTCTATTTTTGATACAATAAACAGATGAAAATTCAAATCATTACGCTTTTTCCGGAGATGTTCGAAGGCGTGCTCGGTAATAGCATGCTTTGGAAGGCCAGCGACAAGGGCCTGGTGTCGTACGAATATATTAATC
>DHXS01000013.1:4054-8811 GCA_002413795.1 Candidatus Saccharibacteria bacterium UBA5150 | reverse complement strand
GGGGCGGCACGCGGGCTGGATCGCGCAGGACGCGTAGGATTTCAATGCCGGTCAGGTTGGGGACCATCAGGTCCAGCAGGATGATGTCGTAGTTGTTGGTCTGGGCTTCCTTAAGGGCGTCGGTGCCGTCGGCGATGATTTTGACCTGGTAACCGCCCTTTTGCAGGGCGCGGGCGTAGAGCTCGCTGATGAAGGGCTCATCTTCGATGCAGAGGACGCTGCGACTGGTTGGTGTGTCGGTCATTAGGTCTACTTTAACATTTTAAGCATTTTAACGGCGATATAATGAGTGGTTCTTGATCCAGCCGTGGGCACTGCGGGTAATGCCCTGTTCGCCGGCTTTCTTCTTGGCTTCGGCCAGCTGGGCGTATGGCAGCAGGGTGAAGCCAAAGGTACTGCCCTGGCCTTCCTTACTGCGCACCGACAGGTTGCCGCCGTGGGCGTCGACGATAGCTTTGCTGAGGTAGAGGCCCAGGCCGGTGCCGCCGATCTGGGCGCGGTTGCGGTGGTCTCGGTAGAACTTGGTAAACAGGTTGGGCATGATGCTGGTCGGGATGCCGACGCCAAAGTCCTGGACGGTGGTTTCCACCAGGCCTTCGCGGTTCAGCTTGGTCTCGATAATAATTTCTTTGCTGGTGCCGCTGTATTTGATGGCGTTGTCGATCAGGTTGTTGATGACCTCGCGGATGCTCAGGCGGTCGACGCCGACCGGCGGCAGGCCGGTTTGGATACGGCATCTGATGGTAATGTCCCGAACCTTGGCCCGCAGGCTGATCAGTTCGATCGAGCTTTTTAGAATAGTGCTCCAGTCTTCGGACTGTAGCTTGAGTTCCAGCTGGTCGGCTTCCACACGGGCGACGTTCAGGATGTTGTTGACGAAGGCCGTCAGCTGTTCGGCCATGGCGCGCATTTTGAGCATGAAGCTGGCCAGTTCGGGGTTCATCTTGCCTTCCAATTCTTCTTCGAAAACCTCGATATAGCCGCGCAGTAAGGTCAGCGGCGTTCTTAATTCGTGGACGCTGAGGGCGATGAAGCTGACGGCTTGGTCGTCCTGGCTGTACTGTTCGGTGTGGTCGAACAGCACCAGCATGGTCTCGTGGCGGTCCGGATTGTCGCGGTTGTAGTAGGCGGCCAGGTCGAACAGGCGCGCCGGGTGGTCGTCGCGGACGTTTAGGCGGACCCGTTCCCAGCTGCCGGTGGCGGTGGCGCTCTTAACTTTTACTTCTTTTAGCCAGCCGTCAAAGGTTTTATCGCTCGGGAAGGACATATCGAGCACCATGTAAACGTTCTTGCCGATCATCTGGTCGGCGGACAGGCCCATGTAGGCCGCGGCGGCCTCGTTGGCGAAAGTAACGGTTTGGGTGGTGTCCAGCAGGATGAGCGGCAGCGGCAGGTTTTGGGCGATAAAGTTGCGGTGCAGGTCACGTAGCTTTTCCTGGCTCTCGGCGGCGGCCTTATCGGCGACGCTGACCAGCTGGTAAACCTGGGCCATCAGGCCGGCTACCAGCTCGCGCCCCAGCCGCAGCTTCTCTATCTCCGGAGCGGCCGTGCCGTGCTCGGTGGGGCTGAGGTGCAGGATGGCCTGCCACAGCGTCTTGAGCGGCGACAAAGCGAAGCTCGAAAACAGCCGCGCGGCGATCAGCGCCAGCACGGCGCCGGCGGCCAGGCTGGCGGCCGCGGCCGGTCCGACGGCCCAGTCCTGCTGCTGCCACAGGAACCAGTAAAGTGCTAATACCAGGCCATTGCCGGCCACGGCCAAGGCCGCCAGATAGAGCCAGAGGCGCAGTCGGAGGCGTGCCAGATTATCCATAATCTTAAGGCGCGTAGCTTACACTAGGTGCACTGCCAAGAGCGGTCAGCCAGGTTTGGCCCGGGATTAGCAGCAATGGCTTGCCGGTCTCGTCAGTGAAAGTAAACTGGACGTTATTGGCGGTTTTAGCCCAGCCGCCGACTGTTACCTTTCCATTCTGGAAGATAAAAGCCTGGCCGTTGCCGATGGTGCCGTAAGCCGAGTGGTGGTCATCGGCCTCCAGGCCGTAAGACATAATCAGGGCTATAACGACCTTAGGCTTGATCTGCAGGTTGGTGTTGGCATCGATGTGCGGGCCGCCGGCTTCGCTGCGCGCGTAGCTGTTGGCGGCGGCATCGTAATCGTAGTGGACGTTATATAAAGCGCCCGAAATGTTGAAGTTGATACTTTTGGCGGTCGGCGGCGTCCTGACCGGCAATTCTCTCGGCTTGCGGGCAAAGCCGGTATAGGTGCTGTTAACGTAGCCCTTGTTGGCCTCCAGCTGGTTCAGATTGGGGATGCCGGTATAAACGTTATGGGGCGCCGGCCGGCTGCCTACCCGGTGGTAAGCGCCGGCATTGGCGAATTGGTCCAGATCCTTGACGCCCCACGCCTTGACGTCGGCCAGCGCTTCCGGGCTGCCGCCGACATGGGCGTAACCGGCATCAAAACCCAAGGCCCACTGCACGTAATAAGGACGGGCGCTGCGAATGGGGCCGACGTTGCCAGGGATATTATCCTGGAAAAGCGCCAGGAAACGGGTGATGCCGCCCTCGGCGATGGCCTCGAAAACTACCCCGGCTTCGCTCAGGCCGGATTGCGGCCGGGCGTCCTGGCTGTTCTCGATCATCACGGCGGTCACCGGCCTCAGGTTAACGGCCGGGTCGACCTGCAGGCCGGTGAGGTTCGATGCCACCGTCTTGGGCGCCGCCGGCTTAGCTATTTTCTGAACATGAGTCGCCGGAGCGGAGGTGTGGTGCAGTATCAGCCAGCTGGCGCCGCCGGCTCCTGAAACCACCACAACGGCCGCCACAATGTATTCCTTACGGCCCGGCGGCCAGCGCAAAGTTAACTTCTGTCGCCAGCCCGGCGGTAAAGCAAAATTCATGAGACCAGTATAGCAATGCTTATGTTAATCGGCCAGGGCTGCCAGCTGGCTGTCCAGACGGTCCAGGCTGCGCTTTTTACCCAGCAAGGCCAGCGTGTCGGCCAGGCCGGGACTGGCCGGCGCCTGGGTGGTGGCTATACGGATCAGGCTGAACAGCACGGCCGGCTTCTGGCCGGTTTGCTCCAGCAGGCGGTTAAGTCTTTCGGTCAGGTCTTCGACGCTAAAGTCACTGCTTTCCAGCGCCGCTTTGGCCTGTTCCAGCATGGCTTTCAGTTCGGCCTTGGAGAATTTCTTAAGCTGTTTGTGACCTGTTATCAGGTCGGGGTCAACCGGCAAATCCTTAAAGAAAAAGACGGTCAGCTCGGGCAATTCACCGAAGTACTTGAGTCTTTCCTGCACCAGGCCCAGCACCCCTTTCTTGTAATCGTCGGGCGCTTTTTTGGCTTCGGCCGGCCAGAAACCGGCAACCTTTTCAGATAGTTCGGCAAGCGGCATTTGCCGAATGTAGTGGCCGTTCATCCACTTCAGGCGCTGTTCGTCGAAGTGGGCGCCGCCGCGGTGCACACGGCCCAGACTAAACTTCTTAATCAGTTCATCGCGCGAAAAAATTTCCTGCTCGCTGCCGTCGTTCCAGCCCAGGCTGGCTAAAAAGCTTATTAAAGCTTCGGGTAAAAAGCCCTGGTTCCTATAGTCCAGAGCGTCTTTAGCGCCGTCTCGCTTGGAAAGTTTCTTTTGGCCGTCCGGCGCTAAGACGTAAGGCAGCATGGCCAGCTTGGGCTTCGGGATATCCAGAGCCTCATAAAGGTTAAGGTACTTAGGTATAGATGAGGCGAATTCCTGGCTGCGCATAACATGCGTAATCTCCATCAGGTGATCGTCGATGATGTGGGCAAAATTATAGGTCGGGTAGCCGTCGGCTTTTATGAGTATAAAATCGTCTATTGCTTCCGGCGGAGCGCTTAAATCGCCCATAACCTCGTCGTGCCACTTGTAGGCTTTCGGGTCGGACTTGAGTCGGAGCGGCTGGCTGGCGTCCCAGGCCGGTGATTTAGCCGGCCGATAGTCGCGAATCAGGAATGGTTTTTTGGCTTGTTTGGCTTTAAGCCTTAACTCGGCGATCTCTTCCGGGTTGCGGGGATCGGCGTAGGCCAGGCCCTTATTAATTAGCCGTTCGCCCCATTCTTTGTAAACGTCAAGATGCTCGCTTTGGCGGTAAATCTCGCCGTCCCACTCCAGTCCCAGCCACTGCAAAACTTCTACTATGTGATGCTCGGCCGCTTCGACGTGGCGCTCCCTGTCGGTGTCCTCCATGCGCAGTAAAAATTGGCCTTTGGCCTGGCGGGCCACCAGCCAGGCGAACAGCGCCGTTCGGACGCCGCCGACGTGCAGGAAGCCGGTCGGGCTGGGTGCGAAACGGGTACGGACTGTAGGCATGGGCTTATTATAAGAGAAAAGGCCGCTCAGGGGAATTTACAGCGACTCGGCCAGCTCGATCAACTGGCGGTCGCCCAGGGAGCCGTTACTCTGGATTACATACCAGACCCCCGTATCTACCCAGGTGGCATTGCCGTCGCCGTAAAGGTAAACGGTGCGGCTGCCGGCCTGAACCGTTTGGTACTGGGCATAGGCGGGCGCCACGAATTTGTCGCGCAAGTCTTGACTGTTCCAGGACGATTCTTTTTGGGTAATGGTGTAGGCCCGGCCGTCGCTGTGGCTGCCGAAGCGGCTGGCGACGATGCCGGGGCCGGCGTCGAGTTTGGAAAGGCTGTAGCCGGCCGGATGGTAAGCCGGCAGGCTGGCGCTGAAGCCGGCTTTGGCGGAGGCGGCGTGCAGGCGCAGACCGGGCATGGCGTACCAGCC
>DHXS01000013.1:0-3878 GCA_002413795.1 Candidatus Saccharibacteria bacterium UBA5150 | reverse complement strand
AGGCATGGCGTACCAGCCGGCCGCGCCGACCAGCAGTAAAGCTAACAGTGCCGCGGCGCCTTTGGCGGCATGGCGACCCCGGCGCTTCTTGGGGACCGGCGGCTGCCGGTGGCCGGAAGCGGTCTGCAAGACCTGGTCCAGTAAGTCGGCCGTGGTCTTGGCTTTAGTCGCGTGCTTGGCGGCTGGCCGGTGGGCCGGAAGCTTAGTCGGCGGCATAGCAACCGCAGGCGGGGGCGTGTATTCCAGCCGATGGGGCTTAGTGACCGAGGCCGAAAAATGGCTGATGAGCTGATTGTGGGCTACCCGGCCGGCCTGGCGCAGGCGTCCGGAATCCAGCTTGCCGACCGGCTGGCCGACAACCATCTCGGCCAGCGGCGCAGCGGCCGGTTTGTCGGTATGGCCCTGGGCTTTCAGATGGCGTTTGGCGGTCTGCGGCTTGTGAACGGCGTGGCGCATAAGTGTCCGTGAAGCTGTGGGGGCATGGCCCTGGGCCGGTTTGGCGGGGTGGCGGACAACGCGCGAAGCGACCGCTTTAGGCATTGCCGGTGCCGGTGGCTTGGGCCGCGCCGGCCGCGGAATTTCGGTCCCGTCGTGAGATAAATGGGCGCCCGTCAAGGCGTCGTAGCGCTGGCCGTTGATAGCGATAGTGGATTTGTTTTTTTTGGTCACGTGTATGGCCTGCTGTGAGGCTTAAGCGTTATGCTTACATCTTAAACCCTCTTGTGATTCGCGGCAAGTCAATCCATACTAAAAGGTAACGTATATGGATTATCTGGACCCCCGAAAAGAGCTGAAGAATCGCGTTCTGCTGATGGTGGGCTACGTGCTGGTGGCCGTGGCAATCGCCACCACGGCCCTGATATTGCTCCAGCAGGCCTCCGGCTACGGCGTTAACCGCAAGGGCGTGGTCATCCAGAACGGCCTGACATTCTTTTCCAGCCATCCGCACCCGGCTAATATCTACGTCAACGGCACCCCGAAAAGCGCCAAGACCAATACCCGGCTCTATCTGCTGGAGGGTATTTACAGCGTTAAACTGACCCGCAGCGGCTACTACGACTGGCAGAGGACCATTAATCTGGAAGGCGGCAGTGTCGCGCACTTTGATTACCCCTTCCTCTTCCCCAAAGATATTTCGCCCAAAAAGCTGCAGACCTACGACCACGCGCCGGCTCTGTTAACCCAGAGCCCGGATCGCCGCTGGCTGCTGGTCCAGACGGCCGCCGCGCTGGCCGATTTTGAAGTTTACGACCTCAAGAATCCGACCAAGCCGCTGTCGGCGCCGCTTAGCCTGCCCGCCGGCTTGCTGACCAAGCCCGCCGCCAGCGAGAGCTGGCAGCTTGGCGAGTGGGCCGACGACAATAACCACCTGCTACTGCAGCACATTTTTGACGGCAAAACGGAATATATATTGGTCGACCGCGGCGATCCGACCAAATCGCTTAACCTGACCAACACGCTGTCCCTGAAGACCGACCTGCTGTCGCTGATTAACCGCAAGTACGACCGTTATTATCTTTACGACCAGGCCGCCAAAACGCTAAAAACGGCCAGCCTGGGGAGTCCGGCGCCGGCCGCCCGCCTGGAGCATGTCCTGGCCTTCAAGGGCTACGGCGACAACAGCTTGCTTTATGTGACGGACGCCGGCACGGCGGCCGGCAAAGTGGCGGTGCGACTAAATGACGGCAATAAAACCTGGACCGTCCGCCTCTTGCCGGCCGGCACGGGCTATCTGGTGGATCTCACCAAATACTCCGGTACGATGTATGTCGCGGCCGGCGCCGCCAGCGATAACCGGGTTTACATTTACCAGGACCCTGCCGGTCAGCTCGACAACCTGCCGGGCCAGGCGCCCGTACCGACTCAAGTATTGCGTGTCGAACAAGCCAACTACCTCAGTTTTTCGGATAATGCCCAGTTTATCGTCGCCGAAAACGGCAACCACTTCGGGGTTTATGACATCGAAAATAAAATCGGCCATAACTACACCACCACCACCCCGATTGACGCGCCCCAGCCGCACGCCGGCTGGATGGACGGCGACCGTCTGACCTACGTCAGCCAGGGCAAGCTGGCTGTGCTGGACTACGACAACCTAAACTACCGTCAATTAATGCCGGCCGTTAGCGGCTATCTGCCGGCCTTCGCGCCGGATTATAACTTCGTCTATGGCTTGGCGCCGGCGGCGACCGCCGGGCAGTTCGAGCTCACCCAGACTTCCCTGCTGGCACCGGCCGACCGCTAACTTACCAGCTTGATAAGTCCAAAGTTCAGCGAGCGAAAAACGATTAGGAACATCAACACCAGTACGCTGACGGTGATAACTTTGCCTATCGTGGTACTGATGAAGCGACCCCACAGTGTCGGGCCGTTGCCCGGCAAAGCGTTCGGCGCGCCGGGGCTGACAATTGAATCGGCCGGTTTGGCGTTGGCCGCCGGATCGGGGGTGATCTGCTGTCCGACCACCACCAGCCGGCGCAGGCTGGTGCCCGGCGGGTCACAGGTAATCAGCGTGGCGGTGGCGGTTTGGCCGGCTACCGGACCGAGCACGCCGACATTGCCGGGATCGACAATGTCACGGCTTATAACCTTATAAACATAGACCTTGCCGCCGTAGGTCAGGTAAAAGGTGTCGCCCGGCACCAGGGTATGCAGCAGCACAAAGGCGAACTTGTACCGGCCCTTATTAAAGATGTTGTTACTGCTGTGGCCGAAAAAGGCGGTGTTGCCGGTCTGGCCGGGCAGAACGGTGGTCGGATAGTGCACGGCACCGGTTTCCAGCCCATTTTCAATGGCGCTTTCGTTGGTAGAGGTCTGATCATAATTAGCCGGGATCTCCACATTAATTTTGGGGATAATAACCTCTGGCTTATCGGTGGGCGCCACGCTGTCACTGCTGACTATTAAAGGCGTGGCGGCGGTCACCCGGCTGGGCTGGATAAAGGGCGCGATAAAGACCTCGTTAAAGAAGCCGAACAGAAAAATGAAGAGCACAATAAAACCCATCCCCAACCCGAACAGCAAAGACTGCAGATGCTGCTTGGTTTTCAGCTTGCCGCCGCCCGTTACACTGCGGCGGATGGCGGCCTGGATCTCGCCGGTACTGCGGGCCTCGCGCAGTTTACGGGCCCGGTGTCCCTGGGCGGCCTGCTGTTTGTGCTGAGCCAGCCGCTGGGAATCCGACCCACCGGTCAATAACGATTGGCTGGCGTAAAATTCCTGCCAGACCTGGTGTTTTTCAGCCGCCGGCAGGCTCTGGTAATAATTGTGCCAGGCGGTTTGGATGGCCGCCAGATCTTTGCCGGAGGCGCCCAGCTCGTACATAAACTGCTGGTGCTTACTGCGCTGGGGCATCTGCGCCACTTCGGCGGCGGCCTGCCCGGCATCAGGCTCATCGTCGTAAAGCCGCGCCACTTTGTCGCGGATCATGGCGGCGGCCGTCGATATATCGGGAGCATCAGCCGCCAGCGGCGGTGTGCCCGGCGGCAGATCATCATGCGGTGGGTTGGAGGGGTTTGTAGCCATACAAATCATGAGCCTTCAGTTGGCTCTCTGTTCTCAAGTATAGTACAATTACCCCTTGAAGACTATCGCGATAGTGCTTAGCTGGGCGAGTGGCGGAACTGGTATACGCGCACGACTCAAAATCGTGTTCCTCACGGATTGAGGGTTCGATTCCCTCCTCGCCCACCATTATCATTTGACAAGCTGTCTCTCCGGGCGTATAAAACGCTTGTAAGATATTTAACACATATTTGGGAGAAAAATCATGCGGTTTGAAAGAGGAACACAGGATATCCCTGAGGATTTGGGCGACATAGGTGCCTTAACCGAACTCGAAGCTGCACAAGAAATGGGCAGCCCGCGGGCTGTAGGCC
>DHXS01000002.1:34033-34317 GCA_002413795.1 Candidatus Saccharibacteria bacterium UBA5150 | reverse complement strand
GCCGGCGTCGGTCCAGAGCCGCTTTTCGGAGCGCTGGGCGTTTTTGGTAATCACGGCGTGGGCGGCGTCCAAAATGTGCTTGGTACTGCGGTAATTCTGCTCCAGTTTAATGACCGTGCAATCTTTAAAATCCTTTTCGAACTTCAAAATGTTGCGGAAATCGGCGCCCCGCCAGCTGTAAATGCTTTGCCAGTCATCCCCCACTACGGCGATATTTTTGTCGGCGTTGGTCAACAAATTAACCAGCTGGTACTGGGCGGCATTGGTGTCCTGGTATTCGTCGA
>DHXS01000002.1:0-33843 GCA_002413795.1 Candidatus Saccharibacteria bacterium UBA5150 | reverse complement strand
TTGGTGTCCTGGTATTCGTCGATCATGATGTATTTAAACTGGGCTTGCCACTTTTTGCGGATTTCGGTCTGGCTCTTGAGCATTTGCACGGTGCGGTTTATTAAATCGTCAAAGTCCAGCGCCGAGGCCTCGCGCAAAGATTTTTCATACAAAGGATAAACCTTGGCGGCCGCGGCGTGGGCCGGGCTGGTGGCCGAGCCGGCGTATTCCGGCGGCGAAATCATCTCGTTTTTGGCGCTGCTGATCAGCCCGCTCAGTAAGCGCGGCGGAAAAGCTTTTTCGTCGATCATCAATTGCTTACTGACCTGCTTGACCGCCGCCTGGCGATCGGACTCGTCAAAAATCACAAAGCTGCGCGGAATCCCGACCGCTTCGCCATCCTGCCGCAGCAGGCGCACGCAAATTCCGTGGAAGGTACCCATATAAGGCATAAATCCCCTATTTTCAGGATTCTCGGCCAGCAAACGGGCCACTCGTTGGCGCATTTCTTTGGCGGCCTTATTGGTAAAAGTCACGGCCAGGATATTAAAGGGCGTGGCTTTATTAGTAGCAATCAAGTAAGCAATGCGATGCGTCAGGGTTTTGGTTTTGCCCGACCCGGCCCCGGCCTGAATCAACAGCGGCCCTTCGGTTGTCTCCACGGCTCGCCGCTGTTCGGGGTTCAACCCCTCCAGAAGCTTGTCTAACACCTTACTATTCTAGCAAAGTAACTATCTTAAAGCTGTTGTGACTTCTGCAGGCAGCAGGGCTCGGTTTATCATACGTTTGGTTTGAGCTACTTCGGATTATTATAGAAATTTTTATAATAATTGAATACGCCCAAAAGCTTATATTGGGCCAGCCGGCTTAGGTTGAGAAGAAGTGGGTGACGGCTTTTAGGCCGTTGATGTGGATCAAGCCGGCGTCGAGAGAGATGTCCACCCAGGCGGCCGCCAGAAGCAAACACAGTAAGATGCCTAGCGCCATGAAGCGCTTGGTGCGGCGCTTTTCGACGCTGTTGATCGGCAAAACATACTTTTTGCTTTCGATAAGTTTTTGGATTTCGGCCGTGCGCTTGGCCTCTTCGGCTTCGGCGACGGCCACTTTGTCGGTGAGTTCTTTTTTGGTTTTTTCATCGGTTTTTTCCGGCTCTTCGGTATCAGGCTTCGGTTCGGGTTCGGGTTCAGCCTCAGGTTTAACTTCGGGCTTCGCCGGCGCCGGCTCCAGCGCCGGCTTTTCATCAGGCTGAACAACCATTTCTTTAGACGGTTCCTTGGTCTCTTTTTCGGGTATTGGTTCCTCGACTTTTGGTTTTTCGGCCTCTTTTTTGATCTCCGGTTTTTCGTCCTTTTTTTCGACCTTCTCTTCCGGCTCGAGTTCGTGAGTTTTCGCTTCCTCGTCGGCTGGTTTTTGGCGGCGGGAGGCGGCCGCTTTAATGGCGGTCTCGATCGGTACTTCAGGCAGATCGGCCGGTTTGTCTTCCGGCAAAGTTGGAGCGCTCAGCGGTTTAAGATCGGGCGCTGTTTGTTTTTTGAGCTTGGCGGGTTCCTTGGCAAGCATCTGGGCGGCGTCCTGATCGACCGTCATGGGATCTTTGATAATCGGGCGGTTAGTAACAATAATTGGGCGCGAGGTATCGTCCGGCGAGGATTTATCCGGATGCGCTACGTCATCACTCATTTTGACCTCAACCTTTTTCGAATCAGCCATCTTGCTTGTCCTTCTTGTGAAGCTGGCGGTAGGCACTGTCGATTATGCCGGCGAACTTGTGGTAATTAAGGCTGGCACTGCCCGGAAGCAGGCCGTCAACGCCCTCAATCGCCAAGTAGCCCCCGGCCGTGTGATCGTCGACACTGCCACCGTAAATGACCCGCAGGGCTTCGGCCGTTTCGGCGCCGTAAAGCTCTTTTACGAGGTTGCGAATTTGATCCATGGTCTTTTTGACGGCATCGGGCTTGGCCAGCTCGCCGCCAAAGGTGCTGATGGCCCAAACCGGTTCGTAGGCTATAACTACCTTTTCGACTTCTTCAGGCGTCAGGTCGGATAGGGCGGTGGTGACCTGGTCGTGGATAACGCGGCTGGTTTCGCCGGCGGCCTTTTCGCGGCTGGTTTCGCCGACACAAAGAATCGGCGTGATGTCGTTGCGGACGGCGGCCTTCACCTTGTCGCGCACCACCTCGAGCGTTTCGTGGAAGTAAATCCGCCGTTCGGAATGGCCGACTATGGCGTAATCCACCAAGCCGCGCAGCATGGTAAAGCTGACTTCGCCGGTGAAAGCGCCCTCGTCTTTATAAAAGGCGTCCTGGGCGGCCAGTTTGAATTTACGCTTGTCGATTTCCTGGCTGACCGGTTGCAAAGCCAGCATGGACGGCGCCAGTACCACCTCTATGTCGCGATGCACCTGGATTTTATCGTGCAGGCGCTTCACCAGCAGGCTGGCCTCGTGCACGGTGAGGTTCATTTTCCAGTTACCGACAATAAGAATGCGTTTCATGGTGCTCATGGCTATTGTATCCTACTTTTTGCCCCTCAAGGCCTCTACGCCGGGTAATTTGTGGCCGGCCATCAGCTCCAGGCTGGCGCCGCCGCCGGTGGAAACAAAGTCAAAATGATCTGTTAGATGGTGCGAGCCTACGTAGCCGACGGTGTCGCCGCCGCCCACCACCGTGAAAGGCTTATTGCCAAGTTCGCCGAGTAAGGCTTCAACTACCGTTTGGGTGCCGTGGGCCGTGGGGCCGATGGGGCCCTGCAGGCCTGGCGTTTCGGTAACGCCCATGGTGCCGTTCCATATTACCGTCTCGGCCAATTGAATGCCGCCGGCGATCAGCGAAGCACTAAAAGGCCCGATGTCCAGGATTTTTTCGCGAGCCCGGACGGTGCCGGCTTTGGCCGGCACGCGGTGCGGGTAGTGCTCGATATCGGCCATGGTGTGCGAAGTCCACTCCACAATCCGGGTCGAGGCGGCCTTGTCGATTTTTTCGGCCACCACGCCGTCGTGCGGCACGGCAAAAACAAAGGGACGCTTGTGGGCCTCGGCCTCGGCGGCGCGCAAAATCTCCTTGGCGTGCGGCAATTCGGCCTTGTCGTACAGGCTGTCGCCAATGTCGATGCCGCGGGCCACCAGGAAAGGATGGGCCATGGCGCCGCCAATGGCGATAAAGTCGGCAATTTTAATAAAGCGTTGCAAAATTTCCAGCTTGTCAGCTACTTTGGCGCCGCCGATTATGGCCATCAAAGGCCGCTCCGGCTGCTCGACAACCTTAGTTATGGTGTCAACTTCCTTGGCCAACAGCAGGCCGGCCACACTGGGCAAATAATGAGTGATGGCCGATGTGCTGGCGTGGGCCCGGTGGACCACCCCAAAACCGTCCTGCACAAAAACCTCGGCGCCGCTAGCAGCCACCAGCTGTTTGGCAAAACCGATGTCGTTGGCCTTTTCCTCGGGGTGAAAGCGCAGGTTCTCCAATAATAGTACCTGCCCGGGCTTCAGACCGGCGGCGGCTTTTTTGGCGGCCGGACCGATGCAATCGGTAGCAAATTCCACCGGTTTATCCAGCAGCTGATGCAGCCGCTTGGCCACCGGGAACAGGCTATTGGCCGTGTCGCCCGGCCCAGAAGGCCGCCCCAGGTGCGAACAAATTATCAATCTGACATCTTTACCAAGCAGGTACTTAATGGTCGGCAAGGACTGTCTAATGCGAAAATCATCGGTAATTTTACCGCCATCCAGCGGGACGTTATAGTCGGCCCTGAGCAGCACCGTTTTACCTTGTAGATCAATATCCTCAATCGTCTGCTTTGTAAACATTCCACCCCTAAAGTAACACTTATGCTTCAGTATATAACGCGACGATAGTATGTGACAATTTTCTCACTTGCATTTTAAAAATTCGGGTGGATAATGACAATTGTGAGGGTAAACAATAAAAACCTTAATAAAGTCTATCGGGGCTCTACCCCGAAGGAGTAGTAATGAACGTTGTTAGACTAGGCCCCGGATTAGAAATTGCCAAGCCCCTACCCGCCGAAGAAATACTGAATAATAGACAGTTTTTCATAATTCCTCCGCCTGAAGCTATTATTCCTCGTTCTTCCGAAGATGCGGAGCCGGGACTTGCAGAAGATATACCAGTAATAGATAGAACAACTGCCGCTCACTGGCGACAGATAGCCTTCCACAACCTACAAATTAATGGACCAGGGATGGAGCCAGATTATGTTGCTCTACATACAGAGCAGCTTATAGTACATCTAGGCGCTGTTGGTGTAGCAGAAATACCGGAAGCTGCATAACTGGTGATCCCGCGGGGAATCGAACCCCGATTGCCAGGATGAAAACCTGGTGTCCTAACCGTTAGACGACGGGACCACGAATCGCAACTGCTCAATTATAACAGATACGAGACACTTATTAACTCAGCCACCGCGGGAAGTCACGAGGGATCCTGCCGACAGTTCTATTGGGATTAGTGGAGACGTGTCCCGGAGTGGTATTACCCCTGGGGGCACCCAATAACCCCATAAGTCGTGAAAAGTTGACACCGTAAGCCGTTTTGGAGCCATCCGGGTTGCCGGCCGGGGTATAGACTCGCCAAGCGGCCGGCTTATCTGAGCCTCCGCCTTGGGCCCAACCCATTTCAATGTTGGGACGATGGTCATGCATGTAACAAACAGTGGTATTTGTAGTAACTTTTTCTCCCCTATATACCGTAGGTGTGCAGTTTTCCGACACGAAAACGTTGCTCCCTTTAGCCGGCCCCTCCGTTAGGCGATAAACAACCACATTACCACCTTCGCCGCGCCAGAAAGCCGAGGTGCCTTTCTTAACAACGGTAACTACGCCCTTGCCAAGAGCATGTACATTTCCATAGCCGCTATAGTCCACTCCCATATCGATACGTCGGCCAATTAGGTGGTGGATGTCTCGGAGCGGATCTTTATAGTAATCAAGCGTCCCTCTCTGCGTGCTATTAGAAGGCTGATGATGAGGCTTGGGTTTTGGATGATGTGCCGGTTTATGCGGTTCGTGCGGTTGGGGTTTGGGCTGATCGGTAGAGTGCGGAGGGGCCGTGCTAGGAGCCTCGGGAGGTTTTGGAGCAGTGGCAGGCTCGCAATTATTAGTAGTCACGCCGTTCTGGGTAGTAATAGCACAGTTTTCCGAGGAGCTTGACTGACAACTGGTATGATTAACGCCGTCGGCAGTTTGAGTCGTAACACAGTCAGCCGAAGCCGTATCGGGAGCGGCTAGAGATTCCCCGCTAATAGCCAAGACCGCCGTTACGCCTATAAGAGGCAGCGCGGCCCGTACGCGACTAGAGATGGTCGCGAGGGCGTTAGGATCATAACCCCTGTGGGGTATATCTGTTCTCTCCATTATCATTGCACCTTATCTATAGGGCTATTTTACATTATTATACTATAAAAGTCAAGACCCCTCATCTGGGAGGGGCCTTGCATGAGATCTTTGTTTTGTTTCGAGCGGTCAGTCTGTGCTCTTCTATCTGACCAAACAGTAGCACAAAAGCCGACTTTACGCTAGTGTTTATCCACAGATTACTGGCGGCTCAGGCGGCGGCTCAGCATCCAACGGTAGCTGAGTCCACCGGCGACAGTGGTGGCGGCAAATATGCCGGCTACTTCGCCAGGACCGGTGTTGACCAACTGAGTTGGGGCCGGGCCTTTGGAATTGGTCGTAGTGGTGGTGGGCGGTGTGACGGGAGGTGTCGGAGGAGTTGGGGGCGGAGGAGTGCTAGGCATGTGGACCAGTACCGTCATGGTAACCAGGGCTGAGAAGTTAAAACAACCGTTCCAATCACCAAAGTTAGCGTTAAGGACATGGTTGGCATTGACAATCGAGGTACCAGGAAGCGTACGGGTTACAAATGAACCTGTGCCGTTAGGGCGGTAGGTGATCTGTACCGGCTGGGTGGTGTCGAAGTCGACGGTGAACGGAGTAGCGGCCGTGAAGTCGACGGTGTCGCTAACGGCGACCGGGTTAGCGTTATCGGCGCGAACGGTAGCGGCGGCAAAGCTGTTGTTAAGCTGTTGCAGCGGCAGTAGAACCTGAAGGCTGGTGTTGTGTGCCGTAGCGGCAGCTACGCCGATGGCGCCGGGGTTAGCGTTGTTGTGGATGTAAACTCGCAGGGTCAGGCGCTGACCGTCGTGAACGGTGACCTTATCCAGATAGCCGTTAGCACTGGTATCGCCGGCGTCTTTACCGTCGAAGAAAGCGCGCTCGTCGCCGTAGTTAGGGGCGTTAGTAAACGAGTTGAAGACTACGTAGTTGGCGCCCGGGCAATCTGTGGGAGTGTTACAGGTAAATGTGGCGCGGCCCGATGGGGCGTAGCCGGCAAATACCGTAGCGGTCGGTGCACCTGCCAGAGCGACAATGGTAAGCAAGCTAGCCAGGAGTGCTTTGGATCGTAATTTAATATGCATGATCTTAATTCCTTCCTTATTGGCTTTCTTAGCCGTTAACCGTTGCTTTAGCCGGGCCTACACAGTAACCGAACTGATCGGGTTGCGTAGAACTGTACATAGTAGCCCCGGAGGTGTTCGGGTTGAGGTCACCGTTAGAACTGTCGTTGGTGTCGTAGCAAGGGTACATTTCGGTAGTGTTACCGGCTGTACCGCCCGAACCGGTGCCGCCTACAGTCGAACCGGTTGAAGTAGTACCGGTAGTACCAGAGCCGGCACCTGTGCTACCGTCCTTGGTAGGAGTTGTAGAAGTGGTGGTAGTCTGAGTAGTAGTAACAGTAACCGTTTCGGCAGGCCGATTCTGCTCTGCGCAGAACGCAATAGCTTTGGCGCTAGCCGTGGCCGATGCCTTACCTTCCATACTGCCTGTCAGGCTGATCAGGCTGTTGCCCTTTGCTTTCACGAAGGCCTTCAGCCTTTCCTGGACGTCTGCCCTTGCGCTACCTTCACCGTAAGCGATGGCAGCTACAGCATTGTCCGGACTGTGACACTCGGCTGCAGCCTTGGCTGTAACGTCGGCGTGCAGTTTGATGCTCGCGTTGGCGAATGACTTGACCCATACGACTTTGCCCGGGACGGGAGGCTTCGGAGGAGCATGTTTGATGATTTCGATGTTGCCGCATTTAACACGGATCCATTTGCCGTTCTCAAAACAGACACGTGACGTTCGCAAGTCACGGCCGTACTGGCTCATGCTGTTTACGTCGTGGCCCTGGCTGTAAAGGACTTGCTTACGACCGTCAACGGTTTTACAGTTGCCGGCCCTTTCGAGGCGCTGGTGGACTTTTGTGGGCATGCCCTTGGCTTTAATATTCTCCAGGAAGGTTACCTTAGCGCTTGCCACATCTGATTCGGACATCTGGCTGCTGCCAAACTTGGCAAAAGCGTTTTCTTGAGTGATTGTTACAGTAGCAGGAGCAGACTGGGCGTAAGCTTCATTGTCGCCGCTGCCAAGTTCGGTAGAAAGAAAGGCACCGCCACCTATAGCAGCTGCACAAGCTACGACAGCTAGAGGGTTCTCTTTACCGGCCTTTAACAGATCAAGGCCTTTGCTAATTAGACCGGGATCCTGTTGCGTAGGATCCTGAACCTGCGGTAGTTGATTAAAGTTACGATTCATCCTTGTACTCTCTCCTCTTCTCCACCAATTACTTGGTGCTTAATGATTCCCACACCGCTTGTGCTTAAGGGCACAAAAAGTGTTCTGGCATCAATATATCACAAGCATTATAGTTTGTCAACATTATGTGCTGATAATATGCATAAGCGTATTAAACAGGAGACACGGCCAGCTGGCTTTTGCTGAATATAAAGCCGAAGGTACTGCCCTTGCCTACCTCGCTGTTGAATATAATTGAGCCGCCCTGGGCGATGATGACCTTTTTGGCCATGTAGAGGCCCAGGCCGGTGCCGTCGGGGCGGGCCTTGCGGGCGTTGGTGGCTCGGTAAAACTTGGTGAACAGATGGTGTTGTTCGTCTTTTGGCACACCAATGCCCTCATCCATAATCCTCAGCTCGACGCTGTGGGTGGTTTCGGCCAACTTAACGGTGATTTTGCCGCCAGGCGCGGTGTAATAAAGGGCGTTGTCGGCGAAGTTCATGATTAGCTGGCGGATTTTGGTGTCGTCGAGCATCAGTTGGGGGAACTGCTTGGGTTTTTGATAGCTTACTTTAAGGGAACGGGCGGCTATTTCGGGCTTTAGCTGGTCGAGTTCCTCCTCGACTACATCGGCCAGATTAACAGGGGAATTTTCGATGGAAAACTTGCCGGTGCGCAGGCGCGAGACGTTCAGCAGATCGGCAATCAGGTAAACCATGCGCTGGGAGCTGGAAAAGGCCTGGGCCAGCAGTTTGCGCTGGCCGTCGTTAATCGGGCCGGCATCGCCTTCCAGCACCAGGCTCAGGTAGCCCTTGGCGCTGGTCAGGGGAGTTCTTAGCTGGTGGCTGGCCATGCTGACAAAGTCGTCCTTGGCTTCGTCGAGGGCCTTTTGGCGCTTTTCTATAAGATGGAGCTTGCGCTGGAGCCGTACGTTTTCCGACTGGAGTTCTGCAATGCTCTGATTTGATTCTTTTAACAGAGATAAGGCTTTATGAGCCTGGGCTAATTGCCCCTCGCGGTGCTCCAGCTCATGGGTTAGACGCTGAATATCAGACTCCAGCCGCTTGCGCTTCCGGAACGGTTTATGGGTGGTTTTAGCGGCGGGCGTCTTCCCCACCTCGACGTCATCTGGCATAATACGCTTATTACTATAACAGTTTAAGGAACCGCTAATGCCTAAAATTGCCATCATCGAAGACGACCAAGCCATCAGCCAGATGTACCGCTTTAAATTCGAGGCCGAAGGTTACACCGTAGAAACCGCCGAAAACGGCCGGCTGGGGCTGGAACTGGCCGAGAGCCTCAAGCCGGATATTATCCTGACCGACCTGATGATGCCCGAGATGGGCGGCGAAGAAATGTTGCAGCTGCTACGCGCCACCGACTGGGGCAAAGATATTAAAGTTATCGTTCTGACCAATGTCGGCGAGCAAGAGCTTCCGCCCAAGCTTAAGGAACTGGGCGTTAGCGGCGTCATCTTAAAGGCCGCCATGACTCCCCGCCAGATCGCCGAGATGGTCAAAAAGCAGCTGGCCAGCTAGGCTGGCGGGTTGCCGCCTTTGGGTTGGCCACTCCGTATAAGGTTTTGTCGAATATCGGATTGTAACATTTTTTTGTTACAATCCGGAAGTAGTTAAAAAACATGTGTAACGGGTCAGTCGTGTCATAATGGCAGTATGAAAATTGCCATTTTGGGGTTCGATGTCGAAGGCCGGGCCTCTTATGATTATTTTGCCGCTCAGGACGGCCACGAATTGGTTGTACACGATCAAAACCCCGACGTGGCGGTTCCGGAAGGTGTGGCTTCGGTTTTGGGCGATAACTACCTGGATGATCTGGGCCGGTACGACTTGCTGGTGCGCACCGCCGGCCTGCCGCCGGCTCAAATTCTGGCCAAAAACCCCGGTACGGGCGAAAAAATCACTACCCATATTAATGAATTCTTTAAGACCAGCCCGTCGCGGAATATCATCGGTGTTACCGGCACCAAGGGCAAAGGCACCACCAGTACCCTGATCACCAAGATGCTGGAGGCGGCCGGCAAATCGGTCTTTTTGGGTGGCAACATCGGCCTGCCACCGCTGACCTTTCTGACCGAATTAACCCCTGAATCCTGGGTGGTGCTGGAGCTGTCCAGCTTTCAGCTGATCGACCTAAAGCAATCGCCGAACATCGCCGTCTGCCTGATGGTCGTGCCCGAGCATCTTGACTGGCACGCCAATGTCAACGACTACGTGCAGGCTAAAACGCATCTTTTCGAGCACCAGGCGGCCGAGGATATCGCCATCTATTTCGCCGAAAATGACACCTCCAAACAGATTGCGGCGGCCGGTTCCGGGCAAAAAATCCCCTATTACGCGACGCCGGGAGCATTTGTCGATGATAGTGGCAATATCGTGATTGATAATCAAACCATCTGCGCCACCGGCGAGCTCAAGTTGCTAGGCCGCCACAACTGGCAGAACGCCTGCGCCGCCGTCACCGCCCTCTGGCAGGTTACCCAGGACACAGCCCCCATCCGCTCCGTTCTGACCAGCTTCAGCGGTATTGAACATCGCCTGGAATTGGTCCGTGAGCTGGACGGCGTCAAATATTATGACGACTCCTATGGCACCACGCCCGAAACCGCCATCGTTGCCATTGAAGCTTTCGATCAGCCCACTATTGCCATCCTTGGCGGCAGAGGCAAAGGCATTCCTTTCGACAAACTGGCCGAATTTGTGGCCAAGCGCAACATTAAGCAAGTCATCGCCATCGGCGAAACCGGCCCTGAGATAGCTGCCTTGCTTGCAAAACAAGGCTATGAAAACATAACGGACGGCGGCAATAACATCGAAGAAATCGTGAGTCTAGCGCGAAAGCTGGCAGCTCCCGGCGATGTGGTACTGCTGTCCACCGCTTGCACCAGCTTTGACATGTTCAAGAATTACAAACGGCGTGGTGAGATATTTGCTAAAGCCGTGCAAGCACTCGTTTGAGCTGTTCGATTACGGCCGGCTCGGGCTGTAACACCTCTGCCCGGCCGGCGGTCAATTCTTTGATTTCTTTCTCGATCCAGTGGTAATGGGTGCAGGCCAGCACGATGACGTCGGCGCCGGCAGTCAGCACTTCGTTGATACGAGCTTCAATTTTTTGGCGGTCCGGATTCTGGGTTTCTATCATGAAGGCCCAGTCACTGCAGTCCGGCTCCAGTACTTTAAGGTCTTGGGCGTATTCCGCCTTGAGCTGGGCGTAACGGGGGCTGGACAGCGTGGTCGGCGTGGCACAAACGGCGATTACCTTACTGGCGCTAAGCTCGGCGGCCGGTTTGACCATCGGTTCAATGGCTACCAACGGCAGGCTGAAGCGCTGGCGCAGTTCGTCTATTAAAGTAGTGGTAACGGTATTGCAGGCCACCACGATAGCCTGGCAGTTTTCGTCGACCAGTTCTTGGAAGATGGGCACCACGAAGCCCAGGATTTCCTGGGGTGAGCGGTTGCCGTAAGGCACGTGCCGGCGGTCTTCGCGCAGTACTACCTCTACGCTGGGCATGGCCTGCCGGATAGCATTGGCCACTGACAGGCCGCCGACTCCGGAGTCAAACACCCCAATTTTCATTTAGGACTGTTGCTCTTTGGCCACGCGCTGGGCGGCCCGGATAACGTTTTCGAACAGGGCGCAGACTGTCAGCGGACCGACGCCGCCTTTAACCGGGGTAATGGTGATATCATCGCGCTGTTCGTAGACTTCCGGCGCCACGTCGCCGACGGTTTTGCCGCCTTCGCTGGCCACCCCGGCATCCACTACTACGGCGCCCTCTTTGAGCATATCGGGCTTGATCAGGCCGTGAACACCGGTGGCCGTAACAATAATGTCGGCTTTGCGGATTTCGTCCGGCACGTCGGGCGTTTCCTTCACCAGCACACGCGGTGTTATACCGGCGTCTATTAACATTTTCTCCAGCGGGGCGCCGACCAGCTTGCCGCGGCCGACCAGCACCACGTCTTTGCCAACCAGGTTGATGTTGTAGCCGGTTAGCAGCCACATAATAGCCAGCGCCGTCGCGGGCTCGAATTTGGAGCCGGGAACCAGGCCGTCTACGTCTTTATCCGGATTAACCAGGCCGACAATTTCTTCCGTTTCGCCGGGGTCTTCCAGGGGTAGTTGCACAATAATGGCCTGCACGCTGTCATCGTTACTTAACTTGTTAAGTAATTCGCGTATCTCGTTTTGGAAAACGCGGTGGACATCGACGCTAACCAGAATATCGGCCCCGTATTTTTCTTTGAGCCGCATATAAGTATCGATCACCGGGTTGTTCTGAGCCGTCACCACGATGGCCAGCTTGGGCTTTATCCCTTCCGACTGCCGCAAGCGACGTACTTCCTTAGCCTGCCGTTCCTTTATATAACCGGCTAGTTCTTTACCGTTAAGCATTCGCATTAACTCTAGTATATCGTATGTGTTGCTTTCGGCTGGCAACGGTATTAAGATAAGCTCAGGTACTTTAAATATAAGGAGCGACAGCGATGACACAGCGAAGTCCGGCAGCAGTCTTTTTTCTATCACTTATAACCTTTGGCATCTACTCCATTGTGTGGCAGGTCAAAACCAAAAACGAACTTAACAAATTGGGCGCCGAAATCCCCACGGCCTGGTTATTGATCGTTCCGCTCGCCAACCTGTACTGGATCTGGAAATACGCCGAAGGCGTGGAACAAGTCAGCAAAGGTAAAGTCACGGCTGTCTTAACCTTGATTCTATTGCTCCTCTTAAGCATTGTCGGTATGGCAATCCTGCAAGGCGAATTCAATAAGCTGGCCACCGGCTCGGCCCCGGCCACACCAGCAGTCTAAATACTTGCCAAAACAGGGGTAGTTTGCTAAACTCCTGGCTTACGGGCCAGTAGCTCAGCTGGTTAGAGCACCTGCCTCTTAAGCAGGGTGTCGAGGGTTCGAGTCCCTCCTGGCCCTCCATTTCAGTTATGCTTAAACGACCTCTGGGTCGTTTTTGTTTGGTATGTTATACTAATAGTATGAAAAGTAATAAAAGTACGAAACATGAGCTATCGATTTATGGCATCGTAACAGTCAACGATAAGGGGCAAGTCGTTATTCCGGCTGACGCACGGTCAATTATTGACTTAAGGGCTGGCGACAAACTTATCGTCATGCTTCACCCGACCAAAGAAGGTGTCGTACTGCTAAAGCCCGACAGCCTCGAGGCACACGCCAAACAGTTGCTGAACAAATTGAGTGACGCAAAAGAAATAAATTAAGTTAGGTTAGTCGTTGAGTAAAACAGTTCAACATATTGAAGATCGTGAGCGTACTCACGAAGAAATAATGGTCATCATCGTTGCGTTGATGCTGGCCATGCTATTGGCTGCCCTTGATCAAACCATCGTTGCCACCGCCCTACCGCACATCGCCGCCGACCTGCATGGCTTAAACAAATTATCATGGGTGGCAACTGCATACTTACTCACCAGTGCTGTATCAACGCCACTCTACGGAAAAATCAGCGATCAGTTCGGCAGAAAGAAAATTTTCCAATTCGCAATTATTCTTTTTTTAATTGCTTCGGCCCTATGCGGACTATCGCAAAACATGAATCAACTAGTTGCGTTTAGGGCGCTCCAGGGTCTTGGCGCGGGTGGTTTGATGGCATTATCGATGACTATCGTCGGAGACATCGTCTCACCTCGACAGCGTGGTAAGTATCTTGGATATTTCGGCGCGGTGTTTGCGATATCTAGCGTAGCCGGTCCACTTTTGGGTGGCTTTTTCACGGATAACTTGTCGTGGCGCTGGGTATTTTATATTAATCTGCCGCTCGGCATTATAGCGCTTACTGCTATTGCCACGAGGCTGCATTTGCCCGTTCGACAATCTTCACACAAGATCGATTACGTTGGTGCATTATTGTTAACAGCGTCGGTGGTGCCGATCATTTTGGCCACCGTTTGGGGCGGGATAACCTACCCGTGGACTTCACATACAATCGTTGGATTATTTGGTTTTGCCATCGCTGCTATCGTTGCTTTTGTGATCTGGGAGAGTCAAGCGAAGCAAGCGGTCATACCAATGCACTTGTTCAAAAATGACATTTTTACGGTCTCAACCATTCTGTCGCTATTTGCGGGTATGGCACTGTTTGCGGCAATACTGTTTATCCCCGAATATCAACAAATTGTCCGTGGCTATTCTGCTGTCAAATCCGGTCTATTGCTTTTGCCACTCGTGCTTGGCATGTTGACGGCCCTAGTAACGAGTGGCAGACTCATAACAAAATACGGCCACTATCGCACCTTCCCAATTATCGGAACATTGATCACTGGATTTGGCCTATGGTTGTTCAGCCACTTAACGCTTCACACCACACAGCTTCAAATTTCAATCTGGATGGTAGTTCTCGGTGTTGGCATCGGCTCATTTATGCAAGTTATGACACTGGCTGTCCAAAATACGGTGCCACGTTCTGAACTCGGCGTAGCTACTGCAACGGCGACCTTCTTCAGAAGTATGGGCAGTGCGCTTGGAGGAGCAATTTTTGGGGCAATACTTACCAATCGACTTGCTTTTCACCTTCAGCAACTGTTACCGCACACTAGCGCCGCCTACGCGAGCCTGTCCAAGTCGATCCAGACCGGAGCTTCATCTACAGTCATCAATAAGTTGCCTCCGTCTATTTCGCACGATGTATATCAAGCGTTCGTTTTGTCATTTCAAGATATGTTCTTGTTTACTATTCCTGTCATTGTACTGGCATTTATTGCAGCCTTATTCTTACGCGAAACCCCCCTGCGTAATTCCGCTACTGGGCCAGAGCTTATCTAATAGTGCTTGGCTGAATGGTTGCGATAGCGACTACGGTGGCCCTCCAAGCTTAAGCATTGTAACTTCTCTGAGAAGGGCTATAATACGCCTTAGCTAGTTTAAGGGGTAAAAATGACTAAATGGCTTCGCAAAAACAAAGGACTTCTTTTTCGGATTGGGCTGGCTGGTATTTTCCTAGCCAACTCCGTTACGGCTTGGGTAGCCCCAGATGAGTTTAGGGACTTACTAACTAGCAATAGTCTTTTGTCGCATATTGGGCATCCAGATCTCTTGGTCAAGCTGGTCGGAGTTAATGACGGTGCTTTGGCGTTGCTAATTCTGTCAGGGCAATTTCGTAAACTGGCAGCTACTTGGGGTAGTCTATGGATTATGGCTGTAATTTATGTAACCGGTTTTTGGACACCCGATTTTATTGAACATTTTGGTGTTTTAGCTTTGTTGGCTTATTACGCAAGCCTGTCGCCTAAAGACTAAACCCTAGTTTGGCCCTCCACTTTGCTATTATGTACTAATGGTTGAGCTCACTTACCTTCAGGCGATTATTATTGGTCTGATTCAGGGTACTACCGAACTTTTCCCTGTTTCCAGCCTGGGGCACTCCGTGCTGGTGCCGGCCCTGCTCGGTGGCAGCTGGTATCACTTGGTAACCGAAACGTCCACCCAGCACAGCGAGGGCTCGTCTTACCTGGCCTTTGTGGTGGCCCTGCATGTGGCTACCGCTATTGCGCTGATTATTTTCTACCGTCGCACTTGGGTCCGCATTATAAAAGCCTTCTTTAGGACGCTCTCGACGCGGAAAGCCGTTTCTTCCGACGAACGGCTGGCCTGGCTGTTGATCATCGCTACCATACCGGTCGGCCTGACCGGGCTGCTATTTGAGCACACCTTCCGAACGCTGTTCGCCAAGCCCCTGGCGGCGGCCATTTTCCTGACCATTAACGGCCTGATACTTTTCGGCGCCGAACAAATACGGAAACGAACGACTATCAGGCAGAAGCGCGGTTTGGATAAACTGGCCTACAAAGAGGCCGGGCTGATCGGCTCTTTCCAGATACTGGCCCTGCTGGCCGGCATTTCCCGTTCCGGTATCGCCATGGTCGGCGGGCTTTTGCGGGGCCTGAGCCACGAAGACGCCGCCCACTTCTCTTTCCTGCTGGCCACGCCGATTATCCTGGCCGCCGGCTTGCTTAAGCTACCCTCACTGTTCGGATCGGCCGGTAATAACATCCACGGGCAGGTCCTGGTGGGGGCGCTGGTAGCCGGAACGGCCGCTTATGTGTCGGTAAAATTCCTGATTAAGTATTTTGAAACCAAAACCCTTAACCCGTTCGCGGCCTATTGTCTGATACTGGGCCTGTTCTGTATTGTTAAATTTGCCTAATTATATGTCTAGGTAGCTGTTAGTGCGCGGCCGTAACTGCGGTCAAAATCGAAATAGGACTTGCTGGATGCGTGACATTGCGTATTTGTTTGCCTGGTCATAGTTATACACCTCCCCTGGTGGTTTAAACTGTAGCACTATGATAACCGGCCGGAGTAGCCGGCTACTATGAGGTTTTTCACATAATTCGGGTTAGTTATCGTACTGCGTAACAGATTTAAAGGGTTAAAGTAAGACATTATAATTATGATTCAACGCAATGTCTCAAAAGCCCGCCAAGCCGCTCTGCGCATAGGCATCAAGATTGAATCACCCCGCCCCCACCTGCCAGTCGCCGAGCAGGAACAAACCGATATAGACTAAGCTATTTACCGGCTTTTTTGTAAATCTGGTAGCTAAAATGAAAGCCGTTCTGTTCGCGCGGCTCGCTTTGCTCCGAGAGCACAAAGTCCTTTTCATATTCCGGAAAGAACTGATCACAGCCGAAGTCGGCGTCAATTTTGGTGACGTAGATCTCCTCGGCCCGGCCGGCTTTCATGACCTGTTCGAACACGGCCGCGCCACCGGCAATCCATAAATCTTTGTCTTCGAACTCATCCAGGAACTTATCAAGATCGTTGACGACGGTGGCGCCTTTGATCGGTTTGGTGTCACGGGTCAGTATATAGTTTTGTCTGTCGGCCAGCGGATTACTGTGGTAAGCCACCCGGAAAGTAACGCCGCCGCTTAGCACGTGCCCGCCAAGCGTCTTGGTCTTGTCGGTGAAATATTTTTCATCTTCGGGGATATTCCAGGGCATGTAGCCCTTTTTGGCCAGACCCCGCTTACGGTCAATGGCGATAATTAAACGATTCATTCAGTTTCTCATTATTCCTGATCTGGCTGAGTAAGTAAAACGAGCCGGTTACTATCAGGACTTCTGCGGGGCTTTTAAGCAGGGCTTGGAAAGCCTGCCGTTGATCAGTTATGCTTTGGGTTGCTACACCTGCATCCGCAAAAGCTTTGGCCAGCATCTCGGGGTCCATGGAGCGGGCCGGCAAGTCCTGACTGGTGTCAAAGGTCGTAACTATAACTTGTTCTGCCAGCGGTGCCAGCAAAGGCACAACGCTTTCATAGTCTTTGCCATCTTTGAGGGCCAGCAAAATGGCCGGCTTGGCCCTTGGGTAGAGCTGCCGTAAGCTGTCTACAAAAGCCTGCATTTTCTGGGCGTTGTGGGCGCCGTCCATAATAAGGATTTTAACGCCTAGGCGGCGCGTTTCCAGGCGGGCCGGTATAGTTATGGTCTGCGTTTGGCGCAGTTTCTCAGCCGATAGCAACGGCAATTTATCGCGTTTTGCCAGATATTGATACGTATAGTTAGCCAGCAGCCAGTTGCGGCGCTGGTAGCCGATTTTAGGCTCTGCTGCCTCAGGAAGCAGATGCAAGGGCGCATGTTTTTCGTGGGCTCGGTGCCGCACTACTTTCATAATTTCTTCAGCCTGGCCGTACATGAAGATATGGTTGCCTTCGTGAACGATGCCGACCTTTTGGCGGGTGATCTCCTCAAGATTGTTTCCCAGGATATGGGTATGATCAAGACCAATATCGGTAACAATGCAGACTTTATCGGCCCGGCGGGCGACGTTGGTGGCGTCGTGCAGGCCGCCCATGCCGGTTTCCACTACCGCATAATCGACTTTCTGGCGGTCAAAAACCCAGAGCGCGAAGGCATACAGCAACTCAAAATATGAGGGCTTCTGGCCGGCCTGCTGGATAATTTCCAGGAATTCGCCCAATAGGCGGCAAAAATCAGCCTCGGGCAGTGGTCGGCCGTTGATTTGCACACGCTCGGCAACGCTATCGACATGCGGCGACACCGTCAGCCCGGCTTTTTGGCCCGCGGCCTCTAAAAGCGCCGCTGTGTAATAAGCCGTTGAGCTTTTGCCGCTGGTGCCGGCAACGTGAATAACCTTTAGGCAATCCTGCGGATTACCCAGCAGTTCCATGAGCGGCCAGACCCGGTCCAGCGTGGTATCTTTGCCGGTCAGCTGGGCCACCAACGGCACGTAGGGCCTCAGTGCTGCCTCAGCCTCCTGCATATTTCGGATAATCACCGCCTGTCAACTCCTTTGCTTCTCTGTTAAAATAGTATACGGTATCACGCGCCCGTAGCTCAGCGGATTAGAGTACTTGGCTTCGAACCAAGGGGTCGCAGGTTCGAATCCTGCCGGGCGTACCAGACAAGAATGCAGAATGTAGGAACTGGGGTGATTTATGCCCAGTTATAATTTTTGAATAAAGTAGAATGTAAGAACTGCGCTACCAGCCAGACTAGATAAGCGGTCTATGAAACCACCGTGGCCCGGTATCGCGTTGCTCCAATCTTTGATGTTCGCTTTCCTTTTTGCGTAGCTATTAGCTAAATCACCAATCGCACTACCAACACCAAGCGGTAGAAACAACCATAAAGATATAACTGGGGTAACAAAAGCGTTAACCAATAATATTCCTAGTAATGCGCCAAGTAGTTGTCCAAAAACACCTTCCCAGCTTTTGTTTTTATTTAACCGCGCAGGTAACTTATGAGCTCCTAAATAATTACCAAAGAAGAATGCCGTTACGTCGGATAGTACAGTGGCAAAACACAACGTAATCAATAGACTAATGAAATATGTTCCGTAAAACTTACCAATAAGATAGAAATGCAGGATAGCAACAACAAAAAATAAGAAACAGAGGATTAATATTCGCCTGTTTTTTGCTTTATATACTACACTGATAAATTCGCTTAACGTCGCCACTAGTAAAATTACTAGTAAGCCTATACGAACTACATTGCTCGCGTAAAGAATACCAAGAAAAACTAGAAAAATAGGTATCCAAAACATTATTTTTACAAACAAGGTTGAGCGTATAAACTTCCGATATTTAAAGTGGAAAAGCGGTATTGTTAAACCGATACCCGTCACAAGCAGAACGCTAAATAGTATCACTAGACGTTCAAGAGGTATCGTGGCGTCGCTTAGCAACAATTTATGCCTTGTTCATTAGTATTTGCTTAATATTATCGCGGTGTGTCCAAGTGGCAAGTAATCCTATCCCAAGATAGAACCAAGCATAATAACTTGGTAAAATTGCTAACGAAAACAAGACTAAACTCCAAGTCGCCATAACTGACGCTGGGGCAGATTTCCGAAAAATAGATAGAGTTATAAGATACGTTGCTATACCTAGCCCGCCGAGTAACGGACTAAGCGCTAGTGTTGCACCTAAACCTGTGGCAATACCTTTACCGCCTTTAAACTTTAGCCAGACAGGAAAAATGTGGCCGAGTATAGCAACTAACGCTACCGCAAGTATTTGATAGGTTGATAGATACTGGTTTGCGATATAAACCGGAATAAAACCCTTCATTATATCGCCGGCAAGAACAATTAAACCTGCTTGCCAGCCAAGTGTCCTTAGTACATTAGCAAAACCTATATTGCCGCTTCCGTGCTTCTGAATGTCTATGCCGTGATGTTTTCCAATGAATTTTCCGAAAGGAATAGAACCAAATAAATACGCTAAGCCAAGCACTAGCAGAAAGGATGCCGTTATATTCATTAGAACTAAGTATATATGCTAAACTTTCAGTAGTAATCCATAAAAAGGAAAAGTATGCTCGCGACTTTGGGATTCACTATAACCGGAGTTTGTTTTGGTATCTTTGCATATACCTTTAACAGTCTTGTAGCCCGAAAAGCCAACCTAAAACTCAGCCAGTTTTCTTACGCTTATTATTCTTTAGCACTCGCCTTTATAACTTGGGGTGTCGCAACCGCGATCGGTGGTGATGACGTACTAAAAAAGTCGGTAATAATTGGCAATGGATTTTTGCTAGTAGGTACAATATTTATGCTTGACATTTGGTTGGGCAAGAAAAACCGAATATGGCTGTGGTTTGCGTCGGTACTCGCCATAGGCCTGCTTTATGTACGAGCCGTACATTACTCGCCGACTCCGTACATGCGAGGCGGTATATTGATTTTCAATACTCAAACAGCCGTGGCGATAGCATTGGGCTTAATATTTGCCCTAGTTTGGCTACCAGTTAACCTACGCGTAGCAAAGCTAATAACTACTAAAATCGGGCAAGAAAACATTAACTCAACTTATTCAGCGATTTATGTAGCGGCAACAATAGCCGCACTGATATTTCTGGCCGCTAGAAGAACTATCACAGTTGTTTTATCTTTCATAGCTATTGGCGTATGTTTCGTTATGTTAATTTGGTCAAATATTCTAGTTTCAAAGATTACGGAGAAGACCCGTGGATAATGAGAATAGCCAGCAACCCAATAGCACCCAGAACGGGATAAGCAATAATACGCCAAGTCAAGATATTCCTCCTGTTCCAATAATCCCGGCTCAACAACCGGGAGCAACTCAAACCGCGCCAGTAAAAAAGCCCCACAACTACATGTTCTTAGGATTAGGGGTGTTAATCTTTTTGGCTATTTTTCTTCCTAACAGTAGTGCGGCACAAGCCCTAGCTTACCCGATAATTATTTTGGGCGCGGTTGCGGGTATTAAGTTTTTTATTGACTCTATACGTTCAAGCCGAAAAGTAAACAACGCACTTGTAAAGACATTTGTTATTTTTGGGGGGCTTGGAGTAGGAGTAGTGATTTTTATTGTTTGCTTAATAGCAGGCGCTATAGTCGGTTTTACTAAAGACCCAAATCCTCAATCAACCGGATAATAAAGATGGCGGCCGCTTTATATGCCATCTATCTCTAGTATTCAGTCTTACGTACAGCTAACACGACCCCAAAATGTATCTGGTAGCGTATTAACTTACGGTATCGGCTACTTCCTTGCTACACAATCATTAAGCCCTGACTTTTTTGTAGGCTTAGTAATACTATTGGCTCTTCATTCCTTAGCGACCCTACAGAATGACATAAAAGACTTTGAGATTGACAAAGCTAATAAGCGGAAAGGAGCATTACAAAGCCAAGCCTTATCAATCTCCAATGCTAAATTCTTTGTGCAGGCCCTAACTTTTACGGCATTTATATTTGCACTTTTATCGCCACACAGAAGGCTTAATCTTGTTGCTATTTTGGGCTTAGTATTCGTGGCGTGGTTGTATAACCTTGAGCCGGTAAGGGCTTCAAAAAAGCCTATTGCTTCCATCATTATAATGGGGCTATGCTACGGGGCATTGCCATTTATTTATGGCTATTTGCTGGCAAACGGAAACTTTAAAAGCGCTGGTTTCTTGCTTATGGCCCTATTTTGGTTTTTGACTCGCGTTTCCACGGCTATAATGAAGGATTATAAAGACGCAACGGGAGACAGACTCTTTAATAAAAAGACATTTTATTTACGTTATGGTGGTGATATGACAGCGTGGGTAAGTATCATAACGTCTACCATTGCCTATATAGGTGTTGTTGCAGTTCTATTATTACTAGAACCCAAAACCATAGTTTTATTTATAACGCTTGCGCTGGCAAGTTTGTTAGCGTCAAGAAACATTATGTTACGACTCTCGCTGACAAAAACCAGAAGCGAAAAACGATTAAATTCAATCTTTCACAAAAGCGTTTTTAGACATAATCAATTTGAAGCGGCGGTACTATTATGCTTAGTATTATCCTCAAAATAGTCGGCAACTATTTAATAGTTCAAATTTGTATAATTCTCTTCATTCTTCCATTTTATTGGCTATATAAACGTAAGTGCGTACAAGATGGTGAAGTTAAGATCAATTTTAATCGTCATTTAGAATATTTTTTTACAAGTAAATACGCGAATTGGTTGGTCTTCTTTTGGGCAATGGGCGAAGCATTAATTTGGTTTGTGATACCGGAATTTCTTCTAATACTACTTATTTTTATGAGGATACAAAGAAAAAAGGAACTCCTGTTTTATGACATTTACGGCACTGCCATTGGCACGCTCATTGCATTTGCTATACAGATACCAGAGCGATTAATTAATAAGCTGCCTTACGTTCAGCCTAATATGGTTTTACAGGTAAGGCACTGGTTTGAGGCTCATGGTATATTTGGGCTAGTTTATCAGCCCTTCTCAGGCGTGCCATACAAAGTTTTTACGCATCTCGCCCCACATTATCACTATTTTTTTCTAACTTTCTTGATTTTTGCAGTAATAGTTAGAATCAGTCGCTATTACGTTATCTATCTATTCCTATCAGGCATCTACCCCGTTCTGCATAAATACGTTTACCGCAACTATGTACGACTGTTTTTAATCGCTACTTTTATATTTTCGGTGCTACTGCTTAAAGTTTATACTTCCTATGGTCTCAATCACCACATAGGTTACGTTCGTTTGTTGATTTTAGTATAGACAACCGAGCGATGAGCAATCATTATTATTTTCACTGTCTCTTTTTCAATCTTAAAAATTACCCTGTAGTCTCCAACTCGCAACTTACGATAGCCCTTTAGCGATTTTCGCAAGGGCTTTCCGTAAAAATCAGGCTGGGTCATGAGTCGCAACTCAATCGTGCTACGGATTTTATTTTTCCACGCGGAAGATAGCTTTGGTATATCTTCACTTATTGCCAGAGGGTGGTAAACAACCTCAAATTTCATTATTACCAGGCTTGATTATGAGCAATGAATGTCGCATCTTTGGCATCACGTTCTGTGGCCAGCTTGTCCCAAACTATATCTTCTTCAAGTTCAAGTGCAGTCTCAATCAAGCGGGCAGCTAGCGTAGCGTCAGGTACTTCATCACGTTTCGCAAGTTTAGCAATAGCCTGCTTTGCGTCTCTACTAAGGGTAATATTGAGTCTGCTTTTGGTTGTAGCCATATGCTTACTGTATCAAAAGTGTATCACTGATGTCAACAAGCAGGGTTCTAACTTTGATTAAGAGTACTGTAATATTGAAGTCAGTGGCTATGATGATTAAGAAAGCCGGCGAATTAGCAGATAAATACCTGGCGGAGCGGCATATCATGCAGCTGGCCACCACGGCCGGGAATAAGCCATGGATTTGCACGGTTTATTACGTGCATGACGAAGATCGCAACCTGTACTGGGCCAGTCTGCCAAGCCGGCGGCACAGCCGTGAACTGGCGCAAAATCCTAAAGTGGCGGCCGCGATTGCTTATAAGGGTGTCATCGGCGAAAAAGTCATTGGCATACAGGTTGAGGGCAGTGCCCGGGAATTGGAACTGCCTTTGGCGGACAGAGCTATGGTTGAGCGTTACGCCGCCAAATTTAGCCGCGACCAACAATGGATAGAAGATTTCGTGGCGGGCAAGACCGGGCACCGCTTTTACAAGCTGACGCCTGCCTCCATGGTCCTGTTTGACGAGGAACACTTCCCCGATGACCCCCAGCAAGAACTGTTATAATAGTCGCCTATGAACGTGACCATTGTCGGGACCGGCTACGTCGGACTGGTGACCGGATGTTGCCTGGCTGAAGCCGGGCACCGGGTGGTTTGCGTTGATAACGACGAATCTAAAGTTGCCGGCCTTCAAAAGGGGGTGGTGCCAATCTTTGAACCGGGGTTGGAAGAGCTGGTATCCAGCAATGTTGCCGCTGGCCGGCTGTCGTTCACAACCGATCTGGCAGATGGCGTACGGGAGGCCAAGGCCATTTTCCTGGCCCTGCCGACCCCGCCGCAAGCCGACGGCTCGGCCGATCTAACGGCGGTGCTGGCCGTGGCCAAACAGCTAGGCAAACACTTACCTGATGATTACTGCGTAGTGATCAATAAAAGCACAGTGCCGGTCGGGACGGCCGAGGCGGTCCGCAAAGCCATCGCCGCTAACGCTAAGAGTGAATTCGACGTCGTGTCTAATCCGGAGTTCCTGCGCGAAGGTTTGGCCGTTAAGGATTTTAGGGAGCCGGAACGCGTAGTTGTAGGTGTTACCAGCAAGCGGGCCGAGGCCGTAATGCGCGAACTCTACGCTTCATTTATAAACGCCAGTCGGCCACTGTACGTTACCGACCCGGCCACGGCCGAGCTCAGCAAATACGCCGCCAACACTTTCCTGGTCACCAAGATCAGCTTTATGAACGAAATGGCCCGGCTTAGCGAACTAATGGGCGCCGATGTGGACGTTCTGCGCCAGGTAATCGGCGCCGACAGCCGGATCGGCCATAAGTTCCTATACCCCGGTATCGGCAGTGGCGGCAGTTGTTTCCCCAAAGACGTCCGGGCCCTAAAGCACATGTCCGATGAACACGGTTATGACTTCAAATTAATCACGGCGGCCATGAATGTCAACGAAAAACAGCCGCTGGTGCTGGTTGATAAAATTAACGAACATTTCGAGAGTGACCTCAAGGTTAAAAGCTTTGCCATCTGGGGCTTGGCCTTCAAACCGAATACCGACGATATCCGCGACGCGCCGGCCCTAGTTATAATTGATGCTTTGCTGAAAGCCGGCGCCAAAGTCACGGCCTACGACCCCGAAGCCGGCGGACATGTCCGGCAGATTTACGCCGACAATAAAGCCGTGAAGATTGTTGATGAAAAATACCAAGCCCTCAAGGCGGCCGATGCCCTGCTAATTGCTACCGAGTGGCCGGAATTTGCCGAGGCGGATCTCAAAAAAGTTGCCGGCGCCTTAAAACAGCCGGTAATTTTCGACGGGCGCAACATCTTTCAGCCGAAAGACGTCCAAAAAGCCGGCTTTGCTTATTATAGTATCGGCCGCCGTCCCGTCGGGGCCGCCTAAAGTGCTACAATAACGCGGCGCGCCCGTAGCTCAGCTGGATAGAGCGTTGGTTTCCGGTACCAAAGGTCGTAGGTTCGAATCCTATCGGGCGTACCAATTACTTGGCTAAGCTGGCGATGGTATTGATGGTGGTGGCTATGATGATAGTGCCGAACACATACGACAGCAGCGATTGCTTCAGGGCGGTGGCCCGAAGTTCTTTGGTTTTCAGCGCCGTGTCCGACACCTGAAAAGTCATTCCCAACGTGAAAGCCAAGTAAGCAAAGTCGCTGTAACGCGGCGGCTCCGGATCGTTAAAGTCAATTCCGCCTTCCGGGTCGCCGTAGAAAAGTCGGGCGTATTTTAGGGCGTAAGTGGTCTGCACTACGCTCCACGAGACTACGACGCTGGCCAGGCCCAGGAAGATATCCAGGCCCTTTATAAAGCCGCTGTTTTTACTGGCCAGTTCGATCAGAAAACCGACGGCCACCAGGCTGGCAATGCTGGCAACTATCAGCAGAATTTCGGTCGAAGTGCGGCCGGGAGCTTCTTGCTTGGCATGGCTTTTGGTCGCCACGGGCGTCATCGGCCAAACGCTAAACCAGGTCCACAGAACATATATAAGAGCCGTTGTGTCCCAGGCGCCCAAAGGCGCGAGTTCGCCGTGACCGGCAGCGGAGGCTATGACGGCCATGGCAATACCGCCCAAAGCGGATACCATTAATCGTAAATGTACTGCGGTGCTTTTAATTGTTCTGTCATCATCCATACTATTTAGCCTTATCTAGTTTAATTTTCTGGACGGCCAGGACAAGCCAAGCTATTGCAACAGCAAAAGCCGTGCCGGCTGAAAACCAAAGTTTAAGTGTTAACAAGCAGGTGGCAATAGTGCAGACCAAAATAAAATTCATGACGCTGGTAGATGCATGCGGCTTGTTAAGGCTTGTTATGCTTGGCATCAAAGCGATAACAAAGCATATTTGGCAGATTGAAATGACGATATCTTGCCAGCGCATTATGCCTAGTGTAGCATTACTAGGTACTAACAATTTAATTTCTGGGGTGGCGTGAAATTCGCCAATCGGACGTATAGCCGTCGACCGTGGCCCTTCAGCCGTGGATGATCATGTGAAACTCATGGGCCGACCGTATAGTCGGGACTCGCTGAGGCGAGTGTTGCTTCAAAGGCAACAGAAAAGGAAACAACATGCGATACGCGAAGTTCGGGTCATTGGCCGTGGTAATAGCGGCTTTATTGTGGAGTGTTGACGGCCTGCTGAGGATTCACCTACAGCTCAGCCTTAAGGCACCGGTAATTGTGTTTTGGGAGCACGTCCTGGGCGCTCTGGTATTGGCGCCCATTGTGCTTTACTCCTATAAATCGTTTAAACAGCTGACTCGCAAACAGTGGCTGGCAATCGCCGGCGTGTCATTCCTGTCGGGAGCCGTCGGTACCATTTTATATACCGCCGCGCTGGGTCGAACGCAGTTTATACCGTTTTCGGTGGTCGTGCTGCTGCAGCAGCTCAATCCGATTTTTGCCATAACCACGGCCGCCCTGCTGCTGCGCGAACCGCTCAGCCGCCGCTTTGTCGGCTTGACGGCCATAGCCCTGGTGGCGGCTTACTTCTTGTGGCTGCCGGGCGGTCACGTCAATCTTTCTACCGGCAACGGCACCTTTATGGGCGGTCTAATGGCGCTGGGCGCCGCGGCGGCCTGGGGCATATCGACGGCTTTTTCGAAGTATGCCTTAAAAGGCACCTCTACCCTGCACGTAACCGCCCTGCGTTTCAGCATCACGCCGCTGTTCGCGCTGGTGTTCGTGTTGCTTTCAGGCAGCGGTTCGACACTAGGTTCCTTAACTTTTGATAACTTTAAGTACCTGCTGGCTATTACCTTCTCGAGCGGCCTGGTAGCCCTGGTTATTTACTATTGGGGCCTGAAACGTGTGCTGGCTTCGCGGGCGGCGGTATTGGAACTGGCCTGGCCGGCTTCAGCCGTGTTGATCGGCTGGGTTTGGCAGCACCGGGGCCTAACTTTGAGCCAGGCTATTGCGGCTCTGGTTCTGACCGGCACGATCTATTTGATAGCCCGCGATTCGCGGACGGCGGCTACTTCTTAAGTTTTGGTGAGGGCTTAGGGGCAGAGGTATGCTCCGCCAAGTCGTGAAGACTACGTAACATCTGTTCGATTGTCATAGTTGTCCTTTTTGTTTCAGTGCTTTGATTGGACACCAGAAGCATAAGCTTAACGGAAATTGCGGTCTGTAAGATTTCTTACACTTCGGTTGAGGGCGGCAACAGCCTCTTGCCACCGTACTTGGCCTGCAACAGAGCCTGCTGAAGCGTTTTGACGACCATTTCGGCCTGTTGATGGCTCATGCCGACCCGGGCTACCGGTGTCGTTTGGGAGTTGCCGACCGCCTGGCCAAACTGCAGGGTCACGCCGGAAGGATTAACGGCTACCTCGAGGCTATCGCTATAAATGGTGCGCACGTCGATGGCCAATAACAGGGTCATTTGTTTGCCGTTGGCGCCGTCAAGCTTTATTTCGGCCGGCAGGTCGCTTTCGTACTCAGCCAATTCCCACAATTGCACCGCCTCGCGGTCTTTAACGCCAAAGTGACTGATTAACAGCAATAGAATGTCCTCGGCCGGTCGTTCCAGGCCGGCTTCAATCCGCTCCAGCTGGCCTTCTTCAATCTCAACGGCGCCCGACACTTCCGCCAGGCTCTGCTTGGACTGCGTGCGCACGTATCTCAGGTGATCGCCCAGATTACTAAAAGGTGTTTCCGCTCCACTCATATTATCCATCTTAATCCCTCGCCGGGCCGGAACGCAAGCGTAAGCACGAGCACATCGCTGAAAAGTGAAAAATGCCTATATAATAGGGGCATGAAGGTTTCAGAAAATGTCAGCCTGGCCGACTTTTCCACCATGGGATTGGGCGGCCGGGCCTCTTATTTAACGGAGATAACCAGCCGGATGGAGGTGATAACAGCCCTGGATTGGGCCAGGGCTCGCCGGCTGCCATCGGTGATGATTGGCGGCGGCAGTAACATTGTCTGGAGCGACGCCGGCTTCCAGGGCCTGGTTATGGTAAATAAGATTACCAGCTACGAAGTTTTCCAGGAAGACGACACGAACTTTTACCTGACGATCGGTGCCGGCGAGCCCTGGGACGGCGTGGTGGAGCGCAGCGTCAGCGCCGGCCTGACCGGCATTGAAGCCCTCAGCCTGATCCCAGGAACGGCCGGCGCCACGCCCATCCAGAATGTCGGCGCTTATGGGCAGGAGATTTCGCAAAGCCTCACCACGGTTGAGGCTTTTGACACGCAGGCCAAGGATTTCGTAACCCTGGCCGGCGCCGATTGCGGTTTCAGCTACCGCAGCAGCCGCTTCAAAACCACCGACCGCGGCCGCTTTTATATTACCGGCCTGACCCTGCACCTCATGAAAGGAAATCCCCTGCCGCCTTTTTACGGCGCCGTCCAAGCCTATTTTGAAGAGCACGGCGTTACCGATTACACGCCGGCTGCCCTGCGCGAGGCCGTGGTGGCCATCAGGAGCGCCAAACTGCCCGACCCGGCCGTGGTGCGCAACACCGGCTCCTTTTTCGCCAATCCGCTGGTCAGCGAACCGAAATATGCGGAGCTGGCCCAGTCTTATGAACCCTTGCCGCACTGGGCGGCCGGTGAAAACAAAGTTAAACTATCGGCGGCCTGGTTGATTGCCGAGGCCGGCTTCAAAGATTATCATGATGCCGAAACCGGCATGGCCACCTGGCCCAAGCAATCTCTGGTGTTGATCAATGAAAAGGCTCGGCGCACCGCCGACTTATTGGCTTTTAAGAAAAAGATCGTCGATGCCGTCCAGGCCAAATTCGGCATTACCCTCGAGCAGGAACCGGAGATGCTGCCCGGCTAACGACTAGCTATCGCTGGGCAGGGGGAACTTCAGGGCGAATTTTTTAACTTCATCGCGCAGAGCTTTGAGTTTGGCTTCGTCTTCCCGGTTGTCGATGGCCCGTTTCATCCATTTGGCAATTTGGGCCATGTCTTTTTCTTTAAGGCCGCGGGTGGTAATGGCCGGGGTGCCTAGTCGAATACCACTGGGCCTAAACGGCGGTAGAGTGTCATCGGGCACCGAGTTCTTATTAAGCGTCAGGCCGATTTTGTCGAGCGCTTCCTCGACGACTTTGCCGTCCAGACCGAAGCTTTTGTGGACATCGGCTAAGATCAGGTGGTTGCTGGTGCCGCCGGTAACCAGTGAAAAACCCTGCTCGATCATGGCGTCCGCCAGGGCTTTGGCGTTCAATACGATCTGCTTGGCGTAGGTCTTAAACTCCGGCTTTAGCGCCTCGCCGAAAGCCACGGCTTTGGCGGCAATGATGTGCTCGTGCGGGCCGCCCTGGGTACCGGGGAAAATGGCGCGGTCGATTAAGGTAGGAATATTTTCCAGTGTTTTTTCAGGCGCCCTCAGCGGCGTGCTGACGGTGCCCATGCTAAGAATCAACCCGCCGCGCGGGCCGCGCAGGGTCTTATGGGTAGTGCTGGTAATAACGTGGAAGCCGTAATCAAAGGGGTTTTTGGCCACCCCGCCGGCTATTAGGCCGGCAATATGAGCCATGTCGGCCATAAGCAGGGCCCCGACTTCGTTACCGATCTCGGCAAATTTAGCGTAATCCAGTTCGCGCGGGTAGGCGCTGAAGCCGGCCAATACCAATTTTGGCTTGTGCTTGCGAGCCAGCCGGCGCAATTCTTCGTAATCTATCTCGCCGGTCGAGGGGTCTTTCATTTTGTAGGGAATAAAGTTATAAAGATGGGCCGAGCGGGTCATCGGGTTGCCGTGTGTCAGGTGTCCGCCGTGGCTGAGGTCCATGGCCAGCACATTGTCGCCGGGTTCCAGCCAGGCATAATAAACGGCTTCGTTGGCCGGGGCGCCGCTGTGCGGCTGAACGTTGGCGTGGTCGGCCTTAAATAGCTGTTTGGCGCGGTCAATAGCCAGTTGTTCCAGGGGGTCGGTGTTTTCCTGGCCGCCGTAGTAGCGCTTGCCAGGATAGCCTTCGGAGTATTTGTTGGTGAAAATACTGCCCATGGCGGTCATCACGTCACGGCTGACATAGTTTTCGGAGGGAATCAGCTCCAGTCCTTCACGTTCGCGCTTCTCTTCCGAAGCGATTAAAGCAGCCACAACGTCATCGGTCATTCAGCTCTCCCCTATTAGTTACACCTAATTGTAACAGATGGCCCTTGGGTTGTCAGGCCGCCCAAATCGTTATTGCGAGCTTAACACCACATATGATATTATCTAACAGCTCATGGCATCTACTAATGAAAAAATTGGCAACCTAATTGCCCAGGTTAGACAGGAAAAAGGCCTTACCCAGGCCGAATTTGCCCGTCGCTTAAACACTTCCCAGTCGGCCGTTAACCGCATGGAACACGGCCGCCAGAACCTCAGTCTGGAAACCCTGGGCCGCATCAGTGACGTGCTCAACAAACAGCTGATCAGCCTGAACCAGGGCGCTATTAACCTGTATATAGAAGGCGGCCGCGAACTGAAGGGCGAAATTACCCTCAAAACCAGCAAGAACGCCACCGTTGCCCTGCTCTGCGCCAGCCTGCTCAATAAAGGCACCACCCGGCTCAAAAACGTCGCCCGCATTGAAGAGGTGAACCGCCTGATAGAAGTGCTGATCAGTATTGGCGTGCACGTTCGCTGGCTGGCCGACAACGAACTGGAAATCAAACCGCCAGACACGCTCAACCTCGACAAAATGAACAAAGAGGCGGCCCGTAAAACGCGTAGCGTTATCATGTTTATCGGCCCGCTACTGCACGAGGTTAAGGAATTCAGCATTCCTTATGCCGGCGGTTGTGAGCTGGGCCGGCGCACCGTTCTGCCCCACCTTTACGGACTGGAGGAATTCGGCGTTGGCGTGCTGACCAAATCCGGCCATTACCAGGTGATGTCCACGCCGATCAAGCCGGCCCGGCCGATAGTCCTTTACGAATCCGGTGACACCACCACCGAAAATATCCTGATGGCCGCCGCTCGCACGCCCGGCGAGACGATTATCAAAATGGCCAGCGCCAACTACATGGTGCAGGACTTGTGCTTTTTCCTACAGCGGCTGGGGGTACAAATTGAAGGCATCGGCACCAGCACGCTAAGGGTCCAGGGCGTCAAAAAAATCCGCAAGAACATCAGCTACTCGCCGGCCGAAGACCCGGTAGAGGCCATGACTTTTATTGCCGCCGCCATCACTACCGATTCAACCATCAGCATCAAGCGGGCGCCGATCGACTTTCTGGAGCTGGAACTGCTGAAGCTGGAAAAAATGGGTCTAAAGTACACTGAGACCGCTCGCTACAAAGCCATCAACGGCAAGACCGACCTGGTGGATCTCAAAATCCACAAGCACCACGGCGAATTACTGGCCCCTAAAGAAAAGATTCATCCTAACGTCTTCCCGGGACTCAACATCGACCATCTGCCATATTTTGTGCCGATTGTGGCCGTCGCCAAGGGCCGCACTCTGATTCACGACTGGATTTACGAAGACCGGGCGCTGATGTACACCGAAATGAAAAAAATCGGCGTTAACCTCGAGCTGGCCGACCCGCACCGCGTCTTTATAGAAGGCCCGACCCGCTGGAAACCGGCCGACTTGGTCGCCCCGAGCGGTATCCGGCCAGCCGTAATGCTGTTAATCGGCATGCTGGCCGCACCGGGCAATTCGGTGCTACGCAACGTTTACACCATCAACCGCGGCTACGAAGACCTGGCCGAACGCCTGAACTCCTTAGGCGCCAAGATTACCGTCCTGCACGAACTTTAGCTATAATTCCCACCGGGCCCTGCGGGTGTCGTATAACGGCTATTATCCCAGTTTTCCAAACTGGTGACGGGAGTTCGACTCTCCCCACCCGCACCACGCAGAAGCAGAATATAAGGAATAGTACAACATGCCGTTAGAAGTTAAGCCTAAAGTGGAGAAAAGTTTTTTTGGCAGGTTCATGCTTACCGTGGCTATAGTAGAGCCTCTAACGACCATTCCTCAGATTTATCAAATATGGTCAAGCAAAAGTTCGGCTGGAGTATCTTTAGTTACATGGCTTTTTTACACGATATCAGCATGTATTTGGCTAGTCTACGGAGTTAAAATTAAAGATAAGCCAGTTATAGTGTCCAGTGCTTCGTGGGTACTTACAGAAGGTTTAGTAGTTTTAGGAATTCTGTTCTACCGAACATAAAATGGTCATAACCTGGGCAATAACGCTGCACCAACTTATTCCGAAGCAGTGTGAAATTCTATTGCCAAAACAGCGGCCTGACCGGCTTGGCTGATATCTGGCTTCATCGTTACAGGCTTATCTATATTTGGATTATTGACCGTAATCTTGGCTAGACCGTTAGTTGTTGGCTGCACTCGAATAATCCGCTTAAAGAGATTTCGCCCTATTAACTGGCTATTACCAAAAGAAACCGCGGACACTGCCAACACAACTAATAACAAGGCAACTACCGGCAGTGCGTGTTTGTGAAGCTGTTTAGAGCCTACTTCCATTGCCATCCCGTTTCCAGCACGTCCAGGTCGGTTGAATGGCCGCTGGTGGCGTGCACCAGTATAAAGACGTTATAGCCGGCGCTGACTTTGTGCATTACGGCCGCTTCCACGACGGTAATATTGTGTGCTTTATCGGATGTGTTGACGACGTAGGCCGGGCTGCCGGCGAAGGTCGCGATGCGTTCGCCGTCTAAGGTAAAGCCTGTTAGGTTACTGCTAACGTCTTTTTCGAGGGCGTTTTTCGCAAGACCCAGGAAAGAATTAACCGATTCCACCTGGGTTTTGTCGGCATAAACCTTATAGGCGTTGGTCGATGTGCCGAGGGTCTGGCCGTTGAAGGCGCTCATGTCGCAGCTGCCCGGGCTGTTGGAAACATTCAGCCGGTTAACAAAGCCGGTGGCGTAGCAAGGCGTGCTCAGGTCGGCGCTAACTACGGCCGGGGTGGCGCTTTGGGCGTGAGAGACCGGCGCGCTATCCGGGTTAAAGCGCGGGTCGTGCTGGATGGCGTAAACCCAGACGCCCAGCCCCGTTAAAACGGCCAGGCTGGAAACTATCAGGCCGGCCATGTTGAGCCCGCGCCTAAACTGAGATCTGGCGATGGTGCCGATTATCAGTCCGGCCAGGCCCAGCACCAGTCCAAAAACGGCCATAAACAGACCGCCGACAATGCCTATTATGCCCAACAATAATACGATTAAGGCTTTAGTTTCGGCGGCCTGCTGGCCGGGAATAGGCACGGCATAAGCCGCAACTCCGGACACTTGCCTGACCTGCTGGAGTGCCTGGCCACAATTACCGCAAAAGGCGGCGCCGGCTTCTACCTGCTGACTACATTTAGGGCAATTCATGATTTGATTTTTATTTGGTACGGTTATCGACTATATTTAAGCATTTTTGCCGCAATGCGTGCAATAGAGGTGGTGCGCCGGGTTAGCCCAGCCGCACGACCGGCAAAAGGCATTGTGCCCCACCACGCTAAGGCCCAGGCGCTGGTCATGCTCACCGGCTCTCATAAACAGCAGGAACAAGCCGGCGCTGGTGGTCAGGGTGATAAGCAGAGCGCTGCCGGTGTAAAGCATTGAGCCGGACGACAAGCCAAAGTCATACAAACCATGCAAAACAATGACCGCCGCCAGCGGAAAACAGATGCCCAACAGCGGCTTGCCGGCTAGTTTGCGTTTGGCCAGGAAGTAGCCGACCGTGCCGGTAGTGGCGGCATGAAACAGCGGCGTTAGCAGTAGCCGGGTAATGCCGGTTTTAGTGCCAAACTGAACGCTGTAGAGAATATTCTCGGGCAAGCCAAAGCCCAGACCGGCCAAAGCAAAATAAATCACCCCGTCGGTATGTTCATTAAAGTAACGCCGGCGGCTCAGGATCAAAGCTAGGGGCACAAATTTGCAGACTTCTTCGATAAGACCGACACTAAGCGCCGAAATCAGCAGAGCGCCCTGAGGCGTACCGACAGCGAATGAAGCATCCGGCACCAACCTTTTCTCCAGGAAGCCGGCCAGCAAGGCGCCGGCAAAACCCAGGCCAACCGCCAACCAAAGCGCGGCCACCGGTTCCTTCTCTCCCCTATCATGCCCAATCAGGAACCAAACCAAGCCAGCGGCCAGGCCTATGAAAACCAGTGCTAAAAGAAAAAGCGTCATGATGGTTTTTGTTTTAAGCGGACAGATGTATTATACACTATCTCTGGGCCCCGGTAGCTCAGCTGGATAGAGCAGAGGACTTCTAAGCCTAAGGTCGCAGGTTCGAATCCTGCCCGGGGTACCACATGTAAGTTTATTTACAGACTCATAGGTATATATTCATATATCCTTGACACGTCATAAATGTTCTTT
>DHXS01000009.1:192541-195894 GCA_002413795.1 Candidatus Saccharibacteria bacterium UBA5150 | reverse complement strand
AGATGTGTATAAGAGACAGCCCTTATACTGCGTAACCCCTGACGGTTTTGCTTCCGATCCTTTAAATATTGGCCTTATCGCCACCCGCCGCGAGCTAATTCAGGCCATGGAAAAGGCCGGCTGGTACCTGGCCGATCCCCACCGCGGGCGTTATTTGATCCGCTACGCCCTGAGCACCGCCTACGGCTGGTCGTACCCCAACGCGCCGGTCAGCAGTCTTTATCTATTCGGGCGCAAACAGGACCTGGCTTTTGAAATCCCGGTTGAAGGCGGCCATGGCCGTCGTCACCATGTGCGCTTTTGGGCCACAACCTATGAAGACAAACAGCCACTGCATATTCATAGCATTCATTGGCACCGCCGGCAGGCCCACGTTGAAGGCGATAACCTGCTGTGGGTCGGGGCCGCTTCGCTTGATGTCGGCATCGGCTATATTAGGCATAATTTGCAATTGACGCACTTGGTCGATCCGGATACCAACCGCGAGCGTGAGTTGATCCTGCAACAGCTCAAGGCTCAGAAACTGGCCAAGAAAGTCACCTACGTAAAGCTGGGCCAGCCCTACAAACTGATGAACCGTGTATTGCGCGGCTCACTGCACGCCGACGGCCAGCTGGCCATCGTCACCTTGAAGTCATCCTAGGAATGCGTCATCGCTGCGCTAGATTTTTGAGATCTTCACCGTAGATTTCCATAAACTTTTTAGCTTCTCGAATAACCTTGAGATCTTCAGACAATTCACCAGATTTAGATAAGTAGACTTCCACAGTATCGCCAACCTTAAGATCAAGTTGCTCAAGTTCCTTTTTAGGAATAGTAACACCACGGCTGGAGCCAATTCTTATAATTTTCCGTATCATACAGTTATTATAACAATATTATAATATCTAAATCAACTTTAGGGGGTTAGGCGGTTGATGTCGCGGGGGAAGAGGGTGGCTTCTTTGACGTTGTTCAGGCCGACCAGTTTTTCGACGGTGCGTTCCAGGCCCCAGCCGAAGCCGCCGTGTTCGGGCAGGCCATATTTGAAAGCCTGTAGGTAATACTTGAAGCCGGGGTGTTCGGGGTCGCCTTTGGCAATCGTCTTTAATTGATCGACCAGCGCGTCGTAGCGGTTTTCGCGCATAGGTATGGTGGCGATTTCGATGCCGCGGAACAACAGGTCACTGCGGTCGGCCAGTTTGGGATTATCGGCGTTTTTACGGTGGTAAAATTTCATGCTGGCGGCCGGCCATTCGGTGACGAAAACGGCCTCACTGCCCAGGTTTTTCTTGGCGTACTCGCTGATCCAGCGCTCTTCCTCGGGGCGCAAATCTTCTTCGGCGGTGGTGTCGGTATCGCTGGCTTTGCTGTAGAGTTCGTGGACTTCTTTCATGGTCAGGCGCGGGAAATCTTTGGTTAGGACCGGCTTCTGGGCGTTCCACTTTTTGAGATCATCGCCGTAGGCTTCCCAGACCCGATCAACGATGTGGTTGAGGAAGCCGCTGGCGAAAGTTAGCAGTTCTTCGAACTTTACGAAGCCCATTTCGGCGTCGATGGTGATGTATTCGGTCATGTGCCGGGTGGTGGCGCTGGGTTCGGCGCGGTAAGTCGGATTGGTTTCAAAAACGCGCTCGAAAACGCCGACCATCATCTGCTTATAAAACTGGGCCGATTGGGCCAGGGTGGCTTCCTTGCCGAAGTAGTCGAGCTTGAAGACTTCGGCGCCGCCCTCGGTGGCTTCGGCCAGTAGTTTGGGCGTGTTCATCTCGGTGAAGCCGTTTTGGATAAAGTATTCGCGGGCCGCTTCCAGGACTTTGGCCTGGACCTTGAAGATGGTCTGCTCCTGCAGGTTGCGCAGGCCGATAACGCGGTTATCGAACAAGGTATCGAGGTTGTCGGGTTTATGGCTGAGCGGTTTGTCGATTTCGATTGGCGGCTCGGCTTCGACCGGCACCAGCACTTCGAGCTTGGCTTCGTGCAGTTCGGCACCGCCGGGGGCGCGCGGTTCGGCTTTAACCTTGCCATCAACGGCCAGGACGGTACCGATTTGCAGGCCGCGCAGTTTTTCAACCTCTTGTTTATCGCTGAGCACCACCTGCACCAGACCGCCGCGGTCGCGGATATTGATAAAGGTCAGACCGCCGAGCAGGCGCTTTTTGTGTAGCCAGCCTTGGATGTGGACGGTCTTGCCGGTATGGTCGTTGAGTTCGGAGCTTAAAACTCTCATAAGAGGTTATTCTACCACTTCTTCAGGGGTTTCGTCAGGCTTTTCGGGTTCGGCGGACTCGGCCGGTTTGGAGTGGCGGGCCGCGACGGCCACCGGATTGGCGTATTGGTCAAAGTCATCGCCCGGTACATGCCCCATCAACAGCTTTAGAATGCTCTGAATGGTTACGATGCCGACGTACTCCTCGAAGCCGTTAACGACCACGAAAACCGGGTGATTGGTGACGAAAAAGGCGTGCAGGGCGTCGCTTAGGCTGTCCATTTCGTGCAGGTAATAAACCGTGGTGTTCATGACGCCGGCGACGGTGCCGGTGCTGTGCAGATCAAGCTGACTGAAGGCCACACTGCCCAGAATTTCGGCCTTGGGTTTTTCACGGACCAGGGCGTAACCGCCGCCGCTTTTGTGGAGTTCGTTAATCAGGATCGGCCCGATAGTGTCACTGGGTTTGAGAGTTTTGACTTTTTTGCGGGGGGTCAGCAGGTCGCCAACGCTGTATTCGCTGAAGCTGAGAGCCCGCTTGACTATCTCCAGTTCCTCGTCGCTCAGGCGGTTATCCAATTGTTGCTGTTGCTGTTCTATAAGCGCCAGCAGGTCGCCGCGTTCGAACAGTCCGGTGTGGGCGTCTTTGGCACGGTTTTGGATGACTTTGGCGCTGCGGCTGAGCGGCGGGTGTAGATAATTTAGCAGCCAGACGATGGGCGGCGTTACTAGGAGCGTCAGGCGGGTGCCCAGGCGGGTGGTGCGGCTGGCCGGCAGCCACGAAAAAGCCGCCCACAAAAGCGGACCGACAATCAGCAGACCGGCCCAGACCGGCAGCAGCCGGGCCAGCAGTATCAGGCTGGCGGCGCTGGTAAAGCCGATGTACAGCCACAACAGACTGCGCAGGCTGCTGCCGTAAGCCACGGCGCGGTACAGCTGGACGGCCACATGGTCGTGGCTCTCGGCCTTGCGCTTCAGCTCGTGCGCCGGCAGAGCGTAATAGGTCTTGCGCACCACCACGCCGCCAAGGGCCAGCAACAACAGCAACAGCGCGTAGGTTAAGCTCATTTCTTAAGCTTATAACGCCCGGCCCACGATTACAAAGTGCTGTATACTTTATGTGTTAAAGGAGTTTTCGATGTCTAAGCAGTTCTGGGCAGTCATT
>DHXS01000009.1:191663-192304 GCA_002413795.1 Candidatus Saccharibacteria bacterium UBA5150 | reverse complement strand
AGTACACTGACCCAGCACGTCGAAGGCAGCGGCGCTTCCGGAGTCACCCTGATAGAGTATGGCGATTACCAGTGCCCTTTCTGCGGCCAGTATTATCCGACCGTCAAACAGGTGGCCGCCGAATTTAATGACCAAATCAAATTCCAATTCCGCAATTTTCCGCTGGTTAGCATTCACCCCAACGCCTTTGCCGGCGCCCGCGCCGCCGAAGCCGGCGCCTTGCAGAATAAATTCTGGGAAATGCACGACCTGCTCTACGAAAACCAGAGCCAGTGGTCGGCCGCCAGTGATCCGACACCTTACTTCACGCAATATGCCAAGCAACTCGGTTTAAATGCCGCGCAGTTTCAGACCGACTTCGCCAGCAGTAAGGTCAATGACCTGGTCAATGCCGACCTGGCCGAAGGCAACAAGCTCGGCGTCAGCGCCACGCCGACTTTCTACCTGGACGGCAAGAAAGTCGACATTGCCAACGATATAACCGCTTTCGAAAAGCTCATCAAAGACGAGATCGCCAAAAAAGCCACGCCGGCGCCGGCCCACTAGGCCAGAGACACGTACAGCCAGTGCCGGTCACTGTAGCGTTCGACGCTGGTCAGCAGGCCGCGGGCCGGCTGGCGGGCCCGCAGGGCTTCCCTGAC
>DHXS01000009.1:189091-191438 GCA_002413795.1 Candidatus Saccharibacteria bacterium UBA5150 | reverse complement strand
TGGCGGTCATCCCGGCTGCGCAAACCGATAACCAATTCGCCGGCCTGTAGTAGTTTGTCGGCGTGCGGCCAGCCGCTCAAGCCCGGCACGACGTCGGAACCGAATAGAAAAACCAGCTCAGCGTCCGGGAACTGCTGATTTAAGTAAGGCAGGGTGCGCTCCACGCTAAAACTGACGTCGACCAATTCCAGGACTTCGAACTGGGGGTGCGGCTTGGCGGCCCGCTTGAGCATGGCCACCCGGTGGCCAAAATGCTCGACCTGCTGTTTATTGCGCGGCCGCCGCTCCGGCAGAAAGTAAACCTTATCGAGCTTGGCGGCCTGCAACGCCTGCAGGGCAAAGGCCACATGACCGCCGTGCACCGGATCAAACGTCCCGGCATAAATTCCAATTCGTTTCATGCCTTTATTATAATTACTTTTTCTTATGCACTACGCATCTGCACTTTTTGCCCTCACCCCTTATAAGAGTAGCGGTTTCAATGGTTTTGACATTCTTCTCGCCGCATTTGGGGCATTGCTTTGAGTTATACTCACATTTTTGACGCCGGCGGCCGCGCCCGTAACCTGAGTCTGACATCTGATTTTCGCCATCGGAGAGTCCGTCGCTTAGTTCGTTTGAGCCAGATTTAATGCTGGCGCCGCAGCCGCTGAAAACTCTACCGCTTCTGGCGGCACGCTTCTCTTCTCTGATTAATTCGGCCTGCAGGCCCCGGTGATTAGCAATACTTTCCATGCTTACAACAGATCTGTAACTAACTACACCGGGAACCAATTGATTGCCATACAGGTTTTTTAGATAACGTTCATGGCGGGCAGTGGCTGCGGCTGCCAGCTTATAGCGCAGTTTTTCAGCTCGAGCCGGATTAGCGATTTTTTCAGCTACGAACCAGTCGATTAAATCGTTCTGCTTTAGTGCAAAATCATAGGTATCAACCATGTTGCGGTCGGGTTGCTGGCTAATACCGGCGTGCCATTCTCCCCCGCGTTGCCGGGTTAATGAGTCGTCATAAGCTTTGGTTAAATTATCGGTCAGCTGGTCCTGCCATTCCCCTGGCAGCTGGCGATTTACGCGCTGTGACAATAGCTCGCCTTCTTGAACCGGCTCGCCCATTTGGGCGTAGATGGCTTCCAAAGCCTGGCGGTTTGAGCCGTCGAGGCTCTGGGTGGTAATGCGCAGTTTGCCATTTTCGCCTAAAGTAATGACCCGCATCATGGTTTGCTGGCGATTAACGTTATAGCCCCCGACATCCTCTTTAGAATCGGCTAACTCTTCCGGGAAATCCGAAATTACGACCATTGTGTTGGGAAGTTCACCGCTGACCATTTTGTACATGTCATCGAGTTCGTCGCGCTCGACCAGCCGGCGGCGCAATTCAAATAACATCGACGGATTCCACTCTGTTACCACTCTAGCCTCAGCAATCGATTCGTCAAAAATATCGTTTAGGGAGCTGCCGTCCTCACTGCGCAGTTCCTGACCGTCAAAATTAAACTCAAAACCGGTGCGCATACTGCCGTGCAGGGTTTCGGCCAGCCAGGTAGTCGTATCGGTTTGGATACGCAGTCCCTGGTTAATTTCCGGTCTTTGAGTCGCAAGCCCTTCGGCTAGTACTTCCATGCTTGTATTGAAAAACCCTCTGCTCCAATGAGCGAGGGCTTGAAAGGCGAAAAACGGCTTTGGCTCCTGCTCGAGAGACTATTTGTCAGCTGTATCGGACTTTCCCCTTTTGAGTTTTGGGGGATTCACCGTTGCGGCACAGTGCAGGATTTCCACCTGCTTCCAGCATCTGCTTGTTAACAATAGTAGTGTAGCAAGCCGCGGCTACGCTAGATATAGTATTAATTACTGCGCTGCTTGAGCTCGGTCAGGCGCGGCATGAAGCTTTGGGCGGCGCCTTCCAGGCCCAATACTTTAAGAGCGCCGATCAGCACGTACAGGTGGTCCAGGCTGGTTTCCAGCAGTTCGCCGCCGGCGGCTTCGACCTGCGCGAAGGCATGCTCGACTTTTTCGACCAGCCATTTTTCTTCGCTCGGTGAGACCTGGTTGGAAGTAACCTTGGCCGGTTCGGTGGCTTCTACAACTTCCAGCGAGCGGGCTGAATGGTCACGCTTATGCAAATGCCCGCGTTTGATCAGGTTGTTAACGTGCAAAGAGACGGTGGCTACCGAACTATAATTCAGTCCCTGCATAATTTCGCGGTAGCTCGGACTGTAGCCGTGCTCGGCTATAAAGGCCTCGATAAAACTGAGCAGTTCTTTTTGTTTCTTGGTGGGGCGGACTTTGGCATCGGCTGTTTGCTTTTCGTTCATAGCCCTTTAATTATGCCACATATTTGAGCATACTA
>DHXS01000009.1:103864-188789 GCA_002413795.1 Candidatus Saccharibacteria bacterium UBA5150 | reverse complement strand
TAGTGCTCCGGAAGTGCTTTATCCAGCGGCCGCGCTCTGAAAAATGCCGGTTGGGCTGTTATCTTTACTTTGTCCACAAAACCCTGCTCGACAAGGGCGTTAAGAGTGATGTAGAGATTGGTCTGAGGTATCTTTAAGCGCTTGGACAATTTCTGGCTGTCAGCCTGTCCATCTGTTAACAATGATTTATAACAGGCTATCCCGGCGTTACTTAGGCCGATCTTTCGCAATAGGTTAAATTGGTCCATTCCATTTATTATAGAAATTTCTATAATAATTGAAAACTGCTTATACCTACATAGTGGAGTCAGGGCCCAACCGGCCGGCGGCGGCTTGGCCGATCAGATCCCAAAAGCGATTCGATAGGATAAGCTCGCGTGGCTTGCCGTCCAAATCTTTAATAATGCAGTAGCTACTGGTGGGACGAGCTTTGGATATTTTACCCTCGGGTCTAAGAGAAACGTTTAGTTGCGCGTCATCACCGGGCTCGAAAGCAGGTACGGCCATATCGTGCAGTACCAGGTTGTCTTCGCCGGTATTAACGTAGGAATAGGCCTGGCCGGGCTTGATAGTAACCAGGGTGCCAGGATCCAGCTCTACTGTTTCTGCCGAGCCGTCGGGCAAGCCGCGGATCAGCCGGCCTTCGCCAGCTGTAACACTAACACTGAAAGAGGCTGTATAAGTCGGTTTAGTCACGTAAACCGGTTCGGTCATGCCGTCCGGGTGAAGGCTGAAAATAGTGGTGTTGCCGCCTTCCGGTACTTCGTTTTCTTCGGCGTCCAGTTCACGGGCAATATCGTAGTTCCATGCCCGGTAATGTTCGTTGGGCACAATGGCTAATAACAGATGGTCTGCCGGGGGTGTATAGACCTCCCCAATAGGACGTTTGGACATGGGCTAGTTATAGCACTAATTAGAGGTTTTAGCAATTTTCCGTTCTGGAAATACCCAGTATTTGTACCATAGCCAGCTCCAGACAGTGAAGAAGGCCGAAGAAATGAAGAAACCGATGTAAGGCGTGACGCCGATTGATTTTAGCCCCCAGATAATCAGGTAATCCAGCCCGAAACCGATGGTTTCGATGAACAGGTAGCGGCCAACGTGCTGCATTTCGCTCAGTTTCAAGCGGTCGCTGGCGAAGGCCCAATAGCGTTGGATAAGGTAGTTTAGCGTCCAGCCGACGGCGTCGGCGGCAATTTTGGAAGGCAGCCAGTCCCAGCCGAAAAATGAGTAACAGATGGCGAAAATGCCGTAACCGCTCCAAAAATAGACTGCCCCGCCCAGCCAGTATTTTATGAATTGCGGCGGCGATTTAAGCTTTGGTTTTTTCATCTTTAAGCTTCGGGTAGGGCACCATGGCCACACCGGCCAGCCCCCACCAGACATAGGCCAGCGTGTCGTCGGTCCAGGCGTGCGACAGGAGGTTCACGAAGGTCAGGCCGACCAGGCTGGCGAACAGGCTGAGGGCCAGCGGATCGTCGCGCCGGACAAACAGCAGTGCCCCGACGCCGGCACTAATCAGCAGGAACAGTAGCAAGCCGAGCCAACCGGTTTCCTGGCCGATCTGAATAAAGTAGTTCTCGGAAATGCGCGAGGCGTGCGGCTGGTTGTAGGTGCTGGCCGGGCCGGCCGTGCCCGGGCCATCGCCCAGGGGATGGTGCCGCAGGTCGCTCAGGCCGGCCCGGGCCGCCGCCAGGTGGCCCTGGTTGGAAGTACTGCGCACGGCCGAGTTGCGTTGGGTATGCAGGACGAAGTTTTCAAAGTGCGAGCTGTGGCGGAAAGCTAGCGTTAGGCCGGCGCCGGCCACCAGCAGAACGGCGACAACGCCTATAGCAATGCGCTGTGAACTGCGCGACAGCCGGATAAGCACCAACAGCACACCGATACTCAATAAGGCACCGACCCAGGCGCTGCGCGAAAAGCTGAAGAATAATACCGTGACGGCGCCGGCCAGAAAGACTGCCTTGCGCCAGTTGCGGCCGTGGCGGATCATCATGGCCGTCAGCAGGCTGATCGGAATTATAAGATACGCGCCCAGCGGATTGGCGCCGCGCAGGGTTGAAGCTACGCGCACATAGTGCCGGTTGTGATTAATCGTCTCCAGGGCCGGGATGGTTTTATCACCGTAACCCAAGTGGCGCAAGAAGTCATGCGGCAGTACCAAGGCCTGCAATAGGCCAAAAATCACCACCCCCGCGGCCGGCCACAGCACCAGCCATTGCCAGTGGGTCCTGACCCGCGCCATTCTTAAAGCCACCGACCAGGTAACCAGGAAAAAGGCCAGGAAACGCAGATTGACAATCAGGCCGTAGCCCATGGCTTTGGCGGTCACGTCGTGCTGGTTAAGCGCCAGCAGTCCCCAGACAATGTTCAGCAGGGCGTAAGCCAATACCAGCCAGACCAGGCGGCGCGAAAGCGTGTGAAAACGGATTTTATGATCGGTCAGAAACAGATAAAGTACGCCCAGCAAACAAAGCGCCAGCAAGGCCTCTTTCCAGAGGCGCAGGGCCGTGTAATGACCGAACAGGCTGGCCCCCCAGACCGTCAACAGCGCGTGGAACGGCAGTAACAACAAAATCAGCATGGTGAAACCACTTACCCACGACAAAACCGTGTACTTCAGCGCCGATATCTTCATAATGCTACAATTTAGTATAGCTTACACCGGAAAATCGCATGAAGAATAATTCCTCGACAGTTTATAACGTTTGCCTGATTATCGGTGACGGCCTGGCCCTCATCCTGGCTTTTACGATTGCCTACATCCTGAGGGTTACCCTGAGCCACGAACCGCTGAGCGCCAGCGTCCATGCCCACACCTATATAGGTATCCTGATCGGCCTGATACCCTTCTGGCTGCTAATATTCGGCTTTCTGGGCCTCTATAATTATCGGGTTTACGAAAAGCGCTTCAACGAGCTGGCCCGGTTACTGGTGGGTTCGTTTATCGGCATCCTGCTGGTGATCAGTTACAGCTACCTGACCAACACGGTTATTTTCCCGGCCCGCCTGGTGACGGTTTACGGTTTCGGGCTGGCCTTTTTGCTGGTTTTGCTTTTCCGCACCGCGGCCCGTGGCCTTAGGCGCGAATTATTTGGCTTTGGCATTGGCATTAACAACGTTCTGTTGGTCGGCGATACCAAAACCACCCAGCGCCTGATAGAGTCGCTTGAGAAGAGCAACGTTACCGGCTACCGGGTGCTGGGAGTGGTCGGCGGCGCCAAACACGCCTTGCGTAAAGACCGGTCGTATCACCAATACCAAAGCTTTGCAGCCGCCGTTAACCATTTGAAAAATAGGCAGCTGCACACCGTCATCCAGACCGAGCTCTACGGCGACGAGGAACATAACGACCAGATTGTAACCTACGCTCAGGAAAATCATGTAGCCTACCGCTTCGTGCCCGGCAACAGCGAGCTGTTCGTCGGCAACATAGAAGTTGACCTGTTCCACAGCGTGCCGATTATCAGCGTCCACCAAACCGCCCTGATCGGCTGGGGGCGGGTGGTCAAGCGACTGACCGACCTCATCCTGGCCAGCCTGTTTTTGATTATTGCCTCGCCTTTTATGCTGATGATCGCCCTGGCCGTTAAATTAAGCGACGGTGGGCCGGTCTTTTTCCGCCAGGAACGCCTCAGCCGCTACAACAACCGGGTAAAGATCTTTAAGTTCCGGTCTCTCAAGCCGGCCTACAGCGGCCTGGGGCCCGAAGAAGCTTTCAAGAAACTGGGCCGGCCGGAACTTATTAACGACTACCGCCGCAACGGCGATTGGCTGGAGGAAGACCCTCGCCTAACCGGCGTGGGCCGTCTGATTCGCCGTTTTAGCCTCGACGAACTGCCGCAACTTATAAACGTGGTGCGCGGCGATATCAGCCTGGTCGGGCCGCGGGCCATCCTGGCCCACGAACTGGAACAGTCGGCCCAGAAACACCTGATACTGAGCGTTAAATCGGGCCTGACCGGCCTGGCCCAGATTTCCGGCGTGCGCGACTTGAGCTTTGACGAACGGCGCCAACTGGATCTTTATTACGTCCAAAACTGGAGCTTCTGGAACGATATTGTCATCCTGCTAAAAACTTTTTGGGTGGTGCTGTTCCATAAGGGAACGCGCGGATGAAAGTGGCTATTGTTTGCGACTGGCTGACCGGTATCGGCGGCGCCGAGCGAGTGGTCCTGGAACTGCACAAGCTCTACCCCGAAGCGCCAATTTACACCTCACAATACGACCCCAGCCGGCTGACCGGCTTTGAAGACGCCGACATACGCACCACTTGGCTGCAAAAGCTGCCGACCGGTCTCAAAAAGTTCCTGCCGCTGTTAAGGGCCTGGGCTTTCAGCCACCTCGATCTCAGCGACTACGACCTGGTAATTTCGTCCAGCGGCGCCGAGGCCAAGGCGGTCAAAACTGGCCCCAATACAATCCACATCTGCTACTGCCACGCGCCGACCCACTACTACTGGACGCGTTACGACGAATACCTCGACAATCCCGGTTTTGCCCGCGGCCTGAACTGGCTGGCCAAGCTGGGTCTGCGCCTGCTGGCCGATCCCCTGCGCCGCTGGGACCGCCGGGCCGCCAAGCGGCCGGATTTCATGATCGCCAATTCCACCCACACCCAGGCTATGATCAAGCGTTACTATAAGCGCGATTCGGAAGTTGTTTTCCCACCGGTTGAGACCGAGCGTTTTAAACTGCCGATTAAGCCGCCCTTGCGCCACGGCTTCGTAGTAGCCGGTCGCCAAACGCCCTACAAACGCTTTGACCTGGCCATCCAGGCCTGTGAGGAAATGAAAATCCCGCTGGTGGTGATCGGCGACGGCCCGGACCACAAACGGCTGGAAAAGCTGGCCGGCCGCAGTACGCTGTTCCTGACAAGTGTCAACGACACCGAAATCGTCAACCATTTTCAGTCGGCGCTGGGTTTTATAATGCCCAATGCCGATGATTTCGGCATCGTGGCCGTCGAGGCCATGGCGGCCGGCACGCCCGTAATAGCCTATAATGAAGGCGGCGCCCAGGATTACGTGGTGCCCGGTAAAACCGGTCTGTTTTTCGAGAAACAAACCGTTAAAAACCTGGGCAAGGCCCTCGAAGCGGCGGCCGCCAAAAACTTTGACTACCAGGCCATTGCCGAGCATGCCGGCCAATTTTCGGTAGCGTCTTTCCATAAAAATATGCGAAGCTATATCAAAACCTGTTTAGCTGAAAGGACTTAATAAATATGTGCGGAATCGTCGGTTATATAGGTAATAAATCAGGTACCGGCATGGTACTCGACGGCCTGGAGGCCCTGGAATACCGCGGCTATGACTCGGCCGGCATCGCCCTGATCGACGGCGCCAAAGGCCAGGTCTTCAAGCAAGTCGGCCGCGTCAGCGGTCTGGTAAAAGAAGTCTCCAAGAAAAAACCCGAAGCCCGCCTGGTAATGGGCCACACCCGCTGGGCGACCCACGGCGGCGTCACCGTCCAGAACGCTCACCCGCAAGCCAACAATCGGCAGTCCATTTTTGTGGTCCACAACGGCATTATCGAAAACTTCGCCGAGATCCGCGCCAAGCTAAAGACCGAGGGCTACCACTTCGATTCACAAACCGACACCGAGGTCATTCCCAACCTGATCGATTTCTACCTCAAGCAATTGCCCACCTTCGAAGACGCCTTTAAAGCCGCCCTGAACGACGTGCGCGGCGCCTATTCAATCGTGGCCGTTTCCACCAAAGAACCCGAAACGCTTTACGCCGCCCGCCTGTCCAGCCCGCTGGTTATCGGCATCGGCAAAGACGAAAACTTCCTGGCCTCCGACCCTTCGGCCATCATGGAACACACCAAAAAAGTCATTTACCTGGAAGATTACGACGTCGCCGTTATCACCAAATCGAAAGTCAGCGTCCACAACCTCAAGCAAGACAAGCAGACCGAGCCAAAAGTCGAACTGCTGGATTACGAGAACGAGCAGGCCCTTTTAGGCGACTACCCGAATTTTATGCTCAAGGAAATCTTCGAGGCCCCGGCCACCATCAAAACCGCCACCTTGGGCCGCGCCCAAGCCGACAAAAACCTGGTCAAGCTGGGCGGGCTGGAAAGTGTTTTGCGCCAGCTAAAATTCATTGACCGCATCGTTATCGTGGCCTGCGGTACCTCGTATTACGCCGGTCTGGTCGGCGAATATTTAATTGAAGAATTGGCCGGCATTCCGGTAGAAGTCCATCTGGCCAGCGAGTTCAAATACCGCGACGAGCCGTTTTCGCGCAGTACTGTACTGCTAGCCATCTCGCAATCCGGCGAAACCGCCGACACCATCGCCGCCCTTAAAAAAGTCGAAGATTACGGTGTCCTGCGGCTGGGCATCGTTAACGCCGTCGGCAGTACCATCGCCCGCATGACCGACGCCGGCGTTTACTGCCACGCCGGCCCCGAAAAGGCCGTCGCCAGCACCAAGGCCTTCATCGCCCAGGTAACCGTCCTGTCCGAAATAGCCCTGCACCTGGGCGCCGAAAGCAAAAACAACCCCAAGCTCTTTAAAGCCCTGCTCAAAGAACTGAACGAACTGCCCGCCAAAGCCCAGGCCGTGCTGGACACTGCCGACCAAATTAAGAAAGTAGCCGAAAAGTATAAAGATTACCGCGACTTCCTGTTTATCGGCCGCCACAACGCCTTCCCCTCGGCCCTGGAGGGCGCCCTGAAACTAAAAGAGATCTCCTACATCCACGCCGAGGGCTACGCCGCCGGCGAGATGAAGCACGGCCCGCTGGCCATGATCGACGCCAGCTTCCCGACCTTCGCCATCGCCACCGACTCGCCCCTACTGGAAAAAACTTATTCCAACATACAGGAAATCCGGGCCCGCGGCGGTCCGGTGGTAGCCATCGCCACCGAGGGCAACAAGAGCATCAAAGACCTGGTCGACGACGTAATCTACATTCCCAAAGCACTCGACGAACTCCAGCCGGTCCTGCACGCCACGGCCACCCAGCTGTTCGCCTATTACATCGCCATGGCCCGCGGCTACGACGTCGACCGGCCCCGCAACCTGGCCAAATCAGTCACTGTCGAGTAGACGTTTGCTGACTTCGCCAACCTTTTGCGACATGTCCTTGCGCACGATCAGCACACCGTTAGGCGTGTTTACTACCGCCACATTATCCAGGCCAATCACGGCCACCGGCTTGTCTTCCAGGTTGTAAACGACGGTATTCTGGACGCTTTCGGCTTCCACTCGGCCGGCAAAATAATTACCTTTTTCGTCGCCGCCGATGGCCCGGTGCAGATCGCTGAAAGAGCCCAGATCCATCCAGTCGAAGGTGGCCGGTACTACCAGCAAGTCAGGTACTTTTTCGATTAAGGCGTAGTCGATCGATATGGTTTTAAGGTCCTTGTACATGTCGGCGTAAGCGTCGGGCGAGGCCTTGGCCAGTTTTTCGTAATCCGCGAACAACTGCGGCGCGTGCTGCTTCATGGCTTTCTTGAAGACCGCCGCCGTTCCTACAAAGTAGCCGGCATTCCACAAATACTCGCCGCTGCGCACATACTCCTGGGCGGTTGAGCGGTCGGGTTTTTCTTTGAAGCCGGCAACGTTAAATACGAGATTAGCCTGATCCAGAACCTCGCCCTTCTTGATATAACCGAAGCCGGTAGCGGCGCCGGTTGGCTCAATACCGATCAGGACTATTCTATTTTGCTGTTTTGAAGTCTTCACGGCCAGCTGGAAGCTGTGGATGAAACCCCGCACATCGCGAATGTAGTGATCGGCCGACAAAAAGGCTACTTCCTCGTCATCACCATGCTCGGCACTGACCCGTGCCAGGGCTTCGATTATGCAGTTGGCGGTGCCGCGGCGGGCCGGCTCCACAATAAAAGCTTCGTCAGGAAGATCAGGCAGCTGCTCCTTAACCTCGTCAACATGACCGGCTTCGGAAGCTACATAGATTTTATCGGTCAACCGCAAGGCACGTTTATAGGTCTGCTGAACGAGCGACAGCTTATCACTGTTAACTTTCAGCAGATGTTTGGGGTAGTCGGGAGTAGACAGCGGCCACAGACGTGTGCCGGAGCCGCCGGCTATAATAACAACAATCATCGCTAGTATTTTAACAGACCCCTGATGAAAATCATCGGGTACAATGTATACATGTCTTTCGAAGCTATCTTTAAAGCCTACGATGTGCGCGGCAAAGTCGGTAGTGAGCTGACGCCTGAGGTATCTGGAAAAATAGGCCGCGCCTTCGGTGATTGGCTGCCTAAAGAGGGAGCTGTAGCTGTCGGCCGTGACATGCGGCCTGACTCGCAGGAGCTGGCCGCAGCGTTAATAAAAGGGCTGCAAGCCCAAGGCCGGGACGTGTGGGATATCGGCGAAGTTACCAGCGACATGATCTATTTCGCAGTCGGCAATTATAACCTGGCAGGCGGCGTAATGATCACCGCCAGCCACAACCCCGGCGACTATAATGGCATCAAGTTCTGCCGCGAAGGCGCTAAGCCGGTCGGCGAAGAAACCGGCCTGATGAAAGTCCGCGATCTGGCGGTCGGCAATAACTTCAAACCGACCGAGACTCCCGGCCAGCTGATTGAAAAAGATATTAGTGAGGATTGGATCCGGCACGTTTTGTCTTTCATCGATCCGGACAAATTAAAACCGCTCAAAATAGCCGTCGACGCCGGTAACGGCATGGCCGGCAAGATATTTCCGGAACTTGAGCCCTACGTGCCATTTGAGGTTAAAGAGATGTACTTCGAGCTCGACGGCACTTTCCCTAACCATATTGCTAACCCCTTAGAACCCAAGAACCTGGTTGACGTGCAGGCGGCCATCAAACAGCATGGCTCCGATGCCGGCGTAGCCTTCGATGGCGATGGCGACCGCGCGGTGTTGCTCGACGAGCATGGCGAAGCCCTCAGCGGCACCGTCCTGACCGCCCTGCTGGCCGAATACTTCCTTAAGCTGCACCCCGGCGAGACAGTTCTCCACAATGCCATTGCCGGCCGGGCCGCTGTAGAAGCTATAAAGCAGGCCGGCGGCAAACCGGTGCGCACCCGGGTCGGCCACTCATTCATCAAGGGCGACATGCGTACCCATAACGCCATTTTTGCCGGTGAACACAGCGGCCACTATTACTTCAAAGATAACTTTATGGCCGATAGCGGGTTGATCGCGGCTGTCATCGGGCTCTACATCCTGAGCCTTAGCGGCAAAAGCTTTTCCGAGCTGGTGGCACCTTACCGAAAAGCTTACGTCCAGATTCCCGAAACTAACTTTGAGGTTGCCGACAAGCAAGCCGTGCTGGATAAAATTGCCGAAACTTTCAGAGACGCCGAAACCAACACGCTAGACGGCCTGACCGTAGAGATGGCCGATGCCTGGTTCAACGTCCGGCCCAGCAATACCGAAGCGCTACTGCGCTTAAACGCCGAAGCCAGGACCAAGCAGGAGTTAGACGAGCTGGTTTCCAAGGTTACCACCTTAATAACTTCTTAAGAACTGGTATAATAAACTCAATGAAAATTCTTGTTACCGGCGGTGCGGGCTTTATCGGATCAAATTTTGTGCACTACGTCTACCGCGAGCGGCCGGATTGGCAGATCACCGTTTATGACAAGCTGACCTACGCCGGCAATAAGGCTAACATTGCCGGGCTTGATGCCAGCCGCGTGGCTTTTGTGCAAGCCGACATTTGCGACGAAAAAGCTATCAACCAAGCCGTAGCCGACTGCGACGCCGTGGTGCATTTTGCCGCCGAGACACATAACGATAATTCACTACATGAGGCCTGGCCTTTCGTGAACACCAACTTGATCGGTACTTATCAGATCCTGGAAGCGGTCCGGCTCAACAAAAAGCGCCTGCACCACATTTCGACCGACGAAGTCTACGGTGACCTGGAGCTCGACGACCCAGCCAAGTTCACACCAGAAACGCCCTACAACCCTTCCAGCCCCTATTCCAGCACCAAGGCCGGTTCTGACCTGCTCGTACGGGCCTGGGGACGCAGCTTCGGCGTGCAGGCTACCATCAGCAACTGCTCAAATAATTATGGGCCGTATCAGCACGTTGAAAAATTTATACCCCGACAAGTCACCGAAATTCTGGAAGGCCGTAAGCCCAAGCTCTACGGCAGCGGCCAGAATGTCCGCGACTGGATCTATACAGAAGACCACTCTTCGGGCGTTTTAACGATTCTGGAAAAGGGCAAGATCGGCGAAACTTACCTGATTGGCGCCGAAGGCGAAAAGAACAATAAAGAAGTGGTTGAGATGATCTTAGAGCTAATGGGCAAAGACCCCGCCGACTACGACCATGTTAACGACCGCCCCGGCCATGACCTGCGCTATGCCATCGACGCCAGCAAATTAAAATCAGAGTTGGGCTGGCAACCTAAGTACACCGACTTCCGACAGGGTCTGACAGACACTATTGAGTGGTACAAGCAAAATACTGATTGGTGGAAACCCCAAAAGGCCGAGACCGAAGCTAAATATAAGGAGCTGGGGCGCTGATGTCAGACCAAATCGCCGTTCGCGAAACCATTATTCCCGGCTTGTTCGAGGTTGACCTGGTACTGCACGGCGACAGCCGCGGCTGGTTTAAAGAAAATTACCAGCAGGCCAAAATGGAAGCTTTGGGTCTGCCGCACTTTGAACCGGTGCAAAACAATTTTTCATACAACGCCGACCTCGGCGTCACCCGCGGCCTGCACGCCGAGCCCTGGGAAAAGTACGTTTCGGTGGCCAATGGCAGTGTTTTCTGTGCCTGGGTAGATCTGCGTAAGGGCGACAGTTATGGAAAAGTTCTAACGGCCAAGGTTACGCCCGACAAAGCCTTTTTCATTCCGCGCGGCGTGGCCAACGGCTACCAAAATCTGGAGCAGAACGTTACTTACACTTACCTGGTGAATGCCCATTGGTCCGCCGACGCTCAATACGTCTCCTTAAATATGTTTGACCCCGAACTGAATATTGATTGGCCGATTAAACCAGACCAGGCCATCGTTTCCGAAAAAGATACCAAGAACCCCCTATTCAAAGATCTAACACCAATGGAGTTTCAGCCATGAACGATGCCGAGATTTTCATAGTCGGTGCCAACGGCCAGCTGGGCACGGCGTTAAAAGCCAAGTATCCCGGCGCCCAAAGCGCCGATATTGATGAAATGGACATTACCAAGGCCGAATCCGTCGCTAATTACGATTGGAGCGGCATCAAGTACATCCTGAACGCCGCCGCCTACACCAACGTCGACGGCGCCGAAACCGACGAGGGCCGCGTGGCCGCCTGGAAAGTTAACGCTACGGCCGTATCCTATCTGGTTCAGGCCGCCGCGGCTAATGATATCACCGTGGTTCACATTTCTACCGATTACGTGTTCGACGGCACCCAAGACCCGCACACCGAAGACGAACCGCTGTCACCGCTTGGCGTTTACGCCCAGACCAAGGCCGCCGGCGATCTGGTGGTCGGTCTGGCGCCCAAGCATTATCTACTGCGCACTTCATGGGTCATTGGCGAAGGCAAAAATTTCGTGCGAACTATGCTCGAGCTAGGTAAAAAGGGCACTTCGCCGACAGTTGTAAGCGATCAAGTCGGTCGATTAACTTTCACCAGTGAGCTGGTCAAAGCCATCGATCACCTGCTGACCACGCAGGCAGAATTCGGAACCTACAACGTCAGCAACGGCGGCGACCCGGCCAGCTGGGCCGACATTACGCGGGAAATTTTCAAGGCGGCCGGCTTCGACCTGACAGTTACCGATATTACGACCGCCGAGTATTATAAAGACAAGGCGGGCATTGCCCACCGTCCGCTTAAAAGCACTCTGGACCTCAGTAAAATCCAGGCCACGGGCTTCACCCCCACCGACTGGCGCCAGGACTTAACGGCATATATTAAAAAGGAGCTATCAGCATGAAAGGTATTATTCTGGCCGGCGGTTCGGGCACCCGGCTTTACCCAATCACCAAAGGCATTTCCAAGCAGATCATGCCCATCTATGACAAGCCAATGGTGTATTACCCGCTAACCACGCTCATGCAATCCGGCATCCGCGACATCATGGTCATCACCACGCCCGACGACCAGCCGCAGTTCCAGCGCCTGCTGGGCGACGGTTCCGCCATCGGCATTAACCTCACCTACGCCGCCCAGCCTTCGCCCGGCGGTCTGGCCCAAGCTTTTATAATCGGCGAGGAATTTATCGGCGACGATAAAGTAGCGCTGGTGCTGGGCGACAACATCTTCCACGGCGAGACTTTCGGCCACGAACTTAAACAATGCTCCGATCCCGACGGTGGCATCGTCTTTGCCTACGAGGTTTCCGACCCCGAGCGCTACGGTGTAGTCGAGTTCGACACCGAACGCAAAGCCGTTTCTATCGAGGAAAAACCGGCCCAGCCCAAATCGAACTATGCCGTGGTTGGCCTCTACTTCTACGATAACGACGTGGTTGAAATCGCCAAAAATCTCAAACCCAGCGACCGTGGCGAACTGGAAATCACCAGCGTCAACGAAGAATACCTAAAGCGCGGCAAGCTCAAAGTGCAGACCATGAGCCGCGGCTCGGCCTGGCTGGATACCGGTACTTTCGAATCCATGAACGACGCCAGCGAATACGTCCGCGTCATCGAAAAACGCACCGGCCTGAAAATCGGCTGTATAGAAGAGGTCGCCTGGCGCCAGGGCTACATCAACCAGGACCAGCTCAAGAAAATCGCCGAGCCGCTCGTTAAGTCTGGCTACGGCAAGTACCTTATGAAGTTAATAGGATGAACCTGTGGCAAAACAACCCAAGGTAGCGATTATCATCCCGGCCTACAACGAAGAGCCGTCGGTCGGCCCGGTAGTTACAGAGCTCCGCAAGGGCCTGCAAGGCAAACCATTCGATTTCGAAATCGTGGTAGTCGACGACAGCTCAAAGGATGACACCGCTAACCAAGCTGAAGAAGCCGGAGCTTATGTGATCAAACATATATTAAATACCGGTAGCGGAGGCGCTACGGCCACGGGACTAAGTTATGCCCAACAAAAGGGCTTCGACCTGGCGGCTACCATGGACGCCGACGGCCAGCACCACTCCAACGACATGATAAACGGCATAGAAATTATGCTAAGCGGCGATAGCGACCTGCTGATCGGCAGCCGCCTCATCGACGCTAAGGGCATGTCCACAGTTAAGTTGCTTGGTAACCGCGGCCTCAGCCTTATTACATTCTTAATTTTTGGCATTAGGGTTACGGATTCGCAGTCAGGCATGCGCGTTTTTTCAAAGCAGGCTCTGGACAGCCTAAAGTGGAAAACCAGCGGCTACGAATTTTGCTCCGAAATGCTATGGCGCGCTAAACAGCAAGGTCTGCGCATTAAAGAATACTCGATCAGGGCAATTTACACCGATTACTCCAAGTCCAAGGGTCAAAATAACTGGAACGGCGTTAACATTATCAAGTACCTCCTGCAACGCCGGATAATGGAGCTTTTCGGTGAGTAGATACCTTTTACTGGTTATATTAAACGTCCCGCTAATCATTGCCGGCACGGTCAACGCCGTAGTCTCCTACAAACTCGGCCACAGCAGTCGCCGGCGTTTTATTACCAGGATCATTGTTTGGATAATTATCTTTTTGAGCCTGCTGTTTACCAAGAGCATCTACGACTTCCTGTTCTCCAACAAACTGACTCAGACCGAGCCGCTCAGCCTGTTCGATGTCGCCCAAATCACCGGCATCATCTTTACGTTCTACATCGCCAACCAAGCCTACATCCGAGCCGACCTACTAGAACGGCGTATTCAGGATCTGCACCAGGAACTATCAATCCGCCTCTCCGAGGACGAAAAGAAGAAATAGTTATGGCCAGTAGCTGAGGACGATGCGCACAACGGTGTCACTAACGTTGGCTTTTAGGTAATCTTCGGGCGTTTCCCAGTTGTTTTCGCTGGTGGTGACCGTTTTAACGCCTCGTAAAATAGCCTCCGGCTCGGCACCGGACAGGAAGTTGCTGCCGGCTTCTATGGTTTCCGGTCGCTCGGTTACATCGCGTAGAGTGACGGTCGGAACACCGTAGATGGAGCATTCTTCCTGGGCGGTGCCGCTGTCGCTTAAAACGCAAAAGGCATTTTTCTGCAAATTGTTGAACTCGAACAGTCCCAGCGGTTCCGATACTTTAATGCCCTCTTTGACCTTCAGGGCCGGGTTTTCATTCAGGCGCTTGCGGGTATGCGGGTGCACGCTCCAGACCATCGGCATTTTATATTCGTCGTAAAGGGCATTAAAAGCTTCTACGAACTTGGCCAGGCGATCTTCCGGGTCAACGTTTTCGGCCCGGTGCAGGGTCATCAGGAAAAACTCGCCCTTTTCAACGCCGAGCTTTTGCATAATGTCACTGCCGTCTATTTGGGGAGCAAAGTGGTCGAGCACCTCTTTAATCGGATTGCCCGTAACGTAAATACGGTCACCGGCTACGCCTTCCTTGATGAGGTTGGCCTGGCTGCGTTTCGAATAAGGCAATAGAATGTCGCTCTGGCTGTCGATGATGCGCCGATTATTTTCCTCGGGCACGCGGTCGTCGTAACAGCGATTGCCGGCCTCCATATGGAAGACCCGCACGCCCAGCCGCTTGGCCATGATAGCTCCCAAACTGCTGTTGGTGTCGCCGAGCACCAGAAAAGCATCGGGCTTTTCCTTATTAATAATATCCTCGAGTTTGGTCAGGATGGTTCCAGCCTGCTCGCCAAAAGAGCCTTTAGCATCCAGATAATAATCAGCCTTGCGGATATCGAGCTGTTCGATGAAAATATCGTTTAGGTTCGGGTCGTAATTCTGGCCGGTGTGCACCAAGACCTGGTCACACAGCTTATCCAGCTTTGGGACAATGAGTGACAGACGGATAAGTTCCGGGCGAGTACCTAGTATAGTTAGAACTTTCATGACTTCTCCTTTGCGGGAAAACCGTAGGCCGCTAGCTCGGCAACCATTTGCTCGATAGTTGGCAGCACATCGTAGCCGGCGGCACGCCAGATTTTATTATTGAGAGCTTTATTACTAGTGCCGAGCGTGCGGTCGATGACTTTTGGCGCCTCGACTTCATTAATTATAATGTCAGGCCGCTTAAATTCCTTGGCAAAAGTCTTCAAAAGATTAGCTTTACTGATTAAATTGCCCGGCACAATATGCTGAACGTGAGGCACTTCCAGGCCATCTTTTATGATTCCCTGGCAGACTCGGGCAAAGTGCAAGGTGGTCACGCCGTTCCACTGATGGTTTGTGAAACCATTAAGTTCGGCACCCTCCGGCTGGCTCAGGAACCAGTCCATAAGGGAAAGATGAGCTTTTATTTCCGGACCGATGATGGAACAGCGCACATGAATGATGTTGCCAAAATAGGCTTCGCCAAGGCTCTTGGTCTTGCCATAAACGTCCAGTGCGTCATGGGCGTCTGTTTCAATATAGGCGCCTTTTTCGCCGGAATACACGCAGTCCGTGGCGATCTGAATAATTTTGGCGGCGGTTTTCTCGGCCGCCTTGCTTAGAAGATGGGGGAACAAAGCATTGATACGCGTAGCCCGTTCGACTTCTTGGGCGTTATCGTCGTGAATGTAGGGTTTGATGACACCTATTGCGTTAACCACCCATTCGGCGCCGTTAATAGCCTTCGCGATGACATTGACACCGTCTTTTTCGGCATCCAGTAAGCGGAATTTTACGGACGGGTATTTCTTAACGAATGACTGGGCTTCTTTGTCGTCCCTGTAAGTGGCGATAACGTCAAAGTTGCCGCTCCGGGCAAAGGAATCAAGCGTAATAGCCCCGAGCATGCCTGTGGAGCCTAGAATTGCTACTTTAGCTTTGCTCATCTACCTTTCCTCAACCGACCAGATGTCCCAGTAGCGGGCATCGTAGCGGAAATCATCACCCAAAGAGTCTTCCAGCGTAGAAGTTGAGAAGAACATAATCTGGGCGTCTTCGGTCAGCGACATGAAGCCGTTGGCGTGGCCGGCCGGTATGTACAGGACTACGGGTTTCTTCTCTGAAAGCACAAAACGCTTTACCTCGGTGTCTTTTGCCGGTTTATCCCAGTCATCAATGCTGACCGCTCCGACCAGAGCTGCGCCCTTCACTACTAAAACGTATTTGGCTTCTTTTTTATGGGCATGCCAAGCCCTTACAAAACCTTGGGCATGGTTGGATACCATGTAAAAGCGCTTGACGTCTTTGAAGTTGAAACCGTTAACGAAACTTACTTGGCCACGGTCGTCTACCGCTAAACCGCCGTCCAGAAGAACTGGTTCCTGGGCTGCCATTATTTCTCCTCGGCGTAATGATGGGTATTAAACATGGTCAAGAAACTCTGATTGGAGTAGCGCGGATTGTTGACGTCCTTAATCCTCTGCTCCTCGATAATCTTCTTCACCTCTTTAATACCGTCTTCGGCGGTAAACTTAGGCTTGAAACCGAGGGTCTTACGAGCCTTGTCGCTATTAACCTTGTAGTTACGCGCGTCCTGGAATTTAATATCGACAACCTCCATCTTGACCGATGGTATATGCTTTTTCACCTGGTTTGCCAGGTCAAAGATCTTGACATTCTCCTGGTGTAGGTTATAGATACCGGTATGGCTAGTTTCGAGGTTATCGGCAACCGCCTGGGCGGCATCACGCACGTGCAGTAAAGGGCGCCATTGCTCACCGCCGAAGACCTTGAACTGACCGTCTACGATAGCCCTGGTAGTCAACGTGTTAAGGACCAGGTCGAGCCTGATGCGGGCATAGCTGTCACCCAGTCCAAAGATGGTACCCAGGCGAAATATGATAGCGTTCTTGTCTTTTAAATAATCCTCGGCTGCCAGTTTGGTTACAGCATAAACGGACAGCGGATTGGTTGGCGCGTCCTCGTCTAGTACGGCATCGTGCTCGCCATAGACAGAGCAAGTCGACATAAAGACGATGCGGCCGTTATAATTCTGGGCCAGCCACTTTACCATGTCTTGATTAAGTTCGGTCGAGATTTCCGGGTTAATAGCACAGGCGCCGTCGCCTACCAGCGCGGCGAACCACACCACGGCATCCGCCCAGTCTAAGTGCTTTTTCAATAAAGCCTTGTCGCGGATGTCGCCGTAAACAAATGGGACATCCTTTAAGTACTCTTCTTCGAATAGCAGTGCGTCGTATACTCGGATATCGTGTTTTGTCTTTAACAAAATATCCGTTAGGGCGCCGCCGATATATCCCGCACCACCTACTACAAGTACTTTCAAAACTAACTCCCCTTCTTTAGACTTGACTAATTATCGCATAGATTCATCTGGCCTATCAAGCAGGGATATGATTAGCTAAGAGTCACATGGCAACGAAAGAACGGGTTTTGGTAGTCTGCCAGCATTTCTGGCCTGAAGCTTTCCGGATTAATGACATCTGCGACTTTCTGGTAGAGCATGATTGCAAGATTGACGTGCTGTGCGGCATACCCAATTACCCTAAGGGCCAATTTTATGACGGTTACGGCTACTTTCGTAATCGCAGGCAGCGACACAATAGCGTCAATGTTCGGCGAGCTTTCGAGATTCCGCGCGGCAATAACACCAACCTGCGGATCTTCCTTAATTACCTGTCGTTTCCCTGGTCGAGCCTGTTTCATATCCCCCGGCTACTGACACGCAAATACGATAAGATTTTCATCTACCAGCTGTCGCCCGTCATGATGTCCATTGCCGGTATTATCGTTGGTAAATTGCGGCGGACCGAGACCACCATGTACGTACTCGACTTATGGCCGGAGAATCTGTTTTCAGTTATCAAGCCAAAGAGCCGTTGGCTGAGAAAACTGGCTGAGAGGGTTTCGCACTGGCACTACCGCCACGTCGACAAGCTGGTCGTTTTGTCCGAAAAAATGAGAGATCGGTTGCTACAAGTTACCGACCTGCCTTCCGAAAAGATTATCGTCCTGCCGCAGGCCTGCGAGAAGATCTACGAGGCCAAAATGCACGATAGTAAGCTGGCCGCCCGTTTCAAAGACGGTTTTAACGTAGTTTACACCGGCAATATCAGCCCCGCTCAATCATTTGAAACTGTAATCGAAGCCTCTCGGCGGCTCAAGAAGGAGGGCGTTCGAGACATCAACTGGATAATTATCGGCGACGGTATGTCGCGTAAGTGGCTGGAAGACGAAGTCAGAAAAGCCGGCCTAACCAACGACTTTTACTTTGAAGGCTTTAAGCCCATTGAGGATATCCCCAAATACACCGACATTGCCGACGTACTTATCGGCTGCCTAGTTAAAAGCGACTTGCTGGAGGCCACCATCCCCGCCAAAGTCATGTCTTATTTTGCCGCTGGTAAACCGATGGTGCTGGCCATGGACGGCGAGGTACAGGAGTTGATCAATAATATTATCGAGTGCGGTTACGCCGGCCCAACGGAAGACGTCACGGCTTTGGCCGACAATATCAAGAAGATTTACGACTTGTCCTTGGGCGAACGCAAGAAAATGGGTGAACAAAGCCGAGCTTATCACTTCAAGCACTTCGAGCGGAACATTATACTAGGCAAATTGCACGATTTTATCTTCAGTTAAATTCTCGTATACTGTCTCTAGCGTGACTAAAATTATAATAGCCCTATACGTCGCAGCGACCTCTGCCGCTTTGGTAGTCATTAAGCTGGGCACCAAGCACGGCGCGCCGCTTAGCTATCTTGAAAATAAGCTACATTTCAACATTAACCCCTTAGTTATTTTGGGTATCTTTCTTTACGGCATAAGCTTCCTGCTTTATATTTACTTGATCTCCAAATTCGACCTGGGCTACATAATCCCTCTCACCACAGCCCTGGTGTACATAGTTATATTCACCGCTTCGTACCTGATATTTAAAGAAGTCTTCACGGCCACCAAAATTCTCGGCATCGCTCTGATTGTCACCGGCCTGGTGTTTCTTAACCTCAAGCGATAATCAATTCTATGCCTGCTTCCAAGCTCAAAACGTTCGTCAAAAGCGTTTGGTTTTTCCCGTGGGCACTGGCTTTGCCTTTTCTAATCCTCGTACTGTTCCAAATCAATGGCAGTTCGATAGGCGGAAGCTACCACGAAGCACTCTATGGCAAAACCAAGGACCCAAACCTATTACTGAATCAGCCGCAACCGATTCGTTCAGACGAGTGGCTGGTAACTACCCAGCTTACCCTAGCTCAACATGCCGCCGGTTACCCGCGGGTAAATCCCAACATTGACGCGGGCCGGGACATGTCAGTTGTAGGGGACGCTCCGTATAAGGACTGGTCTAGCGTCTTCAAGCCTCAGAATCTGGCTTTTTTTGTGCTGCCCCTAGGCTTTGCTTTCGCCTTCAAATGGTGGCTCTTACTTTATCTGACCATTATCAGTTGCTACTTCGTGGTGCTCAGATTTTTCCCTGGTAAACGTCTATTCTCGGCCTTATTAAGCATAGCTATTGGCTGCAGCCCGCTTTTGTTTTGGTGGTATTCCACCGGCACACTGGCTCCGGTGTTCTATGGATTTTTTATTATTCTACTAGGCATGCGTATCATTAAGGCTGAAGGGCTTGGCATTTTTAGAGGACATCTTGATAAGTACTCCCGGAGTATTTATGCTTTAACGCTGGCTTATCTACTGACCTGCTTCGCCTTAATTCTATACCCGCCTTTTCAGGTTCCGATAGCTCTGGCTGTGACGGCGCTTCTGGCAGGTACTTACCTGGATAAGTATGGTTTAGGCAAAAAGCTTTTGTCGAGAGATTCTTTGGCAAAATTAGGGGTCTTCGCAAGCGGAAGTGTTTTAGCTTTGGCCATTGTATTTGCCTTTATTCATACCAGAGCTGACGTAATAGCTACCATACGGCACACAGTTTATCCGGGAGCCCGGGACTTTTCGGCGGGTGGCTCGCCACTGCATGAGCTCTTTACTACTTATCTACAGCCCCAGTTGCAGCGTATTAGCCGGGCGGCGAACTACTACACCAATCAGAGCGAAGCTTCTCAATTTATTCTGCTACTACCGTTTCTGATCATACCGGGCTTTGCCTTATTGGTATCGGAGTATCGGTCATCGCGCAAACTTAACTGGCCCCTATTGATGGTCCAGCTTTGCGCCATGCTATTTATGTTTGATCTATTTGTTCCGGGTTTGCATCTCTTATACAAAGTGACTCTCTTGAGCCAGGTTCAGCACGGCCGAATGTATATAGGATTGGGCTTTTTGGGCGTAATACAGCTTCTGCTGATTCTCCAGTCGCTTCAAAAGCTGAAGCTTAAACAAAGAAGGCTTGACCTGCTGGCCGCTGTCTACGCTTTTGCCTGTTTGATCATATTAATCTGGGCCGGCTTATTTACCCGCGAGCATTACCCTAAGTTCGTCCATAGCCTGGTATTAATCGGTGCGGCGGCATTATTTTTTGATATTATACTTTTTTGTTTCTTATCGCGGCGTCTGCGGCTTGGTGTCGTCTTACTTCTGATATTAACCTTCGCCAGCGTTTTTCACGTTCACCCCCTATACAGAGGCCTGGGTCCGATCTACAACGGCGACTTATCGAAGACTATTGATCGGGTATCGAAGCCCGGCGATGCCTGGGTAAATTTGGATAATTTAATCTATGAAAATGTAGCTATCGCGAGCGGCCGGGATTCATTAAGCGGCGTCAAGCCCTACCCCAGTTTATCCTTCTGGAGACAGGTAGAAGGGCCAAGGGGCGACCGTGTTTATAACCGTTACGCGCATGTGCTTTTCAGTTCTGACCCGACACTGAAAGAAAATCTGCACCTAATTGGTCCCGATTCCTTTGAGGTTAAATTTGCCTGTACGCCATTTATTGAAAAGCACGTGCAATATGCCATGGCGGTACACAGCTTGAACTACCCTTGCGTTAGCGAAGTGGCCGAAATTCATTACCCGACAACTACTTTTTACCTCTACAAAATCCATTGACTTGAGCTGTTGACATGACTGGATTATTGGTTGTCTAGGTGTTATTATGTAGACTGGTAAGTTAAAATAAATATATGGCCATAAACGGATCAAAACAACAGCGGCATTCTTGGTGGCCGGCCTCAAAAAAGGGCCGGGTGGCTGTTTTGATACTGCTAGCCCTTGTAGTGCTAGCCGTGCTTGAGCTCACCAATACCACTCATCTCCTGCACAAACAGGCCGTGCCGCCCGTTATTCCGGTCGTTAAGACCACAAAATCCTCGACCCCGACGAAGAGTACTCCGAAACCGGCAAACAGTTCTGGCAGTGCCGCCGCCGGTGCCACGCAGACGCCTGACACCAATAATAAGCTACCGTCGGGCACAGATAGCGGCTTGCCGTTGGTTCAGCCATTTGGCACCTTTGTCAGCAACCACCGGCCCGGGCAAGACGGTTCAAATAATGACGAGCAGTCAGCCTGTAATACTACTCCGGGGGCCAAGTGTTATATCCAGTTCACGAACCTTTCCAGTAACGTTACTACCAAATTACCGGCGCAGACGGTTGGTAGTGACGGATCAACCATCTGGAGCTGGAATGTTAGCAATGCCGGCTTAACCAGCGGCAGTTGGCGTATAACGGCGGTAGCCAGCCTGAATGGCCAGACTAAAAGCGCCACTGATACTACGAACCTGGAGGTGCAATGAAACGATTAGCAGTCTGGTTTAATCTCGTGGTTGTTGCGGTTCTGGGCTTGGCGTCCCTTTGTGCGCCGCTTGCTCACGCGACTTTCAACCAGAATAACCTAATTGACGACGGAGTATTCAATAACTCCGGCTCGATGAACGCCGGTCAAATAGACAACTGGCTAAATTCAAATTTTGGCAGCACCAGCTGTATTAGTACCAGCCATGGGTTTGGTGCACCAGACCCTACGGGGTACTCAGCCTCCTCCGGTCAGTTTACTTACAGTGGTAATGTTTCGGCTGGTCGAGTTATAGCTGACGCCGCCCAGGCTTATGGTTTAAACCCTGCTGTTTTGCTCACTACACTGCAAAAAGAACAAAGTCTTGTAACCGGTACCGCTGGCTGTAGTGTTTTGGGAGATACCGGCGCCATGGGCTATGGCTGTCCCGACAGCGGCACTACTCATAACTATCCGGCAGAGGGGGCCTTAGCGGCACCGCTTTTTTACCTGAATAACAGCCCGATTAACGGAGTCAACGGTACCTGTGTTAACAGTGCGGCCAAGGCTGGTTTTTCACAGCAGGTCATCCATGGTGCGTGGCTGCTCAAATTCGGCCAGCAACGGTCTGCAGGCAATACTGGTTGGGACGTTCAATTAAGTAATTTTCCCCAGCCTGGCGACAGTTGGGACAACTCCGATGACCCGCAAACCTGCTATGGAGGGCCAATGACCCAAGGAACTTTTAAACGGTGCTCGAGTGATGCCAACGCCGTCTTTTATGACGGCTACACTACCATAGACGGTACCAGTGTCCACATGGATAACGGAGCCACGGCCGCTTTGTACTGGTACACGCCTCACTTTGCCGGTAACCAGCACTTTGTGAGCATTTATACTGGTTGGTTCGGTAATCCGAACACGTCATGCGGAGCCAATGGCACTGCACCAGGCGGCCCAGGACAAAGTATTATCAAGTATAATTTTGGGGGCTCCGACCACCTGGCTTACACCCAGATGAACCAGACCGGCTCGGGTTGTACGGAAGTCCACGTATTTGCGCCAGGCTTTACCAGTTGGGCAGCCCATATAGCCACCGGCATGCGCGACACCAACCCTTCGAACGGTGTTTTAATCGCTTCACGATCTAAGATTGATAATCAATCCAGTATCAACTTCATCACCGTCGGCTCAACCGAAGTCCACCGCTTTAGCCCTGACCTGCAGAAATTACCGGGCTACTATGACGTTACAGCTAATCTTAATAGCGATACAACGACCGGCTCATTTGTGGCCGGAAATTTCTTCGGAAATGGCACTGATTACCTAGCTTACATCCTACACGCTGGCAACAACGGTGGTATGGAAATTCACCTGTTCGATCAGTCGATGCGCACAGCCGTTGGCTTTTATGACCTGCCGACCGACATCGGAGCAGTCACCAACGGGACGTTTGTAGCGGGTGACTTTCTAGGTAGGGGTTACGACCAATTGGCCTACGTATCTTACGGCAATACCGAAGTTCATTTGTTTGATATAAGGAACGGCAAGGCCAGCCGGATATATGAAGTACCGACCAACCTGACAGGCACCAGCGCCGCTACCGGCACCTTTGTGGCTGGCGACTTCTTGGGTGTTGGCCACGCCCAACTACTTTATGTTATTTATAACAATGGTAGCCGTGTTGAAACCCACATGTTCGATAGTAGCTTAACTAGAGTCACTGGCACTCAGGACGTAATCACCAACATGGCCGGCTTCACGCCTTAGAATAGCCGGATATTAGTAGCCTTTTCTCATTAACTGCCAAAGGTAGTCACGGTCAATGGTTCTTAACTTCGAAAGTCTGCGGCGTTTCCACAAAAATACCGGTACGTAGACCAGACCTGCCAGTCGGCCTTTGACTATTTTCCATGAGGCCTGTTGCTTGCCTTGCCTGCGTAAGTGTTTGAAGGTCGAGAAATCCGATCGGGGCATTTTGAATAACAACTTCAAAGCAGTCCTAGCCGGGAAGTTTTTGATAACCATGCCCAAGTTATTACGAAACGTAAGGTATAACGACAGGCCCGGATTCTTGCCTGAACTGGCTGAACCCATATGATAAGCCCTGGCGCCGGGCACCAGGTAATTATCCCAGCCCATTACAGTCGCCCGGGCCGCCAAGTCAACGTCTTCCAGGTACATAAACATGGTTTCGTCAAACACTTCATGCCCGTAGGGCTGGGCTTCCAGGAAAGAGCGCGTTAGCACCGCGGCGGCGGCATTTACGCCAAAAACCTTCTTGGGGCCTATTTCCGCGTAATAAGGGTCCCGCCAGCTACCCTGTGTCGCTTGGCTATTTCTTGCCACGTAGATATGGGTCGAGTCGATAATATCATGATTATAATATTCTAAGGTGGTGCCCTGGAGACAGGCGGCCCGAGGTTTACCGTCACAGAACGTCGTAACAATTTCTAGCCACTTTGGTTCAAGCCGGGCATCCGTGTTCAGTAAGGCCACATAGGCTGTTTCCGAGTCTTTTAGAGCATGTGCTATGCCAAGGTTGTTGCCCTTGGCGAACCCAAGATTTTCACCGGCCTCGATTATATCTATGTCCGGCATGTGCCGTCGAGCCGTTGCAACCGAATCGTCCTCGGAGCCGTTATCCACCAGAATGGTCTTGTAGTTATCGTGCGTTTGGTTATGAATAGATCTCAGGCACTCCTCTAAGAGGTCTTGGTTATTCCAGCAAACTATAACGAAAACCGCTTTTTTAGTCATCGTTCTCCTCCGGCAGGGGCGGTATATTAATTGTTTTGGGAAGATTAAATTCCTCCTTTAGAAAGGTAAGCGCCGGGCTGAAGTACTTTGTGCTCCGTAAGTTTGGAAACATGTCACCTCTATAGATAAAACGGACAAAGGGCCATAATACCGGCTGCAGTTTGCGGGCTCTTAGATACTCACTCAGATCGTCGGCATCAAGCCTAGGCCGGTTGGTCCCGTTATCTTTCAAATATTCTTTAAGCAGGCCGGTCTTTATAGCCACGCATCTGCCGCTGAGGGCGTCCAGATTGCGCACCCAGTCAGTGTTACCAAAATAAGTGTGAGTGCCTTTCAAGTAGCCCCGGAAGATAGGCCTAAGCCTTCCGGCATGTTCAGCATAGCCGGCATCGAAAATTGTTTCCCCGCTCGTATCGGTAAGCAACGGCGTTATGGCGCCTGCGTCTTCAATCTGGTCCGCTGTAGACGACAAGTTTTTCAGCCAGCCATTTGTCGTAGGCGTAACTCCGGAGTTGATTAAGACGCAGGCAGTTGCTTGAGTTTGCTCAAGAGCGGCCTCAATGAACGCCTCTCCGGTTTTTTTCTTAATAAAATTCAGTGTGACATTTTTAGGTAACGATTCATTAGGTTTTTCAGTTAGCTCCCCGGCAAAGAGCTCAACAGTTTGGGACGTGCCTTTTTGACTCACGGCGAGAGTTTCTACCAGGCGCTGGTACTGTTCCGAGATTGGACCGGGCATAACAATCAGGGCAAGTGCGTGTTCGGTCTTTGATTTGTAGGATATTTTGTAAAAGCCCGGCTGTTTCTTCAGTGCCGTCACGGTGCCCTTCTGATTATTACGCTCCAGGTGGTCCTCCAGAGCCCGGATGCCGGCATTGAGTATATTCTTCTTTCTTGAGAAATCAAGGGAGGTAGAGGTTTCGGTTGTTCGCCAGTGGTAAAGAATTTTAGGTATGTGGATAATTTCCGGCTTTTGGTCAATAATTCTTAGGAATAAATCGTAGTCTTGCGCGCCCTCAAAGCCGGGCCGATAGCCCCCGACTTTATTAACAAGGTCGGTTTTAATGATCGTGAAGTGGTTTAGATAGTTAAGCTCTCTGAGCAAATGGGGCGACCAATCGGGCTTAAAGTGCGGGTCAAAACGCTCTTCGCCGCTGGCGGTTACCTTGTCTTCATCGCTGTATATAAGGCCGGCTGAGCGGCTATCCTGGAGCGCCAGGGCTACCTCGTACAAGGCCGCGGGAGCAAGCAGATCATCGTGATCCAGAAGGCCTATATAATCTCCGGTGGCCCGCTTGATACCGGCATTGGTATTGCCCGCTATACCTTTGTTACCGCTAAGATTAATGACTTTTACTCTTTCATCTATGCTGTTGCAATTTTCGGTCTGCTGTCGGTGCTCTGAATTAGTCGAAGCATTTACCAACAACAGCTCCCAATTGTCATACGTTTGATTAACCACCGAGTACACCATTGGCAGGAAATACTTGGCTGGCGGATTATACACCGGGACAACGATGCTTATTTTTGGCCGGTACCCTAAGGCTTTTTGTTTTGACCAAGTGTATGGCTCTGTTTGCTCAACCCATTCCCAATAATGAATGTCCATAGCTACGGTATCAATAAGCCCCAACGTCTTGGCGATTCTGCTGGCAACACGGAATTTCCTGGTGCCCGGTTTTAGCACAAATTTAGCGGCTGCAACCAGTCGCCCTTTGGCGCCGACTATTCGCTCATGATAATGAATTCCGCCGCTAATTGATCTTGCGAGCCTGCTTACTAAGGGCGCTTTTGCGGGAGGTAAAGAACGGCCGCCGCCTTGCTGAGTGGGAGTTTTTACCGGTTGTGGCTCGGTGATCTTATCGCTCATTTATAAAAATTCTTAGCCAGGCTAGATTTTACTTGCGCTAGCTTCCTGGCGAGCCGCACAATTTTGAAACGGTTAATACTATCTAAGGACTTAGATAGTTCCACGATACTTTCTGCTTGCTCATGATTAGTCGTCTCGAGGTTGTACACATGATTTGCTGTAAGCTCACTGGCTCTTTTTCTCTCTGCTTCTTTTCCTTGAATAGTACGTTCGCTCCAGTGTTGAGACATTGCACCTACTGACTCGAGTTTTTCGGATATCTTACGGTTCGAGCATAGCATGTAGAAATAAAGGTATTTTTCTGGGCGCAACGGAGCAAGGTTGAAAGTCTTTATTTGAATGCCGCCAGTCTCTTTAGATACCAATGACTCTGGTAACAGCGCGCTATAAATCCAGTCGCCTTGATAATAAGAATTAGTGTACTTATATTGTTTACCGAGTAGATCTTTTAGCTCCTGTTCTTTAAATTCATGTAGGTGATAGTGATTGCCCTCCGCAAACTCCAGCTCGTTGGGCGTAGATAGTACTAGCAAGCCTTCATCTTTCAGCACCCTACGTACCTCCTCGAGAAACTGTGTGTAGTGTTTAATGTGCTCTATGGTTTCGAAGCTAATTACCACGTCGACTGTGTTGTCTTCCAACGGGATTGATTCACCATCACCCACTAAATATTCAGCATTAGGTACACCATAATTTTCCTGGGCATACTCGACGACTTCTGGAGCAATATCTACGCCATAAACTTTTTTGGCATTCTTGGCAAGCAGTTTGGTGCCATAGCCGGAACCGCAGGCAATATCGAGAACCGTTTTGCCTTTTACGAGGGACTGGGCCGCGTCGTACCTAACATAGTGCTCGCCGTAGATGCTCGTGCCAGCGTGAAACTCAGGGACCATCCGTTCGGCAATATTAAGTTTTACCAGATTCTTATTTGTTTTCATACTATTCTGGCTTTCTTCAGTTTTTTTGAGACCAACACGTAATTTACTTCGTTCTTATTCAAAGGGTTTCCAAAATAAATATGTGTTTGAAGGTTAGCCTCCCTCAAATCGTTGAGAAAATCTATACCAAATTCCGTGCACACTAGGTTATCTTCTTCTCCTGCTCCATGGTACGACGCTTTTGCTTTGAGTTTAAGCTCGCCATTTTCGAGCACAGCGCGTCTCTTGGTTTTCCGCGAGAAAATAAGTGGAACAGTAAAGATATGATAGCCTCCTGGCTTCAATACCCTGTGGATTTCTCGCAGAGCCTGGTTATAGTCTGGAATATGCTCAAGGGTGTCCGAAGTGAGCAACAGATCAAACGTACCACTAGCATAACTTAGCTTTTGTAAGTCCTGGCTCTTAACACCGGGGACCCGGCTGCCGTACTCGGAATACTGCAGACCCTCTATGTCCTTCAGTATGTTGTGCAGTTCGCCACAGGCGTTAATTTCGGCGACCTTTTTGGCACCAAAGGCATTGTTCTCAATATTTTCTCTCAAAGACTGGTGACGATCTCCGTAGACAGCAGAAATTGCCTCCGCTAACGCCCGAAGCCTTGCGGAGCACTGACAATCAGAACAACGCATAGACTCTCGAGCCGAATAGGCATTTTGTAGTTTTTGGCTGATTCTCCACTGTTGAGCTAAAGCATCATTTATAACGTCGAGATACTGAAAGGTACCCTGGGCACCACAGGCTGCACAAATACCAGAGGCTTTTTTGAAGTAACTGGCACGAAACGGATAACGTATGCTGTAATTGTAATCTAGGGTATGGTTCATAGAATTTCTATTCTATGTTCAACGTTTATGTACGATAAACTTTTTACCTTTTTTCGAACCTTAAACATTGTGGCATCTTCCAGCCAATCCAATATCTTGGTCCCAGATGGATCACTAATAGCCGGTGAAATCGAAAATGTCCCCGTGTTAAAAGCGTTCGGTATGCTCCAGATAACTTCAGTTTCGCCGCCTGGTGATAAGTTTTTCGTGCTCACCTTTGACCACATCGTGTTTGAAGTAAATACTCTCTGCCCTTCAGCGTCGAGGACTGTAATTCCGAAGGCAGGAGCCGGTACAGCTTTGTTTGCTTTGTATAGTACCCTGACGACTATCTCTTGATCCTCGTCATTAAAAATCATTTTTTCTTTGCCGCTGATTGTTCCCATGACCTTCGCACCAATAACCTTAGCCTCACCTGTACCCCATCTTTTTTTATTGCCAGATTTAGATGTCGTGGGCGTTTGCTCCTCGTGTTCGTTGAGGAGATCGCTATATTCATTCACAATCATTTCGATAGTGCCTCGGTGCAATACTTGGCCTTTTTCAAGCAGAATACCCTTGTTGCAGTATTCTAAAAGTGCACTGCTATCATGACTGACGAACACGACTGTTCGCTTGTCTTTTTTGAGCTGTTTGAAATAGTCGTAGCACTTTTTTTGAAAAATTGCGTCACCGACTGCCAATACTTCGTCGAGCAATAAAATCTCACTTCTGGCTCGTATAGCGATCGAAAATGCCAGCCGAACCTGCATGCCAGATGAATAGTTTTTAAGTTTTTGGTCCATAAAACGATCCAACTCAGCAAACTCGACTATTTCATCATACAGAGTCGCCATTTCCTTGCGGTTGAAGCCAAGTAATGCACCGTTTAGATAGACGTTCTCGCGACCGGTGAGTTCTGGGTTGAAGCCTACTCCTAGCTCGATGAATGGAGTCAGCTTACCATTTATTTGTATACCACCTTTGCTAGGTGAATAAATGCCGGCTAACATTTTTAATAAGGTGCTTTTGCCGCTACCGTTTCGGCCGACTATGCCAAAAAACTCGCCTTTTTTTACTTCGAATGAGACATCTTTCAACACCTGTTGCTTTTCAAAAGTCCGCTTTCGGCTATAGAAATTAATAACAGCGCTTTTAATTGATACATTCTTTTCATGCGGTAGCCTGAAAATCTTGCCGACATCTTCGACTTTTATGGCTATTTCATCTGCCATGGCTAGATATTCTCCGCGAAGTATTTAGATTGTGAGCGGAAGTAGGTCAGGCCACCAAGGAGCACCGCTATAACGATAATAAAAGGTATGAACTCGTACCAGCCCCCCTGAAAAACCCTGTATACGGTGTCCGTTTGGTGCGTAACCACCGAGTAGCGGGCATCCTGTATGGTTTGGGCCATGGGATTTAACATTATGAGCTTCTGAAAAGTAAGATTAGTTATGCGCGAAAGGGGGTAAAGAATCGGCGTTAGGTAAAAGCCGGCCTGCAAGATAACTTCCCAGATGTAGTTAATGTCGCGGAATTTAACAAAGGCCGCAGACAAAAAGAGCGACAGTCCCAAGGCAAACAGGTAAACTTCGAGCAGGATAAGCGGCAACCACAGAGTGGTGCGCAACAAATCGACGTGATTAACGAACATAAATATGACTACGACCACAAGATTCAGCAAGAGGTTGATCAGGGCCGATATACTGCTGGAAAGCACAATAATCCAGCGCGGAATGCGGATTTTGCGGATCAGGTCGCCGCGGCCGACAATCGAACCAAGGCTTTGAACGGTCATTTCGTTGAAAAAGTTCCAAAGGACGATTCCCAATAGCAAATAGACCGGGAAGTGCGGCACGCCCGCTCCGAACTTTAGGAACTTTACGAAAACTACGTACAAAATCACGAACAGCAATAGTGGACGCAGTAGTGACCAGGCGTAGCCCAAAACTGAGCCTTGGTAGCGGAGCTTGAAATCGGTGCGTACCAACTCACTCAATAAAGCGCGGTTCTGCTTTGAGAAAATATGTCGCATGTTTTGAGGTATTATAGAGGAAATGAGTAGTTTAGTCGATGTTCGGGCCGCCGTGATCGTGCCCAACTGGAACGGCGTGGATAGCCTGCCGGCCTGCCTCGATTCGCTGCTGGAACAGTCCGTTAAAGCACATGTGATTGTGGTTGATAATGGTTCGGTCGACGGTTCGGTTGAGTTGGTCGAACGGGACTTCCCTGGAGTTGAACTTATTAGGCATGACAAGAACTGGGGTTATGCCGGCGGCGTGAACGCCGGCTTTAAGCGGGCGATTGAGCTAGGGCTGGATTATGCGGCAGCTTTTAACAACGATGCTGTGGCCGATCCACGGTGGCTGGAGAGCCTGGTGGATTATCTTGATGCACACGAAAAGACGGGCGCGGCGGCCTGCAAATTGCTGAACGGCGATGGCTCGGCAATTGACAGCACCGGTGATTATTACACGGTGTGGGGCCTGCCCTATCCCCGCGGCCGCGGCGAAACCGACATTAAGAAATACGATTCGGAAAAAGATATCTTTGCCGCCAGCGGCGGCGCCAGCCTGTACCGGGTGAAAATGCTAGAGCAGGTTGGATTATTCGACGAAGCCTTTTTCGCCTATTACGAAGATGTGGACCTTAGTTTTCGGGCCCAGCTGGCCGGCTGGAAGGTAGCTTACGTGCCCTCAGCCGTGGCTTACCATCAGATAGGCGCCACCAGTGGCAGGCTGAAGGGCTTCACCACCTACCAAACGCTCAAAAATCTGCCCCTTTTGTTTTTTAAGAATGTGCCGCGGCGTTATTTATGGCGGATTGGTTGGCGCTTTCTGCTGGCCGACACGCTGTTTTTTGGCCGCGCAGTTCTTCGCGGTCACGGCTGGGCGGCACTCAAAGGCCAGACTATGGGTAAATACCGAGTTCTGACCGGTTTTAGCAAGCGTCGGCGTGTCCAGCGCTCCAAAACGGTTAGCGATGAATACATCTGGGGCCTGCTGGTGCACGACCTGCCGCCAAACGCCCGGGCCCTGCGACGTCTAAGGCATTATTACCACAGGCTTACGTTCCGGCATAACCGAACTTAGGTATTGACAAAAGGTACACAAAAGCACTACAATTAATACCATGACTAAAACGATTACTATGAACATTAGGGTCGATGAAGTGACCCGTCGGGAACTGAAAGATTTTGCCGCCAAAATAGGCATACCCGCCAGCTCCCTGGTAAATGCCAGTATCCGACAGATGCTGCGTAGCGGCAAGGTCGAGTTTGATACTGGGCGTGAGCCTACGCCCTACCTGCAGAAGATCATTAAAGAGGCCGAGGCTGACTACGCGGCCGGCCGCAACGTACACGGTCCCTTTGACAGCGCAGAAGAGATGATCGCAAATCTTAACAGATAATTCCTCATGCGATTAACCTATCATTCGCAGTTTAAGAGACAATATAAGAAACTACGGCCGGCTCAGAGACAGCGTTTCGCTCAGGTGCTGGCATTGTTCAAAGTCCAGCCGTACCACCCCGATCTTTACAACCATCCGTTAACCGGAAACTGGGAGGGCCACCGCTCAATCAGCTTTGGCGGTGACTGGCGGGCTCATTACATACTCAAAAACAGGGACGAGGCCCTGTTCGTTGCCATAGGCACGCATAGCCAGCTTTATGGGAAGTAAACATATTATTATCGATGCCCGCGAACTGCGCAGCAGCACCGGCCGCTACATGGAGCGGTTGCTGCACCATTTGCAGGCTATCGACCACGATAACCACTACACCGTCCTGCTCAAGCCGCGCGACCTGGCGGGCTGGCAGCCTGATAGTCCTAATTTCACCCCCCTGGCCTGCCCCTACGCCGAGTTCGGCTTTGGCGAACAGCTGGGCTTTAAGCGCCAGCTTGACGGCCTGAAGGCCGACCTGGTGCACTTTGGCATGACCCAGCAGCCGGTGCGCTACCACGGAAAGGCCGTTACCACCATCCACGATCTGACCACCCTGCGTTTCACCAACCCGGATAAGAACCGGCTGGTTTTTGCCTTGAAACAGCAAGTCTATAAGCACGTTGTAAAGCGGGTGGCTCATAAGTCGGCGGCCATCATAACGCCATCGCAGTTTGTTAAGGACGACCTGGTGAAGTTCGCTGAAGTGGATCCCGATAAGATAATGGTGACTTACGAGGCCGCCGAGGCTATTACCGATGTGCCGGAAGCGGCCACCGGGCTGGAAGGCCACCAATTCCTGGTGTACGTCGGGCGGCCGACGCCGCACAAGAATCTGGACCGGCTAATCGAGGCTTTTGTGGCCCTTAAAGCTACTCATCCCGATCTGTTGCTGGTCCTGGTCGGCCAAAAAGACGCCAATTACGAGCGTATCGAGACCGAGGTGCGGCAAAGAACCATCAAAAATGTCGTCTTCACCGGCTATGTCAGCGAGGGCCGCCTGCGCTGGCTGTATGAAAATTGCGCGGCCTACGTTTTCCCCTCTTTAAGCGAGGGTTTCGGCCTGCCGGGGCTGGAGGCCATGGTCCACGGCGCGCCGGTGGTGGCCAGCAACGCTACTTGCCTGCCGGAAATTTACGGTGAGGCCGCCCATTACTTTGACCCGCTGAACGTTACCGCCATGGCCGACGCTATTAATGAAGTCCTGACTGATAAGGCTTTGCGCCAGGGGCTGGTCGAAGCCGGCCGCCGGCAAGCCAAAAAATACTCCTGGAAGCGGATGGCCGAGCAGACCCTGGAAGTCTACAATTTGGTGACGTGATCGTCGCCGAGGCGGAAAATGCCTTCGTCGATGCGCCGCTGGTCGAAAAAGTGCGCCATGAAGCCGACACTGCGCGATAGCACGAACAAGGCGTTGAAGAATTCGGTGTCTACCAGGTCGGCCAATTCCTCCAGGCTGTAGCCTTCGGTTTGGCTTAGGGTGTCCAGCAGGCCGGCGGCGATGGCGCCGTCGACGTTTAAGATGAGGTTGCCCTTCTTTTGCAGGGTTTCGGCCTCGACGGCGCGGGCAAAATCGGTAAACTTGCGGTCTTTGAGGCCTTCGGTCAGGCCGATGATTTTTTTGACGCGGGGGTCGGGGAAGTCGGAGCGGTATTTGCGGTGACCGATGCCGGAAATGTAGCGTTTGCGGCTGGCAAAATCCTCTACCAGGTCGGCCGGCTTAATGTTTTGGCTGACGCCTTTCAGCCAGGTGCCGGCGGCTTCGTTGATGGCGCCGCCAAAGCGCGGGCCGATGGTCAGCAGGCCGGCGGATAGCGATGATACCAGGTCGCGGCCGGCCCGGGCCGTCACAATGCTGTTCATGGCGCCCGAAACGTACGGCCCGTGGTCTACCAACAGCCGCAGTACGAAATCAGCGAAGGCTTCGGTTTCCTTGCTGACCTCCTGTTTGCCCAGCAACATCGACATTACAATGAAGGCAAAGGAGTGGTTTTCGGCCAAATCGAGCAGGTCGCGGCCCAGGATCTGGACTTCGCCGTCGACGTCGTAGGACAGCGAACTGCTAATCAGTCCCTTCTGTCGGTGACTGAGTTGGTCGGTGTCTTGGCTGTTCTTGTCTATGGTCATAAGTTCTAATTCCTTTATGTAGTTTACGAAATCGGCGAAGGAAGCGCCAACCTTGGCGCCGGCTTCGTTTAATAATTGGCGTTTGGCACTGGCCGATTCTTTGGAACTGCCGGCCATGGCCTTGGCGTGGCCGAACTGCGGCGGTGTTTCGAATAACTCGGCGACGGTGCCGGCAATGTAGGCCACGATCGGTTTGGTCAGCCGCTTGGTCTTGAGCAGTTCGGCAATCTCGTATTCGTCGGTGCCGCCCAGTTCGCCGAAGTAGGCGATGGCCTTGGTTTGCGGGTCGGCTTCGGCGGCCAGCATGGCGTCGCGCGGCGAGACGATCGGAAAGCGCTCGCCGCCAACCGCCAGGGCGAAGGACACACCCCAGCCGCTGTCGGCTACCACCCGGATAATTTCGTTGACCATGCCGCCCGAAGACGACACCACCGCGACCTGCCCCGCCGTGAAGAGATTGGAGGCCGTGAACTGGCTGGCTTCGACGCCGCCGATGGCCCCCAGCTTAAGACTGCCCGGGATCACCAGCCCAACGCTGGCGCCGCCGGCAATCCAGGTATCGTGTTGTTTGGCTTGGTCGTAAAGCGCCAGGGCGTGGCGTTCGGGCAGGCGCTCGGCAAAAATCACGCCGCCGGCCAGCTTGGGCAACTTAGCGATAAGCTCGCTGGTGGTATTCAGCACCCGGCGCCCCGATACCAGGTTAACGAACAGGTTTATGGCCTGTTTTTGCTTGGCGGGCACGCGCTTGAGCGATTCGTAAACCGGAATAACGACTTCTCTAGTGCCGAAGAAATAACGTTCGTGCTTGCGGCCGCTGGCCACAATGGCTTTCACCGATGGTTCCCGGCGACCGTTTAGAAAGTCGAAATCCAGAATAGCCTGCAGGGTGGCCGGATGACTGCCTACCGACAGCACCGCCGGCTCCAGGGCCCGCAGGGCTTTAATGTCGATTTTGGACATTACTTAAATCCCCCGTCTTTGGCGGCCAGGCCGACGATATCTGATAACAGCAGTTCCGGGCCGGCGATGTAGCCGGCCATGCCGACCTGCTCCAGGTAGTGCTTCATGGCCGCCAGGCCTTCTTTTTCGTGCGGTCCGCCGCGCCGCACAAAGACTTTGACGCTTTGGCGGATAAGCTGGTCCTCATGGACCTGCAGGGCCGCTATGACGCCCTTGAAGGTGGTTCGAACATCGGTGAAGTTGGCCACGCCGCCGCCGATGATCAGCACTTTGTGCGGCGCCTGGGATTTTAGCAATAAGCTGGCGATTTGTTCGGTGTAAAGCCGGGTTTCCTCGAAGTTGGGATTGCCGCTGTATTCGCCATAATTGGCCAGCTGTTCGCCAAAACCCAGGTTGAAAACCTCGTCGGCCACCACCACGCTGGCGCCGCCGCCGGACAGCAACAGGAAGATACTGCCGTTGGGGTTTATAACTTCCAGGCTGAAAGAAGCCTGGCTTTTGTCGGCCAGCTCCTGGACGGCTAACTCTTCCGGGGTCAGCTCGCGCGATTTGGGCTGGCGCAGGTCGGCTTCGTTCCAGCCGGTCTCAAAAAAGGTCGCCTCGCTGTCGGCCTCGGCGGCGGCGTCCAGCAGTGTCAGCTGGTTGCCCTTGACTATCAGGGGGTTGATTTCCAGGAAGCCGAAGTAATTATCATCAAAAGCGGTGATTAAAGCCTTGAGTGATTTGGCGGGCACGGCTATTTTGGAGGCCTGCCGGCCGTTGTAGGTCTCGACGATCATGTCCTTGGCGTGATCTTCGACGTCCACGCCGCCCAGTTTGCTGAAAGACAGCTGTTTGCCATTCCTAAGGCGTTCGATGGACAGGTACCACTCGTCGGCCGCGTCGTGTTCGCGGTAAATCTCGACTAATAAGTAGCGGTAGCCGGCCGCGAACAGCTCCTTGGCGTCCTTCATGACGGCCTTTTTGTCGCGGTTTAATTTCACCAGGCCCTTCTTAAAGCGGCCTTTTTCGGCTTGGTCGACCTTAACCACGTAGCGCTTGTCGCCATCGAGCCCTTCAACTACCGCCCGCCAGTCTTTACCGTGGCCGTCTAGCTGCCAGCCCTCGTAAGCCTGCCCCAGGGAATCATAAAGCAGGGATTTGGCGCGGAATTCGGATAATTTTTTGCGCGACATGCCCAGGCCTACTCTTTATCGGCAGCTTTAAGGACGATGTGGCGGTCGCGGCCCTCGCCAACCGAATCACTGCTCAGCCCGTACTCGGCCGCCAGCTTGTGCACCACCCGGCGGTCGGCGGCGTTCATCGGTTCCAGGTCCATCGGTTCACCGGAATCGCGCACCTGCTTGACCCAATCCTCAGCCCGGTCGCGCAGGCGGTCGGCGCGCTGTTTTTTGTAGTCGGCAATGTCGACATTGACGCGGCTATTTTCGTAATCGTTGTTCTTGAGCGCCGTGCTGGTCAGGTACTGTAAGGAGCGCATGTTTTCGCCGCGCTGGCCGATCAGAAAGCCGTTGAGGTGGGTGCTGGGCACATTAAGCTGGATGACCTCATCGTCGCTGGTGGCGTAAACATCGGTGTTCAGCCCAAAAAAAGACAGCAAATCTTCGAGGTATTTTTTGGCATACAAAATGGCCTCTTCCATTGAGCTGTTCATTCACTTTCTCCGCTTCTTATTCTTAGAACGCTTTTTGGCGGGAACGATCTCGGCTTCCGGGATTTCGGCGACATTCTTCGAGGGTGCGTCGGCTATGGCTTCCATCTCTGTCTCGTCACGATTAAGCACGATGCCCTGCTGGATAAAGGCCACCAGCCCGCCGACCAGCCAGTAAAGGCTCAGCGCCGAGGCGATATTGACCGTGAAAACAAAGATCATCAGCGGGATCAGGTAGCGGGTACTGCGCCCGACCGCGGCGTTAACTTCGGATTGGTCAGCCTGTTTGCCGGCGCCGGCCTGCTTAAGAATGGACCTCAGCGAGCGCTGGTTTTTGTCGGAGGGCATCAGCTGTTTGGCCTGGAAATACTGGGCCACGGCACTGCCGATAACAATAAACATGGCCGGCCAGTAAATGCCGCCGCCTACATTGAGGGCCGGCCGGCTCAGGTTAACCACACCAAATAAGGTGTTGTCGAACTGGTGGATGTTATGGCCCAGCGTCTGCATCCAACCGAGGTTGTGGATGAACGGGTAGGAAAAGGTTAGCAGGGTGTGCGGGTCGGTGATCAATCGGCGCAGGCCGCTATACAGTCCGATTAAAACAATCAGCTGGACAATCAGGATTGGGAAGGTGCCGAAGGGGTTGATGCCCCGTTCCTTGTAGAGTTCCATGAGCATTTGCGACTCGCGCTGGCGGTTGCCTTTGGTGGCCTGCTTAATGCGCTTTATCTCTGGCTGGAGGGTGCGCATGGCCTTGGCCTGGTGCAGCTGCTTCTTGACCAGCGGCCAGAGCAATAAACGAATAATAACGGTGAAAATAATCAGTGCCAGGCCAAAGTTGTGGCCGGGCAAGAGGGCGTAAATAAATACCAACAGATTAAACAGTGGCTGAACGATGATGGTTGTGAACATAATTTACCCTCTACTATACAGGAACGCCGGCCCTGTTACCCCCTTACATATATATTTTGAGGGTCCATACATAATCCATATGGGTTATGTGGGTAATCCATACATATTATGGGTATGTTATGGGGTATTTATGTATGGACCCTCAAAATATATAGTTGATTAGTTTGTCTTCTTGAGCAATTCTTCGACTAGGTTTTTCAGTTTTTGGGCCTCGATGGTCGCCAGTTGGTCGCTGAAAGCCGTGAAAACCAGGTCTGTGCCCGGCGCAATCTCTTTTTCGGCTAGGCGAACCTGTTCGTAAACCCGCCGCCGGATACGGTTGCGAGTGACGGCCGATTTGCTAACCTTGCGACTGACCACCACGGCCACCCGGTAGGGTCGGCCGGCCTGGCGCTGTGCAAATTTAAGGCTCATAAGGGGGCCGCGAACGCTCCGGCCACGCTGATAAACACCCCTCAGGCTGCCGTAGCCGTGAAAGCGGTGGCTTCGGCCCAGCATAATCTAGGCCGAAAGTTTGGCGCGGCCCCTGAGGCGGCGGCGCTTAAGTACGTTGCGGCCGGCTTTGCTGGCCATCCGTTTCATAAAACCGTGCTCGCGGGCGCGGGAACGTTTTTTTGGCTGATAGGTTCGTTTAGGCATGCCGATAATTATAACTTCTTTACCCCTGTTTGTAAACGGCCCTTCCGGCATGCAAGGGCAACGGTTTATTTTGTGCTTTTGACAATGGTTACCCGCCGCCGGTGGCCCACTTATACACGTATCCCCAACTTTTATCCACAAACCCTTCAGGGGTCAGAACGAACTGTGTACAAATCTACCTCAGTAGGCGGCTTCCGGGCCAATCGCCCGCCGCCAAAAAATAAAAGGTGTGGGAAACTTTCTGGCGGTGGCGTATAGTTACATCTACTAGAGGGGATAAATGCAAGAGGAAAAAGTGTGGCAAGCGGTATTGGGAGAGATTGAGGTCTCGCTTTCGCGAGGCGCTTTTATGACCTGGTTCAAGAATACCGCCCTGCTTAAGTCTAACGACGGCCTGATAGTTGTCGGCGTCGGCAACGTTTTCATCAAACAACACCTCGAGAAAAAGTACGGCGACCAGATTATCACTACCCTTAAGAAACAAGGCATTAAGGTCACCCAGGTCGAGTACCGGATGCTGGGCGCTTCGCATAAACGCCCGGTCGATCAGCCTACTCAGGGCCCCGCGGACAGCGGCGCGGCCAATCAAACGGCTCAGCTGGGCAGCAGCCCCGGTTTCGCCGCCAAGCAGGCCGGGGCCGGCAACAATAACCTGCGCCAGGGCCTGAACGACCGCTATACGCTCGATAACTTCGTGGTCGGCGACGGCAACGAGGTGGCTTTCGCGGCCTGCCAGGCCATTGTCCAGCGCCCCGGCGCCAAGTACAACTACAACCCGCTATACGTGCACGGCGGCGTCGGCATCGGTAAAACCCACCTTATCCAGGCCGTCGGCAACGCCATCAAAACCCGCAACCCCGACGCCAAGGTTCTATATATAGCCACCGAGCAGTTCGTGCGCGAGTTCGTCCAGGCCCTACGCACCCGCACCACCGCCAAATTCGCCAATTATTACCGTTCGGCCGATGTGCTGATTGTGGACGACGTACAATTCATCGCCGGCAAGGACAAAATGCAGGAAGAATTTTTCCACACCTTCAACACCCTGCACCAGGCCGATAAACAGATCATCATGAGCTCCGATAAGCCCCCCAAAGACATCGCCATGCTGGAAGACCGCCTAAAATCGCGTTTTGTAGGCGGCATGACCATCGATATGCAGGTGCCCGATTTTGAAACCCGCTGCGCCATTATTCAAACCAAGGCCGAAAGCCACCAAACGGAGCTGGAGCCGGAGGTTGTCGAATACCTGGCCAGCAACGGCCAAACCAACATCCGCGAGCTGGAAGGCGCCCTTAACCAATTGCTGGCCTGGTGCGACGTGCGCGGCTTAACCGCCACGGTAGCTATTGCCGCCAGCCTTTTGCAAGTCAGCAAAAATCGCCCTAAACACCTTAGCGCCAAGCAAATTATCGAGCGCACCGCCCGCCATTTCCAGATTCCTTTAGAGGATATTGTCGGCCCCAAACGCGACAAAGACATCGTGGTGCCCCGCCAGGTGGCCATGTATATGCTTCACGAGGAACTGCACCTCAGCTACCCTAAAATCGCCCGCGAACTGGGCCGCAAAGACCACACCACCGCCATGCACTCGGTGCGCAAAATCGCCCAGGAATCACAAATGGACACCAGTTTGCGCAGCGCCATCACCGAAATTAAGGAACGTTTATATGCATAGCTTGTGGAATAGTTGTGGGTCGGCTGTGGAAGCGACACGGCAAAGCTGTGGGCAAGGGTTGGGTTTACGCACAAGGCACTGGTGTTGTAAATTCCAGGTGTCTATAAGCCGTGGGGTTTATACAAGTTTTAGCCGGACTTTATACACGCCTTTTTTAACTACTATATCCCTGTTAGGTGCCGGCTTTTCCCCACTATCCACAGCCCCTATAACAAGTACTAAGTTAATTAATAATAGTTATAGTAATTAGGAGCTATTAATGAAATTGCAAGTCACCCAGGAAAACCTAAACAAAGCGCTCGGTTCGGTGGCCCGAGTCGCTAATAGCCGGGGAACCCTCCCGATATTGGCAAACGTGTTGATTAAAACCAGTAATAACCGGCTGAGTCTGGCGGCGACCAATCTCGACATAGCTATAACTCACTACATCGGCGCCAAAGTTGGCCAGGAAGGCTCCATAACCGTGCCAGCTCGCTTAATGCAGGATTTTGTGAGCAGCCTACCAGAGGGAATTATTAAACTCGACCTCAAAGAAACCAAACTGCACGTTACTACCAACCAGTACCAATCCGTGGTTAACGGCATAGTGGCCGACGACTTCCCGGTTATGCCGGCCATTTCAGGCGGCAAAAGCTGGACCATAGGCGGCGGGCTATTCAAAAAAGCCCTTCAGCAGGTGGTTTTTGCGGCTTCCAATGACGAAACCCGGCCGGTATTAACGGGGGTATTACTGCAAACTATTGACGGCCAGCTCAACATGGCCGCCACCGACAGCTACCGCCTGGCCGAAAAGCAGCTAGGGGCCAATAAACAGGATGTTCAGTTGTTGATCCCGGCCTCCGCCATGCACGACTTACTGCGTGTTTTGGGCGACGCCGACGATGAAATCAAGGTCACCCACGACGAGCAACAGGTGCTATTCCAAGTTGGCGACATCGAACTGGTCACCCGTCTGCTGGACGGTAAATATCCGGACTACAAAAAACTGATCCCCGAAAACTTCGCCACCAAAGCCACCCTTAAGCGGGCCGACTTACTAAACATCACTAAAGTTTCCAGCCTGTTTGCCCGCGAGAGTGCCGGCAGTGTGACTATCGAAGCCGATGAAGCCGACAGCAAGCTGAGCATCCGCTCGGTAGCTTCCCAGCTGGGCGAAAACACCGCTAACGCTACCGCCAAGGTTAAAGGCAGCGGCAGTATCACCCTGAACTCGCGCTACCTGCTCGACGCCCTGGGCGCCATGTCCGGCGAAGACGTTGTTTTTGGTTTCAACGGCAAGCTCGAACCGACTCTGCTGAGCGACCCGGCGTCGCCCGACTACCGCCACATCATCATGCCCCTGAAGAGCTAATGATCACCGATCTGCGGCTGCAAAACTTCAGATCCTATAAAGATGAGTCATTTGAGCTCAGCCCAGGCGTAAATATTATTGTCGGCCCCAACGCCAGCGGTAAAACCAATCTGTTAGAAGCCATTCTGGTGCTGGCCCGCGGCTCCTCCTACCGCGCCAAAGACAGCGAATTGGTGCGTTTTGGCCGACCGTGGGCGCGACTGGATGGCAACCTGGCTAGCGGCGGCCAGCGCACAGTCAAAATTAACAATGAACCTCAGCCATCCAAGCTCTATGAGCTCGACGGCAAGCCCTACAAACGGCTCAGCCTGGCCACCAGTCTGCCGGTCGTGTTGTTCGAACCAAACCATCTCCAGTTGCTGGCCGGCAGCCCGGAGCGCCGCCGCGACTACCTCGACGACCTGCTGGAGCAAACTGTGGCGGGCTACGGCAGCTTGCGGCGCCAATACCGGCGGGCCTTGGCCCAACGCAACTCTCTGCTCAAACAGCCCCATCGCGCTTCGCAGGGCCAGGCTTTTCCGTGGGATGTGCGCCTTAGTCAGCTAGCCGGCCAGATAGTGCGCGCCCGTTCCGGCCTGGCCCACGAAATAAACTCCCAAATCGGCTCTCTCTACAAAAAACTGTCTGGTGCCAAAACTAAAGTAGATGTTGCCTACCAAAGCCGTTGGCCGGTTGATAATTACGAAACCCAAATGTTAAAGAAGCTGGAAGCCGGCTTTGCCGATGACCAACTACGCGGTTTTACCGGAGTCGGGCCGCACCGCGAAGACCTGGAGGTGCTATTTGACGGCCGGCCGGTCCAGGACACCGCCTCGCGCGGCGAAATCCGCACCGCCATCCTGGCCCTCAAAATAATTGAACTCAAAATCATCGGTGCGGCCCGCGAAACGACCCCACTGCTCCTGCTGGACGATGTCTTCAGCGAGCTGGACGGCAAACGCCGCCACGCCCTAACCGACTACCTGGCGCCCTACCAAACCTTCATCACCACCACCGACGCCGACCTGGTGCTACAAAGCTTCACCCAAAAAGCCCACGTGATCGCAATTGCCTAATATTTAGTCGTCGACGGGGGCCTGAAACTGTATATCGAAACCGCTAATTGGCAAATTGTCAGCCTTTAGCTCCTCTTTGGCAGCATCAAGGCATGTATCGGTATTTGACCAGGCAGTAATCAAGAGCACCGGGTGCAAAAAATTCGTATAGCTAAAACTGCATTGGCCGGTATAGCTTGGGAACAGAATATTAAGACCAGAATAGTAGGCAGGGACGTTTTGGGTTTGTTGGGTCAGGCCGACGCGCAAAAGAATATGGGCGCTGTTTTGCGACTGGGCTGTAAGGAAAACGCTCGACCGATCATCGCTAAGGAACAGGCCCGATATCTGCTCTCCCCCAGGTGCGCTTGAAAGTATTTGCCCTGTTCCTTGCCTTACATCGTACTTCCATAAGTCTTGGGCCCGGCTATACAAGAGGGCCGAGCTGTTTAGCCAAACGACGCTGCCTAAACTGTTGCCAAGATCCGCCACCTTATTTAATGAAGTGTCGTAAATTGTGCCGGACGCCCAGTCGCTTATAACTGCCAGCTGTTTACCGTCTGGCGACCAGGAAGCTGAGGCCGCGTTAGTTGTCTTTGACGTGAGCCGCTTCCCTGAAGCATCAACGAGGATAATGTTATCATTGTCTCCTTTGTCGCCAACGGAAGCTACGATTGCCAGCTTGTTTGATCCGGCAAATAATTCGAGTTTATCGGAATCAACACTGAAAACTTTATGGAAGCTTTCTCCATACTGGCCGGCATAAATGCTACCCCCCGACGACACGTAAACCAATCCGGAAGAGCTAACTGAGTAGCTTACGCTAACACCACTACTGGGCCCAAACGGAACGGGCAACGGACTAACACCACCATTTCTTATAACATACAGGTTGTTGCTACTATCTTGCCCAATACCAAATGACGTGTTGGCCCACTGAGCGCTGTCCAGCGCGGTTGTGCCAGTGGCTTCCGGGGTGCCACTGTCCGCCAGGCGATAAACGGTACTAGTATTGCTATCCAAGTAAAACATTTGCTGCTTATCAGCAGCAACACCAAGCGCGCCAGCAGACAGTACTGACACGGGCTCTATTGGCGTCGGGATGTTTAGTTGGTATGTCGCACTGTGCCGAGCCTGTATAGCAATGTTTTTTGTGATCCCCGAAGATCTGTTATTAACAGAGATTTCATATTTACCCCCCGGAACAGTCACTTTAAGCTGCACGCCCTGGCTAGAGTCAAGGGTCGTTTGTTGACCGTTTTCGTCTATTTTTATTAGGGATATAACATTGTTTGGGCTATCCGTGTTTACTGTTATGTGTCCATTGGTTAGGTGAGAAACCAACATATATATAAATAAAATAACTACAATCAGGAGCATGGCCAGCCTGACGCGCCTGTTACTAAAAACTAGCTGAAATAATCCTTGGTTCATCCCATCTCCTTTATTGTACTCATGCGCAACCTGCATGATCGGTCGACAAAGGTGGTGCTACGCCCAGATTTTGTTCTACCCACTTTGCGAAGTCAAGTACAAAGACGTTGGACGGAGAGCCCTTTGCGCAGCTATTGCCTAGGGTTGCGGCGTAAGCAGTCCTCGGCACATCATCGGTAGCCATCCCCCATTCAATTCCGCCCGGTCCTTCATGGAACCCAGTCGGCCCTGGTTTTCCAATCTGACTACCCGCCGTAACTTGATCGCCTTTATTTACTGTAGGGGTCACACCTTCCGCGAAGAAAAAGCTTTGAGTTGGCAGCCCGGGTAGTTTTTGCGAACATTTCACTACAAAATACATACCCTCCCAGCTCTTTGCGCCTTGGCTGTCGTAGCTTTCGCTAATGACGCCGTCACACGGAGAAACAATCCTTTTTGTGAAATGTCCGTCATAGCCCATGTCCAAGCGGTTGGGCTGCCACCCGTCTGGGAATGGGTTTGTAAACCCGTTGGCCGACGAGCTGCGGGTAGAAGCGGAGCAACTGCCAGAAGATGTAGAATCTGTAGCCGAACCAACACCGGCATTAGAAGTCGAACCGGCCGCTTTATTCTTCCAGGTTATGGCATAGGCTTGCCGTTGCGTTAACCCCTGGATAGAGCCGTTGGGGTTGACTGCTCCTTCAAAATGCTGGGCCCAATAAGTGACAGCCTCAGAGAGGCTACCCGAGGACTTAAATTGCTTAAAATCCCATCCACCGGAGGGTGAGTGATTTGTAGATAGCTCCCACCAAATAATGTTTAACTGAGTAACCAGGTCACCAACCTTACCTGAAACACCCGATTGACTTTGTATTTTATATATTTTAGTTGCGGGTAACCACTGCGCTAACCCCCATGCCGACGAACCAGCTCCCTCTGGGGTGTCGGAATGATGGTTGACCGCATAGACTGTAGGGCTGAAAGTGTTAGCCGACTCTTCTTGGATATTCCCCATGATTGCCTCAATCGTTGTGTTTGACAATCCCTTACTTGGTTCGGCGAAGAAGTTCCACACCTTTTCGGCGTCGCTATTGCCCGTTAACTGAGTAGTTGTGTCGGTCGGGCAGCAGCCCAGCGCGTCTGTGGACGAGCCGCTTATGCTTGAGCCGAGGAAGTCAGCTATGCGCTGTAGTGAATCGTCAGTAGTAACGCCGGCGCTTTTGGCGGCGCTGATGGCTGAGTCAATGCCAGCATCGCTACTATATGTGAACAGCGGCATGTCGGCTCCGGCCTTGAGCGCGGCGGCTACCGAGCTGGATACTGAACCAGGCATGCCTTTGGCGGACAAGTCGTCGGTCATCACGAGCCCCTTAAAATTATAATCACCGCGGAGTAATTTGATGGCGTCAGAGCTGGTACTGGCCACCTCGCCACTGCCGGTTAGTCCCGGTATATGGGCATTATCCATCATTACGGCACCACCGTTTTTGTTAGCTAGGGCGTCAAACGTTTTCAGGTCCTTGGCTTTAAGGGCACTTAGTGAAGGCGAGGTAACCGGACCACTATCTGAGTTGCCACTAGTGCTACCGAGGCCCGGGAAATGTTTATAGACCGGATTGACGCCGCCGGATTTCAAGCCTTCGGCGAAAGCGCCGGCCTTTTTGGTAACAGTATCTACGCTGTCGCCAAAGGCCCGGTTTGTAGTGCCGGCATCGCTGTTGTTGGAGTTTTGAGCCACATCGAGCACCGGCGCTAAGTCGGTGTTTACGCCGTTATCGGACAGTGCCTTGCCGACCTTTTGGCCTATGTTATTAACGTCGGAATCGCTCATCTTTCCCATTTCACCGGCGGTCGGGAAATTAAATGAGTAGTTATAGCGGTGTATGGAACTGCCCTCTTCATCGCTTGATATGACAAGCGTGTGGCCGGCATCGGTGTTTAATTTGTCAAAGAAACTTTTATCAAAGCCGGCACTAGCAGCATCGCCGTTACCTAAAAGAAAGATGCCACCAATCTTATATTTCTTAACAACACTCTCGATAGTGTCTTTTGAGGTGCCCAGCGTGAAGCCGACATTAAATGTACCGGCAATCTTTTGTTCCGGTGTCAAAGATGCAGTTGAGGCGGCATGGGCTGTCGCTGGCGCCGCCGCCCGTGGGCTTGCTGAACTGGAACTACCCAACGCGTCAACGATAGTTTTAGATAGGGTTGTATAGCCGGGTGTGTCAGGATGTGTACGGCCGTTCAGGCTGATTCCTGCTTTAGTAGTATCGAGAACATTTATACCTTTGTCCGATGCGACGGAATCGATAACCTGATTGTATTCGTTTATCCAAGGGAAGAATTTAGGGGTGGTTTTGGAGAATATATTCACCCAATATATTGTGGCCGAGCTGTTGATAGCCTTAACTTCACTAATTGCTTTCTCCATTTCGGCCTTGAACAGGGCCGCGGATTTGCTGGCACCGGCCGGTGGGTTGGTTTCGTTTGTGCCTAACTGGATTACCACTGTGTCTGAATCCTTGATGGCTGCGGCATCGGCAGTTATAGCATCCAGCCCCGACTTGCTCTTTCCGGGCAGGGTTCCGCGGTCGTCGGACCCGGCATAGCTCATCCCGCGGCCACCGGAGGCGTCTACCTGAGCCGACCAGTGTTTATCCTCAATAGCTTTCTTTAGAGGGGCGCCGTTATCAAAGTATGCACCGACCAGTATTGAATCGCCGACAATGTAAAGTTTTGATACACCTGAACTGCTGGGAGGTGGGCCGAGATCCTTAACTACCCACTCGGAGCGTTTGATATAGCCGGCAGGACTAGTGTGAATGCCGAGGGAGTCACTTGACAGATTGTAGTCCCCGGCATGGTCCTGCGCCTCCTTTGCCCAATCCAGTACCTTATCAATCTTCCCCGCAGACGCACGGTCGCTCAGCAACTTGTTAAAGCTCGTGTAGTCGGCCTTAGTGGAGTAGGCATTTACCCAGTCAATTTTTGCATTCGGGCTGGTCTGGGTAATGGCGTCTATCATACTGTCGATTGACTTGCCCGGGTCGCCGGTACGGTTAGTTCCGAGGCCGACTATAACGGTGCCGGCTTCGCTCACGACCTTATTTTTGTCGGCTTTAAGTTTGGGGATTGAATCATCAATGTTTATGCTACCGGTCGCTTCGATGTCCGTGACATCCCAGCCGCCGTTCGTCAGCTTGGCCTTTAGGTTACCGGAATCGCGCATACCCACCGTTAACGAGTCGCCAATTACATAGATTTTATTGTTTCCGCCCGTATTTGCCGCGGCGGTAGCCGTAGGGCCACAGGCGTCAACATTAAAGTAGTTAATGTTTTCTTGGAACAAACTTTTTTGCTTATCCGATAGTGCGCTAGTTTTAATAGCCGCCAGCGGCGTAGCTACGAACACCAGGGCAATAACCATCAAAAACAGTCTTTTTATCATTTACCAACTCCGATGTGCTGGTGGTGGCAGCCGTCGTCAACGAGACTAAATCCGCTCAAGAAAGAGAATGTGCCAGCACCGCACTGTTTTTGACCAAACTGAGAACTTTTAGGTAGAACGGCGGCAGCATCCTGGTCGAGTTTTTTGGCGGCGTCAATTTTTGCCTGGGTCCAGGGCACGGTGCCTTGCAAATCCTCACCCGCGCCCATGAATACTCCGTCAATGATGTTAAAGTCGGCGGCTTCCCCTATATGGTGTTGGCTTCCAGGGTGGGAGGGGTGGTCGGTACAAATTGCGGAAAATACAAAGGTATGGCCCTGTTGCACAAGATATAGCATAAGACCCACTAAATTTGGAGCTAAGGCGTCGACATTGCAGGAACCATGCTTAATGCTTTTACCATCGGCGGTGTCACCAATGTCAGGACAATTGTGGGCTTCACCCCCGTTGCATGTAATTTGCTTGCCAAGATATTGTTTGAGCTGACCGGCCAAGTCTTTGGCGCTGCCTTGGGGCAAAGTGCCGCTACTGGTGGCAGAACTGGATGAACTTGAAGAGCTTGAGGAATTGCTCGTGCTACCGTTGTCAAAACCAGAATCCGTACACGATTTATCCGAAGTAGGCGTATCGCCCTGATAGCAGTCATAACCTTCAATGGTGGCCGTATCTATTATCCAGAAACGCACGCGCTGCCACTCTAAGTCATTTTTTTTGCAATCCCCTTCGGGGTAGCTTGGGTCGTACATGTTGACTGAGGTAGTATTGAACTCGATATTCCAGCCAGTAGTAGGATCACCAGAAATTGTGTCGCCAAAACACTTACTTGCTAAGTCAGTATACTGAGAGGCCTTACTAGGGTCATCAAAAATACCATTGCCTGGGCAGCCCGTGCCTCCAACTACGGCGCAAGCGTTCTCATTGGGGTTATTGAACTTTGGATCGGCTAATTCTGCGGGGGTGAAACCGACTTTTTTCATACCATGATAATCATAGGTTGACGGGGCAGCATGCACGGTTCCCGCAAGCAACGATGCTGGTATCTTTAAGACATTAGTAAAAATGCTGCTAAAATTATGCGCCATCATTGCCACCTTCTGGGTAGCATTTGTTGCCCCTTGATTATCAATAATCTGCGAAGCCAGTGTGCGGCTATCATATGGATTGAACACCCTGTAGGCGATGTTATGTGACTGAAAGTCAGCATTATCGAGTGCATTCTCGCTGCTTTTAAGGACTATTTGGTCGCTTTTGCCAAGTGGTACACCGCCTGCCGACGCGAACTGGTCGCTGGCTGAAAGTCGGGCGCCATAATTTACAAAATTTCCCCAATCCGCTCCACCCGATAGGGGATCAATAGGTGATCCTGAAAGCCAATCAGCCAAAGCGCTAAAGACTTGGTCTCCGGCTAGACTCTGAACTAAAAATTGTGCTGGGGCTAGAACGGCTGAGATTATCTGAGCGGGTAAGCTGCCAAGAATGCCACATGCAGTACCAAGAGGCGCAAAGAGCGGGCCGTTTAGAAAATCAAAGGGGGTGCCTTTATCAAAAACTTGCCCTGACTTCGGTATATCCGTGCCCGTATTCGGATGTCCTAATTCGGCCTGGACGCTTTGGGCCTGGTTCCAGGTAGAGGTCACGTTACCTTTATCATCTTTCTTGTCCAACAAGTCTTTATATTGCCCCAGTTGCAAGGCACTTATATCTTGCCCGCTTTGCGCCTGACTGCCTAAGCTAATGACCTGGCCGGCCATTTTCATCATGGGCAGTACAACCTTAGCTTGGCGTTCCTGGACTATGCTATCATCAACAGTTTTCATTGTGCATAGCACTGCTACGGCCGCGGCGCCGCCCCCAGCCAGTTTTGCTTTAAGGCTACTCTTTGTCTTTTCTTTACCAACGGGATCAGCCGGCGCCGCTCCCGAACCTTCTATGGATTGTAATTCATCCGAGCGGAAAGTTTGTTTGAGTTTATCCAAAGCTTTTTTGCCGCCTTCTAGTGTTTTGGCTTGAATGGCGGCGTCAAGCTTTTTAATGGGATGGAAAGTCCATCCAGCCCGTTTCGTTAACACCCTTGCGTGTACGTAAGAAGAAACTTTTGAATAACCAGCTTGGCGTAGCATTCCACGCGCCACACGAGTTTGGGTTCGATAGGACTTAATGCTGTTTAACCCCCCCGTATCAGGGTTAAAACTGGCCGTGCCGCCGGATATAGTTACTGAGCTTTTATCAATGCCATATGTTTCGGCAAGCTTGGTTTTAAGCTCTTCATCGTTCAGGTTTTTAAAGTTTTCATGGTTTCTGTCGAGCGTATAACCTTTAAATCGGCCACTGTTAGGATCAAAATCAGAGCTAAGACCAGTCGCGTCTTTGATTTTTGTATCCAGTTTATTGGCTACGGCAGTACCTACTATGCCCAGTCGGGTATTTTGCGGCTTTGCGGGGTCCTTAATGTAACGGGCAATTTTCATTAGGCGGCCGTCTTGGGCATCTTGCTGAGAAGAAAAATGGAATTTGTCGAGTAGCTGAGCTATATGGATAAACTCCAAGGGGCCCTGGGTTATACTGAGAGCCCCGAACACCACGGCAATAAACGTACTGGTTCCAAAACCTATGACTGCACGTTTTTTAGTGATTTTGAATCTGCGGCGGCCTCCCCCGGTTGAGCTGGTGTTGCCCGTAAAGCCTTTGCCTAGGCGATCGTCATCATCGCCGGCCGATTCTTCGCCGTCTTTAAGCTGGCTAGGACTGGGGTTGTCACCACCGGAATTGTAGAGCCCCTTTTCGCCCCCCGTGCCGGAGGTTGCGCCTCCGCCTCCGTGGCCAGTACTTGAGCTGGCTGCACCATCCGACTCAGCCTGGCGTAAATCACCCCTGGGGTCTGAGGCATCACCCGCGGCGGCATTTTCGCCACGCGGGTCTGAAGCCTTGCCGGCAGGCGCGTTATGACCCGGGCCTAAGTCTGGCGCCGGCGCTCGCCTTTCGTCCGCTTCGGGGTCGTAAACTTTGTTGGCCATATGTTTGTCTTACCCTAAAAACCTTATGGTTTTATTATACGCTAAGGCTGTGCGCCGGCAGCGGTGTTACCGGCACTGCCGGGTGAGAGGCGGTTGTCGAGGTCGATGGTGCCGGACGGCTGGTTGAATTCGCCGCCGGCCCGGCCGGCCGCTTCGGCGGCCTCAATCCTCTGGAGCTGCTGCGGATCGGTGGTAATCAGGCCGGTTTCGGTCGGGCTGGCTACCACCTGCAAGTGCACGTGGTTCTGGCCGGCGAAAAACAGGCCCTGGCCGACCGGGAATTGGCTGAGGCGCTTGGTTTCTTCACTGGTCAGTTTGAAAACATCGGCCAGGACATCAACGGCGCTGGGCGATTGCTTCAAAAGGAATTGCATCGATGAGTTGGCCACGATGGCTCGGCCCATGCGTGAGCCCATGAAATCCTCGACGTCCTGGCTGATGGTGGTAATGCCCAAGTTGTACTTGCGGGCCCGCTTGGCCAGGCTGAACATAAAGTTGGCCGAGTCTTCGTATTTCATCAACTGCCAGGCCTCGTCAACAATCAGCAGGCGGCGCTTTTGGTCGGACTTAGTCTTGTTCCAGATATAATTAAGAACGATATACATGGCAACCGGCCGCAGTTCGTCTTCCAGGTCACGCAGGTTAAAGACCACCAGCGGATTTTCGATATCAATGTTGCTTTGCTGGGAAAAGATGCCGGCGAAAGTGCCGCTGGTGTATTTGCGTACCCGCTGTGCCAATTGCGGCCCGGTGCCGCCCATGTGCAGAAGAGTGTCGTAGAGGTCAGCGATGGTCGGCGGCGTGCCGGTGTGGGTCAGCGGATCGTTGGTGATGCCGGCCTTGGCGTAAGTTTCGATCAGCGCGGCGTCCAGGTCAGCTTCTTCGCTGGGGGCCAGCGCCGGCATCGACATGGCGGAAGTGCCCTGCATCTGCACCTGGGCGCCGCCCATCATCAGGCGCAATAAGCCGTGCAGGGTGATCAGGTTGGAGCGCAGGGCGTTGTCAGCTTCCTCGGCGTCGACCACTTTCGGCAAGTCGAACGGGTTTATGCGGGTTGCCGAGTTGAGGCTCAGGCGCACATAGGCACCGCCGACGGCTTCGCTCATGCGTTCGTATTCGTTCTCGGGGTCAATGATGAAGATTTCGGTGCCGAACATCATACTGCGCAGGGCTTCCAGCTTAACCGTGAACGATTTGCCGGCGCCGGACTTAGCAAAGACCACCGAGTTGCCGTTTTCTAAGGAGAAACGGTCAAAAATAACCAGTCCGGAGTTGTGCATGTTAATGCCATACAAAATGCCGTTATCTTGCGTTAAGTCGGCGCTGGTGAACGGGAAACTGGTGCTGAGCGCGCCGGTGCTCATATTGCGGCGAATCTGCAATTGGTCGACCAATTGCGGCACGGTGCTGTTCAGCCCCTGCTCCTGTTGCGAAGAGGCCGGTTTGCTGTAAACCAGCTGTTGGCCAAGCATCGACTCGACCTTATGGCTGATAAATTCCAGCTCTTCCAGCGAATTGGCATAAATGGTGAAGTACAACCCAAATCTGAAGAAGCGCTCTTCGCCGACCTGCAGTTTGTCGCGCATTTCCTCGGCGTCCATGATGGCCGCTTGCTTGCCCGGGTCGCGCACCCGGCCCTTCTCGGCCTCGATCTGGATGCCGGCCTCCAGCTGGGTGACTTTTTTGCGCAGGTTCTCCAGCACGACCTGGCTTTCCACCGGGTAAATGTACATGCTCAGGTCAATTATTTCGTCGAGGTTAACCATACTGCTCAGCCAGCCGGTGTAAAGCTGGCGCGGGTAGCCGTAAACGTAGTAAGTCCGCGCGTAGCGGGTGCCCAGCTGGAAGTGGGTGTTTTTAAATTCCAGTGAGCTGGGGGCGATAAAATCGCGCAGGGCTGTAATGCCCTTTTGGAAAGCGGCCTGAACCTCCTGCTCCTCGCGGGCCCGTTGCTGCTGGGCAATGGCCATCGGATCCAGGGGCGGTTGTTTGTGGCGCCCAAACATTACTGGAGCTCCCTTTGTAAGTGGGCCTGAGGCGCCGAGCCTTCACCCTTGGTGATGACATCGGCCGTCAGATTGCCAAAGTCTTTGAGCTTCTGCCGGGTGGCCGTATCGGGGTTGTAGGTGTCGTAGTAAAGCTCAATAAGCTCCTGGGTATCCAGCGGCAGGCCCTGAATACTGCATTGCAGAAGGCCGGCCAGTACGGCCTGAACCCGGTTGCGCAACTCGGTTTTGGCGTTCTCCAGCTCGGGCTCGTTAATGGTGACGTGTTGTTCCTTCGGCTTAAAAACCCCGCCCAGCCCGGCCAGGAAGTTTTTGCTTTGCGCGATTCCCTTCTGAACATCAACCACGGGAAAGAACGGCACCACCACGTAGAATTTCTTATCCATGATGTTGGTCTGTTCGCTTAGCGAGCCAATGTAGCCGATGTAATCTTCCATCAGCAGGGCCAACAGCATATTGTCGTGCTCGGTACGGATCTTGTCGAGCCTTTCGATGTAAGGCCGCAAGTCGACTTTCTGGGAACGCAGAAAGATCTGGATCGGGAAATAAAGCGAGTTCAGAAAGCCCTGGTAGCTGTATTCGACGGCTTCCTGCTCCTGGGGACTCATCAGGTCAAAGTTGATGCTCTTAACCATCACCACCGAGCGGTACGAACCGTCGTTCATGATAACGATACCATCGCGGACCTCGGCGATTTGCAAGGAGTTCTGGGTGCTGTTAGGCCGAACCGCTTTCTTGGCCTTAGGCTGGTTCGGATCGGCCACCGTGAAAGGCCGGCTGTTGTCGGCCGGCGGGATGGACTGCCCCGGTATCAGCGGCGCTTGGCCGGCATAAGGCTGAGTGGGTTGCACCGGCTGGGCAGGCGGGGCGGCCTGGGGCGGCGCCTGCCCACCGGCCGGATTGGTGCCTGGTTGATTCGGTGCCGAGGGATCCATGATTAATTAACCCACCTTTTGTTTCATGATCGGACGTCGATTGCCAACGGGGCTTTAGTGCAGCGGGATGACAACTTCATCCCCCGTATCGCCCTTGGCTTTCTTGGCTTCGCGGGCCAGCGTTGCCACGTTGAAATCGTCGTTATTTGCCAAGGATAGTATAGCAGGGTCGGCCGGTGGTGTCACCGCTGGTGGCGTCACCGGTACTTGGGGTGCGGACGGCGCTACTGCCAGCGGCTGAACGGTGCGCATATTTTCGTAGGGCGTCGACTCTTGGGACTGGGCATGCAATTGGGCCGACAATACCGCCTCGCCGGCGTCATCTTCCATGGTCGGCAATGGTGCCGACTGAGTTTCGGGGGGAGCAGTAACTATGGGCGCCGGAATAGATACAGCGGTCGGAATTGCCGGCGCCGCTGCCGGGACCGCACTACCGTTCATAAACCAGTAATCGGCCGCCGGCGAAGCGGCGTCTTTGGCCCGCACGTCGTTAAGCGTATCGATCAACTGTTGCCGGTGATCCCGACTGGAACGCGTGATCATACTTTCAAACTGTTGGGCAATTGGATTGCTGCCGGCATCCAGCATATCATCGGCCGGCACGATATCATCATCCGACACGGCCTGCGGCATAGCGCCAATGTCCAGCAGGCGGTCGCTACTACCCGACATCACGGTCGGCGATACATAAGCGTCAACATTCTTAATGGCCCAACCGCGGCTGTCGATGGTATTGGCCAAGGCCTGCAGGCGGCTCTTAACTTCCGTTTGGCTCAGACCGTTGCTCAGCACCCGCTCGACTTTTTTGGGCACCGTGATGGTCACCAGTTCTTTAACGCCGCTCTGGTCCCAAATCCGCCGACGGGGCTTGAACCAGTAGCGCAGTTTAGCCAGCGCCCAAATCTCGGTCGGCTGGTCGCGGCCAAACGGCAGGGCAAAAAAACCAAAAAAGAGGGCCGGCGGCAAAAACACCGCCAAGAAGTAGACACCGCCCTTGGTCAGCAAAATAAAGCAGATGTAAAAGAAAAAAATAGAGATCAGCGCGAAAATAAACTGCCTGAGCGTCAGCGGCCCAAGGATTTTATCCTCAGCCTCAATATCCTGAATCAGTTTGTATGTTGCCACAACGCCTTAATTATAGCATTAGCGGCAATGTTCTAAGAGTTTTTAGTGGCCTAACAGCCGGGCGGTTTCGCGAAGTTCGCAGGCCTACTCATCAGAGGAAGCGTGCCTACGCAGGGCTTCGGCCCTAAGGGTTAACTTATCACGTCTTTCTGGGAGCCCATGAGCATCACGGCTGGGCTTAGTCACAACGTGCTTGAATAGCCTATCGTAGAAAAGCCTTTGCATTCTCTCGTTGTTGCGGAATTTGCGAGCGGATGTGCCAAGAGCCAAGCGCTCACCCCAGGATCGTTGCATTCGGCCATCTGGGCCTTTGTCATATTCGCGAAAGAACGGCCTAAGAGTTTGCTTACTTCCCACAACCTCTGGATGTGCGGCCGCTATTTGAAGTGCGGTTCTTCCGACATTCATACGGCGCTTTTGAATCCTATCCAAACGTGCACCAGGGCCTGTCTCCAATGATCTGTGTGGCCTATCAGTATCCGCGGGAAGTCCTTCGGGATTTAACGATAGATAGCCTTTGCCCTGTATGACTCTCTCGCCAATATATCGGAGCTGCTTCTGTTCCTGAGCCAAGCCCTCTAGCTTTTTTTGTATCCTTCCGGCACGCCATTCCGCCATGCGGGCGCGTGTATCAGCGAAGAAGGGACGAACTTCAGGCAGCTGCCCGCCAGCAACAATCGCGTGGGGATCAAAGGCCGTTTCTATGTCTGGATAATCTAGGTCGTCAGGACCAGGCACAACCTCTCTTGGTATAGGTACTGAAAGCTCCGGACTTTTGAAGGCAGGAGCAGTTGATTTTCTGGTAACAGGCGTGAAAGCCTCAGAAGTTCGAGGAGAATGTGCGCCAGTGTGATCTTGGTAGCCAGACATATATAAACATTAGCATAATCAGGGTAAAATGTCAATTGATTTTGTGCCCGCTCATTAGCCAGGAGTGGATCCCTCGACCGGTGGTATGGGAGGTTGTCCTCCAGCCAGTTGCTGAAGTCGAGCAGCTTCCGCTGGATCCATGCCTCCTGTGTTTCCTCCTGCTTGCCTTGCAAGGTTTCGTTCATACGCGCCGCGCATACGTACAAATTCAGGATCCATTTGGAAACTATCAATTTCTTGCTCAACGGTAGTTGCAAAGCCCGGTATATTGTGAGTCAAAAGCCCGCTTGCTAACAAGCGTCCCTTCTCTGGGCTTATCTGAGAAACTAAGTCATGTAGGCCAGCTGTCGACGCCAGAACCTCTCGCATTTCGCGATTTGCATCATCGGCGGTCAGCGTGCGTACGTTGCCTTCACCGTCTGTAATATCAACCGTTCCAGTTTCACTGAGGTTTGCGGCTTCAACATTTTGGGCAGCTCTTTGGATGCGACGCTGCAGGGCCGGCATTAGTTCTTCAACCATCCGGCCCTTGCCACCCAATACGAAACCGGGGCCCTCCACGTCGATAATTTTGTCGGTTAGGGCAGCATTAGCTTGCTGAATTGCGTCCCTCCTGGCTTCTGAGTTGGGGGCGGTGCTGTTAATAGCCTGCATAGCGATATTCCTCGAGGTCTTGAATTCATCACTGAAGGGCGCTGACAGGTCCCCTCGGCCAGCCTGCGATGCGAGCTGCTTAACACGTCCTACCATCTGTGCTCTGGTCTGTTCGTCACCTCCAGAAGCCATGTCAATGTCACTAAGCAACTTGCCGACGCCCCTTTCGCCAGTGACTGGGTCTGTGTCATATGACGTACTAGCCTGAACTGCGCTTAAGACAGCAGCCTGCCTTATCGATTGCGGGCTCAGTCCTTCCTGTTCGGCCGCGGCAAGTACATTTTCAATATGAGCATTCTTCTGTTTGGCGGTCTCTTCGTCGAATCCTTTTGCTCTAAGCCAGGCCATTCGATCGGCTCGAGTACCCCTACCATGTAAGATTGCGTGAGACGCCTCATCATCGCCCTTAAGCATTGCGAAAGCTTTGGAATTCTCTAGACCCTGTAGGGCGTTACTAAAGTTTGCAGTTCCCTTTGCCGCCCTTATTCGATCAGCCATACGGAGGGGGTTTTTGCCAGCCTGGCCCAGCAAGGCGGCCGATTGTATGGCACTGTTTACCTTTTCTCGCCGTGAGTTTAGAGGCGCATTTTTGAAGACCCTGGCGCCCAGGGCTCGCTGTCGACCGGCAGCCAGTTTTTTCTTGACTTGGTTGGCGCGGTTCTGACGCAAGCCCTGGAAGCCGCCCTGAGCGCGCTGGTTGACGAAGCCACCGATACTGCTCATTGCGCCGCCGGCAAGCTTAAATGTGATCGGGATCATAAAGTAGGGCGCAAAGTAAGCCAGGAAGCCTATTATTTGATTAAGAAGAGGATTATCAGGATTAGCAAGCGACACAAACGAAAAGGCCCGCCCGGCGGCGATAAAGCCGATTATCAGCGGGAACATAAGCAGGGCTTTGATAAACGACTCCCACCACAACTTATAAAATCTTGAGGTATTCGGCAGTATGTAAAACACAATCGCTATGGGCGCTATAAGTATGAGCAATATTACCGCGATCTGTCGCAAGACCAGTACCAGTATGGCCACAAAGACGGCCAAAGCCGCCGTTCCTACAAGCGACAGGATAATGCCTATAAAGATGACTGCGCTGGCGATCGCGGCAGCAAAAGCCGCCCCACCGAAAAAGAAGGAACCTATATGGCCAAATGGACTCTGGCTAAAATCCAGGTGTACTTTGCCGCCCAAACTAGAAAACGGCGCGTCTATAAGATACTTAACGCCAGCGCCCAAATCATTGCTGAGCGTAACAGCGAACTTCATTAATGGCCACGACAATGTTATGGCAATAGCGGCTACCAAAAGCCTGGGCAGGGTTTTGCGAATAGTATAGGCGTCTAATATTTCCAGGCCCAAAGCTTCGGCTATGACTATTACAAGCCCGGCGATTGCCATTAAGCCCAAGGCTATGTCCCGAAATGACGACCAGGCCGCGTGGTAAGCCCCGCAGACATCATTATTGGTGCAGAATATCTCGTTTGGCGGGATAGTAAGCTCATCCGTAATCCAGCCGTCAACGACCTCGATAGTGCCGTCCAATATATCAATAACCGGGCAGATTATCCAGGTAAGCGGATTGCTGAACGATGCATCACAGCCCAGGTCCTTGCTACCACTGCCCGGCGTGTTAGCTCCCTGCGCCGCGGCCCCATCAGCAGATGAATCGGCAATTATTACGCTGAAAGTTTTAGTTATAGTGGGATTGTGTAAGGGATCACTGGATTTAGTGTAACTTTTTATAGTTACTGAGCCGTGCTTCTTGTCCTGTAGAGTTAGAGTTACATCAGAGATGTCGTGACAAGATTCTAGAGGACCTAATTCATCACAGACATTCCCAACAAGTCCTGTATCTTTGACGCCTGTGACTTTGAATTCTTTCGAATTATTAGTGTTTACCTTCAAGATTACAGCTACATGATCTTCCTCTGGCTGCATGGTGATTGTATCAGCGCTACTCCTCACAAAGGCTGTCTTACCGGCGTCGGTGTTGTCAACTTTGGCGGAGTATTTTATTTCAGTACATTTGTTTGTACCAGTATCTTGTGTCCACAGGTCTAATTTTGCGTCAGCAGAGCCTAGACTGCCCACTGTTATTGTTGATTTATGACAGCCGGCCAGGTCGTACTCATGGTTGCTATCGAAGATTTTACTATCCGTAAAAGTACCCGTAGGAGTAGCACCATCAAAATTATATGAAAAAGAAGTATTTTGTTTATCCTGAACCTGCAAGTTGAGAGTAAGGTGAATCGTAGCAGCGTCGCTATAGTTCATCTTAGTTTGGGGCGCTGGGGATACAGATATATTGCCACCGGGGGTAACAATGGGAAGAGAGTCTGCTAGCACATTAGGTTGCCACAAAAATACGGCCAAAATCAGGCACAGAAAAATTGGCCTGGAGCGAGGGACAAGGGTTTTTATAAGCTGTTTCACACGGTGTTTCATTTTGACTGCTTAACAGCATTTACTATAGCATAAGCGGTGTCTTGGCGATAACCTGTTGCGGCTCTTTGCCGGCCTTGCAAACGCGGCCTGCCCAGTGCATACTATAAGAAGTTTATTTTTCACACCAAAATGTTATGCCAAAAGTTTTCAAAAACATTCTGCTAGCCGCCAGCACCGCGGTGCTTGTGTTGGCCGCGAACGTCTTTGTTGTGGGTGTGGCTCACGCCGCCAGCACCGCTGCTGATTACTGTAAAAGCGTAAAAAGCAATAATACCAAGGATGAACGTACTGCCTGCGAGCACGGTTATGACTGGGCGGCTGGCAAAAAGGACTATACCAAGCTTTGCAATGACAATTTTGGCTCTAAAGCGAAGACTTGTATAGCCGGAGGTGCGGGGTATAGCACTCACGCAGCGAATAATGCAGCAGCAGCCAATTGTGATATCAAGAAGGATAGTGGCTGTGATCTAATAACCAAATACGTCAACCCGTTGGTCAACCTTCTATCCATAGCTTTCGGCTTCATAGCGGTTATTTCCATTATTCTGGGCGGCATCCAATATTCAACTTCGGGTGGTAACCCACAGCAAGCCAGTAAAGCCAAACAGCGAATCACCCAGACAGTCATTGCCATTCTGGCCTACTTGTTCCTTTATGCGTTCCTGCAGTTTATAGTGCCCGGGGGAGCTTTTAACAGGACTTAACTATGATTACCAGCCTACTTACAACTTTTGGAGCAGAGTGCGCATCCGGTCATTTCTTTGGCTTGATTCCGTGGTATCAATATATAAATGATAAATATAATGCAGCAACCGGTACAGGCCATTTTATTGGTTGCGAAGTGCAAAGCTTTAATATTTTTAGCGATACCCCGTTAGTATTGCTAGCGGTGGTTGACGATCTGCTAAGAATTGCCGGTCTGGTAGCCGTAGCCTTCGTGTTCTATGGAGCTATTCGCTATGTAGCCAGCCAGGGCAACCCCGAAGATACTGCCAACGCCCAGTCCACGATTATTCATGCTCTGCTGGGAATGGCTATCGCAATAGTGTCAGTTATTTTTGTATCATTCCTCGGTGATAAGTTGGGGGGCTGACCATGTACCTACCCAAATTTTTAAAAATCCCGGGGTTGCTCATTGCCTTCTTACTGCTGATGTTTCTCAGTTCTTTGATGCCCGTTTTGAGCAATGTCGCTAGCGCCGCGGCTCCTACGAAAGCCAGCGACTGCCCAGCGGGCACCCGCTTCGACGATTACTTTCAACCACCGCGATGCGTAGACAAGTCGACTCCCATTAGCGACAACGGCTTGCCCCATACTCATGGCGCTGGCGAGAAAGACGTGAAAAAAATCGTGGCCATAGTTTTTGAGATTGTCGGCGCCCTAGCGCTATTGATGATTGTTATTTCCGGCCTGCGCTACGTTCTATCGGCCGGCGATCCGCAAAGAATTTCCAAGGCTAAAGACGGAATTCTTTACGCATTGGTTGGATTGGCGATTGCCCTGGCCGCCGAAGCCATAGTAGCTTTCGTTGGGGGACAATTATGATCAAACGCTGGATGGCCGCTCTCGGTCTGTTGTGTCTTCTATCTTTTGCTGCGCCGGCACCAACCCAAGCTTTTGATATCTTTAATGGTGTCAATTGCAACTCCGGCCAAAACTCTGAATCGGCAGCCTGCAGTTCCAAAGTCAAAAAGGATCCCAATACCGGCGAACCGATCAATCCATTAACCGGCCAAGACGGTTTACTACTCAACATCACTAATATCGTGGCCTATATAGCCGGTGCGGCTGCCATAATTCTAATTGTGGTTAGTGGTATCAGGTTCATGACCGCGGGCGGTGATAGCGCCAAAGTCACTGCCGCCCGCCAGACACTCACCGGTGCCCTGATAGGGATAGCGGTAATCGTGTTGGCCCGTACCCTGATAATTTACGTAGTGAAAACTTTACACCCCGGCCCTTAAGGAGGAAATATGCGCAAAATCAAACTATATATAACAGCGGCAATAATGGGCTTAACATTAAGCGGTCCCATATTAGTACCGACGGTAGCCTACGCGAGCGCAAGCTGCCCCGCCGCTACTACGTCCAAAGGCCAGGTATTAAGCGGCCTCGGCGCAACTGGTAATCACTGTGACGCAAGCTCCTTCAAAAATACCGTGGCGAACGCCGTTGGAATCCTTAGCGTAATTGCTGGAATAGTCGCTGTAATAATGATTATTATTAGCGGTTTCCGCTACATCACCTCTGGCGGCGAGTCCAGTAGGGTCGCCGCGGCCAAGAACAGCTTAATCTACGCTTTGATAGGCATTGCCGTAGTGGCCCTGACGCAGTTCCTGGTGCGGTACGTGGTGAACACGAGCATTCATGGCACATAAAGCGTATGCGCTGCCAGATCATAGTAAGAAAGCTGGCAATCCAGATTGTACACCACGGTATCTCTAAGCAATGACCTATTGATTCAGAATAATTACTGTAGTATAAGTTAAGTAAACGTAAAGAAAGGTATCTATGATTCAAAAAATTAAAAAGTTTACATTGCTGATCGCTACTCTCTTCACAGTTGGCGTACCGGCACTCGTTCCTTCAATGGCCCTAGCTGCGTCCTGTGATAATGTCCAGACGGGAGTTGTTAGTGGTGTCCACAGTGCTACAGGCGACAACGTACATGGCGGAGCCTGTGGTGAGTCACCCGACGCTGGCACAACTCAACTTCGAACAATATTTGCTACAATCGTTAATGTCTTTTCGATAATAGTGGGTGCCGCGGCAGTCATAATGATTATTTATGGAGGCTTCCGATATATTACCTCTGGTGGAGATAGTGGTCGAGTCGGCAACGCAAAGAACACTCTCATATACGCGATCGTTGGCTTGATTATTGTAGCCTTGGCGCAATTTCTGGTTCGATATGTATTCAATACCGCAACTAATGTTGGCGTTTAGTAGCAAAGATTAATCTGATCTTAAACAGAGGAAGACACCCTTGAAAGGTGTCTTCCTCTCTAGTAGTTTCCAGTAGCCTAGAGGACCTGGATCTTTTTGACCGTGTCCTGCTGGACTTTGCCGAAGCTGATGGTCAGGACGCCGTCTTTGAGCACGGCTTCGATCTCTTCTTCTTTGACTGGTACGGGCAGAGCGATGGTACGTGAGAATTCGCCCCAGTAGCATTCCTGGAGGAAGTAATTCTCGACGCCGTCTTCGGTGCCAGAGCTGAGGGTGCCGCGGACGGTCAACTGATTGTCGGAAATGCTGACATCGAGGTCGTTCTTATTGACGCCGGCGGTGCGGGCCTTAACGACCAGCTTTTCGCGGGTTTCATAAACGTCTACGGCCAGCTGGCCGGGTACGGTTTCGTCTTCGTCCCATTCGTCGTCAGCGGCTGGCGCGTTAGCGGCGGGCTCGTTAGGTTGTTCGGCCGGCAGGGCCGCTTCGTCGCCCAAAAAGGCGGCAGTTAATTCATCTTCTTCGAGCAAGAGATCGTCATCGCGATTGCGTCGCGCCATTGTGTTACCCTCCACTAATTTATTACTGAGAACTGTTTTATCTAAGACTGGTACAAGGATTAAAGAAAGATTAAAAACCTTGCGTTTTTGTGTTAGTAGCAGTATAGCTTAGGTCCTGATCAGTGCGCAACGGCCAGAGACATTATTTACAACACATTAAACACAACATGAGTTTACTAGATAAGATAGTCGCCAATATTGCCCCGCATGACTGTTTGGGGTGCGGCGCCGAAGGCGCCCTGCTGTGCCGGCCGTGCCTGGCTGCCCTGCCCCCTTTGCCTGTGCCCTTGCAGCCCCATGGTCTGTTGTACAGGGTACAGGCCCGTACCGTTTACAGGGGTGTGGCCAAGCAATTGATTTGGAAACTTAAGTCCGCCGGTGCCCAAGCGGCCGCCGAAGTCATGGCCGCCGGCATGGTGGCTTTATTGCCGGCGGGCGAGCGGCCGGTGATTGTGTCGGTGCCAACGGCCACCGGCCGGGTGCGCCAGCGTGGCTACGACCAGGCCCAGTTGCTCGGCCGCCAACTGGCCCGGCAGGCCCGCCTGCCCTGGCTGGCTTGCCTGGCCCGCAGTGGACAACTCCACCAGGTGGGCGCTAACCGCCAACAGCGCCGCTGGCAATTGCACGATTCCTTGCGGGTCACCCAGCGGCGCTTTGTACGCGGTGCCCACATCGTTTTGATAGATGATGTCTACACCACCGGCGCCACGCTGGAGGCCGCTGCCGAAGTTTTAATAAAGGCCGGCGCGGCCCGGGTCGACGGCCTAACCTTTGCCTACACAATACTGGAATAAGTGGCGGAGAGAGAGGGATTCGAACCCTCGCGGGGGATTGCTCCCCCCTATCGATTTAGCAAACCGACCCCTTCAGCCTCTTGGGTACCTCTCCGCGTCAACTTATTTTAGCTTATTTTGGCGGAAGGGGTGGGATTCGAACCCACGATACCGTTGCCGGCATGCCAGTTTTCAAGACTGGTTCCTTAAACCGCTCGGACACCCTTCCGTAACAGAGGTGATTATATCAGTCGAGACCGACACTTCAAAATGCGGTACAATAACGCTTATGGCAGATAGCGAAGAACAGACAGCTCCGGCAGTTGAACAGACGGCTCAGCCCGACCTGGCTACCGACAAGAATCCGGAAGCCATCGAGTGGACGGCTTCGGAGTTCGTGCATCACGATAAATCGGCCGGCTGGTACGCCGCGCTGGGGCTGGTCGCCATCCTGGGCGCCGCGCTGGTCTATCTTATAAGCAGAGACGCCGTTTCGGTCGCCGTGGTGATCGTGGCCGCCGCCCTGCTGGGCTATTACGGCACCCACCAGCCGCGCCAAATAGAATACCACCTCGACGGACAAGGTCTGCAGGTCGGCACCAAGCACTACACTTACGGCGAATTCAGGTCATTCGCGGTGGTGCCGGAGCACGCTTTCGCCAGCATCGTCTTCATGCCCCTAAAGCGTTTTGCCGTGCCCGTGACTATCTATTTCTCACCCGATGACGAAGATAAAATCCTCAACCTGCTGTCCGACCGCCTGCCTTTCGAGCAACCGCCGCGTGACGCGGTCGGTAGCCTGATGCGGCGTATTCGTTTCTGAAGAGCAGTCCGGCCTTACCAGCGGTCGTAGCGCTCCTTGCGCCCTAGTTTACGTTCCATGCGATGAAGGAAGTCTTTCCTAGCGTGCTTGGCGTCCCATCTTTCGAAATCATCCATTAATGCTTCGGCTTCTTCGTTTGACATGGCGTGTCTCCTTTTTAGTTTTGTAGGCTCTATTATTAAGCTTATGGCTACAGCCGGGCTGTAAACTTTTTCACTTGTTCGCTACACTGGGACCATGAATAAACTGGCAGCCTTGGTGGGCAAACTCGATGCCTGGCAGCAGCGGCACCGCCTGCCGGCCTTTATTTACGCCGTAATTAAGAAGTACGGCGAGGACGAAGCCGGTTATAAAGCGGCTCTGCTGACTTATTACGGCTTTTTGTCGCTGTTTCCGTTGTTATTGCTCCTGACCACTGTCACTAATGGTTTGATTGGCAATCATCCGCACCTGGAAGCCACCGTCACCCGCAGTGTATCCAATTATTTCCCACTGCTTGGTCAGCAACTGTCTTCGCACGTCCACACCCTGCATCGAAGCGGGCTGGCCCTGGTAACGGGCATTTTGTTCACCCTGTACGGTACCCGCGGTGTGGCCAATGTCTTCAGTCATGGCGTGCAGGATATCTGGGATATATCGCCGCGGCAGCGTCCGGGTTTTCCAAAGTCGCTTTTTAAAAATCTGGGACTAATTATAATCGGCGGCCTGGGCTTTTTGCTGGCGGCAGTCAGCGCCAGCCTGGCGGCCGCGGCCGGTCATGGCCTGGATTTCCGTATTCTATCACTGGCGGTGAACCTGTTTGTACTGTTCTGGCTGTTCACTTTCCTGCTGAACTTTAGCCTGCCCCGCCACGTGTCCCTTAAAGAAACTCGCCTCGGCGCGGCCACGGCCGCCATCGGCCTGGTAATCCTTCAGTCGCTTGGGGGCTATTTGCTGGCGCGCGAACTCAAGGGCCTGGACGCCCTCTACAGCTACTTCGCCATAGCCCTGGGCCTGCTATTTTGGATCTACTTGCAAGCCCAAATGCTTTATTACTCCGTAGAAATTGCCGCCGTCAGGGCACACAAAAAGTGGCCGCGTAGCTTTAACTAATATATTCACGCCACCAGCCCCTAGGCCGTTCAATAACAGCGTGGCGACTGCGAGTCTTTGGGCGATCAGTCATAAACCCCTCACAAATTACAGGTGCACCCATAGCTTAGACCGGCGCTGACATAGTGGCTGTTAAGATTCTTACAACGTTAGTGGGAGTGGTTTTTGGACTCGAGCAACTTAATGAGCTCCTCTATCCGGTTCAGTTGCCTCCGGTTGATAGCCATTAGTTCTTCGACCTCTTTTTTGGCTTCAACGTTGGTTTTATAGTCATGTTCGGCCATGGCGGCGCTGATGCCATCCATCCGTTTGGCGGCGATTAACAAGATGGCGCCCTGTAAGGCGGCCAGCATCGACAGAAACAGGTTAAGCAGTATAAAAGGATATTTATCCCAGTGGTGGAAGACGGCAACGGTGTTGACGGTGGCCCAGCCGGCCATGAAAATTACGAAGCAAAAGACGAAAGCCCAGCTGCCCATACCGTTGCGCATGGCGTCGGCCGCTCTGTCGCCGGGCGACAGGCTGGCTTTATGGGCCCGGTGCCAGTTGAGCTGCGGAATCGGCGAGTTCATAATCGGAGTATACCACAGTTAAATTATAACTTTGGCCGGCCGCTGGCTACAATAAAGGCATGAATTTTGAGTTGAAATCCAGGCGCAGTATAGTCACCTGGCAATTCTTCTTCATTTTGTTTAGCACCACCTGGCTGTTGGCGCCCCACCTCAATCACCTGATATCCTACCGCACCACCCTTATAAGTCAGTACGAGGCGGTCGGTCAGCCCTATGCCTGGCTTTTCCGGCTGGGCGATATGCTCGGGGCGGCGTTGTTGATGCTGTTCGTCCTGGCCCGCCGAAAGCAAGCCAAGCATAGGGTGCCCTTATATTTACTGGCCGTTATTGCTATCGGCATCTTCGTAGACCCTCTAATACCTACCAGTTGCCGCTTGAGCGCCGGCAATTGCCACGAGTATGTATCGGCGGCATTTGTGGTGCACGCGCTTGAAACGGTGGTCACGGCCTCGGCCATCTTCCTGGCAGGTGTTTACGATGCCTGGCTGCGCAAGCGGTTGTTATCAATTGCCTTTGTCGTTTTTCAGATTGGCTACGGCGGCCTGTTCGTGAGCCAGCTGGCCAGCCAGGACCGCTTTAACACCTTTTCGCAGTACCTGTACCAGGTAATTGTGGTTATTTGGCTGGCCTGGTTTTGCCGGGATTTCTTTATGGGCGGCGAAGGCCGAACCGGACCCAGCGGCTTCAAATTTATTAAGCCGGCGGTCGCCGTCTGGGCCTTTATTAACGGACTACTGGCTATCATTCTAAGCTTGAAACACTTGCACTTGTTGGGCCGCATAAAAGGCCTTTACTTTGCCGGCAATAATGCCTGGCTGGCCCAACACGGCGTGGTGGCCGGTGTGATTTTGCTTTATTTGAGCCGTCATTTGTGGCGCGGCGAAAGACGGGCCCGGCAAATATTCCTGGTAATAGCCGGCCTGGAAACACTGAAGTATTCGGTGATAACCCCCAGCCTGCCCCTGATGGCGCTGTACCTGCTGACTTTCTGCGGCCTGTTCGTTCTGCGCGACGATTTTGACAGGGGAATCGAGGTTATAACCCTGCGGATGCGCCTTAAAGACGTGCTGTTTATGTTTGGCGCGCTCCTGCTGGCCGCTCTGGTGGGACTGGGCATACTGCTACGCACCAGGGAGTTATCTGACATAACCGCTCAGTCTATAGACCACTTTTTTGACTACACCCTGCGCTCACAGATTCTGCCAAAAGCTCAAGTCCGGAGCGCCCTACTGGCGCACACCATTTCGGCCTTCCTGTTAACCGGCATAGCCACCATTTTATGGATTCTTTTCCGGCCCTACAACAAACTCCCACGGACGGTCCGTAACAGGGGTAATATTGAGATTTTACTAAAGCGTTATTCCAAATCTTCGGAGGACTACTTTAAGCTTTGGCCGGCCGACAAGCAGTATTTCCGCTTGGCCGGCACGGACGGCTTCATGGCTTATAAAGTGGTCGGGCCGATCGCTTTCGCGCTGGCCGACCCGATCTGCGCGCCGACTCAGCGGCCGCAATTGGTCGAAGAATTCGTTAACTGGGCCAGGTCGCGGCGGCTGAGGGCCTGCTTCCTGCCGGTCTACGAAGCCGGCCTGCCCTTATACGAAAAGGCCGGCTTAAATCATCTGCAAATCGGTGCCAGCGCGGTTGTAGAAATCGATGGCTTCTTGCGCGAAACGTCGCGTGACAAGTGGTGGCGCTGGCAGAAAAACCGGGCCGCCAGGAGCGGCTACCAATACGCTTTGGCCGAGCCGCCGCACAGTCCGGAACTCCTTGCCGGGCTCAAAAAAGTCTCGGACGCCTGGCTGGGCAAGGATCGCCAGGAAAGGTGCTTCGCCATGGGCTACTTCGACAAAACCTATCTCCAGGAATGCCCGATCAGCTATCTAAAAAACGCCGACGGCAAGATTGTCGCCTTCACCAACCATTTGCCCGTTTTTAACCCGGCGGCAGTGGCATCGGTTGATCTTTTGCGCCACACGCCCGAAGCCGACAACGCCATGCCCTACCTGCTGTTTAAAACCATCGAAAACATCGGCGAAGCAGGCGGCTACAAGTATTTTGACCTGGGCTTCGTACCCTTCGCCGCCGCCAAAGGCCCGGTTATAACCATTGCCCGCGCCTTGAGCGCCGGCCAATTTTCGGCTCGCGGCCTGGAACAGTTCAAGAATAAGTTTAACCCGGATTGGCAGCCGAATTTCCTGGCCTACGACGGCGATTTAGCCGACCTGGCCCTGGTGGCGGTCAATCTGGAAAAGGCCATGCGCCTCGACTAAATAAATTGGTACACCCGATAGGATTCGAACCTACGACCTCTGGCTCCGCAAGCCAACGCTCTATCCAGCTGAGCTACGGGTGCTCGTCAACAACAGGGGTAATTCTAACATGCCACAGATATAAAAGCCAGCCGCGTCTGCTAGAATAAACAGGGCGCGGAGAGGTGCAGGAGTGGTTGAACTGGCTTGTCTCGAAAACAAGTATGCCGGCAACGGTATCGAGGGTTCGAATCCCTCCCTCTCCGCCAATTTTATTGAATTAGGCGCGGGCGCTTGGGCTTTTTGATTTTAGGGGCTTCGTCCGAGGCTTTGATGGGCGGTTTGACGAGCGGCGCTGTGGTGGCGCGCGGCGGCGGGCCGGCAACATCCATGCCGGGAGTTGAGTCGATAGCCAGATCGTCTACAACGGGGTCTCCGCTGAGATTATTATCATTCCCGGCCGCCGGGGTTTTATCGGTTTTGAGCGGCTTACCGGCGCCGCCGCGGGTCTTCCTCAGCCAGATGAAGATAATGATGGCCAGCGCCAGGAAAGCGGCGCCAAACCACAGGTTAAAGCCGAATAGTTGCGCTTCGATATGCCGCGCCACGTTGGTGGTCGGTTGCTTAAGCTGATTGGCGGGCCCGGAGTGCAGTTTATCGGCGACTTTGGTAACCGCGGCATCGGCCACGAATTTAGCGATGATTAATACCAGTCCGGCCAGCGCCAGCACGACGCCCACGCGGCGCCAGCCTTTGCGCTTGGCGGGCGCGATAAAGATAATCCCCAGCGCCGTCAACAGCGACAATGCACCCAATATCAGGGGTAATTTTTGGACCAGACGGTAAATATGCGGCAACCTGGCCAAGGACTGGTAATAAGGTTTGCTCTGACTCTGCTTGGTATTTTGGCTGAGCGAATCGGGCGTGATCACCGGCTGGTTTATGAAGTTCGTGCTGCTATTGATATCGTCGGTAACGCGGGCACCCTCTGTCGCGGGATCGATGGTGGACGGGCGGCAATTTATAGTCAGCGGGTCAACCGGCAGTTGCAATGAGGCCAGCTGGGGCGGCGTACAAACTGCCAGACTCTTTAGGTGGTCCGTTACGGCGCCGCCTACCTGCTTGGCAAAGCTGTTCTTGGCGCCGGATAGGTCAATATTGAACTGTGGTGTGGCCGTCTTGCCCTGCAGCCAAGCATAGTTGGCATCTATAAAAGTGTTGGCGCTTTGCTTTAGAAGATCCGGGGTAAGGTTCTGCTGTGCACTTTTTTGCACCACGGGATTGTCAAACGAAACCGAACTGTCACTACCGCTCTGGTCGGCGTTGGTCTGTGACTGCTTAAGCAGGGCTGACGTGACCTGGTCGTACACGCCACTGTCGTTCAATATGGCCTTCAAATGCGCCGGCTGACCAAATACCCGGTTAAGACTGAGCGCCGCGACCCCGCCCAACAGCGCGACAAACAGAACCACAGCCAACAGATGAACGAAACCCTTGCGCACCCAAATCATAAGCCTCATTGTAGCCGAACCCCCCCGCTTTTGTTAAATATTTTATAAACGGGCTGGCTGATCGCGCCGGATTGAAAACGCTGGCGGCCTGGCTTCTATAAATACGAGCGATAGTACTATCAGCAGCCAGATAGCCAGCGCCAGAATCATGTAAGCCGGCAAAGACCATCTGGAGCGGATTGTTAAAGGATTGTTTTTGAGGACGGTTGCCGGCTTGGTAGCAACTGAACCGGCAGTATGGCCCGGATGGCTGGCGCTGTGGACAGCAGCCGGTGTTTTCGGACCCGGGCCGCCGCCCGGCGACGGAGCCGCCGGGCTGGTGACGGCGCCGGCCGTAAAGCCTTGCCCGGCGCTATTTCCGGAGCTTGGCGCCGCCGTTCCGATGAAACCGTCGCAAATATCGTCAGTACCATCCCGGTCGCTGTCTACCCCGCTGTTGATTGCCGCCGGGCAGGAGTCAGTACTGTCCGGCAGGCCGTCCCCATCCAGGTCATTATCATTGGCCGACACGTAGATTGGCTGGGTGATATCCACCGCCTCCCCGGCCTGGTTTTCGCCCGTTAAGTCGATAGTATGTGCGCCTGCGGAAGTATCCAATGGTACCATCGCACTGCCACCAATATCGCCCGTGCTGTCGCTAACTACGGTGCCTACGACCGGCCCGGCCGGGCCGTCCACCCGGATATTATAAGTGGTGTGCGATTTCAGGCCGCTGTCGCTGCCCTTGGCGCTCAGTGCGGCATTTTGGCCGCTTTTCACCACCTTGGGCGCGAGATTCGCGGCCGGAACACGATTGTACACGGCCCGGCCGGTCTTAGGGGCCTTCAGCAAAGCCTGGCTGTCAGGAGCAGTAGCCGGAACGGCTGCTACATCGCTCAAATTATGCGTCTGTTGAAGAATTGCCTGCTCGATCAGTGCCTGTCCCAGGGCGTTTGGATGGTAACTCTCTTCGCCGAGCACGCCGATACCGAATAAGCCGGCATCAGTACCGGCGGTTAAGCCGTTGACGGCCACGTTGTAGCTGGCCGTTTCGCATAGGCGGTGTCCGGCCAGCGCCTGGCTGATATCCACATAAATGATGCCGGCCTTACCGGCCGCCTGCCTAATGGCGCCATTCAGATAAATAACCAGCTCTTCGGAGAACTCCAGTTCGCTCTTGCTGAGGTGGACGTTCAGGGCGCAGTCGCCGTTATCGACCGCGACGCTCGGGTAGCCGATGACGTAGAGCCGACCGCCCGGCGACTTGGCCGCCAATTGTTTGTATAGTGCCGCCCAACGCGGTACCGTCCGGTCAACCAGTTTAATAACTTCCTGACGGTCTTCATAGGTATTAAAGCAGGTGTTGGCGTTGAGGTGGCGGCTAACGTGCGGCATGACGCACTGTTTCAGGATCTGCCCGAAGCCGATGTCATTGCCGCCGACCGAAACCGTCATAATCCCCGGCTGGTACTGGCCGACGAACCGCTGTTGGGCCACATAGCCCGGCAAGAAGTTGGTCATAACCGATGCCAGCAGAGCGGGATCATTGTCCCGCAGGTCGCTATAAGAGCGACCATTACGAACCTGCCCACGGTAACTATCGGCGGTACTGCCCACGTCATTAATTACCGCGCCCGAACAGGCCACCGAATGCCCGCCGCGGCTGCTGAACAGATCAGCGGTCAGCAGTAAAGGATAGGAACGCGCCGAAATGTGGCAGGTATTGTCGGTCGTATCGGTGCCGGCCCGGTAGTCGAATGCTCCCTCGCCGGACGTATAGGAATCGCCTAAGCCCAGATAGTCAATCAGCGAATTAATGCTGGCGGCGGGCGCCAGCTCGTAAATACCGTCATTGTCGGGATTGTCCGTGGTCACCTCAAAACTGAGCAACCCGTCGTTCACAAACCGCAGGTGGCGGATGGACCGCAGGCCATGGATTTGTTGCCCGGCGAAGGCCTGGTAATCGTAGGATTGGCAGTTTTCGGGCTGTAGATTAACAGGGGTGCCGCTGCAGGTAGTCAAATCGTAAACCTTGAAGGAGCCGGCAACATTATTGGCAATTGCCACATAGCGCCCGTCGGAGCTGACGGCCACACGGGATTTAAGCAATGCCGGGCTACCCTGAGCGCCAAAGGCCGGCGCAAAGGCCGTCATATCCAGCGTAGCCAGGTTGATACGCACAAATGACCCGCCCAGCGTCTCGGCTATCAGCCAGCTGCCACCGTCCGAAAAGGCGATAGTCTGAGGGTTAATCACCAAAGCCTGCCCTGCCCTGTCCGTCAGCTGCAGTTCGGGCGGCGCGGTCAGTTGCTTGGCCGTCAGTTGCAATAGAAGGTTGCGCTGGTCCTGCAGGCTCTCCAGCGGATTTTTATACATACTAAGGCGCGAACCGCCGGTGCTGACGGCATCTAAAACCACCAAATCCAGGGCGCCCGGCCAGGGGACCAAAACCTGGTTGTTGGAGTGTGCCAACAGGGGCAGGCCCTCGTCGGTGCCGTTGAAGATTACGGTATCGCTGTCGCTGTCCAGCAGGCCGAAAGCCGTCGGCGTGAAACAGCCGGTCTGCATCGTAGAACTACCGGGTACGCGGTAGGTCGTAAGGGTGCAGTCCAGATTATTAAGAAAGTTCGGCTCACTCTGCGAACTACCCAGTGAACTGACCCGGCGGATAGCCATGGTGACCGGCCGGGCCCAATCCCAATGCTGTTCAGGATCGGCGGCCCGCGTCAGCACCACGCTGAGCAGACAGGTACATAAAATAGTGGCCGCCAACAGATAAGCAAAGTGCCTCAACCACCACTGCCGGGACGATGTCGCGTGACTCATAACGGCCTAGACTATCGGTCAGCCGCTCCCGCCAGGCAAGCATAAGCGACCGGAAAATCATTAAACTTAATGACAATTTAATAATCCTTGCCCTGCCCCGCTATACTTAAGGCTATGCAAGACAGCATTTTCACCAAGATCGTGAAGGGCGAAATCCCCTGTCACAAAGTTTACGAAGACGACAAAACACTGGCCTTTTTGGATATCCACCCTAAGCAGCCGGGCCATACCCTTGTAATAACCAAAAAACAGATAGAATTTCTTTGGGATCTCGAAGATGAGGATTATCAGGCCTTAATGGCAGCAGTTAAGAGGGTAGCCTTGCGTATTCGTGAAGTGCTGGGCCGGAAATACGTCGGCGAACAGGTCATAGGTGAAGAGGTGCCGCATGTCCACGTTCATGTCTTTCCCTTTGACACTATAGAGCAATTCAGGGCCCCGGCTGATCCGAACGCCGAGCCCGATCACGCCGCCCTGGCCGAGATGGCCAAGAAGCTGGCCTTTTAAGCTACAATAAACGCATGAACCTGCTTTTCTCTCTGTTCTTTGGGGCCGGCCTGGCGGCGTGGGTTTATTCCAAAATGAGCCGCCGTATCGGCTACGGCAACACCGAAAATAACGTTATTCTGACGGCTGTGGTCTTCTTTATATCGACCATCGTTTTCTACACCATCCTGGTCTACATCCTCAATATTTAATAGCCATTTAGTGCTATTCCCGGCTTGGTTTTCAGCTGTTTGGCTGGTATCATACGGCTATGGATGAGAGGGGGTTGGGCAAACAATTGCAAGCGGCGCGGCAAGCGGCCGGTTTAACGCAGCAGCAATTGTGCCAACGGGCCAACCTGAGCTTCTCGACCTTGACGAAGATCGAGCGCGGCGCCATCAAGGCGCCCTCGATTTTCACGATCCAGGCCATTGCCGGCGCCCTGGGTGTCGGCCTGGACGAATTGGTAGGCCAACTCCCTGTTAGGACCAACCGCAAACTGCACAAGACCAAAACCGGGGCCGGCTTTATTTACTTTGATGTTAACGGCTGTCTGGTGCATTTTTTCCAGCGGGCTTTTACCAAACTGGCCGCCGACACCGGTGTTCGGCCGGACGTCATAGAGTCGGCTTTCTGGCACCACAGCGAGGAGACCAATCGGGGAGTCATGAGCATCAGCGACTTCAATGTCGAGCTGGCCAAACAGCTTGGAATTGACAAGGTCAACTGGCAGGATTATTACCTGGAGGCCGTAGAGCCGGTTGCCGAAATGCAGGAACTGCTCAAATGGGCGGCCGAACGCTACAAAGTAGGCCTGATGACCAACAGCATGCCCGGCCTGGTCGCCGGCATGATCCGGGGCGGCAAATTACCCAACCTACCCTACGACGCCATCATCGATTCTTCAGAGGTAGCGGCCATCAAACCGGAACTTAAGATGTACGAAATCGCCCAACAAAAAGCCGGTGTGCCGGCCGCCGAAATCCTGCTGATCGATGACGATCGCGCTAACCTGATGGGCGCTGAGCGCCTCGGCTGGAACGTGCTGTCCTTCGATGATGCCCGGACTGAAGAGTCGGTTGCGCAGGCCCGCGAAGCCCTGGAACCAGCTACATAAGGAATGGCGCACTTCTGATTATTATAAAAATTTTTATAATAATCGAAAGTTGGCAAAAAGTAGGTAGCCGTATCTATTGAAAACGGCGAACCTCGGCTTCCAGGGAAGCCTTAAGCTCTTGCGCGGCCTTGAGCTGGTCTTTGGTTTGCTCCACGACCGCTTTAGGGGCGTTCTGAACGTATTCTTTGTTGCCCAGGCGGCTTTCCAGCTGTTTGATGGTCGCGGCCTGTTGCTGGAGCTTAGCGTCAAGCTCTTTAGCGTAGGCCCGGGCCGTGCCTTTGTCGATGTCCAGCCAGGCCCTATGCTTGGTGCTGGTTAAGTAGACGCCGTTGCCGTCCCGGACCTCCGTAACGGCCTGCAACCGCGTCAATCGCTTGATGGTGGCGGCGTTGTCACGCAGGAACGGCACATCGGTGTAATACAGCGTGGCGCTGGCCACCTTCAGGGCCTTGGTGATGTATCTGGCCTCCGTTACGATGGCCTGGATCTCGGTGAAATCGGCGGCCTGGCGCTTGTCGCTGTCCATAATTTTGGATAGCTGGCGGGCGGCCAAAATCGAATCTTCTTCCCACGCCAGGGTCTGCCAGATGGTCTCGGTCAGGAAAGGCGCGAACGGGTGGGCCAGGGTCAGAACCTGCTCCAGCAAATAGGCCAACAGCGGCTTGTTGGGCTCGGCCTTGCTGGCTTCGATATACCAGTCCGCCAGGTCGTCCCAGATGAAATGGTAAAGCCGGTCGTAGGCTTCCCCGAAGCGGAAATTATCCAAATCGGCGCCGATTTTTTCCTGTGTCTGTTGTAATTTACTCAATACCCAATGGTCGGCGGCGGTGGACGGTTTGGCCCCTGCCCTTTCCGGTGCGTCACCGATGGTATCTTCGATATAGCGGGCGATATTCCAGATCTTGTTAGCGAAGTTACGGTTGGTGATAATTTTGGTCAGGCCCAGGCGCTGGTCGTTGCCCGGCGAGGTATTCTGGATGACCGCGAACCGCAGGGCGTCGGTGCCGTACTGCGGGATAATTTCCAGCGGGTCAATAATGGTTTCGGGGTGGCTCTTGCTCATCTTTTTACCGTTCTCGGTCCGCACCAGCCCGTGCAGATAAATAGTCTTAAACGGCACTTGGCCGGTGGCATAAGTGGTGGCCAGGATCATGCGGATGACCCAAAAAAACAGAATGTCCCAGCCGGTTTCCAGCACGGTTGTCGGGTGGTAGGTTTGGAAGTCCTCGCTCTGTTTCAGCAGGTCTTCCAGCGTTAGCGAATAATCGGCGGCCAGCTTGGGATCCAGCAGGGTGCTCCAAGTCCACAGGGCCGAGCTGAACCAGGTATCCAGCGTGTCGGGATCCTGCTGCCAGTCGTGCCAACCCTCGCTGTGGTCGGTTGGTGGCAGTACGCCCGCGTAAGTCTCTTCGCGGCCGTCGGTATCGGTGCGATACCAGACCGGCACGCGGTGCCCCCACCAGATCTGGCGACTGATGCACCAGTCGCGCAGGTTGTCGATCCAGTGGAAGTAAATCTTTTCGAAGCGCTGGGGAATAATCTTGATGTCGCCATCGTGAATAACAGCCTGCATAACTTCTTTCAGGCTTAGTTTTTTACCTTTCCACTGCACTGCCGGTTTGTTGACGTCCACGAACCACTGCAGGCGGATCTGGGGCTCTATAACGCCTTTGCCGCGGCTGTTAATGGCGATGTTGTGGGTGTAATTTTCGTCGATCTTGACCAGCAACCCCTTCCCTTTCAGCTTCTCGACAATCTTGGGTCGGGCTTCGGCAATAGCCAGGCCCTCAAACTCGCCGGCAATCGCCAGCAGTTTCCCGTGAAAGTCAATTATCTGTTCCCTGTCGAGTTTGTGGCGTTCGGCAATGTCAAAGTCGGTCTGGTCGTGCCACGGCGTGATGGTCATAACACCGGTGCCAAACTTAGGATCGGCGGCTTCGTCTTTGATAACCGTGGCCGTTACCTTGCCGTTGATCCACTCGGCTTCAAAGGTGTCGCCGTGCTTGTACTTGGCGTAGCGCTTGTCATCGGGGTGCATAACGACGTATTTGTCGCCGAACTTGGTTTCCGGCCGGGCGGTGCCGATCTCGAACGGACCGTATTTAAAGGTGTAAAACTTGCCCTTCTCTTCTACGTGGTCGACCTCGTCATCGGAGATGTTGGTCTCTAAATTGGGGTCCCAGTTTACGATGCGGTGACCCCTGTAAATCAGGCCGTCGTTATACATTTTAACGAAGACTTCGTTGACGGCGCGATTCAGGGTGTCATCGAGCGTGTAACGGGCCCGCGTCCAGTCAACGCTGGCGCCCATGGCCCGGATCTGGGTGTTAATGGTTTCGCGGCTGTTGCCGACGAACTCCACAGTACGCTTTAGGAACTCCTCGCGGCCGATGGCATGCTTGTCGGTTCCCTGTTCGGCCAAGGTGCGTTCCATGACGGCGTTGGTGGCGATGGCGGCGTGGTCGGTGCCGGGCAGCCACAGCACGTCTTTCCCCTGTTGGCGGGCGTGGCGGGCCATTATATCCTGAAGAGTGATAAACAAGGCGTGACCGATGTGCAGGGTGCCGGTCTCGTTGGGCGGCGGCATGGCGATTGAGAAGTGTTCCTTCTTGCTCTTGGGGTCGGCCGTAAATATCCCGCTCTTCTCCCAGAGGGCATAAATATCGGCTTCGTACTTGCCTGCCTCGTACACCTTCGGCAACTTCATACCAGACATCATACCACCTCTGTAAGGAATCTTAAACGGCGAACAAAAAGCAAACTACATCGCTAAATCGGGGTCGATGGACAGGGAGTAGGGGTCGGCCGTCGGCTGGCCGGCCCGGGCCTTGAAGCACCCCAAAGCGGCGACCATGGCGCCGTTGTCGGTGCAGAGCTTTAGATCCGGATACTCGATAGGCACGCTTACGCTGCTCAGCGCCTCTGTTAATTGGCGCCTTAGCTCCTGGCTGGCGGCCACACCGCCGGCGATAACCACGCTTTTAGGGCTGAACTCTTCGTAAGCCAGTTTGGCCTTGTCGACTATAGTTTCAATCGCCACACGCTGGAAGCTGGCCGCGATGTCGGCCTTCTGGGCTTCAGACAGGTGCCCAGGCAGCTTTATGGAGGGGAAATCATAACTCTCCCCAATCTGGGCTTGGGCCAGGCGTAAAACGGCCGTCTTGAGGCCCGAGAAGCTGAAGTCGTACTTGCCCATCTTGGCTTTAGGTAGTTTGAAGGCTTGCGGATTGCCCCTGGCGGCCGCTTTGGCCACCGAAGGACCGCCAGGGTAGGGAAGACCGAGCATTTTGGCGACTTTATCAAAGGCCTCGCCGATGGCGTCATCTTGGGTTTGGCCGAGAACGGTGTAATCAAAGTGGCCCCGAAACAGCACCAGCTGGCTATGGCCGCCGGAAACAATAATAGCTGACAGGGGGAACTCGGGCTGGGCGGCCGGCATGGCGTAGCCGGGCAGGGAAGTCTCGGTCAGGAAGTTGGCGTAAACGTGCGCCTCGACGTGGTTTATGGCGTACAGCGGCTTATCCAGGGCAATGGCCAGCGTCCGGGCGGTCATAACACCTATCAGCAGGCTGCCGCCCAGCCCGGCGCCGTAAGTGACAGCAATGCCGTCAATATCATCCCAGCCGCACTTGGCATCGTCCAAGGCCTGCCGGATCACTGGCATAATAACCTCGATATGGCTGCGGGCGGCAATTTCGGGCACCACGCCGCCATATTTAATATGCAGGTCGATGCTCGAGGCCACAGCGTTGCCCAGCAGCCGCCGGCCGTCTTCGACAACGGCCGCAGCCGTCTCGTCACAACTGGTCTCAATCCCCAAAATTTTCATCAGTTTACAGTATACTTAAGGCAGCATGAATATCCGAAAAGTCGTCAAGAAGATTATACCGTCCGGGCTGTTCGCGGCCATTGAGCCTTATGGGCACCTGGCGGAGGCCGTGGGCTTTAATGTGTTGCACGGTTTTCCGGCTCGGGGGCTGAAAGTTATCGGCGTGACCGGCACCAACGGTAAGACCACGACTTCTTATATGATCCATCGCATGCTGCACCAAGCCGGCTACAAAGTCGGCCTGATGAGCACCGTTGGTTACGGCGTGGGCCTGGAAATTGCGCCGCAAATGCACCATATGACCAATGTCAGCGTGCCCGAACTGATGCAGCGCCTGAAGTGGATGCGCCAGCAGGGCGTGGAATGGCTGGTGCTGGAAACTACCAGCCACGCGCTGGCCCAGCACCGGGTGTTCGGGGTGCCGTATTCCGTAGCGGTGATGACCAACGTGACTCACGAGCACCTGGCCTACCACCGGACCTTTGAGCGTTACCGCGACGCCAAACGGCGCCTCTTCAAGCTGGCCAATCGCAATAAGCACGGTCTGCGCGTAGGGGTTATTAACGCCGAAGATCCCAGCGCCGAGCTGTTCGCAGGCGACATTGCCACGCCCCTGACATACGGGGTAGAGAAGGGCGACATACGGGCTACGGATATCAAGAGCACGCCGGCCGGCAATGAATACACGGTTGTTTCACCAGTCGATAAAGACCTTAAACTGCACATTAAGACCGGCCTGCCGGGCAGTTTTAACATCTATAATTCGCTGGCGGCGGTTGGTGTGGGGCTGGCCCTGGAGCTGAAACCGCGGGAAATAGAGCAGGGGATTGCCGCCCTGAAAGGCGTGGAAGGCCGGATGACCCGCCTTGACGAAGGCCAGAATTTTGACGTTATAGTCGATTACGCTCATTCGCCTGACAGCTTCGAGAAGCTATTCAAGGATATAAAGCCGGTGGTGGAGGGCAAACTGATCGTCCTGTTCGGTTCGCTGGGCGGCGGCGACAAAACCAAGCGGCCCCTGCAGGGCCGGCTGGCCGGTGAATATGCCGACGAGGTTATTATCTGCGAGGAAGACGACCGCCAGGAGGATCCGCGGGTCATTATGAACGAAATTGCCGCCGGGGCCGAAAAATCCGGAAAAGTGCGTGATAAAGATCTGTTTTTGGTGCACGATCGTACCGAAGCGATTGAATTTGCCATAAAACGGGCCAAAAAGGGCGACACGGTGCTGTTGCTGGGCAAGGGCCACGAAAAGACCATTGAGCATGCCGACGGCGAACATCCGTGGGATGAAACCGGCACCGCCCAAACAGCCTTGCGGCGACTGACTTGACGGAGTTTTGGCACTCGGGTATAGTGAGTGCTAACAACAGGAGATTTACATGACCTCACCATTGAAACCATTGGGAGATTACATTGTGGCACAGGCCGAAGAGGCCTCATCCAAGACGGCCAGCGGCCTGTACCTGCCCGAAAACGCTCAGGAAAAGCCCAAAACCGCCAAGGTCGTAGCCGCCGGGCCGAACGCCAAGCAGGTCAAAGTCGGCGACCGGATCGTTTATAAGAGTTACAGTACGACCGAAGTAAAAGTCGACAAAGAAGACTACATTCTGGTTAAAGAAGAAGACGTTTTAGCGACCGTAAAGTAGGAGGAATAGATGGCCAAGAAAGTTTTTTATGATGATGATGCCCGCCGCCGAGTGCTGGGCGGCGCCGAGGTTTTATACAATGCCGTAAAGACCACCATGGGCCCCAAAGGCCGCAACGTAGTTATTAGCAAGACCTATGGCGCACCGACCGTCACTCATGACGGTGTGGCTGTGGCCAAAGGCGTGGAACTGGCCGATGTTGACGACGAAACTCTGGGCTACAAAGTCGGTGCCGAGCTGATCAAACAGGCCGCTAGCAAGATGAACGACGTGGCCGGCGATGGGACTACCACCGTTACCGTGCTGACCTATCACATCCTCAACGAGGCCAACAAACTGATCGCCGCCGGCCATAATCCTATGCTGCTGCGCAAAGGGCTGGAAGCCGCCGCCAAAGATGTTATCGGCAAGCTGAATAGTCTCTCTGAAGACATCGCCGGCAAAAAGACCCGCGTAGCCGAAGTGGCTACCATCTCAGCCGGTGACGCCGAAATCGGCAACCTGATCGCCGATGTTATCGACAAGGTGGGCAAAGACGGCGTGGTCACGGTTGAGGAAGGCCAAGGCCTGCAGCTGGAGAGTGAAGTCGTGGAAGGCTTCACCTTTGACCGCGGCTTTGTCAGCCCCTATATGGTGACCGACACGGCTCGCATGGAAGCCGTCTACGACAAGCCGGCCATCGTTATTACCGATAAGAAAATCACCAGCATCCAGGAGTTCCTGCCATTGCTCGAAAAGCTGGCCCAGTCCGGCAAAAAGGATTTGGTCCTAATCGCCGACGACGTTGAGGGCGAAGCCTTGGGCACACTTATATTGAACCGCCTGAAAGGTGTTTTTAACACCGTAGCCATCAAGGCGCCGGCCTTTGGCGACCGCCGGAAAGACGTGCTGAATGATATCGCCATCCTGACCGGCGCGACCGTTATTAGCGAAGATACCGGCATGACCTTTGAAAACGTCGATGTCGACGTGGTTGGCGCCGCTCGCCGGGTCATCGTCAACAAAGACGAAACGACCATTATAGAAGGCAACGGCTCGCCGACCGAGCTGAATGCCCGCGTTAAGCAAATCGCTACCCAAGCCGACCAGGCGACGAGCGAATACGATAAGGAATATCTTGAGAAGCGCCGCGCCGCCCTGAGCGGCAAAGTTGCCGTCATCAAAGTTGGCGGTGCCACCGAAACCGAAATCGAGGAAAAGAAATTCCGCGTTGATGACGCTGTTCACGCTGTTAAAGCCGCCCTGGAAGAGGGAATTGTTCCCGGCGGCGGTGTAACGCTGATCCACCTGGCTACCACCATTAAAGTCAGTGGTGCCGATTCTGAAGCCGCCGGTGCCCAACTGCTCAAAAACGCTCTTGAACAGCCTTTCCGCATCCTGCTGGGCAACGCCGGTATCAACGCCGATGAATTCCTGCCACAGGTCCGGACCGGCAAGGGCTTGGTAGGAGTGGATGTGAACGATGCCAGCAAACTGGTAAACCTTAAACCCGCCGGTATCATCGACCCGGCCCGTGTGACCAAAGAAGCTATCCAGAACGCCGCCAGCATTGCCGGTACCGCCATGACCATGGGCGCACTGGTGGTCGACGTGCCCGAAGCCAAGCCGCCCGCCGGCCCTGACATGTCAGGCGCCATGGGCGGCATGATGTAAAGCGCTACTGCTTTCTCTGTTAGAGAGCAGATAGTATAGTTAAGACATGAAGTTATTTAACCGTAGAAAGAATTTGGGGCAGACGGCTGTCGAAGGTTCTGAATACCCGCCCGAACAGCCAAGCCCTTCGCGCCGTCGAGTAGACTGGCGGCGGACTTTGCCGCGACTAGCCGCCCTGCTGGTGGTTTTGATTTTGTTGGGGCTGGGAGTCTCGTGGATCGCCGGCGCGAACGATAATAATTCAGCTCCGGCCAAGAAAAAGCCAACTGCCGTGCCGCAAATCGGCCGGGCGGCCCCGGCGTCTCAGCCGGCTCCGGCTACAACCCCGGCCACCCAAAGCACTTCAAGCCAACCGGCCACTGGCCAGCCCGCCGCAGGCGGCAAACTGACAAATACCGGGCCGGGCGAAACAGCGGCTCTTTTCGTTATAGTCACAGCCGCCGGCACAATCGGCTACCAGCTGAAGCTGCGCCGCGACCTTAGCTAATCTTCCAGGTGGTGCGACTGCGTGAAGTAGTTGATCTCGTTAACAATGTCCAGCAAAGCCTGGGCGCGGGTTTTCTCATCTTCAATCGTGTGGGCGGCAGCGTAGGCTTGCTTTACCAGGTCCTGGTTGTCGCTGGCCTGGATCATCATCATTAGGGTGCGGAACTTGTCTTCGGGGTTTTGGTCGAGCTCGTCTACCAGGGGCGAAAGCTCATTGAGTACCTGCATTTTAATATCGATCAGCTCATTGGTTGAGTTATCTTCGTTGTCTGCGGGCTCATCGGGCCCGGGGCGAAACGACGGCGGCTTGGGCAGGCCGGCCGGGTAAATCACGTCGCTTATGGGCTCCGGCTCTTTATTAAGAGGTTCGCCGGGGTGCTGCCAGGTATCGTCAGTATCAGTAGGGACTTGGTCACTATCATCGGCCTCCGGAGCGTCCGTTTCGTCGGCGGGAGCGTCAGCCTTATCATCTGCATCAACTGCTGGGGCGGTTTCGGTTGGTTCTTCGGCATCGGGTTCTATAACTTCGGCCGGCTCAGCTGTAGTCGCTTCCTCGGAAGCCTTATCTGCTGACTTGTCATCGGTATCGTCTTTGGTCTCTGTAGCTTCCGGAGTCGTGTCCTCGGCGGTATCTTTAACAGCCTGCTCGTCCGGCGCGGCCGTCTCTACCGCCTTGTCATCATCACTATCGTCTCGGTGCCCAAACATTGCTCCCCCTATACTCGGTTTTCTTAAGCTATACTATATACAATCCGGTCACAAAAGCACAAGAAGTTTGGAGGTAACATGCTGGACGACTTAAAAATGATCCATGAACGCGATGCCGACGACGCGCTGGGCGTTGCCGAAAAGCAGTGGCAACAGCTCCAGCATAAATACGAAGTTGAACTGCCTGATTTTACCGGAATCCAAAACGTGGTACTGGCCGGAATGGGCGGTTCGGCCTTGCCCGGAGTCTTTTTGCGATCCTGGCCCGGCACGCTGGTGCCGTTCGAGATCGTGCGCGACTATGAGCTGCCCGCCTACGTCGGCAAGAATACCTTGTTTATCTCTTCCAGTTACTCGGGTAACACCGAGGAAACGCTGGCCGCCCTGGCCGAAGCTGAGTCTAAGCAAGCCCAAATCGTAGTGATTGCCGCCGGTGGCAAGCTGGCCGAGCATGCCAAGCAAAAAAACTACCCTGTATTTACTATTCCCGGCGGCATCCAGCCGCGGATGTCGTCTTTCTTCTTCCTGGCGGCGTTTGTGCAGTTGCTGGAGCCGCTGAGCCTGATTCCGAAAGGTGCTAAGGCCGAACTGGCGGCCGCGGCCGATTGGCTCAAAGATCAAACCGCTCCATGGCGGGCTGAAGTCCCCACCAAAGATAATCCCGCTAAACAGCTGGCCCTGGAATTAATAGGCAAATCAGTGGTGGTTTACAGCGGCCCCAAACTTTTCCCGGCGGCCAATAAGTTTAAAATCTGCCTCAACGAGAACGCCAAGAACGTTGCCTGGGTTAACCAGTACCCGGAGTTTAATCATAATGAATTTATCGGCTGGTCCAGCCACCCGGTCGATAAACCCTACGCGGTTGTCGAGATCCGCTCTAATCTGGAAAACGCCCGGGTCCAGAAGCGCTTCGTGGTTACCGAAAGATTGCTTTCCGGCAAGCGGCCGGCTCCTGAGGTTGTCGAGCCGCAAGGTGAAAGCCTGCTACAGCAATTGCTTTGGACCTCTAACTTCGGTGATTTCACCAGCCTGTACGTCGCTTTGCTCAACGGCCTGAACCCGACCCCTGTCGACCTGGTCGAAAAGCTCAAACTGGAACTCGACGAATAGCTAGCGCCCCTGGCAGGGTATAATTAAATAATCATGAATAAAAAGTCGCCCGGCGTGCAGTTTATCTTGGCCTTGGCGGCTTCCAGCCTGGTTAGCGCCGGGCTGTTCGCCTATGGTGCCTGGCGCAACAGCAGCCTGGAGTTCAGCTATCTGTTATGGAACCTGTTTTTGGCCTGGCTGCCGCTGTTTTTCGCGGTCAGTTTGGTGAGGGTTCTGAGGCGGAAGCGCTGGTCCAGCTGGCCGGCGCTGGGCTTGAGCATTTTGTGGCTGGTTTTTCTGCCGAACAGCTTTTATATGATCAGCGATTTTATTCATCTGCTGGAAGTACAGCGGGTAAATGTCCTATACGACGCCGTGATGTTCACCTCGTTTATTTATACCGGTGTGGTGCTGGGGTTCAGCAGTCTTTATCTGGTGCATTTGCAGCTTCGCCGGCGCCTGGGATCTCGTCTGGCTACCGCCGGTATAGCTATGACGCTATTGATTTGCAGCTTTGCCGTTTACATCGGCCGCGACCTGCGCTGGAACAGCTGGGACGTCCTGACCAACCCCGGCGGCCTGCTGTTTGATCTGTCCGACAGGCTGCAGCACCCGGCGGCCTACCCGCGCATGGCGCTGACGGTGGCTTCCTTCTTCGTATTGCTGGCCAGCATGTATGGCCTGCTGTGGTGCGGCGCCCGCCTGCTCAGGCCGGCACGGGCCAGCTGATCTGTTATCATAAATGTAATGAAACAGGAGTTAGAGCAGAAGGTCGCGGCCGCTATTAAGGCCTTGTTTGAGGCTGATGTGGCCGTGGAGCTGACGCGGCCCGAGGAGCAGTACGGTGACTATGCCACTAACGTGGCTCTGCAGCTGGCTAAGCCGCTGGGTAAGCCGCCGCGCGAGATTGCCGAGGCGCTGGCCGCCAAACTCAAAGAAGGCCTGGCGGAGCAGGTCAGCGAAGTCACCGTGGCCGGCCCGGGCTTCATCAACCTGACATTGAGTGATAAGGCGCTGCTTAAGGCCGCTGAGGCCGAACCTGCCAAATCCCTAGCTGGCAAGGTCGTGGTGGCCGAATACTCGGATCCCAACCCTTTCAAGGTCTTGCACGCCGGGCATCTTTATACCAGCGTGGTCGGCGACGCCGTTGCCAACTTGCTGGAGCAAGCCGGGGCCAAAGTCCACCGCGTTAATTTCGGCGGTGATGTCGGCCTGCACGTCGGCAAAACCATGTGGGCCATTATTAAAGAACTGGGCGGCGAGCATCCTGAAAAACTAAACGATATGCCCAAAGAGGAAGGCCCGGAGTGGCTGACTGAGAGATATATAGAAGGTGTGCGGGCCTACGCTTTTGGCGACGAGGCCGTTCGCAGCGAAATTATGGAGCTCAATAAGCACATCTATCAGATTCACACGGATAATGACAAAGATTCGCCGCTGGCCAAGATTTACTGGCTGACCCGCGACTGGAGCTATCAATACTTCGAGACATTTTATGATTTGATCGGCAGCAAGTTCGAGAAATATTACCCGGAAAGTGAAACGGCCTCCATCGGCCTGGAAACGGTGCGCAAACACATCGGTGATGTTTACCAGGAAAGCGATGGCGCCGTAATCTTCGACGGTGAAAAACACGGCTTGCACACCCGGGTTTTCATTAACTCGGAGGGACTGCCGACCTATGAAGCCAAAGACGTCGGTCTGGTCATCAAAAAATGGGAAGATTATAAGTTTGATAAGTCGGTTGTAATCACCGGTAATGACATTATCGAGTACATGAAAGTGGTGCTTAAAAGCATTGAACAGTTTAAGCCGGAACTGGCCCAGCGCAGTCAGCACCTGACCCATGGCATCGTAAAACTGGCCGGCGGCCGCAAAATGAGCAGCCGGGAGGGCACCATCTTACGGGCCATCGACGTGCTAAATACCACCGCCGCGGCTAACAAAGCCCTGTCCGGCGACAATAACCAGGAAACGGTACTTGGCGCCGTCAAGTACGCCTTCCTAAAGAACCGAATAGGCGGCGACATCGTTTATGATCCGCAGGAGTCGGTCAGCCTGGAAGGCCACAGCGGGCCATACTTGCAGTACGCCCACGCCCGGGCCAGGAGCATTTTGCGCAAAGCCGGTCAGGCGGAGCACCAAAAGGCGACCGAGTTGGAAACCGGCGAGAGAGCACTGGTGCGCAAACTTTCGGAATATCCCGAGGCTGTCGACCAAGCCGTCGCTGAGCTGGCGCCGCACCACCTGGCCAACTACTTATACGAATTGGCCCAGACCTTCAACCGTTTTTATGAGCAGAACCGGGTGATCGGTGACAAGCGGCAGGGCGTAAGGCTCGGTTTAATTGACAAATATGCCGCCACATTGAAAAATGGGTTGAGTATACTAGGTATCAGCGCCCCCGAGAATATGTAATCTGGAGGAAACATGACTGCCCGCAAACGCAAAACCAGCCAAAACCAGCCCTTAACCACCGGCAGTACCATCCGTTTGGAGGAGCCCAGCAGTTCTCGCGGTAAGCCCAGAACGGCAACGGTCGTCGTCCATGAAATTAATCCGGTTAGCGGTTTCGTCGGTTTTTTGCGCGAGCACGCCGTGGTCAGCCTGGCCGTCGGTTTCGCCATCGCCACCCAGGCGCAAGCCCTCATCAAGCAGCTCATAACCAGCTTCGTCGACCCGCTCTACGGCCTGTTGTTCAGCCAAAAACTGAGTGCCAAGATATCGGTACTGCACTTTCACGGCCGCGAGCAGGCCTTCGCCTGGGGAGCCTTCGTTTACACCCTGATCGATTTCATGTTCGTGCTGATCATCATTTACCTGATCGTAAAACTGCTCAAGCTCGACAAACTCGACAAAGTCATCAAAGAGGAATAAACCGTGGCTCAGTCTTCCAAAGATGAATGGAA
>DHXS01000009.1:97054-103668 GCA_002413795.1 Candidatus Saccharibacteria bacterium UBA5150 | reverse complement strand
GCGGGGCCTGCGGCAAGGTAGTTTTCAAAAGCGACACTAAGTTTGACAGCGGCAGCGGCTGGCCCAGCTTTTATGACCCGGCTAACACCGAAGCCGTCAAATTAGTCGAAGATAACAGCCTTGGCATGCACCGCTCGGAAGTGATCTGTGCCAACTGCGGCAGTCACCTGGGCCACGTTTTTAACGATGCGCCCGACCAGCCGACCGGCCTGCGTTTCTGCATCAACTCAGCGGCTCTGGATTTTAAAGCCAAAGATTAACAGTTAGAGTCGTAGTACTTGGTGCCCCAAGCGGCCATTTGGCGCAGGATAGGCAACAGGTCCTTACCTTTATCGGTGAGTCTATATTCAATGCGCGGCGGAACTTCGGCGAAGCTTTGGCGGGTGACAATGCCGTGATTTTCCAGGTCGTCCAGGCGCTGTGACAGGGTGCGCGGGTTAATACTGCCGACCGATTTTTCCAGTTCGCCAAAACGCTTCGGGCCGCTAAAAAGATCGCGCAAAATCAGCGCCGTCCACTTATTACCGACAATTTCCATGGCCCTGGCAATGCAGCCGACTTTGGGTTCTATGGGTGATTTAACGGATGTATTATTCATTGCTTTACAAAGTATAGCATACAGGTAGGTTATAATTGCGGCAATGATTGATAAAAATGCCGTGCCGACCAAACTGCTCTGGCTAGATCTGGAAATGACCGGGCTGGACCCCCAAAATGACATAATCCTCGAGGTGGCGGCCGAAGTAACCGACTTTGATTTTAAAACCCTGGCCAATTACGAGGCTTGCTTGAAACAGCCGCGCGAGCTGATTATCGAACGGATGCAGAAAAACATCTGGTGGAAGGATTATCCGGCCAATCGCGATGAATTTTTGAAGCGCTGCGCCGACGGCAAACCCAATGAGCAGGTCGAGCAGGAGCTCATCAAGCTGGTTGAAGACAATTTTGGTTCGGAGCCGGCGGTGCTGGCGGGTAACAGCATCCACAACGATCGCAACTTTATCAAGCAATGGTGGCCGCAGCTTGATCTGAAACTGCACTACCGCATGCTCGATGTCAGCGCCTGGAAAGTCTACATGCAGGGCAAGCACGGCGTGCAGTTCGAGAAAAAGGAGGTCCACCGGGCCTTTGACGACATCCAGGCCTCGATCGCCGAATTACAGCACTATCTGGAATGGTTCAAAAATGGATCACAAGACGGTTGAAGAATATATTTTGAGCATGCCGAACGCCCGGCTGGATTATCCGTTCGGCGAGGACGTAGCGGTTTACAAGACTGGCGACAAGATGTTCGCGCTGATTCGTGAGGGCAAAGAGCCGGTGCAGTTAAGCTTGAAATGCGACCCGGCACTATCCAAGATTCTGCGCGACAAGTATGACGAAATTATGCCCGGTTATCATCTGAACAAGAAGCATTGGAACACGCTGGTGCTGACCGGCCAGCTGGGGCGGGAAGAGGTGCAGGGCCTGGTCAGGCACAGCTACCATCTGGTAACCGGCACGCATGAGCCTAATTTACGGTCGAGTTGAGCTGGGTTAGCAGTAATTGGGCCTGGTCGTAGTCGGCGGATAGCTGGGCGCGGCCTTTTTTGCCGGTGGTTTGGCGGTAGGCCTGCTTTAGATTGTTGGAGTAGCCGGTCAGTTTGGTCTTCATTACATCCTTAAAAGTCTGGTTGTAAGTTTCGGCCGAGGCGGCCGCGGTCAGCTGTTCATCGGTGGCGGTGCTGATCTTGAGACCTAGTTGTTTAGGGACGACTTTTTTGTGGTTGGCCGCCAGGTATTTCAGAAGGTCGGACTGGGAGCTGGACAGGCTGAGCTGGGCCGTGGCCACAAAATTCTGGTTGTCGGACGACAGGTCCGGCTGTTGTTTGGCGTTAGTGACCAGGTGGATGAGCTCCTGCTGGTCCTCGGCAATGCCCACGAACAATGGCAGATTGGAACTGCCGGCCAAAACGCCCTTTAGGACCACGAAAATTATCATTAGAACCAGCAGGCCGCCGGCGGCGAAGAGCACTTTTTTAAGTTTGGAGTCGCCGCCAGGCAGGGAAAGGCGGCGTTTGGGCTGTTCGGGGCTGGTTATAAAATCGTAATTGGATCCTTGAGGCGCGGGAGCGGCCGGTTGTTCCGGCGGGGTTGCTGGCTGATCGGCTTGGAACAGTGGCGTAGCCTCGGGCAGGGTATCGAGCTCCACCGTATGCTGACTGCCGTAGGGAATGGAATGCCCGCGCCTTAGAGGGTCGGGAACCGGAGCGTGCGGCGCCGGTGTGGCTGGCTGGGCTATGTTCGGCCTGGCAGTGCTGGGCTGGACGATGCGCTGCTGCATGTAGGCGCCGGTGTATGACTTAAGGTGTGCCGGCATCTTCTTATCCATATACTGGGCAATCTGCTTTTCGGCGTGCTGAGGTATATATGTCGGCCGGTCCGAATTGACGTATTTCTTTAGGTGTGCCGGCATGGACTGCTGCATGTGCTGGTTAATAGCCTGTTCAACATGCTGTGGTATATGAGTCCGCTGATTCATGGCGGTCTGGTAGCGGGGATTGTTAGGCATAAGCTTAATTAAACCATATGCTTGGTGCTTGACCCAGTCTGGTATGCTGGGTCCATGAGCAGGCAGCAGCGTCTGGTGTTGATTGTCAGTATTCTGGCTTCGTTCGTGGCCTTTCTGGATAGCGCGATCGTCAACGTGGCCCTGCCAGCCATCCAGCGTGAGCTGGGCGGCGGTTTGTCGGCCCAACAGTGGATTGTGGACGCTTATTTACTGACTTTGGGCTCCTTGATTTTAATTGCCGGGTCGCTGTCCGACCTGCTGGGCCGCCGGCGAATCCTAAGCTTGGGTTTGTGGGGATTCGGCATTGCCTCACTGTTGTGCGCGGTGGCGCCAAGCAGTGATTTGCTGATTATTTTTCGCGGCCTGCAGGGCATTGCCGGCGCTTTGTTGGTGCCAAGCTCGCTGGCCATGATCATCGCCACCTTCTCGGGACCCGCCCAAGGCAAGGCCATTGGCAGCTGGACGGCCTGGACCGGTATTTCGTTTATTCTGGGCCCGTTGTTGGGCGGTTTGCTGGTTGACCAGGCCTCGTGGCGCTGGATTTTCGCCATCAACGTGCTACCGATTGCCGTTACTTTGTATCTGTTAAGCAAGGTTGAAGTCGTTAAAGATGCCAAGCCAAAGGCCAAGGTCGATTTTGCGGGGGCCTTGCTCTGCGCCCTCGGGCTGGGCGGTACGGTCTACGCCCTGATCGAACAGCCGCATTATGGCTGGAGCAGTCCGCTGATTTATCTGCCGCTGGCGCTGGGCGCGGCCGTCTTGGCCGGCTTCCTGGTGTACGAAAAAAAGACCAAACACCCGATGCTGCCGCTGAGCCTGTTCCGGAACCACAACTTTAGCGTCGGTAACGTGGCTACGCTGTCGGTATATGCCGGCCTGACGGCCTCGTTCTTCCTGCTGGTCGTCTTTTTACAGCAGGTGGCCGGCTACTCGGCGCTGGCGGCCGGCCTGGCCGGCGTGCCGGTGACGCTGATTTTGTTTTTGTTATCGCCGCGTACCGGCGCTTTGGCCGGCAAATACGGCCCGCGGCTGTTCATGGGTTTCGGCCCGATCATTGCAGGCATTGGTTTCTTGATGATGTTGAAAATTGGTGCCCACGTTAATTATTGGACGCAGTTATTTCCGCCGATTGTTTTATTTGGCGTTGGCCTGGCGATTACCGTCGCGCCCTTAACGGCCGCCATCCTGGGTGACGTTGAACCGTCGCAGGCCGGCATCGCTTCAGCCGTTAATAATGCCGTGGCCCGGATTGCCGGGCTGGTGGCCGTGGCGGCCGTCGGCGCTATCGTAGCCGGCCAGTTCAGCAGCGTGGTCAATCAAAAAATGGCCTCCAGCACCGTATCGGCCGATGCCATTACCAGTGCCAAGCGGGTCAGCTTTGAAACCGTGCCGCCCAAGCCCTACCAGCACGACGAAACTTTTAAGCACGCCCTCTCGGATGCCTCGGTCTCGGGCTTCCACGCCGGAACGGCCACCGTGGCCGGCTTGCTGATAGCCGGCGGCGGCGTCTCACTTATCGGCATCCGCAACCCCATCAAAAAATAATTGCTGATCTTCCTGCATGCCTTCTGTCAAGATGTCGTATTGTAACAAAAAAATGTGACAATACGACATGTGCTCCAGAAGTGATATCGAGACGTTCTCCAACAACGCTCATCAAATACAGCGGTAGAGTACAATAGGGATACTATGGATGCGGTTGAGGAAATCAAGAGTCGGCTCTCGATTGAGGACGTTATTTCTGAATATGTGCCGCTCAAGCGGGCCGGGCGGAATTGGCGCGGCCTGAGTCCTTTCAGCAGTGAGAAAACACCGAGTTTCATGGTCAGTCCGGAAAAACAAATCTGGCATGACTTCAGCTCGGGCAAGGGCGGCAACATGTTCAGTTTTGTCATGGAAGTCGAAGGACTGGACTTTAAACAGGCGCTGGAACTATTGGCCCGCAAGGCCGGCATCGATATTGAACAATACCGCTCGGCGCCGCGAAGCGGCGGCCCCGACAAGGAACGGCTCTACCAGCTACTCGAACTGAGCGCCAAATTCTACCAGGTGCAATTTTCCAAGCATAAAACAACGCTTAACTATATCTTTAAAGAAAGAGGCTTTTCCAAGGACACGGCTCTGGAATGGCGGCTGGGTTATTCGCCGAACAACGGTTCGGCGCTGATCGATTACGCCAAGGGCAAAGGCTTCAGCGAAGCCGAGGTTAAGCAGGCCGGGCTTAGCGCCCAAAGTTATAAAGGCGGCATTCAGGATATGTTTCGCGGCCGGCTTATGGTTCCCCTGCAGGACCCGCAAGGGCGGGTGATCGGTTTCACGGCACGCGAGCTGGACAATGACCCGAACGCCCCCAAGTACATCAACACCCCGCAAACCGTACTGTATGATAAAAGCCGCCACATTTACGGCCTGCACCTGGCTAAAGAGTCGATCCGTAAGAGCAAATTCGTGGTGATGGTGGAAGGCAATCTGGATGTCATTGCCAGCCACCAGGCCGGTGTGCGGCAGGTGGTGGCCACGGCCGGCACGGCCCTGACCGAACCCCAGCTCAAGGCCCTCAGCCGTTTTACCGGTGATATCAGGCTGGCCTTCGATGCCGATAAGGCCGGGCTGGCCGCCACCGAGCGGTCCATACCGATCGCCGGCCGCGTCAAAGTCAGCCTGGGCATTATTGATATCCCCAGCGGCAAAGACCCCGATGAATTAATCCGACAGGATCCCAAGCTGTGGCAACAGGCCATTAAGGACAACCAATATGCGCTCGATTGGCTGATTGCCCGTTACCAGAAACTACTCGACGTCGGCTCGGCCCAGGGCAAACGCGAATTCAGCGACGTACTATTGCCGTTAGTGCGCGCCCTCAACGACGACGTTGAAAAAGACCACTACCTTAACTTGATTGCCAAGACCATCAATGTCGGCCTGGGGGCACTGGAGCAGAAGCTACAAAAGACCGCCGCGCCGGCCGAGGAACGCCGTCGCCGGGTCAAAATCGAACCCGCCAAACTCGACCAAATCGCCGTTGAGAACAAAAAAACCCAGGATAACTTCCTCGGTCTGGTGCTGATGCGCAAAACCCTGCGCGAATTCCTGGAGCTGGTTACCGACGACATGCTCTACACCGATGAAGGCCGAGCCCTGTTGGAATTCCTTAAAAAGCATCCTGATTTTGACGGCAAAACCGGCACCAAAACAGTGCAAAATCTTGCCGATTATGTTAAAATAGAATCATTACTCTATGAGGAACTCTACCAGGGCCTCGAGCTTAACGAGCTTCACTACGAAGCCGCTCGATTGCAGGCACGACTGATAGAAAATTTTGTAAAAACCCAAAAAGCAGAACTGGCCCTGGCTATGGAAACCGCTAACGAAGCGGACACCCAGACACTACTGGAGCAGGCCAGGCACTACGATACATTACTTAGACAGGTGAAAGGAGCCTCGCATGGCCAAGCCGAACAAACCCAAAAAGTCTAATAACGCCAAAGCCGCCGCCCAGCCGCCGGTCGACCCTCAGCGCCAAAAACTACTTGAAAAAGCCAAAAAGGAAGGTCATATAGAACAGCGTGAGATCTTCACGTTATTACCCGAAACGCCTGAAAACGCCGAAGCCCTGGACGCGCTTTACACCGAGCTGGCCGACTTGAACATCGAGATCACCACTGCCGAAGCCGTCGATGGCAAGCCCTTTACCACTCAATGGGAAGCCGAAGAACCCGAAGAGGAAGAAGCGCCCACCAACACTGCCGTTTACCTGGACGACGACGTGGCCGACGACTCGGTGCGCTTATATTTACGCGAAATCGGTAAGATTCCACTGCTCAACGCCGAAGAAGAACTGGCCCTGGCCCAGCGCGTCGTATCCGGCGATAAAAAGGCCAAAGACCAGATGGCCGAAGCCAATATGCGCCTGGTGGTTTCCATTGCCAAGCGCTACGTCGGCCGCGGCCTTGACCTGTTGGATCTCATCCAGGAAGGCAACACCGGCCTGCTAAGGGCCGTTGAAAAGTTCGACCCGGACAAGGGCTTTAAATTCTCTACCTACGCCACCTGGTGGATCCGC
>DHXS01000009.1:82799-96864 GCA_002413795.1 Candidatus Saccharibacteria bacterium UBA5150 | reverse complement strand
CCGCGCCATCGCCGACCAGGCCCGAACCATCCGTATCCCGGTGCACATGGTGGAAACCATCAACAAGCTGCTGCGCACCCAGCGCCGCCTGACCCAGGAGCTGAACCGCGAGCCGAGCAACGAGGAAATCGCCAAAGAAATGGAAATCGATGTCGATAAAGTCGAGCACATCATGAAAATTAAGCAGGATATTTCCTCGCTTGATGCCTCGATCCGCGACGACGAAGAGGATTCGGTGCTGGCCGACTTCATCGAAGACGAAGACACCATCAGCCCCGAAGAATCGGCCACCGGCCAGTTGCTCAAAGAGCAGGTTAAAGACATGTTGGGCGCCCTCTCCGAAAGGGAACAGAAAATCCTCAAACTGCGCTTCGGCCTGGAAGACGGCAAGAGCCACACGCTCGAGGAAGTCGGCCAGGAATTCAGCGTCACCCGCGAGCGCATTAGGCAAATCGAGGCTAAGGCCTTGGCCAAACTGCGCAAGCACCGCGACGCCAAAAAACTCCACGACTACATCAAGTAATTAGGCTGATTCCGTCTAACAGTTCTTGAAGGTCAGTTTCGAGTTCTTTTACGCTGTCGTTGTTAGCCAGGAAATAATCGGCGTTGGCGATCGGGCCGCCCTTTTCCAGGTTTTCAATTTCGGCATAGTCCCGTGCCGTTGCTTCGGCTTCGGTCAGCGGGCGTACCGGGCGTTTGGCCAGTCGTTCGTGCCGGACGCTCACCGGCGCCACTATGGCGATGATCACGGCATTCGGACCAAAACTATCCTTAAAAATCTTATATTCAGTCCAGCTATATAGCCCATCAACCACCACATAGGCTTCGCCCTTTTCAAAAAAATCCTCGATTTGCTTAATAATTCGCACCGCGTAGGCGCCTTTGCCTTCTTTGGCCCGGATGTCTTCGCGTACCAGTTTCTCACTGGCTTCGTTAACTTCCATGCCGCGGCGTTTAATCTCGTCCAGCGTAATACCACCGAAATAAGCGAAGGGGAGGCCCTTTTTCTTTAGATATTCGACACACACGCTCTTGCCGGCGCCGGGCATTCCCACGAACACGATGACTTTTTTGGACTGCATCAGCTTATTGTACTAAATATTTCACTGCGCCGCAGAGGCTTTGCACTTTAAGCTATTTAAGTTTATAATCTCTTAACCTAAGCCGAGGAGGTCTAATGTCTACTGAGCGAAACTTCAATGACTTTTATCTAGGCGATAACGTCTATGAGCTAGCCGATGGTTTGATTCCGGAAATCGCCGAGCGTGCCGATATCCGGTTGGGCAGTGAGCCCAACAGCGGGGATCTTGGTAATTTGGTGGATAAACTGGGTCCTAAAGAAGTCCTGCGGCACAACCCGGAAGTGATCGGGATCGATCGCGAAACGGCTGTTGGTTTCGTGCTGCGCTCCGGCGTGCAGATTGGCATGAACCGTAGCTTATGGGCCCTTAATGACTGTGCTTATGGCGAAGGTGAGGCAATAGTAGTGACCGGTGCCGTGGCCAATTGGCAGGATCGCGTCGGGGAAACCATCCGCGAGTTTGACATAACGCTACCCGTTTATTACCCGGCCGGAAAACGGGTTATGAACACGGATACAGAATTGTCTAACCCGAACGTCGAGCGGATGCATAGAGCCTTTCAGAAGTATCCAACAGAAGCTCAGTATGCCAGTAGTATAGTCGTGCCAAGTATTATATTTAAAGAAACGCCGCCCTTTAGGTCAGGCTATACGGTTCTGCCGGAGTCTTATGAAACTCAGGATGGCGATGAGCTGGCTGTGCAGTTCTTTGACCGCAATAAGCATTTGCTGGATCAGCGTCTGGTTTTTGTCCGCGTGGCAAACGCCGGCGTTCAGCTGGCCGTCCAGATGCGCAAAGCGGCACAGGCCCTAAGTCCGGACTTTGATGCTGACCCCGATAGGCCACAGGTTTTCATCGTCACCGATAGTTTTCCGATATCAGAAACAGAGGAACGAGACAAACAGCCGACACATTACCAGAAAGCGTCAACAGCTCTGCGGCAGGTAGCCGTGACGGCCAAAATGCTACACGAAGCAGCCGGCGGCGAATAATGAATAAGAGCGAGTTGCGGCGGACGCTCAAGCAAAGGCGGCTGGAGATGAGCAATGCCGAGCATACTGTTAAAAGCCGGGAAATTGTTGAGCGGCTTAAGGCGGCAGTGGACTGGTCCGGCGTTCAAACGGTGCACTTTTTCGAGCCTATCGGCGAACTGCTGGAGGCGGACATTTCGGGCTTAATAACAGAGCTGGAAGACAATTATCCGGGCATTAGTTTATTCGCGCCGCGCCAAATTAAGGGCCAATGGGAAATGATTTCCCTCAAGGCCGGCCAGGCGCCCGAACGGTTCGACGTTATTATCGTGCCAATGCTCGGCTTCGACCCGAAAAGCCTGCATCGCATCGGCTACGGCGGCGGTTATTACGATAAATTCCTGGCCGGCCAGCCTAAAGCCCGCAAAATCGGTGTCTGTTTCGAGGCCGGCAAAACGGACCGCATTCCGTCCGAGTCTCACGACGTGCCGGTAGATCTAATTGTTACCGAGGCCGGCACGTACCCCAGTTAGTTATAGCTCAGGTTCAGTAGGGTAAGACGCGCTCTCCACAACTTTGGCGCACTCGGTTTCAAATACATCCGGGTCCATCGCTGCTATTTTTCTATCCGCATAGGTACGGGCAAACATAACGCGACCCATAAAATCTGTGCTGTTGGCATTGGCAGGCCAGCGGCTGGTGCCGAAACCCTCGCTTATTATATGTTGCCTTAGAAGCAGATAAGCACTATTGTCGGGGGTTTTGGAAGATCGAGCCATTTCAGTCATGCTCTTATTAAAGTACGCCGGCCGGCAAACGGCAAGCATTAGCAAAAACAATCTTTAACCTCTGGGGTATACTGTTGGTAATGGCTGAAGAGGTTAAATCGACCAGGAAAAAACTGGCTATTATTGATGGCAAAAGCGTGTTTTACCGCGGCTACTACGCCATGCCCAACCTGGCTACCAAAGACGGCAAACCCACCGGCGGTGTCTTCGGTTTTGCGACCATGGCGCTGGAGGTGATTAAGCGGCTCAAACCGGATTACGTGGCCGTTGCGTGGGATAAGCCCAAAACCAACATTCGCAAGCGGCTGAAACTCTACCCGGAATACAAAGCCGGCCGCAAACCGGCGCCGGCCGACTTTTATGAACAAGTGCCGATCCTTCAGGAATTGCTGAACGCCTTTGGCTGGCCGCTTTACGAGCTCGACGATTACGAAGCCGACGACATTATGGGTACTTTGGCGGTGCAGGCCAGCAAAAAGGGCCTGGAAACTCTGCTGATTACCTCTGATCTGGACATGCTGCAGCTGGTCAACGCCCACGTGCACGTTTATGCGCTCAAAACCGGCCTGAGCAACATTGAATTGTATTCACCGAAAAGTTTTGAGGCTAAATACGGTATCCGGGTCGACCAATTTTTGGACCTCAAGGCCATTAAGGGCGATTCGTCCGATAACATTCCGGGTGTGCCCGGCATTGGCGAAAAGGGTGCCCTTGAACTGCTAAAAGAATTCGAAACGCTCGACAATGTTTATGAAAATCTGGACCTTATTAAGGAATCGACCCGCAAGAAACTGGAGGCCGGCAAGGAGCTGGCTTATTTAAGCAAAGAACTGGCCCGCATCTGGATAGACGCACCCATGAAACTTAATTTAAAAGAGGTAGATGGCAGTAAAGTTCAGGCCGAAAAGGTGCTGGAGCTGCTGGAGAAATTGGAGTTCCGCAGTCTGGCCCAGCGACTGCCGGAAATAATGCAGGTGGCGATAGATAAGCACCACTCTGCCAACGGCACCGGTCCAGTCAAAGCCGGCCGGCATGTCATTATCGACACGGCCGCCAAACTGGCCGAATTCAAGCTGCCGGCCGCCGAGAGGCTGTTTATCCATTCACGTTCGGCCGGTAAGCACGGCCGTGACCCGCAAGCGCTGGTTCTAAGTACCGACGGCAAAGCGAGCTGGACTTTCGACCTTACTAAACTGGATGGTGCGCAGTTAGTAAGCATACTTACTAACTCCATACCACTGGTTGGATATGATACAAAGTCCACGCTTGAGGTTTTGGCTGAACTCGGTTTGTCTTCGATGGCTGTTGATCATGATGTGCTGGTCGGCGCCTTTTTGCTCAATCCGCTAAACCGCGACCAAAGCCTCACCGGGCTGGCCGAAGCCGACCTTGATTACGAAGGCTCACAGTTCGAAGACCTGGACGGCGAAGAGTTTATAACCCGTGTGCCGGAGATAATGGCCGTAATTAAAGCTTTATACGATAAACAAGTCACCGAGCTCAAGAGGTTTCCTAAAATGGCGGCCCTGGCCAGCGATATCGAGTGGCCGATCATCCCGGTATTGGCGGAGATGGAACATATCGGCATCGGGCTGGACACCAAATACCTGAAACGGTTTGCCGAAGAAATCAACGACCTGATTTCGGATTACGGGCAGCAGATTTACGGCCACGCCGACCAAGAGTTTAACATCGGCTCGCCCACCCAGCTGGCAGACACTCTATTTAATAAACTACAGCTACCGACCGGTGGTATTAAGAAAGGCAAGACCGGCTACAGCACGGCCGCCAGCGAGCTGGATAAATTGCGCGGCGCTCATCCGATCATCGACCTAATTACCCAGTACCGTGAGGTGGCCAAGCTCAAAAACACCTACGTCGATACCTTGCCCCAGCAAGTCGATGAGAAGTCGCGTTTGCACACTACCTACGCCCTGACCGTTGCCCAAACCGGACGGCTCAGCAGTAATGATCCTAACTTGCAAAACATACCGACCCGTACCGATCTGGGCCGGCACATTCGCACCGCTTTTGTGGCCGGGAAGGGCAACAAGCTGGTAAGTGCCGACTACTCGCAATTCGAACTACGCCTGGCGGCCGTGCTGGCCGAGGATACCGAGCTAATCGAAATGTTCAACCGCGGCGCCGATATTCACGCCACCACCGCCGCTCAGGTCTACGAACGAGAACCCGAAGACGTTACCAAACAGATGCGCCGGGCCGCCAAAGTTATCAATTTTGGCATCCTGTATGGTATGAGTCCGCACGGCCTGAGCGTGGCTACCGGCATGACCCGTGACCAGGCCACCGACTTCATCGACAAGTACAAGGCCGTGCGCCAACCGCTGTTTGACTACATCGACCGGGTTAAAGACAAAGCTCGCAAAGACGGCTATGTCGAATCGTTGTTCGGGCGGCGGCGGCCATCGCCGGACATCCATTCCAGCAATTTCGTGGTTCGCCAGGCCGCCGAGCGGGCGGCCATCAACATGCCCATCCAAGGCACCGAAGCCGACCTGATGAAAATGGCCATGATTGAAGTCCAGAAAGTGCTGAAAAAACAGCACAATGACTGTAATATGCTGCTGCAAATCCACGATTCCATAGTGGTGGAATGCCCCGAACCGGTCGCCACCCGCGTCGGCGAGCTACTTAAAGAAACCATGGAAAACGTCTACAAGCTACCGGTCAGGCTTGACGTCGACGTCACCGTCGGTGACAACTGGGGCCAACTCTGATTTAGGGTTATTGGTCGGCTTCGGCGAGTAAGTCAGCGACATCCTGGTCGGAGAGTTGCGGGAAGTTTTCGTAGTGTGCGCCAACGGCGCTGAGGAACTCGTTAGGATCAATTAGGATTACCACGTCATCAACTTCCTCAAGCAGGGTATCGATAGTGTCTTGCGGGGCTACCGGCACGGCCACGATAATTTTAGCCGGCCTTTGTTTTTTGATTTCACCAACAGCGGCGCGCATGGTTAAGCCTGTGGCGATACCGTCGTCAACTAAAATGGCGGTTTTGCCGCTAGCGGAAACGGGTTTACGGCCGGCCAGGTATTTTTGGCGGCGGCGTTTGGCCTCGGACCGTTCTTCGGCCTCGGCCTGCTGGAGCCAAAGCCGGTCCAGGCTCATCTTTTCGGCCTTGTTCCAGATTACGGGACCGGTTTCGGTGACGGCACCGACAGCGTATTCCGGCCACGAAGGATGGCCGATTTTGCGGGCAATCAACAGGTCCAACGGAGCATTGAGTTGACGTGCTACTTCAACGGCGGTCTCGACACCGCCCCGGGGCAGGGCGTAAACAGTCGCGTTATTCTTGTACTTTAGTAGTTTCCGGCCCAGTTCGCGGCCGGCTTCCCGACGATCGGCAAAAACGGTTCGTGTCACTGTTTGTGCCGCTGCCGCTGTTTGGTGATGCGCTTGCCGCCGGAGCGCATCAGGCGGAAAGCCAGGGTAATAACCCAAACCGCCAATAACAGATCAATAATGCTGGTAGCCAGACTAAGAAAATCGGTGTGGTGCTTGGCGTTAAAGTAGGCGATGAGGGCGATGAACCCCTCGGCGGCTATCAGCAGCTGGGCCAGGCGTTTACTGCGCCGGTCCTGGGCAATATAACCCAACAACCACACGAAACCGAACCAAAGGGTAACCAGCATCCAGAAGATAATCGAGACAATGAGGTTGCTTATGCAGTCCTGGCCCTCCTTGTGGCAGGTGGTCACAACGGAGTTCAAGCCGGTGGCCATATTCAGGAAACTAAGAGTAACGAACTGTATGAAGGTAGCCACGGCCGTTTCATACTTCAGCTTCATGCCACTATTATGGCACGTACCCCGGGCAACATGATACAAATCGCGGCTCAGGGTATTGCAAAATTAGCAGAATAATGTTAGTATATGCGTAATCACGCTTGTGAGGTAAAAATATGCGCTATTTTGTCGGTTTTCTGCTCACCATCGGGCTGATCATTCTGTTGATCATCCTGCTTTTTGGTGGTGGCGGTAAACCGAAATCACCTCTGGTCAACAAGACCCTTTCCAGCTATTCCAACACCAATGCCCAAGCCATTCTGACAATCGACGGCCCGATCAACGCCGATAGTCTTCACCAGCAGGTCAGGATCACCGTTGATAAAGATAACGTGACCTACGAGCAAATACAGGGTTATGAAGGCAACGTGGTAAATATGCAGAATTTCGCCAACACCGAAAACGCCTACAACGTTTTCCTGCACGCCTTGGCGCATGCCGGCTTCAAAAAAGGTAACACCGACAAAAACCTGCAGGACGAGAAGGGTTACTGCCCGCTCGGCCGCCGCTACATTATGGGACTAAAGCAGGATAATAAAGACATTGAGCGCTTCTGGGGCACCAGCTGCGGCGGTACCAAAACCTACGGCGGCAACCTTAGCCTGACCGTAACGCTGTTCCAAAAACAGATTCCGGGCTACGACGAACTGACCGGCACCCTGAACAACCTCTAGACCGGTATGCGACAATAGAAGCATGGTGAAGGCGATTATTTTTGACTGTTTCGGCGTGCTGGCCACCGAATCGTGGACCGAGTTTAGGATCAAGCACTTCGGCCACAGCCGCACGCTTTTTAATAAAGCCACCAGACTAAGCAACCAGGCCGATGCCGGGCAGATAAGCCACGACGATGAAATACGTGAAACTGCCGAACTGGCCTCGCTGACACCCAACGAAGTAGTCCGACAGATCAGCCAAAATATACCCAACGAGCCGCTCTTTGAGTATATTCGTGAGCTCAAACCGAAATATAAGATAGGTATGCTCAGCAATGCTTCGGCCAATTGGCTGGACAGGATGTTCACGCCCGAACACCTGGCTTTATTTGATTCTATAAAACTGTCTTTTGAATCAGGTGTTGCTAAGCCTGACGCCGGAGCCTACGAGGGCATAGCCGAAAGCCTATCCGTGAAACCTGAAGAATGCGTACTAATCGATGACAATCAGCGTCATTGCGCCGGCGGCCAAGACTGCGGAATGAAAACCATTTTGTACAAAAGTTTTGAGCAAACTAAAACCGATCTGAAAAAATTGTTAGCCGATCCTAAAAGTTAATTTTTTGTTTAGCTGGCAGCGGCGCTTAATCTCGGGGCCGCGCAGGCGCAGGGTGTTGGCCAGGGCGGCGCTGGGAACCATGATAACGATGTCTTTGTCGCGAATCAGCACGCCGACCGTCGCCTGGAACTCGTCCTGGACATACTTTTTAATACTCGCCATCTCCGGCGGTTCGTCGAAGTTCCTGTTTCCCAAGATATTAGACAGCGAATCCATGAGTCTATAATAGACCTATGCCAGAGTTGCCGGAAGTCGAGACCGTAAAGATCGGTTTGGGGCGTCTATTGCCGGGCCGGCGGGTCAAAGCCGTGGATTTCGATTGGCCCAAATCGTTTCCCAACGCTCCGGCCGATGTCGAGCGGTTTCTTGTAGACGCTGAAGTCGTTGAAGTAGCCCGCCGCGCCAAGGTTCTGCTTATAGAGCTTTCCAGCAAATATTCACTGGTAATTCACTTGAAGATGACCGGCCAGCTGGTTTTTAGGAGCGCCGAAACCAGTTTTGGCGCGGGGCACCCTAACGCTTCGCTGGTCGGCGATCTGCCCGATAAATCCACTCGGGTGACTATTACTTTTGAGGACGGCAGTAAGCTGTTTTTTAACGACCAGCGCAAGTTCGGCTGGATGCGGCTGCTGCCGACGGCCGAAGTTGTTAACCTCGACTTTTTCAAGAAGGTCGGGCCGGAACCGCTGGCCGCTGATTTTAACTGGCGGGATATGAAACAACGCCTGCTAAGGCGCAAAAACACCTCCGTGAAGGCCGCCTTGCTGGACCAGACGGTGATTGCCGGCGTTGGTAATATTTATGCCGATGAAGCGCTGTGGGGCGCCAAAATTCACCCGGCCACGTTGGTGCACGGCTTGTCGGACGCCAAGTTTCACGGCCTGTATGATGCCTTGGTGGCGGTACTGCGCTTATCGATAGAGAAGGGCGGTTCGACGGATAGGAATTACGTTGATGCCGAAGGCCGGCGCGGTAGTTACCTGAGCTTTGCCAATGTTTTCCGGCGGCAGGGCCAGGCCTGCCCGCGCTGTGGGACGGTTATCGTCAAAACCCGGGTTGCCGGGCGGGGCACGCACCTCTGCCCGCACTGCCAGAGGCTTAAGATTTAGCCATTTTTTGGAGCAGGCTTAAGGTGTCGCGGTGCGAGTTCAGGCGAAAGCGGGCGGCAGTGCGGCCGTGGCCGATCTTGATGCTGTAGACATCGTCGGACAGTACTGCGAACAGCTCCTCATCGGTCACGTCGTCGCCTAGGGCCAGCACGAAGCCATACTTGCGCTTCAGCCAGGGTTGCACGGCCGCGCCTTTGCTAACCCGGGGATTTTTGATCTCCAAAACCTTATTACCCTGCATAATTTCCAGGCCCCAGCGCTTAATCAGCGGCTTAAGCACCCGCCTGATAACAACCGCGTACTTCTGGGCATAATAAGGCGAGGCCGATCGGTAGTGCCAAACCAGCGAGTGAGGCTTGGTCTCCAAGCGGGCGCCCGGGGCCAGCCCAACATATTTTTCAAGGATCGGCCGGATGGTTTGCTTCCAGCGGGTATCTACTTTTTCGATGGTGCGCCATGACTTATTGCCCGGCTTACGGACGGCGGCGCCGTGCTCGGCGATGAGCCCGATAGGCAGTTTGCCAAACCAGGTTTTAAGATCGTGGACACTGCGGCCGCTGACCAATATGACTTCGTTGCGGGGATCGGCGCTGAGCCGTTTTAGAAGGTCGGTCAGACTTTCCGGTGGCCGGGCCTCTTTGTAATTCTCGCTGAACGGTACCAGACTGCCGTCGTAATCGAGCAGTAATAATCTTTTACCGGCTTGCCGGTAATCCTCTAAAAGCCGGGAGCGTAGTTTTGCCTTTAAGGTTCTGGTTCTAACGGGCGTGCCGGGCACCGGTTTTTGCAGGGCCTCGACAAAGCCGTGGGCCCAGTCCTGCACGGTGTTGCCGGCCAGCTGGCGTTGCATGCTCTTTAGCCGCCGCCGCAGTTCGCGCTTGCGCATTTTGAGCGCCTGTTCCAGCGCGGCGACCAGCATTTCGGGATCGCGGGGGTTAACCAGCAGGGCGTCTTGCAGTTCCTCGGCGGCACCGGCCGTCTGGCTCAAAATCAGAACCCCCGCCCGTCGGGCGCTGGCTACGAATTCCTTGGCCGCCAGATTCATGCCGTCGCGCAAGGGCGCTATGAAGGCCACGTCGGCAATCTTAAACAGCGCCGAGACTTCTTCAAAGGGCAGGGTCTTATATATATGGTCCACCGGCAGCCATTCGTTCGTGCCATGGGCTGAATTGATTTCGGCCACCAGTTTATCCAGTCGCCGCGCCAGGTTGCGGTAGGCCGGAATATTGGTGCGCGACGGCGCCACCACCATGCTGAAGGTAATCTTATTCCGCAAGTCAGGGTTCCTTTCCAGTAATTGCCGGTAGGCTTTAAGGCGTTCTTCCAACCCCTTGCTGGGGTCCAGCCGGTCGACCGAAACGATTAGTTTCTGGCTTTTGTAACGTTTCCTGTATTTTCTAACGGCCTTTTTAACGGTTTTGGACTTGCGGGCGCCGGCATATTTCTGGTAATCGATGCCCATCGGAAATTCGGCCACCCGTACCAGGCGACCATCCATAAAGACCTGGCCGCTGTCGACCTCTCCGCTGCCGGCCGAGCGGCAGCTGTCCAGGAAGGCTTCCACGTAGCCGGAGGTGTGAAAACCGATCAGATTGGCTCCCAGCATGCCCTTAAGCAATGTCTTATGGCCCGGCAGGCGCTCGAAAGTTCTGGGTGCCGGGAAGGGAATATGCAAAAAGAAGCCCAGCGTGCCGCCGAACCGGTCGGTTCTCAGCATTTCGGGCACCAGCAGGAGCTGATAATCATGCACCCAGATATTGGAACGCTCACCGGCCACGTTCATAACCGCTTCCGCGAACCGCGTATTAACCTCACGGTACGCCCGCCACCACCTGTCGCGCTCCTGCCCGGCCTTCTGCTTAAGTGGCAGATTATGGAACAGCGGCCACAGCAGGCTGTTACTGTAGCCGTTATAAAAATCGTCGATCTGCCGCTGGGTCAAAAAGACCGGACTGCAATGGTGCTTAGCCAGCTCCCTGACGATCTGATCCTTATCGTCGTCGGTCAACCCGTCGCTGGCAATGCCGGGCCAGCCTATCCAGGTGTTGTGCTTGTCATTAACGTATGAGGACAGGCCGGTGGCCAAGCCACCAACACTCGGATAAAACTTAAGACGACCATCTTCCTTTTTAACACTGACCGGCAAGCGGTTGGAAACAATAATAACCTGAGACATAAATCTGTAGTCCTATCAGCATAGCAGATTAACCCCTGAGAAGCTGTGCGTATTGTTACAATAGGCACATGATAGTCACTCTGACGGGAGAAAACAGCTACGGCTTGCAGGCCCAGCTTAGCAAACTAATGGATGCTTTCGTGGCGGAGCATGGTGAGCTGGCCGTGGAAAGGGTGGACGGCGAGGAAGCCGAGCTGGCTCGCATTTCCGAGGCTTTGACCGGTTTGCCGTTTTTGGCGAGCAAAAAAATGGTGATTTTACATAGCCCGAGCAAAAATAAGCAGTTCGTTGAAAGCTTTGAACAACTTTTGACCGGTGTGCCTGAAACAACAGAGGTAATTATTGTTGAGCCAAAGCTCGACAAGCGCCTGAGTTACTACAAATTTTTGAAATCCAAGACCGATTTTCGGGAATTTGCAGAGCTTGATCACGACGGTCTGGCGGGCTGGCTGGTGGATACCGCCAAGCGAGATGGCGGCTCGTTAAGCTCGAGCGATGCCCGCTACCTGGTGGAGCGTGTGGGCCTGAATCAGCAGCTATTATCCAACGAACTGGAGAAACTGCTCTTATATAATAAGCAGATTTCGCGCCAGTCGATCGACTTGCTGACCGAACCGACACCGCAAAGCACCATCTTCCAATTGTTGGAGGCCGCCTTTGCCGGCAATGCCCGCAAAGCGTTGGCAATTTACGGTGAACAGCGAGCTCTTAAAGTCGAGCCGCCGCAAATTATCGCCATGCTGGCCTGGCAACTTCACGTTCTGGCCATTATTAAGACAGCCGGCGAGCGCGACACCAACCAAATTGCCCGCGAAGCTCGCATCAACCCTTACGTACTTGGCAAAAGCCAGCGCATTGCCCGCAATCTGTCGCTCACCCAGCTCAAGAAACTGGTCTCCGACCTCTTAAAAATCGACACTGCCAGCAAGCGCACCGGCATCGATACCGACGAAGCTCTCCAACATTATCTGCTGGTGCTGGCTAACGGCTGATTATTTTTTCTTGGCGGCAGGTTTTTTGGCAGGGGTCTTCTTGGCGGCAGATTTCTTAGCCGGCGCAGCCTTTTTGCCGGCGGCTTTTTTAACAGGAACGGCCTTCTTAACGGCGGCCTTGGCGGGTTTAACACCGGCGGCCTTGGCCTTGGCGGCGGCGCGCTTCTTCAGTCGGGCGGCCTTATTCTTATGCAAAACGCCTTTTTTAACGGCTATATCAAGCTGACTCTGGGCACTGCTGTGCAGTTTAGCGCTGGGGGCTTTACCGAAGACTTTAAGGGCCTCTTTAAGATTACGCTTGGTTTTACTGTTGCGGGTGGCGGCCTTGTTGGCCGTGCGGACGCGCTTTTTGGCAGACTTGATAATGGGCATAAAGTTTCCTGTTTAAACCTAATGAATTATAGACGCTCAACTATACAGGGGTGGTTCTGATTTGTAAAGGGGTAGTCACCTTAAAAAGTGATGGACAAGCACAAGCTTTTATGGTAGTCTGAAATCAGACAGCACCCCAAACAAAAAGCTTTAAAATATTAACAATATGGACGACGCCACAGCCCAGCTTACAGATAAGCTCAGAACCGCCAATAATATTCTGGTGACGGTTAGCCGTGACCCTTCGGTTGACCAACTGGCGGCCTGTCTGGGCCTGACCCTCTTGCTCAACAAGCAGGGCAAACACGCCGCGGCCGTTTTCAGCGGCAACGTGCCCTCGACCATCGAATTCCTGAAGCCCGAAGAAACCCTCGAGAAAAACACCGACTCGCTGCGCGATTTCATCATTGCCCTCGACAAAAGCAAGGCCGACAAATTGCGCTATAAAGTCGAAGACAACGTGGTGCGCATCTTTATCACCCCTTATAAAACCTCGATTAATCAGGATGATTTTGAATTCAGCGAAGGCGATTTCAACGTCGACGTGGTCGTTGCCCTGGGCGTTAAACAGCAGGAGGACCTGGACGAAGCCATCACTTCACACGGCCGCATTCTGCACGACGCCACCGTAACCAGCATTAACACCTCGGCCGAGGGCGGCCTGGGCACCATTAACTGGCATGTGCCAACGGCTAGCAGCCTCAGCGAACTGGTCACCGAACTGATCCCCGGCCTGGGCGACAGCTTACTTGACGAACAGATTGCCACCGCCTTGCTGACCGGTATCGTATCTGAAACCGACCGCTTTAGTAACGATAAGACAACTTCGGAGACCATGAGTGCCAGCGCCACGTTAATGGCCGCCGGCGCCAACCAACAGGTCGTTGCCAGCCAGCTGGAAGCCAGTGAACCGGTTCAAGCCGCTGAAGAACCAGAAAAAACCGATGACGGTACGATTGAAATTGATCATAAAGATGACCAGCCCGAACCCGTGATCGATGTTGCAGAGCCCGACTTTGAAGTCCCAACGCCCGTCATAAAACCGGAGGCTGATGAACCTGCCGCCGGCATATCGAACGGCCCCAAACTGGTAACCGAAGCCCCGACTATGGGCGGTGATCTAACGGCTAACTCCCGGCCGGAACCACTGGATCCTGTAACCGATCCTTTGAGCCTGCCAAATGCCGAGCCACCCCAGTTATTAAACCGCAAGTCGTCCGGACCTCTATCACCGCCCCCGGCCGACTGGTCGCCACCTCCGCCAATTGAGCCGGTTACTGATTCTATGTCTGCACCCGTACCCACGCCGCCGGCCGTCGATGACGAAGAAACCTTGGCCGAGCTGGAAGAGTCGGTTAACAGCTCTCACGTGGCTGCGGAACACCTCGATTCGGCCCGCGATGAAGTCGACCAGGCTTTGAACAACCCGGCCGCCACGGATGCCGCACTGCCCGAGCCGATCCAGGCTCTCAACGCCCAGCAGCTAGGCACCAG
>DHXS01000009.1:78118-82538 GCA_002413795.1 Candidatus Saccharibacteria bacterium UBA5150 | reverse complement strand
AATTAGACCGGCTACTGTTGACGATGTTGCCGAATTAGTCCAGGTCCACTACACAACCTGGAAAGACACCTATCCCAGACTCGTTGAGAGCGTAACTCTTGATGACGTTGAAACAAGGTTTATGACTCAAGAAGGTGGCCTCAAAGGCCATGAAGCTCGTTGGGCAGATACAATTACCAATAAACGGAGTAATCACAGAGTATTTCTGGCCGAAAACGATGACAAAATTGTTGGCTTTGTTTTGCCAAGTATCAGAGAAGACGGTGCTGGCTACATCAAAGCACTATATGTTTTACCAGATGCACAGGGGTCTGGGGTTGGCCGTAAACTTTTGAAAAGATCTTTGGAATGGATGAAAGCCGACACCAATCCCGTCTACCTGACTGTCGTTACAACTAATCCAAAAGCTATCAATTTGTATAAGAGCTACGGTTTTGAGATTACTGGGAAACCGGAGTGGGATGGCGAAGGTATCCGAATGGATGAATACGAAATGATACGCAAGGCCGGCCCCCTCTGAGCTACACTAGCTGCATGCAAGGACTATTATTAGTCGATAAGCCGGCCGGCTGGACCAGTTTTGACGTCGTCAATTACGTGCGCAAAATGGTCGCCACCGCCGAAGGCAAGAAACCCAAAAGCGTAAAGGTCGGCCACAGCGGCACGCTAGACCCCTTCGCCACCGGGCTCTTGATCCTCCTGATCGGTAAGGACTATACCAAAAGGGCAGGCGAGTTCTCAAAATTGGATAAAACCTACGAAATTACCGCAAAACTGGGCCAAACCAGCTCAACCGGCGACCCGGAAGGCGAAATCACCGCCGTTTCTGACAAAAAGCCGTCTTTGGAAGACATCCAAACCGCGCTCGAACAATTCAAAGGCGAAATTGAGCAGATACCGCCGGCTTTCTCGGCCATTAAGGTCAACGGCCAGCGGGCCTACAAGCTGGCAAGGGCAGGCAAAGAAGTAATCATCGAACCCCGCAAAGTCACAATTAACAGATTAGAAATTACCGATTATAACTATCCGGAACTAAAACTCATAGCCAACGTCTCCTCGGGCACTTACGTCAGAACGTTGGTTGAAGACCTAGGCAAAGCCCTAGGCACCGGTGCCTATAGCACTGCCCTCCGCCGCACCCAGGTCGATAATTACACAATCGATAAGGCAATTGACGTGAAGGGCATAACTGCTGAATTAATGGCTGAACACATTTTGGGAGATTCCGGGTTGCTTTAGAGAGGCTCATCTGTTAAAATGTTGGTACATGATAACAAGTGAGAAAAAAGCTGCGGCCATTAAAGGCACGCAGGTCCACAAGAACGACACGGGCGGTGCGAGTGCCCAGGTCGCCGTTCTAACGGAACGGATCAAAGAAATTACCGAACATCTGCAGACTAATAAGCACGACTTTATGGCGCGCCGGGGATTACTGCAAATGGTCGGTAAACGTCGTCGCTTGTTACGTTATATCGCCAAGCGCGATAGCCAGGCATACCTGGCCTTAATCAAAAAACTCGGCATCCGCCGCTAATTATCGTTTAGTTCATTAATTGCAGGTGGTAGAGCACAGGTTTTCGCGTTAGCGGACACTTGAACCCTATCACCTCGAAAGGAAAGACCTATGGGACAGACAAACCCTTTGGGCAAAGACATTATTAAAGTAGAGACCGAACTGGCCGGCAGGCCGCTCAGTTTGGAAGTAGGACGGGTCGGTTTTAGGACCTCCGCCTCTGTTTTGGCGCGCTACGGCGACACGGTGGTGCTGGGCACGGCCATGGTCGGTGATAAACCGGTTAGCATGGATTACTTCCCGCTAAGTGTCGATTACGAAGAGAAAATGTATGCCGCCGGCAAAGTCAGCGGCTCACGATTTATTAAAAGAGAAGGTCGGCCCAGCGATGACGCCGTACTGCTCAGCCGCCTGATCGACCGGCCTATCCGGCCGCTGTGGCCCAAGGGCTACCGCCACGAAGCCCAGGGTGTGACCAGCGTACTCAGCATGGATCCGGCCTTTCGACCGGACATGGTGGCCCTGATTGCCCTGAGTGCGGCCTTTATGCTCAGCGGTGCGCCGTTTGAGGGCCCCGTAGCCGGGCTGCGCATCGGTTTGGTCGATGACAAGCTGACGGCTTTCCCCAGTTTGGAACAGCTGGAAGATGGCGCGCTTGACCTGGTGGTGGCCGGTACCAAAGATGGCGTTATGATGGTCGAAGCCGGCGCCAGCGAAGTAACCGAGGACCAAGTAGCCGAAGCTATTACCTTTGCCTTTGAGGCCATGCAACCGGCCATTGCCCTGCAAGAGGAGCTTATTAAGAAAGTTGGCGTGACCAAGCAAGAATACAGCTTGAATCTGCCCGACGAATCTATTCAGACGGCTGTCGATAAGTGGCTGGACGGCAAACTGGGCGAAGACCTGCGCAAACCATACCCGGAACGCAACGTCCTGGTTCGGCAGCTACGCGACGAGATGCACGAGGCCTTTGCCGAACAACTCGGCGACGATCACGCCTTGCTGGAGGATAATTACGACGAAGCCTTCCAGACGGCCCTGCACAAAGATGTCCGCAAGGGCATTGTGGAGCACAGCCTGCGCCCCGACGGACGTAAATTAACAGAGGTCAGGGAGCTCAGAAGTGAAATTGGCCTCCTGCCGCGGGCCCACGGTTCCAGCCTGTTTACCCGTGGCCTGACCCAAGCCTTCAACATCGTGACCCTGGCACCATTAAGCATGGTTCAGCTGGTCGACACCATGGAGCGGGAGGGCGAACGCCGCTACCTGCACCACTACAACGCGCCTGGCTACACGGTCGGCGAAGTTCGCCGGATGGGCAGTCCCGGCCGGCGTGAAATCGGCCACGGCTACCTGGCAGAACGCGCCCTAACGGCCGTCCTGCCTCCCGAGGAAGAGTTCCCCTACATGATCCGTACGGTTACCGAAATTATGAGCCAAAACGGCTCGACCTCGATGGCCGCCACCTGCGCCAGCGTTATGGCCCTGCTGGATGCCGGCGTGCCGCTCAAGGCTCCGGTCAGCGGCATCGCCATGGGCCTGATGCTCGGCGATGATAATAAGCCTTACGTGCTTAGCGACATAGCCGATGCCGAGGACTTTGCCGGCGATATGGACTTCAAGGTCACCGGTACCGCCAAGGGCATCACCGCCCTGCAAATGGATATGAAAGTCCACGGCCTGCCGGTTTCTATCCTGAAACAAGCTCTGGAACAGGGCAGGGACGGCCGGGCCCACATCCTGGACCATATGCTCAGCGTCATTTCAGAACCCAAGGCCATGAGCCCCTACGCGCCGCGGGTTGAATCCATGCAAATCAATCCTGATAAGATCCGCGAAGTTATCGGCAAGGGCGGCGAAACCATCCAGAAGATCACCGGTGAAACCGGCGCCGACATCGATATTAAAGACGACGGCATCATCATGATCGCCAGCCCCGACAAGAAGTCGATTGACGCCGCCCGGCAGTGGATCGAAACCATCGTGGCCGAGCCGGAAGTCGGCAAAATCTACGTCGACGTGCCGGTGGTGAGCGTTATGGACTTCGGTGCCTTTGTACAGATCATGCCCGGCAAAGACGGCCTGGTGCACATCAGCGAACTCAGCGAAGACCGGGTCGCCAAGACCAGCGACGTCGTTAAAGAAGGCGACAGAGTCACCGTTAAACTGGTAGCTGTCGATGACCGCGGCCGCCTGCAATTGAGCATGAAAGCCGCCGCCCGCGAGTTAAAAGATAAGAAGTAGATCTATGTTAAAACAGTTAGATAAATGGCATCAGACAAAGCTTGGCTTACTGGTCTTCGGACTGGCCGAGCTGGCAATCGCTTACGGCTTTGCCAGTCTGGCCATCGACCGCGGCAACCTCTGGTGGTATCTGTTGGCGCTGGTCTTTTTGGTAGGCAGTTTACAAAATTTCTTCAAGCTAATAGGAACCTTAATAAATGGCAACAAAGCAGCAAAAACTAGACGATCTTAGGCAAAAAATTATTGACGATAAGGTCACGCCAGAGCTGGCGGCGACCGCCACCCAGCTGGTATTCGGCGACGGCAACCCCGACGCTGAGCTGGTTTTCATCGGCGAGGCGCCGGGCAAGAACGAAGATTTGCAGGGCAAACCCTTCGTTGGCGCGGCCGGCCGGTTCCTGAACGAGATGCTCGAAATGATTGACCTGAAGCGCCAGGACGTTTACATTACTAATATCGTCAAGTACCGTCCGCCCGACAACCGCGACCCTCTGCCCGACGAAAAATCAGATTTTTTACCATACTTGGAGTCCCAATTAGAGATAATTCAGCCCGCCGTAGTGGTGACGCTTGGCCGTCACAGCCTGAATTGTTTCTTGCCGGACTTGAGCATCAGCCAATGCCACGGCCAGCCCAAGCGCTACCGGGGCACGGTATATCTAC
>DHXS01000009.1:77557-77946 GCA_002413795.1 Candidatus Saccharibacteria bacterium UBA5150 | reverse complement strand
ACCGGGGCACGGTATATCTACCGCTGTTTCACCCGGCCGCCGCGTTATATAACGGCGCCATGCGCCAAACCCTGATCGACGACTTCGCGCTGATCCCCACCATTATCGAGAAAATTAAATCATCTTACAAAATTGCAAAGAAAGGAAACTATGCAAAATAACCAACCTAAACCCGATCGGAAAGCCGATCAGCCACCTAAAAACAGGGGTGGGCAAAACCGCGGCCGCGGCGGCTCCAAACCGCCGGCGCCGCTACAAAACAACCTAAATACCTCGCGCGGCCAGGCCGTGCGCGCCCAGCGCCGCAGCCAGCAGGATGCCCAGCGCATCGCCAATCAATACCTGACAGCCGAGAACAAACCGGCCCCAGCACCTTTGGCCAAAGGTGC
>DHXS01000009.1:3193-77354 GCA_002413795.1 Candidatus Saccharibacteria bacterium UBA5150 | reverse complement strand
CAGCACCTTTGGCCAAAGGTGCTGGGCGCGCCAACGTCATCGACGACAACCCGCGCCTGAAGGTCATCGGCCTGGGTGGCATGGACGGCGCCGGCAGTAAGAATATGATCGTGGTGGAGTACCAGAACGACGCTGTCATTATAGATTGCGGTAACGACCTGGGCGTCGACCTGCCGGGCATTAACTATGGTATTGCCGACACGGCTTACCTGGAACAAATTCAGCACAAGCTAAGGGCCTATATCATTACCCATGGTCACCTGGACCACATTGGCGGCCTGCCGCACATCGCACCGAAGTTTCCGGCGCCGATCTACGGTAGTAAGTTCACAATTGGCCGGGTAGAAGAGATTTTTGAGAACTTCGGCCTGCCGATGCCTGAGGGCTTTGAGCTGAAGACCGTGACTATGAACGAAAACACCCACGAACGCCTCAAAATCGGCGAGTTTTTTGTGGAACTGGTGCGGGTAACGCACTCCATCCCCGGTAGCACGGCAGTAGTGCTTGACACGCCGGTGGGGCGGATCATTAACAGCGGTGACTTCCGTTTTGACCCCAATCCGCTTGACCATGAACGGACCGACACCGAGCGCCTGATCGAGTTAGGTAATGAGGGTGTCCTGGCCCTATTCAGCGAAAGTACCAGCACGGAAAGGGCCGGACGGACGCCATCAGAATCAGGCCTGGAGAAAAGCTTCATAGATATCATCGATCAAGCCCCTGGCCGGATTTTTGTCGGCCTGTTCTCGACTAATATGAACCGTGTGCAGATGATCATTAACGCCGCTATTCACCACAATCGTAAAATCGCCATGGATGGCCGGAGCATGGTCAGCACACTGGAAATGGCCATTCGCCACGGCTTTATGAGGGTACCAAAAGGTACTTTTGTGCCAATCGCTTCGGCCGCTACCATGAAAGACCATGAGCTGGTGGTGGTCTGCACCGGCTCGCAGGGCGAGCCCAGTTCGGCCCTCCAGCGCATGGCCAGCGGGGAACACCGCAACGTCAAGCTGAAGGAGCAGGACACGGTGATCTTGTCCAGCTCGCCAATTCCAGAGAGCGGCAATGACAAACTGGTCGGCGATATGGTTAACGGGTTGATGCAAAAAGGCGTTCACGTCTTCGAGCATCGTTACCACGAAATCGACGGGGTTGGACCGTTGCACGTTTCCGGTCATGCCAGCCGCGATGAATACGCCGAAATGATCGCTATGACCAAGCCTAAGTTCTTCATCCCAATTTACGGACCTTACAGTTCCAAATCCCGTCACATTGATTTAGCTATCGAACAAAAAATCCCACGCGCCAACACCTTAAACGTCGGCAACGGCGAGGTCATAAGCTTCACCAAAGACAAGATGGAATTGGCCGGCGAAGTACCGCACGGCACCGTGCTGGTTGACCAGACCGGCGCCATTGTCACCAACGTGGTGGTCAAAGACCGCGTCCTGCTCAGCGAAGAAGGCCTGGTGGCTATCGTCCTGACCGTCGATAAAAAGACCGGCGCGCTATTGACCAGCCCGGACATCATCAGCCGCGGCTTCATATATATGCGCGACAACGAAGAGATCATGAACGGCCTGCGCATCGAGCTCAAACGGGCCGTTGCCCAGCGCTACAAGCGCGTCGACCTGGACCGCTTTAAAGCCGAGCTCAAAGACCACGTCACGCACTACCTGTTCGAACACACCCAGCGTAGCCCGATCGTCATCCCGGTGGTGAACATCATCAGCGGCGGCGCCAAACAGTCACCCAAAGATCAGCCCAAACAGGCTGACGGTCAACCGGTCAAGCCAGAGGACCAACCCAAAGAGAAGACTTCAGAGGAAATCGCCGCCGAACAGCAGAAACGCTTCCAGGAAATGCGCGCCCGCCTGCTGACCCAGGACCCCCGCATCGACTGATCTTGACGGGAGTTGTAAAATTTGCTATAATATGGATTACGCTGTATTACCTTGATGGTAAGCGGTATAATAATTAGATTATATGGCTAAAAAGAAAAAAGCAGTTAAAAGAAAGAATAAGAAGAAGCTAGCAGAAGCCGAGCAGTCACCGCTGTGGTCCATGGGCGGGGCTGTCTTATTAATAGTGCTGGCTTTCCTATTGTTGCTGGGCAGCTTTGGCACCGGCGGGAAACTGCCGGTCAATTTGTTTCGCGGTGATTACTGGGCCCTGGGCTGGGCGGCCTATTTAACGCCCATGGCGCTGGTCTACTGGGGTGTTCATAAGTTAAAGGCCGAGAACAAGCAAATCCCGATCAGCAACTTTGTGGGTATGCTGGCCGTGGTGGTGTTCGCCAGCGCCTGGAGTTACGTGGCCTTTGCCTCCAAGCATGGCTCAAACTGGCAGGGCGGGCATGGCGGCGAAGCCGGCAAAACCATCGGCAACGTCGTCCTCAGCGCCTTGGACAAGTTTCCGGCTGGCCTGATTTTCCTGGCCTTTGCGGTGTTATCACTCTTTTTTGCCTTTGGAATTAATCCCAAAGTACTGCTCAAGCTCGGTGATTTGTTCAAGCGGCATGAAGGTGAACCGGAATCCGAACTGGCGGCCCTGAAAGCCAATGCCGGCGACAACTTCAAGCTTAATGAGGGCGTGCCGGTTGTCCATCACACGGCCGGCGAGGCCGGCCCGCGGCTGAGCACGCTCAAGAACACCGCCCAGAAGCTGACCTCTAATGAAAGCCACGAGGCTCTGACCACGGCCAGTGACCCGAACTGGCAATTTCCCAGTGTTAACCTCTTGAACCAGAAGCAGGACAAGGCCGACGCCGGCGACGTCAACGCCAACGCCCAGCTGATCCACGACACTTTCGCCAACTTCAGCATCGACGTTAAGATGGAGGGCGCCAATATCGGCCCGCGCGTCACGCAGTACACGCTTAAGCCGCCAACAGGGGTAAAATTAACCAAAATCACCGCCCTGGAGAACAACCTTTCCCTGGACTTGGCCGCTACCAGCATCCGTATGGAAGCGCCGATTCCCGGCAAGCGGGCGGTCGGTATCGAGGTGCCGAACGTTAAGTCGGCCACCGTGCGCCTGAGCTCGATTCTAACTTCGCCGCCGTGGCAGGAAATCCAGGGGCCGCTGGCCTTTGCTATCGGTAAGGATATATCCGGCACGCCAATCGTTGCCGATCTGGCCAAAATGCCTCATGTTCTGGTAGCCGGCCAGACGGGTTCCGGTAAGTCCGTGATGATCAATAGCATTCTGACCAGCCTGCTGTACCGCAATTCGCCGGCCGACTTGAAGCTGATCCTGGTTGACCCGAAGCGCGTCGAGCTCAAGCCCTACGATGACATCCCGCACCTCCTAACACCGGTAATCACCGAGCCCGAAAAGTGCATCAGCGCTCTTAAGTGGGCCGTGGCCGAGATGGAACGGCGCTACAATGCTCTCAGCGAGATCAACAAACGCAACATTGCCGAGTATAACAACTTCAAAAAGGAAGAGGGCATGCCCTACATCGTTATCGTTATCGATGAGCTGGCCGACTTGATGATGATGGCCGCCCGCGATGTCGAGGCCCTGGTGGTAAGAATCGCCCAAAAGGCCCGGGCCGTCGGCATTCACCTGGTGCTGGCCACCCAGCGCCCCTCAGTGGACGTTATTACCGGTCTTATTAAAGCCAACGTGCCGGGCCGCATCGCCTTTACCACCCAAAGCCAGGTCGACAGCCGGACCATCATCGACCAGGCCGGCGCCGAGAAGCTGCTGGGGCAGGGTGACATGTTGCTGCTAACCTCCGATATGCCCAAGCCCAAGCGCCTGCAGGGCGCCCTGATCGGCGACGACGAAACCAATAAGGTTATGGACTTCCTGCGCATGCAGCGGCCGCCGACCTACGACAACGAAGTCGTTTCCCAGCCCGTCCAGCTTAACGGTAAGGGTGGCGTCATAGCCGACAGCCTGAGCGGCGGCGGCAATTCCGACGATGATATGTTCCGCGACGCCGTCCATGTCGTGCTCGAGAACCGCAAAGCCAGCACCAGCCTGCTGCAGCGGCGTCTGCGCATCGGCTATGGCCGGGCCGCCCGCCTGATCGAAGAGATGGAAGACCGGGGCATTATCGGCGTGGCCGACGGCTCGCGTCCCCGCGAAGTGCTGGTCCATTCCCTGGATGATGTCTTTGGCGGCGGCCCGGCCGCGCCCGACCACGCCGACGAAGTCCTCGATGAGAACTTCCCGGAGTAGCTGTTGACCAACAGGGGTAAATCCTCTATAATCTAGAGTACTATCAACTTCAGGCTCGTGGCCGCTAGTGCGCGCGGGCTTTAACCAGAAGGAAGGAGTGCGCTTTGAATCAGTACGAAATCGCGGTGCTTTATCATCCCGACCTCGAAGTCGACCTAACCAAGGCCGAAGAGCGGGTCAAAAAGATTGTCACCGACAACGACGGCAAAGTCGTTTCGGACGACAACTGGGGCAAGCGCAAGCTGGCCTACGATATTGCCGGCAAGGAGCACGCCATTTACGTGTTTTACACCGTAGAACTGCCGGGCGGGTCGGTCGCCAAGGTCGAAAGCACCTTGAATATAACCGATGAAGTCCTTCGTTTCCTCATTACCCGGCCCGATTTGCGGGCCATTGCCAAGGCTGAGGCCGCCAAAGCCGTCAAGGCCGAGCAGGCCGCCAAGCGCGGCGAGCGTGATGAGCCCGACGAAGAGGACAGCAAAGAAGAAATTAAGGAAGAATCTTAACTATTTATTAAATCTTTGTCTATTTGCTTGACGAATGTTTTGCAGCAGGCGTAGGGTGATAAGACAAATTTAGGAGAACCACATGGCACGAAGTCTCAACCAAGTAACATTAATGGGCAATTTAACCCGCGATCCCGAACTGCGGCAGACGCCCACCGGCCAGAACGTCACCAGCTTCAGCCTGGCCCTGAACCGCGCTTATAAAGACCAGAGCGGCGAGTGGAAGGAAGTCACCGACTATATAGATATTGTCTGCTGGGGCCCGCTGGCCGAGCGCGTGGCCCAATACCTGAGCAAGGGCCGCCGCTGTCTGGTGCAGGGCCGCCTGCAATCCCGCTCCTGGGAACAGGACGGCGCTAAGCGCAGTAAAGTCGAGGTGCTGGCCAATGACGTAACCTTTCTGGACAGCCGCGGCACCGGTGGTGGTGACGATGGCGGCGCTCCCACCGAGGCAGCCGCTGCTCCGGCAGCCGCCGACAAGCCAAAACCCAGTACCAAGGCTAACGCCAAGAAGGCTAAAAAAGATGACGTCGTCATCGAAGATATTGGCGACGAGCCTATTAACTTAGATGACATCCCGTTTTAATTAAGGAGAAACATGGCCAAGATATTTAAACACCGAACCGACGTAGCCTATTTCGACTACAAGGATTTTAAAACCCTTCAGCGTTACGTTAACATCTACGGGCAGATCGAATCGCGCAAGAAAACCGGCCTGACCGAGAGCCAGCAGCGCCGCCTGAGCATCGCTATCAAGCGCGCCCGCCACATCGCGCTGCTGCCGTTCGTAGCCACCAACTAGGAGCTGCTTTATGGCCCTGAGCATCACCGATCTTAAGAAAGGTACTCTCTTCCAGTGGGAAGGGGAGCCTTTTAAGGTGGTTGACTACAAGCAGAAGGTTATGGGCCGCGGCGGCTCGATCGTTAACGTCCGCATCAAAAGCCTGCTCAGCGGCAAGGTGCTGGAGAAGACGTTTAAGGGCAACGAACAGCTGGACAGCGCCGATGTTACCGGCCAGGCCGCCCAATATCTGTATAACGACGGCAGTAATTTTTTCTTTATGAACGAAGACAGCTTTAACCAGTTCGAGATTGCGGCCGACCTGGTCGGTGACGGTGCCGGCTACCTAAAAGAAGGCGACCGCGTCCAGCTGCAGCTGTTTAACGGCCGGCCGATCAGCGTCGAGCTGCCCAAGAACGTGCCACTGCTGGTAACTTACACCGAAGATGCCGTTAAAGGCGACACCAGCTCGTCGATTACCAAAGACGCCACGCTCGAAACCGGCCTGACCATTAAAGTGCCCGCCTTTATAAAGCAGGGCGACGTTATATCGGTCGATACCACCACCGGCGCCTACCGCGAACGCGTCAAAGACTAGACGTCGTAAACGTCGTCGAATTTATCAATGTTCTCGATTATTTGCTTAATGCCTACGCGGGCCTTGCGGTGCTGGAGGGTTTTGAAGATGTAATCTGGGTCCGTTTGATCAAGATCCCGCCCTTGCGGCCGCAGATACCAGAGGACCGACATTCGAACTATGTCACTGCGGGTAGTAAAATCCTGCTCGGCCGCTTTATCAGCCATGTCCAGCAGGCCTTGAGGGAGGCTTAAACTGACCCGTGTCATTTTGGCCCCGTATCTGCGGCGTTTTTTGATCGGCCTGGCTTTGGCCTTGCCGTGTTCGCCAGCCTGACTATCTTGCCCACTTCCCTCACCACTTTGTCCGTTTCGGCCATTGCTTAAAGTCATGCACTTAACGTATCATATACACACGTTATACACCACTTTAAGCAGGTACTTACAGGGAACATACGCAAACTGGCGTTGATGCATCCACAACATGTGTAAAAGTTCGTGCTAGACTTAGAAAATGAAATCCAGACTCGATCAAAGGCTTGTAGAACTGGGGTTGGTGAGCACGCGCAGCCAGGCCGAGAGCTATATTAAGCTCGGCGAGGTAAAAGTTGAGGGCAAAATTATCAGTAAACCCGGTTATCCGGTAAACAAAAGTGACAAAATTGAGGTGACGGCCGAGGAGCGGTACGTCAGCCGGGCGGCGCTGAAGCTGGCCAGCGTGGCCGAAGCCCTAAAGCTCGATTTTAAAGACAAAACGGTTCTGGATGTCGGCAGTAGCACCGGCGGCTTCACGGATTACGCCCTACAGCATGGCGCCGGCAAAGTGATAGCCGTTGAAGCCGGTACCGACCAGCTGCATCCCAGCTTACGAAATAACTCCGGCATCGAATTGCACGAGCAAACCGATATCCGCGACCTTAACGCGCTGAGCAGCCAGCCGGACGTAGTCGTTATAGACGTGTCCTTTATAAGTCTGCGCGACATATTGCCGCACGTGGCCGATCTGGTGTCGGAGCGGACCGAGATCGTGGCCATGGTAAAGCCGCAATTCGAGGCGGAGCAGGCCGGGCTGAAGCATAAAGGCGTTATCAAGAACGATAAAATGCGGCGCCAGATCCTTAAAGACTTTGAAAGCTGGGCAATAAAGCGGTTCGTAGTGGTTGATAAGGCTGATTCGGCGGTGGCCGGCGCCAAGGGCAACCTGGAGCGCTTCTACCTGTTAAGAAAAGCATAAGCCAAGCCAGCTTAGGTGAGGTGCTTGTGCAGGGCGTCCAAATCTTTTAGTAAGATTAAAGATTGCTTGTTTCTGAGCAGGCCTTTGCGCTCCAGGGCCGATAATTCGCGGCTGGTAGTCTCGCGGGTGGCGTTGACCGAACTGGCGATGTCCTGGTGGCGCAAGGGCACCTCGATCAGCATGCCGTCTTCGGTTTGGACGCCGAAACGCTGGCACATGGTCAGCAGGAAAGAGATGATGCGTTCCCGCACCGAGCGGTACTCCAGCGTCAGGATGCGTTCGCCGTGCAGGCGGTACATTTCCATGGTCATGTCGAGCAGTGGCGCCAGGGCTTCGGGGCTGGTCTTGATAAAATCCAGGAAAGCCTCGCGGCTCAGGCGGTAGGTGGTGGTCGGCGCTAGTGTCTGGTAAATGATATGGTGCTCTTTGCCGGTCATGGCCCAAATGAGCGGGAAAATTTCGTCCTGCTTGCGGATTATCAGCAGGTTTTCTTCGTTGTATTTGGTGATATCGTAGGCCTTGACCAGTCCCTCGTATATAAAAAACACCCCGTGGGGGGCGTCACCCGGACGAATGATGAAATCGCCTTTTCTGAAGGTCTGCTTAACACCGTGAAGTCTGAAAAATTCCACCAGTTCCGCCGTCTGCTTCAGCGTCGCTAACATAGGGTTTATTATGATAGAGTTGGGCCTTGATGTCAATTTGTGATCAAAATCGCATTTGCGAGGTGAACATTTTCACGACTTGTTTTTTCGGCGCGGGGTACTATGTATGTAGCTACGGGAGGTCCGCTATGGTTACTGAGCAATCCGTTAATAAACAGTTGAAGAAACTTGGTTTTAAACCGAACGGCTGGGGCCGGCGTGAAGTGGCCGAACTCCATAACATCATTATTCCCGGCGAAGAAATTTACGAGGTCGTTAACGGTATTTACGAGGGCGGATTTGCCCTTTTAGTGGCGACAGATGTCCGCGTTTTATTGGTTGATAAGAAACCGCTGAACTATCTGACGGTCGAAGACCTGCGCTTCGACATGATTAACGAAATAGACTACAGTCACCGTTTGTTGGGAGCGCAGATCAGTATCGCGACCGGCAACAGGAACCTGGTAGTGCGCAGTTATAACCAGCAGAGACTGCGCAAGGTTATAAGCCACGTCCAGCACTGCATGGCTGAAGCTAAGAAGAAGCAGACCAGCCACCAGGAAGACCAGAACCAGCACCTCGAGAAAATCAAGGAGCAGTTGCAGACCTACTTAATCTCCCAAAGCCAGTACCAATTGCAGGTCCAGCAAATACAGCAGGCCCAGCAGGCCGGTATTCAGCCGGCTACGCCGTTGCCCGAACCGGTAAGGCCCAGCCCCGAACTGTCGGATTACCTGTTTGCCCAGAGCCTTTTAGCCCAGCACCAGGCCCAAACCGGCGTCAGCCATCCTTCGCTACAACCGGCGCAACTCCAGACGGCCTGGCAACAGCCGGTAGCACCTGCTTTGCCGCCCGCTTTGCCGCCCGCCAGCGCCGCCAGCCCGCAAATGAATGAGATATACAGCGAGGGCATGCAAGAGATTTTCGGTAAACCACAGCCGACCCCGATGGTCACTCTGGCCGTTAGCGACCACTCATTAGAGGTCAATCCGCTAAAAGTAGCCTATTCCAAACTGCCGACGCTGTTGCGCCACCGTAAATTCAACCGGCCGTCGTTCCACCCGCACGTTCCGCGCGTCGCCGATCCGAACCTGCCGAAAATATCGGCCCCGACTGCCGAAATCTAGCTACTTGTTAACGTTAAAACGGAATTCGACGACGTCGTTGGACTGCATAATGTAGTTTTTACCTTCGGTGCGGACTTTGCCGGCACTGCGGGCGGCCGCCAGCGAACCGGCGGCAAGCAAGTCGTCGTAATTAACTATTTCGGCGGCGATGAAGCCGTGTTCGAAGTCGCCGTGGATGACACCGGCGGCCTGCGGGGCCGTGGCGCCTTGGGTTACGGTCCAGGCGCGGACCTCTTTTTGCCCGGCCGTCAGGTAGCTTTGCAGGCCCAGGCTGTCGTAGGCGGCATGGATCAATTGCAGTAACCCGGATTCGGCCTGGCCGTAGCTGGCCAATAGCTCGGCGGCGTCGGCCTCATCGAGGTCTTTGAGCTCGCTTTCCAGCTTGGCGCAGACGAACAGCGCCCGGGCAGGCGACACCAAATCGGCCAGCTCGCGTTGGCGCTTTTGGTCGGCCAGGCCGGCCTCATCGAGGTTGAATAAATAGATGACCGGCTTAACGGTCAGCAATTGCAGGTCGGCAATAATTTCACGGTCGATATCAGGGTAATTCCAGAGCGGCTGGCCATCGTTCAAAAGCTTGTTCACTTGCTCGTAAACGTCTAAAACGGGCTGCAATTTGGGGTTGGCGCGGGCCTCTTTGGCGAACTGCGGCAGGCGTTTTGACAGGGTTTGCAGGTCGGCCAGCACCAGCTCGGTGTTTATGACATCTATGTCTTTGCGCGGATCGTGGGCTTCGTCGACATGCATTACGTTCGGGTCGTCAAAGGCCCGCACCACCTGGACGATGGCGTTGGTAGTCCGGATATGGCTCAGGAACTGGTTGCCCAGCCCCTCGCCCTCGCTGGCGCCGGCCACCAGCCCGGCGATATCCAAGAAAGTCACGGTAGCGGGAATGATTTTATTGGTCTTATATAACTCGGCCAGCTTGCTCAGCCGTTCATCGGGCACCGGCACCACGCCGGTATTGGGCTCGATGGTGGCAAACGGGTAGTTGGCCGCCAGAATATTACTGCCGGTCAGGGCATTAAACAGGGTAGACTTGCCAACATTGGGCAGACCGGCGATAGCGATGGATAACATACCTTTTACCTTATCATAGCGAACCCTATCTGTTATGCTTAGAAAAAGCTTATGCAAGACGAGAGACTGAAAAAAGCGATTGAAGAAGGGGTAGCCAAGGGTGTCCCGGTCGATTTTATTACCTACAGCCTGAACCGGGCCGGCTGGCCGGTACAGTTGGTCAAAGAGGCCGTCGATGCCTGGATGCTGGAGAATGGCCGCCGCCAAAAAACCACCGACTTCACGGCGTGGCTGAAGAAATATTACCTACAGGCCAAACCGGCCATCATCCTGATGGTCATCCTCAACACCATTGCCTCGGCCATAGCCCTGCTCCAGCCCTGGCCTCTTAAAATACTGGCTGACTCGGTTTTTGGGATCATACCGGCGCCGGGGCTGCTCCGGGCTTATACGCATACACCGACACTCATCCTGATCGTGTCTCTGCTGACCCTGCTGATTTTTTTGCTGGGGCAGGCCTTCGGCGTTCTTAAAGACTTATTACTGCTGAAGATAGGCTATCGGCTGAACCGTTCCATAAAAGAAGAATCTTTTCGGCACATTCTGCATCTGCCTCTTTATCACGAAGGGCGCCTGCCCAAGGGCGACTATATTTATCGGCAAAATGACGTCACCAATAGCTTATCCGACCTGGTGCTCAATTCGACATCCGAGATTATCGGCTCGGTCATATTAATTATTGGCGTGACGGCAATTATGCTGACGCTCAACGCCAAGCTGACCATTATCACGCTGGTGGTGATTCCTTTCCTGATATTTTCAGTTGCCGTCTTCGGGCCTATTCTGGGCCGGCTGGGCCAGGCGCTAGTCAAATTATTCAGTCAGACGGCGTCTTTAATCGCCGAGTCGATCGATAACACTGAAGCCGTCCAAGCCTTTACCCTGCAGGAACGCCAGGTTCAAAAACTAAAAGACCTTTGGCAGCAGACCTATGTCATTTCCCGCAAAGGCCTGCTATGGGGCAAGCTTTTCCAGTTCAGTGACAGTCTGGTGGTAATCCTCGGCACCTCGATGGTTATATACTTTGGCGGCACCGCGGCGCTTAACGGTCAATTTTCGCTGGGTAAATTGCTGATCTTCATGACCTACATGGGCTATCTTATAGGTCCGATCCAGGATATTACCTCGCAAATTACGATCCGCCGCCAAAAACTGGTGAACGTTAAACGGGTCTATGAGGTTTTGAGCGACCATGAGGGGGTTGAGCGTCTGCGCGAAGGCAAGGCCTTACCGCAGGTGCAAGGCAGGATAAAGTTTCAAAACGTTTCGTACGCTTACCGGGGCACTAACGTGCTCGACCAGGTCAGCCTAACAATCGAACCGGGCCAAAAAATCGGTATCGTCGGGCCGAGCGGGGCGGGCAAGAGCACGCTGCTGCGCCTGTTAGACCTCTATATCGAGCCAACAGCCGGCCGGATTTTAGTCGATGATCACGACATCCAGACCGTCAGCCTTCAAGACCTGCGCCGCAACATCGCCTGGATAAGCCAGTCCCCCCAGCTATTCGCGACCTCCATCTATGAAAATATGCAGGACGGCGACATCAGTCGGGCGATGACCCAGCAGGAAATCGCCTGGGCATCTCAAGCCGCCAATATAACCGAATTCGTTGACAAACTGCCGATGGGCATGGAGTCGATCGCCGGCGAAGGCGGCTCCAGCCTGAGCGGCGGCCAGCGCCAGCGGATTTCGATCGCCCGCGCCTTGCTCAAGAACGCCCCGATTATCTGTATGGACGAGCCGACCTCGGCGCTTGACGACAAATCGGAAAAACTGATCCATGACTCGATCGGCTCGCTCATCCAGGACAAAACAGTTCTGCTGGTGACACACCGTGTACCGCTCCTCAGCCTGATGGACAAAATCTACGTCCTGCAGGACGGGCATCTGACCGATGTCGAGGAGTTCGGCGGCCTGGAACGCTACGTCTACCAGCTGCAGGTCGCCGGCCAGCTGTAAAACAGATTGACTTTATAAGACGCTTATGCTATCATTCGCGCATAGGTTAAAAAACAAATAACTTAAAACAAACAATAAGGAAACTAGAAATGCCTATAAATAACACAGGTAACGATCGGAGCGGCCAGCAGTACGAAGTGCAGAGCGGCACCAACAGCGCAGGCGTGCCCGGCGACTTCCATATTTATGATGGTAAAACGGTGTTCGTGGCGAAGCCCGAACGCGCCGGCGGTTCAGCCGACCCTGGGCAGAGTGGCAGTCCCGGGCCTACAGCTATGCTTCCCCCGGACGTCATGCAGAACACGCCGATTGCCGCGGCTCCACCTCCAACCCCAGATGCTTCAGCGCCAGTTGCTCCGGCGCCAGTTGCCGCCAGCCCCAGCGATGTTCCCGGCGCGGCATATAAGGTCGTACAAGGTTACAGCAGTGCCGGCGACGCCGGCGACTGGCATATCTATCCCGATGATAGAAAAGTGTTTGTTGCCAAGCCTGACCGGCCCAAATTCGCGGGTGATAATGGCGGCAAACCGATTTTTCTCGACCCGACAGCCGGCTTGGGTGAAAGCACTGCCAACCCCGTACCGGGTGCGGGAACGGTGGTGTCTCCCTCGGCACCTTCCCAAGCGGGACCAACCAACACCGGTGGTGTCGCTCCGGCGCCTTCTCATCAAGGAAGGCAGGGCGCTGGTGTCAGTACTCCACAGCACGGGCAGACAGGCGCGGCTGGAGTTGCACCTTCACCTGCATCTTCACCGTCATCTGCACCTTCCAGCGGCTCGGCTCACACGGTAGCCTCTGGCGACAGTATGTATGCCATAGCCCAGGCGCATGGCATGTCGCTGTCACAGCTGGAAGCCCTCAACCCCCAGATTAAGAATCCCAATTTGATCCATCCCGGCGAAAAGATAAACCTGGGTGGCTCTAACAGTGGCGGCGGCTCAGCCAATTCTAACGGCACCGGTTCGAGTGGCAGCACCACCGCTTTTCACGATTCCGGCCCTATTGCTCACCGACAACCCGCTCACACACTCGGCAACCCCGGAGGCGACACCCCCGCGGTCAGTCATCCCCACGATTCCGGCGTTGGCCCTAAGGGTAATGCTGGCGCCCAGCCTGATCATCGTCCCGCTGCGGTAGGTACTCCCCACGATTCCGGCGTCGGTCCTAAAGCTAATGCCGGCCCTCATCCCGACCATCGCCCCACTGGCGGCACTCGCCACGATTCCGGACCTGGTCCTGCTGCCAATGCCGGTCCTCATCCTGACCATCGCCCCACGGGCGGTACTCCCCATGATTCAGGCCCCAAGGTTGGCGGACACCACAGCGCTCCGAAAGTCTGGCGGCCCGACCCTCGCCCCACAGGCGGCACTCCCCACGACTCCGGCCCTAATCCTCACCGACAACCTGCTCACACACTCGGCAACCCCGGCGGCGACCAACCCGCGCAAAGTCACCCCCACGATTCCGGCCCTAATCCTCACCGACAACCTGCTCACCATGCCGGCAACCCCGGCGGTGACACTCCGGCCAGAAGTGGTTTCCACGATTCCGGCCCTATAGCGTCTGCCGCGCAATTCAACTTCCCGACTCATTCGAGCTACGGCACATCGGCTGACGCCCCAACAGTCAAGCCCGAGGCTAAGCCCTCGGGCTGGGCTAGTGGCGCCGGGGCAATGATCGAGGATCCGGTCAAGAACATCGTCCAGGCGGTTGAACATCCTCAGACCGACCCGCTCAAGATCAAACAGGACAAAGACCACACGGCCTAGGCCGTTAAGCCGCTTCGCTGGCTAACAGATCGTTCAGGTACTGCTGTAATTTAGGGAAGCCTTCGTAAGCCAGGGTGGTCATGCCCAGGCCTTGGGCAAAGCTCAGATATTCGTTACTGCCCGATACTACCAGACAGGAGGGGGGCGGTTCGCCTATAGCTTGCAGCGCTTGCGCGAAGACGTCCTGACTGAGCAGGGGCGCGTCCAGCTTAAAAGGCAGGGGGCCGGCAATGGCCTCGAACACCTGGTCGTGCTGATTGAAGCTGGAGAGCATTTTGTATTCCTGGGGGCCCAGGTTAGCCAGCACACCTACTTTCAAGAAGTGGCCGTGCAGGCCGCGCATGAATTCAACAATCGCCGGGTAGATGTCCTGTTCGCGCAGGGTGAATTGGCGACTGTCGATGTCGGGGCGGCCCAATCTATAGCGGAAGGCCTGGGCTACTTCCTGGGGCCCGGCCTGGCCACGAAAATACTGCTCAACAACAGCTCGCAATTCGGTTACGGCTTCCGGGCCGTGCCGCTCGGCTTCGGCCAGATACTCCGAAAATAAATCCGGGGTCCAGACACCGTAAAAATCAAAGAAAATAGCTCGTATCACCAATCAATCATAGCAGATTGGGGTTCGGCGCAATTCATGGTGGTGCATTGACAAGGTGATTACGTTTGCTATACAATGTAAACATTATGAGCAACGCATTATTAAGTATCAGAACCGACGATAAAACCAAAAAAGAGATAGCGGACTTTGCTAGCTCCGTTGGCTTATCTGTTAGTGCCTTTGTAACGGTCATTCTAAAACAGGCTGTGCGGGAGGGTCGTGTGGTGCTATCACCCACACTTGAACCTACGCCTTACCTCGAAAAGATTATGCGCAAGGCCCGCGCCGATCGCAAAGCAGGTCGTAACTACACAACAGTCAAAAACAAGGCCGAACTAGAAGACTTCTTCAAGACCATATGATAATCATCAAGCTTCATAAGGACTTCGTCAAACAGGCGGCAAAGCTGAAGCCGGCCCAAAAAAAGCGACTTCGGGCAGCCATGGAGCTATTTCAAGAGGAACCCCAGCACCCCGACTTGTACAATCACCAATTGACGGGCGAATGGAACGGCTATCGGTCTATTGCCTTTGGCGGTGACTGGCGAGCTCATTTTGAACTCACTGATAATGGTGCGGTGGCTTGGTTCGTGGCTTGCGGCACGCACAGCCAACTGTATAAATAGGTTATTAACAGAGCAGACACTGCCGGTTTGACAGGCTAGGGGGCTTTACTTTACTATGTATAGTAATATGGCGAAGAAACAGACCAACCACTGGTTGATTTTAATCCTGGTAGCCCTGGCGCAGTTCATGGTGGTGCTCGACATTTCGATTGTTAACGTGGCCTTGCCTTCAATCCAGCGGACTTTTAGCATGTCGCAGACCAGCCTGCAGTGGATCGTGACCATATATACGTTGGCATTTGGCGGCTTTTTACTGCTGGGCGGCCGGGCGGCCGATCTGTTCGGCCGGCGTAAGATATTCCTGGGCGGGGTAGTGCTGTTCACCATCGCTTCACTAGGCAGCGGGGTCAGCCAGTCCGGCGGCATGATTATTTTATTCCGGGCTATGCAAGGTCTGGCCGGGGCCTTTATGTCGCCGGCGGCGTTGTCGATCATCCTGGTGACTTATAAAGAAGGCCACGAACGTAACGTGGCTCTGAGTGTTTGGGGCGCCGTGGCGGCCGGCGGCGCGGCTGTGGGCGTGCTGGCCGGGGGCATTCTGACTCAATACCTAAACTGGCGCTGGAACTTCTTTGTGAACCTCCCGGTCGGGATATTCGTTATAATTACGGCCCTGCGCATCCTGGACCGCCACGAATCGACACTCGAGCACAATAACCTTGACCTACCCGGTGCTGTGCTGGGTACGGGCGGCCTGATGATGCTGGTTTACGCCCTGGTTAAGGCGCCCACGCACGGCTGGACGGCCCACAGCACACTGCTTTACTTTGCTATCAGCGCCGCCGCTCTGGCCGGCTTCATAATCAACGAAAAGCGCGCCAAGCATCCGCTGATGCCGCTGCACATCTTCAAGATCCGCAACCTGTCGGGCGCCGATAGCCTGATGTTTTTTATGACGGCCGGCATGTTTTCGGTCTTTTTCTTCACCACGCTCTACTTACAGCAGGTGCTGGGTTTCACACCTGTTAAGACCGGCTTTAGCTTCCTGGTTATTCCGGCCATCATCGGCATCACGGCCACCAACATCCCGCGCCTAATCCAAAAGATCGGCTACAAGCCCATTCTGGTTGTGGCGCCATTAATCGTTTCCAGCGGCCTGTTTTGGCTGTCGCACATCCCGGTTGACGGTACCTTTTGGGGCAACGTGGCGCCCGGCATGATGGTCATGGCGCTGGGCATGGGCGCGACTTTCGTTAGTGTTACCATCGCCGCTACCTCGGGCGTGCCGCACCACGAGTCAGGCCTGGCTTCCGGTATATTGAACACCGCCCAACAAATCGGCGGCGCCACCGGCCTGGCCGTGCTGACCGGAATTGCCGTCTCGGCCAGCACTAAATATATTGCTAACCTGCACCTGCAGGCTGCGCCGACCCACCACCAGATCGCCGCCGCCACCGTCCAGGGCTTCCACGACGGTTACTTAATTGCCTCGTGCTTTGCCGCCACCGCCTCGCTAATCGGCCTGCTGGTCATCAAGAACCAAAAAGTTAAAGCCGACCCCAGCCACGGCGAAGCCGCCGTCCCCGTATAATCTGCTTGTAACTGTGGCGCGGCATGCTATGATGAGGTCGTATTTTCACGACTAAGTTAACGGTGGGCAGGTAGTAGCCACAACATGATTGAACATGGCCCGGAACTCCCTCACGGTTCGAGCGCCGCTCGCCGACTGCTAATAGCCGGCCTGTCCACGATCGCCTTAATGGGCCCAAACCCCAGCACAGCCAGCGCCGAAACCCCGGCCGCACCCGGTGCTTTGCCGCCGGCTGTCAGTCTGTTACCTCAACCCGAGGCAGTCACATCGTTGCCGCCCTCTTGCGTCACTCCCAGCGGGCTGAATCAATTGAAGCATTACCAATCGGGCTCGGATAATCACTATCTAGCCCGGCAAATTGTAAATAGCCATATCAGCGACACATCTACCGAAACTACCGCACCGCACCTGGAGCTGGGTGTTGAGGACGATGGCGGCATTGTTTTAAACAACCAGGGCCGCCGTGAGGCGTTGCTGATGCTGGGCCGCGGTCTTGGCGCCAAGTGGCAGAGGTTTATAATCTATCCTGACCGATATAGTGACCCGGCTTTCCGAACAAATTCCACCACGGCCATAAAGGCCGCCGTGGATTGTGGCTACAAAGTAGAAGTAACACTGGCCTGCAATCATCGCCAATGGGAATCGGCTGACCAATACGGCAGTTTCGCGGGCCGGGTAGCGCGGCGTTATGACGGGCTGGTAAGCGAACTTACTTCATGCAATGAACCGAATAACGTAGAAGATAAATGGCTGCAAGCTTTACCGAGCAAAAGCCTGCCGCAAACCGAACGCGCCATGCACATAGCCGCCTACAACGCCATTAAGGCAGTCAACCCGAACGACGAAGTAGTGCAGGGCGAACTAAGTTCTTCGGACTCGCCGCTGGTTTTTGAGCAACAGGTGCTGGAATGCCCGCCAAAAGAAGGCCCGCACTGCACTCCGCTACCGGCAGACGGTATCGCCATTCACCCCTACAAACGCTTTAAAGATTGGGGCGACGGCCCCTTGCCGCCGCTAAATCTTCAATTGCCGCCGACCGCTCCTGAAATCGGCATTGATTCTTTGGCGACCTACGAGTCATTCATTACGGCGGCCTATAAGAATGGTCTGCTGGCCACCACGGCTAACCAGAAGCCGGGCGTTTTAATAGATGAGTACGGCATGCAGGCCGGTATCATATCGGCCGCTAACTGGGCAAGACTTTTGACAGCAGTCCTTAGTAACGTATGCGCCGATCCAAATATTAAAAGACTGTCACTATACCAGCTGGACTCTAATGTGAACGAAGAATGGAACACCGCGCTGATAAACCGCTACGGCAAACCCGGCGTGCCATTTTTTGTGCCGCCGCTCTGGATGAGCGAAACCAACCCGCAGTGCATGGCTTAGATATGCACAAGGATAACCACAAGCGCTTGACTTTGTTAGTACGTGTAAGTACAATTGAACGTATGACACAAGGCATTGTTACCAAAACAGGCAATTCATACGCACTTCGTGTACCGAAGCGCTACATTGATGATAATAACCTCAAGCTGGGCGACAAAGTTACTATAGAAGAGCCTCTTGATAAACAACGGCAGGCTCTAGCCGCTCTCGTTAGTTATGGTAAAAAGTCTGGAGCTATTAAGGGCATAGCCAATCCCGTAGACTGGCAACGCAAACAGCGCTTATGGAGTGACCCGCGGAAAGAAATAAAGCCTTGACCCTGCTGGATAGTAATATACTGATTTATCTTCGTGATCCTGAGCTAGGCGAGAAAATTGCTGCCCAATTACATGATGCAAGACTGCATACCTGTAATATTGTCATTGCCGAGGTGCTTGGCTATAAGGATATAGACAACACCGATGCACAGTATTTTGAAGATTTATTTGTCACCATGAAGAATCATCTATTTGACGATGCAATTACAGGTAAAGTCATTGAGATTCGACGAACGGTGAACGCCGAACTGCCTGACTCAATCATTGCCGCCACAGCACTGGTTAACGACCTTACCTTATGGACACACAATACTGAGGATTTTGAAAAGATACCAAATCTTCGTTTATTTGATCCGGTTACAGCTTAACGTAGTAATTCCATAAGCACCTTGCTTTTATTGACATTGCGTGGTACTATTGCCTTGTAATTATGTAAACGAGGCGGGTTCCATGACCCCTCCAGAGTACGCCCCAGCATCCACAATTGAAGCTGCTCCAGAAGAGCAGAGTCGGTTTTTAACTTTGAATAAAGCTCTGGCTATCGGGGGTGCCGTTATAGCGACTTTAGGTATCGCTAAAGCCGCAACTGTTTCCGCAGAAGCCATGCCTGGCCACACTGCCAGCTCATTTATGTCCCCCGAAGCACCCCGTAAGTTATCGAGCGACAACCAACATACTGCAACTGACCCGAATGTAATAAAAAAAGAGAAAGAGTTAAGCAGAAGCTGTCCGATTGTATTAGGAACTTCCCTAGGTATACCTGGCTATAAGCATCGTAAGACCTCGGGTTACAAACGCAAGGGAAGCCACGGTATAGCTATTGATGTAACAGAATACGCACCTAGCCTTGTCGATTATAGTTATCATCTTAAGCGTGCTAAATTATGCGCAATAATGAAGATTACGAACGATCATCATTTCTATTTCCCTAAGCCTACGAGCCATACTCGAACCGCAGGACATTATCGAGATAATATGGACATTACCGCTCCTAAAGCAGCAACAGAGTTTGCTGTATACGCCAAACCCGTATAAGCCAGAAGTAAAGCAAGCCCCTATTACTATTTACACCTATACCAACAGTTGTGTATGCTTAAAAGCATAAACGACATTGTTTTATGAAAAAAATATATTTGGTGGTGGTTGGTTTACTTGCGCTCCTTGGCCTTTTTTCTTTAAGCCATAGCACTACATACGCAACTCGTGGGTTTGGGTCTGTTTGTCAGGGAGGCTCAAAGCCAAATGACGTTGACAACTTCCCTTACAGTTTTTTGTGCGGATCCGATCCCGCATACACAGATAATATTAACTTAGTTGGTCAAGATCAAGATAGTGGTAAGTACGGAACCGCATATGGCCAGACTATTCGTAATATTGGTAGCACTATACATTTTACAGGAGGATATAATTCGACTACTGGTGGGCCTAAAAATAATAATCGACAGAATACAGAAGTACTAGTATGGGTTACCATAGACGGTGAACCCCAACTTTTGGGCTCGCCTAATGGCAGTCAAGAGCCGCAAAACTTTAACAATATTCAGCATATAAATGAGCCAGGGGGCTCAGATCATGGGCATGCCTCTACTTGCCCAGGAGACGGAAACAAAACCTTCGGCACAGTCTATAACTATAGAGATATCGGTACTGGGTCCAGTTATGATGATTCGAAAATAAAAAACGGAGACAATTCAAGCCCGATAGCATACAATCCAAACGACCATGTCAATGGAGTAGAGGACTGCCTTAAACAGGGCCAGATGGTTTATTGGGAAAATGCTACAAATAGCTCCAATGGTTATTCTTTTGACTTGAACTTACCTAAGTCAGTGGAAGGGGGTTTTTGTGCCAGGCTGAATGTGTCAGTAAGGTTTACGCGCAATATTAAATACTTCCCAGACTACGATCCTAATGGCTGGAACCCTCACGAGGAAAATGTCGTTGCTTCGCACGTCGTAAAGCAGTCAAAACCCCAGTGCTTCACGGTGAAAAATAGCAACCCGCAAGGTAGTATCAATCTCCAATGCAATGGGGGTCAAATTGATTACATTGTCGCCGGATCCGATGCTGACGATCCTGGTTTACCGACGCGATTTAAAATTGTTCATCAAAATTCATCTCGCAACGGCTTCAGTACAGACGTTGACAGTTCCACTAACAAGGCTGGCTATGCCTCTGGCACTATACCAAACGGCATAAGTGGCAAAAATTATTATTTGATATTACAAGATGATAACGGTCAATGGCAACCTCCAACGAGTACGGGACCACCATATACTGCGAAAGCAAGTTGCGGTGGACCTACCCCAGGTTGTTATCAAATGACAGTCACCGATGATCGCACACACACAGTTAACGGGAAAACCTATAGCACCAATACTTATGTGTCAATCGCCGATGCTAATGGCTTCATTGCATATAAATACCATTTAGGACAAGGCGTCAGTAAAACCTGGAACTATAATGCCAAGGGCGACCTGCATTGGGTAATAGAGCGGCATTATCATAATGGCGGTGATCCTAGTAATCCGGCTACTTGGCCCCCCTATCAAGATTCGGGAGATGTAGGCACCATACCCTGTGGTGGATCGTGCACACCAGGGCAACCAGGTTGTCAGGGAATCGGTTGTCCCAGCATGCCCGATCCCAACTATGCATTCAATCTACCCGATAGCGGTGTACAAGGCGGCTTGCCGGGCAATCCAAGCGATGGACAAACCGCGACTGCTTATATACCAAACGGTAATTACGAGATAGATGCCTTTTACGATCAATTTGGGCAAACGTCTGATAAATGGAGTCCGAAAGGGCAGCATCCTAATCCATTTTCGGCGGACTATACGGACTTCATAGAGCAGTATCCGTACGACATGCACCACATGTCCATCTACTACACCGAATATTACTATCGCTGGGATGCGGTATATAACGCCACTTACGATGCCGAAGGTAATGTTACGGGCGGTTCATGGAGCCTTACCGGCATTACTCCCAACCAGGGCTTGCCGTTCATATATCATCCCAAGGACCTGTCCCCGTGCTACAACCGCAATTTTAATATGGATACCGGCGGTACGCATGGCAATAACGTCCTGTTGAGTCCTAGTAATGAGGATCCCAATACCGTTAATTTCTCCAGCACCCTAGCCATTAATTATGGTCTGGAGTCGCCTAAGCCTGGATATTTGCCGTGGACGCCGCCCGATCCGAACGCACCGGTACGGGTGCCTATTCAGCGCGAGATGGATTGGGCGGCCAACTACCTTGTGCGTAGCGTAGATGGCTCGGCAGTTTCGCTTTATAGCAAGTCATCCGGCGGCGGGACGGTTATTCCACCTGCTTTACCGGCATCCGGCAATACCAGCACGCAAGCTACCGATTCGGCAAGTGTTAGCGTTCCGCCGCTTAGAATAGGCGACCGTATATGTATGGATCTGACGGCATCTTGGCTGACCGGACTGGTTGATAATTATGACGGTCGCATCGTGCACGTCTCACAGAGTGGCAGCTACGGCGCGCCGGAAGTTTGTTCGTCGAACATTGTCAACGAGCCGTACACCCATGCCTTTGGCAGTGATGTGTCGGCGGGAGGCAGTTTCGCGGATAGCACCTGTACCAGCGATGGCAGTATTTACACCTATACCTATGATGGTAAGAAGCGGGGCTCCGGCACGCAGTTTGGGGCCTTGTCGATTAACCAGATTCTGGGCTTTAGCAGTGCCAACCTGCGGACCCAGAAACCGACCGATCCCAATCCATTTGCGCTGGCGCCGATAGGGCTAACGTTCTCCAATACCAAGGGGATTAGCGGCAGTAGCCTGCCGGCCCCCAATAATGGCGGCCTGCTGGGCGGCACGCACTGCATATCGGATTACTTTGCCACCAAACCGGCCAGCCTGGCTACACCAAACACGTCCGGGGCCGATATTAACGTGAGTTCTTTGGACAAAGCCTCCTATTACCAGCCGCCGGCCAGCACGTCCCAGAAGATTAACGGCGGCCTGATTGCCGACGGCAAGGCGATTGCCATTTACGTGAAGGGCAATGCCTACATAACCTCCGACATTGTTTTCCAGAACAGCTCGTGGACTAAAACCGGTGATATACCTTCGGTGTACATTATTGCCAAGGGCGGCAACATCTACATTGACCCGGCGGTCAGCCGGCTGGATGCCATTCTGGTAGCCCAGCCGTCTAGCGGCAGTGGCGGCAATATTGATTCGTGTGCCTCGGCCAATGGCCGCTTCGATAACGGCAGTAAATACAGCACCTGTCACCGCCAGCTACTGGTGAACGGGGCCTTCATAGCCAATAAAGTCCACCTGGACCGTACCTTCGGCTCGCTAAGGTTCAGTGTGGATGGTGAAAACGTCCAGACTCCGGGCAACCGTGACTGCAGTAAGGGCACCGAGGGCGCAGGGCTGAGCACCACGACCAGCCTGGGTGACTGCGCCGGCGAAATCTTTAACTTTAATCCGGCGATTTACCTGGCCCAGCCGGCCATAAATAAGAACTCCGGCCCGACGGCCGGCGTCTACGACTCGATCACTAGCTTATCCCCGGTCTTATGATAAGCTTAAAGGGTAAAAAGTAAGCAGGAAATAAACAGCAACTATGGGGTGGGCCATAACCATAACAGATCACGCTTATGCTATAATCGGAGCTAGATTATGAGCATTTTTGACGCCGGCCACGCCGACTTTTTCGGCCTCGATATCGGTTCAACCGCCGTGCGGCTGGTCGAACTGCGTGGTAACACCGTGCCGAAGGCCTTGCTGAAGTACGCTTACGTGCCGCTGGAAGGCAACTTATCGCTCAGCGAAGCCAAGGGTGACCAGCAGAAACTGGCCAAGTTAATCGCTCAGCTGGTGGCCCAGGCCAAGGTTGGCACCAAGAACGTGGCCGTGGGCATTCCCTCCAGCCGGGTTTTCACGACGGTGGCCGATGCCGACCGCCTGCCCAACTCCGAACTCGACCAGGCTATCCGTTACCAGGCCGATTCGCTGATTCCGACGCCGCTGGCCGAATCCAAGATTGACTGGGCGCTGATCGGCGATTCGGAAGTTGATAAGACCAAACAGGAAGTCCTGCTGACCTCTGTTCCCAACAAGTTCATCGAGGGCCGGCTGGACCTGCTGGAGTCGATCGGGCTGAACGTTATTGCTTTTGAGCCGGACAATCTGGCTATGGCCCGCGCCCTGGCCGCGCCGGATGCCGAACCGCAACTAATACTCGATATGGGTCGCTTGTCGACCGACCTGGTGATTTTGCGCAACGGCGTACCCAGCCTAACCCGCAGTATTCCGACCGGCGTGGAAGCGATTGTGCGGGCCGCCACCCAAAACCTTAACATCGATGCCAAGCAGGCCGAGCAATTCGTCTTTAAATTTGGCCTAAGCAAAGACAAGCTGGAAGGGCAGGTCTTCCAGTCGATTAACTCGACAATCGACCTGTTAACGGCCGAAATTGAAAAGTCTATTAAGTTCTTCCAGACCCGCTACAGCAGTAGCAAGCTGGAGCACATTATTGTCAGCGGCGGCGCCTCGGTTCTGCCCGAATTCCCCCTGTACGTGGCTAATAAGTTCGGTATGAGCGTTGAGATTGGCAATGCCTGGCGCAACGTCGGCTTCAGCCTGGAGCGCCAGAACGAGCTGGCGGCGGTATCTAACCAGTTCGGCGTGGCCGCCGGGCTGGCCCAGAGGAGTGCGTCATGATCCAGCTTAACCTGCTTCCCGACGTCAAACTGGAATACATTAAGGCCCAGCGCGCCCGGCGCCTGGCGGTCAGCATCGCCCTTATAGTCGGCACCGCCTCACTGGTGCTTTTACTCTTATTATTGAGCGTCAGTGGCCTGCAAAAGAAACATTTGTCCGATTTGAGCCGCGATATTGCCACCGACAGCCAAAAACTGCAGAAAGAGCCGCAGATTACCAAAATTCTGACCGTCCAGAACCAGCTGGAAAGCCTGACCGCCCTGCACGACGCCAAGCCGGCCGCCTCACAGCTGTTTGATTACCTGAACCAGGTTACCCCGACCCAGGTCGCCATCAGCACTTTCGATATTGATTTTACCCAGCAGACCGTCACCATTACCGGCACGGCCGATGCCCTGAGTAACGTCAACAAGTATGTCGATACACTGAAGTTCACCAAATATACCACCGACACCAATAGCAAGGCCGCGGCGGCCTTTAACAATATTGTGCTGGGTAGTTTTGCTTTGAATAACGACACCAAGAATCCCTCACAGGCGGCTTCCTATACCATTACTTTGTCTTATGACAAGACAATTTTCGACATCACCCAAAAAGTTAAACTGGATGTACCTACCCAGGTGACCACCCGTTCCGAAGCCACCCAACCGACCGATTTGTTCCAGGCCGCGCCGCCAACCAGCAAGGGAGCAACCAATGGCCAATAAACAAATCTCCGATAAATGGGGCGCCATCGGCAAGGCCAACGCCCAGGTGGTCGGCATTGTGGCCGCGGCCTCGTTCATAACGATCTTCTGTCTGTTCGCCGCCCACTCGGTATGGGTCCAAACCCGCTACCAGGCCAAAGTTACCACCGCTAAAGAAAAGGCCCACAGCCAATTGCAGAAGAACGTCAAAGCCTTTAGCAGTCTGGCTGATTCGTATCAGGCATTTGACAGCAAGTCTACCAACGTAATTGGCGGCAGCAGCAACGGCAAGGGCGATAACGACGGTCATAATACCAAGATCGTGCTGGATGCCTTGCCGAGCGCTTACGACTTCCCGGCGCTGACCTCCAGCCTGGAAAAAATCCTGATCGACCGCAACCTGCACGTTACTGACATTACCGGTATTGACGACCAGCTGACCCAGCAGGGCAACAGCTCCAGCCCGTCACCCCAGCCGGTGCCCATGCCGTTCTCGTTTAGCGTCGGCAACGCCAACTATTTATCCGTTCAGCAACTAATCTCGGCTCTTCAGCAGTCTATCCGCCCGATCCAGATCGATTCCATCAATCTGGCCGGCGGCGCCAATAACCTGACCTTGACCGTCAAGGCACATACCTATTACCAGCCCGCTAAAAGCCTTAATATTACCAAGAAGGTGGTCAAATGAAGCAAAAAGATCTAGCCTTACTGGCCGCAGTCGTTTTTCTAAGCGCCGTAATCTCGCTGGTGGCTTCCAATCTGTTATTTGGCTCGCCCAAGACCCGCCAACAACAGGCCGAAGTCGTCCAGCCGATCACCGCCGATTTCCCAACGCCTAATCCCGCTTACTTCAACAACAAGGCTTTCGACCCCACCAAGCAGATTACTATCGGTCAGAATCCCAACCCTGATCCCTTTAGTGCCAGTGCGCCATAAAAGGACCTCGCGGCCATGAGTGTTGTTTTATCGGCCAGCAGTCAGCAGCAAGTAGAGGCTGCCTTGTTGGAAGCCGGCATGGTGACGGCCGACAAGCTGGCCCAGGCCAAGACCGAAGCCGACAAGGCCAGTGAACCCCTGCTTAGTTACATGGTTAAGAACAGCTACATTACCGATGAACAGCTGACCAAAGCCCACGCCGGCATTACTAAAGTGCCTTACGTTAACCTGACGCAGGCCCGAATCGACCCCAAAATCCTTAAATTACTGCCGCAGGACATCGCCGAGCGCTACATGGCCGTGCCGCTGGGGCAAATGCAGCACCGGCTGGTGGTAGCCATGCTGGACGCCGATAACGTCCAGGCCGTCGATTTTTTGAGCAACCGCATCGCCAAGCCTCTAAAAGTGTATGCCGCCAGCGAGGCCGGCATCCGCCAGGTATTACGCCAATACAGTACCCGCCTGGACACCCAAATTGACGACACCCTGCAATCTCACCTGGATGCTACCGGCAAGGAGCCCGAGGGCACGGCCGCGGCCGTTAAAGGCAACAAGAACAAAGTCATTAGCATTAAAGATCTGGTCGAAGATTCGCCGATCAGCAAAGCCCTGTCGGCCATCCTGGAATTCGCCGCCCAAAACCGCGCCAGCGACGTTCACATCGAGCCGATGGAAAAAGAGGTTAAGGTACGCTGCCGCGTCGACGGCGTCCTGCGCGAAGTCATGCGTTTGCCCAAAAACACCGAAGCGGCGCTGATCTCGCGCATTAAAATTTTATCCAACCTGAAAATCGACGAACACCGCACCCCGCAGGACGGCCAGTTTACTTTTCTGGCTGGTAATAATAAGAGCATCGACCTGCGTATTGCCATCGCGCCGATTGTCTGGGGCGAGCAGGTGGTCATCCGTTTGCTCGATAAAACCGGGACCTCGCTGAAACTGGAAGACATGGGCTACAACGGCCGGCCGCTCAACGTTATCCGTGAGGGCCTCAAGCAGACCAACGGCATGATTCTGACCAGCGGCCCGACCGGCTCGGGTAAGTCGACTTCGATGTACTCAATGCTCCAGGAGGTCAAAAACGACGCCGTTAACATCGTCACCCTGGAAGACCCGGTAGAGTACAAAATGGACGGCATTAACCAGATTCAGGTCAACCCGGAGGTCGGCCTGACCTTTGCCTCGGGCCTGCGCAGTATTCTGCGCCAGGACCCCGACGTGGTGATGGTCGGCGAGATTCGCGACAAAGAAACCGCCCAATTGGCCGTCCAGGCCGCCCTGACCGGCCACCTGGTGTTCAGCACCCTGCACACCAACAGCGCCGCCGGCATTCTGCCGCGCCTTTTAGATATGGGCGTCGAACCGTTCCTGATTGCCAGTACCGTCCGTACCGTCATCGGCCAGCGGCTGGTGCGGCGCATTGCCCCCGAAGGCCGCCAAACCTATCAATCGACGGCCGCCGAAACGGCCGCCATCCAGGCCACGCTCGGGTCTCTCCTGCCGGATACCGCCGAACAAGCGGCTAGCCTGGCTCCCAATCTGGGCTATAAAAGCTTGCCCTTAAAGAGCCAAACCGCTTATACTTTAAGCAAGGGTACGGATACCCCCGACACGCCAGGCGGCTACAAGGGTCGAGTGGGCTTATTTGAGGCCTTTAACGTGTCGGAGGCCATTCAGGGCCTGATCATGAAGCAGTCTACCAGCACGGAAATCGAGCACGCCGCTCAGGCAGAAGGCATGGTGACTATGCGGCAGGACGGTTACCTGAAAGCTCTGGCCGGGCTGACTACGCTGGATGAAATTAACCGGGTAGCGGCCGATGACAACCTGTAAAGACTAGAAAGGGTGGATATGGCAGCAGCGCAACCAAGAATCGAGGTCCTACTCGACGAAGTTATTAAAAAGAAGGCTTCCGACCTGCACCTGCAGGTAGGCTTGCCGCCGATGCTGCGTGTCGACGGCGCTCTGACCCCTGTAACCGGCGCCGATCCGCTTAATGAAGAAGCCGTCGAAGTGCTGGTCTTTTCCATTCTGGACGAAGACCAGAAGCAAATCCTATTAAAAGACAAGGAATTCGACTTTAGCTTCGCTTATGGCGACCTGGGCCGCTTCCGCGTTAACGCTTTCCACGAGCGCGGCAATCTGGCCGCCGCCATGCGCCTGATTCCCAACGAGATCCTGAGCATTGAACAGCTCGGTCTGCCGCAAATCGTCAATAAATTCACCGAGTTCCCGCGCGGCCTGGTGCTGGTGACCGGCCCGACCGGCTCCGGCAAATCGACTTCGCTGTCGGCCATGATCCATAAAATCAACCAGGAACGGGCCTCGCACATCATTACCATCGAAGATCCGATCGAATTCACCCACAAATCTCAAAAATCGGTGATCGTACAGAGGGAAGTCCACTACGATACCTATTCGTTCAGCGCCGCCCTGCGCAGTGCCCTGCGCGAAGACCCCGACGTTGTGCTGATCGGCGAGATGCGCGACCTGGAAACCATCGCCAGCGCCATTACCATCGCCGAAACCGGCCACCTGGTGCTGGCCACTCTGCATACCAACAGCGCCTCGCAGAGCATTGACCGCATGATTGACGTCTTCCCGCCGCACCAGCAGCCCCAAATCCGGGCTCAGCTGTCCAATATTTTAATGGCTATCGTTTCCCAGCGCCTGATACCGTCGATTGGCGGCGGCCGCATCGCGGCGGCCGAAATCCTGGTGGCCACCCCGGCGGTGCGCAACATCATCCGCGAAGGCAAGAGCCACCAGCTGGAAGCCGTTATCCAAACCGGCACCGAATTCGGCATGCAATCGATGGATAAGCAATTGGTCAGCCTGATTCACGCCGGCACCATTACCTACGACGAAGCCCGCAATTACGCGGTTGATATCGATGAGCTGGACAGGCTGATGAGGAGCTAACACCCCCATGCTGACCTTTAATTACGAAGCTCGCAACTCGGCCACCGGCGAGAAGGTTAAGGCGCAGGTTCAGGCTGATAACGAGCAGGCCGCCGCCAAGCTGATACACGACGAAGGCCTGACGCCGATTTCGATTGTTCCCACCAAGGACAGTGCCGGTGGCCGAATCTTCAAAAGGCGTATTAGGACCAAAGATAAGGTCCTGTTCAGCCGTCAGCTGTCGACGCTTATAAACGCCGGTCTGCCCCTGGTGCAGAGCCTGCGCAGTGTTTCCCAGCAGACGCCCAATAAGCCGCTAAAAGTAGTTATCAACCAGGTTATTGCCGATGTCGAAGGCGGCAAAGCCTTCAGCGTGGCCCTCGAAAAGCACCCGCGGGTCTTTAACCGGGTCTACGTCAGCCTGGTAGCCGCCAGCGAGACTTCCGGTACGCTCGACAGCGGGCTGGAACGCCTGGCCAACCAGCAGGAAAAAGACGCCGACATTATCAGCAAGGTCCGCGGCGCTATGATTTACCCCCTAATCGTCCTGCTGGTCATGATAGCCGTGGTGACATTCATGATTGTTAAGGTCCTGCCGCAGGTCCAGAACATTTATGCCGGCCTGCCGGGCGCCCAACTGCCGTTCGTAACCCGCTTTTTGCTAGCCATTTCGCACTTTATAACCCACCGCTGGTGGGCGGTACTGATTTTGCTCGGCTTGGCCATCTTCTTTGGCAGCCGCTGGGCTCGCACCCTTGGCGGTCGCAGTATAATCGATAAAGTGAAAATGCGCGCTTGGCCGATCGGCAATCTATTTATGAAAATGTACATGGCCCGCTTTGCCCGCACCGGCACCACCTTGGTGGCCAGCGGCGTACCGCTGATTCAGGTGCTGGAAATTACCGGCGAAGCCGTCGACAACGTCCACATCGAAAAATCTCTAAAGAACGCCATCGAAAAAGTGAAGGGCGGCACGGCCTTATCCGACGCCATCGGCAAAGACCCGAATTTCCTGGAACTGGTCCCCAACATGCTCCACATCGGCGAGCAGTCCGGCGCCATGGAAACCATGCTGGCCAAGGTAGCCGACTACTACGAAAAAGAGGTCGACAACGAGATTAAGAACGTCAGCACCATCATCGAACCGGTCATGATGGTGATTATGGGCATCATAGCCCTGATTATCGTGGCCGCCATTTTATTGCCAATTTACGGCCTGGTGAACCAATCCGGCTTTACCAATCCCGGCGGCGGCTAAGGGGTACGCAAGATGTGGATAAACGGTCGAGTCAGCTTGCATTTAGGCCAATTGCCAGATATGATCAAAGCATAAGCACATAATAAAGGCACGCAAAGGGGGCATTTGCAATGCTTAATCGAGTACGAAAATCCAGGAACGAAGGCTTTACCATCATCGAAGTGATGATCGTGCTGGCCATCGCTGGTTTAATTATTTTAGTTGTCTTACTGGCCGTACCGGCCTTACAGCGCAACGGCCGCAACACGGCCATTAAGAACGACGCCGCAGCCATCGCCGGGGGCGTGTCCGAGTTTGCCTCTAATAATGATGGCGGTCTCCCTACGAAGAATGGTTCTAGCCAAGCCGGGAGCGCAGTCACTTTGAAGGACGCTAACGGTACTGCCGCTACTGCCAAGGTACAGGCAAGCACTACCGTAAACTTTGGCGCCGACAAGACCGCTACTAGCGTTACTCCTAATGCTGGAGAATTAACGGTGACCTTTGGCACCAAGTGTGGTGCTCCGGCTAATAATGGAACCCAATATACTATTGTGGTATCCGGTCGAGCAACCTCAGTCGTTTACGCTATTGAAACAGCAGGGGCAAGCCAGGCCAAGTGTCTGGATACGTAAGCTAGTCTTCCATAAGCTTTGAGCAGGCCCTTCGGGGCCTGTTTTCTTGTTGTGCTACCATATTGCTAATGATTTATATTGTTCTGGCGGTGTTGGGGCTGGCCCTGGGGAGTTTTGTGAATGCTGTGGTATACAGGGTCCACGAGCAGGCAAAGTCTAAAAAGACCGGGCAGGAGCTTTCCATTCTGAAAGGCCGCTCCATGTGCCCTCACTGCAGGCACGCGCTGGCCGTTAGGGATTTGGTGCCGCTGTTCAGCTGGCTGAGTCTGCGCGGCAAGTGCCGCTACTGCCATAAACCGATATCACGTCAATATCCGTTGGTAGAAGCGGCTACAGCCCTGTTATTTGTACTTTCGTACTTCTGGTGGCCAGTGCCGGTGCAGGGCAGCCAAACAGTGCTTTTCGGGCTGTGGCTGGCCTTACTGACCGGCTTTATGGCCTTGATTGTGTATGATTTACGCTGGCTGTTACTGCCCGACAGACTGCTGTATCCTCTGACGCTCGTGGCGCTGGTTTTTGCCGGCGTAGCGGCGGCTACGGCGGTCCATCCGGGCAGAGAAGTGCTCAATACCGTACTGGCGGTGGCCGTGGGCGGCGGAGTCTTTTACGTTTTGTTTCAGGTTTCGGCCGGCAAGTGGATTGGCGGCGGCGACGTTAAATTGGGCTGGCTGCTTGGCTTAATAGCCGCCACGCCGGCCCGCAGTCTGCTGATGATCTTCAGTGCCGCCCTATTGGGCAGTCTGGCCAGCCTGCCGCTACTGCTCGCCAGAAAACTGCAGCGCAACAGCACCATTCCTTTCGGGCCATTCCTGATCGTGGGCGCAATTGTTGTACAGCTGTTCGGTCACACCATCCTGTTATGGTACCGTCGAACATTCTTGCCACCGGTGCTCTAACAGGGTAGTGCTTATGCTATACTTTGAGCATGCGCGCCCGCCGAAACTCTCGGGGTTACACTATTATTGAAGTCATGATTTTCTTGGCCGTTTCGGGTTTTATGTTTACCTTGGCGGCTATCTTTATTTCCGGCAAACAATCCAACGCTGAATTTAAGCAGGGCATGAACGACTTGGCTACCCAATTGCAGAACGTTGCCAACCAGGTGGCCAACGGCTTTTTCCCGAGTACTAATAGCCTGTCTTGCACCATCGGCGCCAGCGGTAGCCCGCAGACAGCGGTGGTCAACGGCACAACGCAGGGGACCAACAAGGCCTGCATATTCCTGGGCAAAGTGGTGCAGTTCGACATTGCCGGCGACAGCGGCAGCGGCTATAACGTTTACACGGTAGTCGGGCGGCGCTACGCCAGCGATACCAACACCAACGTATTATCCAGCAGTTTCACCGAGGCCAAACCAGTGGCGGCTACCAGTTTAACGGACAATAAACACGCCCAATGGAGCTTAACGGTCAGTAAGCTATACAGCGGTACCGACGTTGTGGGAGCCATAGGATTCTTCGGTAGCTTCGGCACCGGCGGCGGCGCCACCCTGGATTCCGGCTCGCAAACGACTGTCTTCGTGGTCCCTAAAAACAGTGCCTCATCGCGTTCCCAAACCGACTTTGCCAATACTGTCATTCCCGGCATAAGCGACGGCGATGTGGTTAATCAGCCCAATATAGCCATTTGCGTGAATTCCAATACCGAGCAGCCGGGCAGCGTCACAATAGGCGGCATTAACGGCCAGCGCTTAGTGGCCCGCATAAAAGTTGGCACCGCGATTGATGACCGCTGTAAGGGGACGCCATGATCAATCTGTTTCGCAAAAGTCCCGCCCGTAAATCGGCCGGCGACACCATTATTGAAGTGCTGATCGTACTGGCGGTGCTGGGCCTGGGCCTAAGCATAGCCTATGCCACGGCTAACAGGGGCCTGCAGACCTCGCAGGCCGCCGAGGAGCACTCCCAGGCCCTGAGTCTGATGGCTTCCCAGATAGAGCAGGTCAGGACAGCCGTCGCGGCCTCCAATGCCGGCGTGCTGCAAACTACCAGTGCCTTCTGCTTCGATTCCTCCCACAATCTAGTGACCCTAAGCGGTTTTAAACCGGCGTCCCAGGAAAACTTGAATGAACTGACGGCCGCGAATTACGGCGCTTGTGTCGTTAACGGCCTGTATTACCAGAGCATTACCTATGATGGCAGCGGCCTTTTCACCGTTAAGATGCGCTGGCCCGGTTTAGGCACCTTAGGTGCTCAGCAGGAGTCGCTGAACTACCGTCTCTACACTGTTTCCCCGACCAACAACAATATCACCATCGCCAACGGCCAGCCTACAGGTGGTAATTCTGATGCCGGCGGCGGTATTGCGCCCGCCGCTCCACCACCGAACGTAACCACCTGTCCCTCCACCAGTACGCCCAACTGTCCCTCCGGCCTAATTGGTAATTACTACCATGGAACCGCAAGGGATCCCGATCCGCTAAATGGCACGGCCGATTTCAAGATGCAGGTTATCGACAAAAACATCGGTTTAAACATCGGTAACGGCGAAAGCTCGTACCCCGACTTCACCAGCACCCTTACCAGACGAGTTGGTCTGAACGCCGCGACTACGGACTATGCCTATGTTGAATGGAACGGCCAGGTGTACATGGCCGACTGCGCACTCGACTATCAGTGTTGGATTCATGGTGCCGGCTGGAGCTACTTAGGCTGGACCCTTTACCTGGTTGATGCCAGTCCCAGAAATCAAACTCTAGTATTTTTGAACGGTAATAAGATTATCGATACTCGCACCAATACATCGGCCCAGCTCAACTTTGGCTTCAATGGCTGGCAAACTCTAAGAATAGTTACCAGGGTCAACCATCAAGCCGGCCAGACCGAACCGGTCCGGCTCATGTACTCTTACTACAACGGTTTCTATCCCTTCGGCTCATTTGTTTACACCGGCGCGTCCGGACCAGCCGAGTTCCCCGACTCATGGTTGCGGCACTAGTATATAGATCTGACCAGAAGGGCCGGGCTGTTAGTTTCTGATTGCAGCACACCTTGAAGCGTGCGCTTACCTTTGGCTGCTAAGACGGAGTTTTTGGGAGAGGAAGTAGCTTCTATTACGCTGGCGTATTTATCCGGGTTGAGGTCCGATGTACTGAAATCAAGCAGTAGGGCGCCGGAGGGCTTATCCTCGGGGTCTATAACATAGTATTTGTGAGAACCTTTCGGTGACACAACGTACCCCTTAACGGCTATGTTTTTGCCAATATTTTCAGGCAGGTGGTTCTTAAGAATGGCCGTTGGACTAACAGGGGCAGGATATTTAATGGTATTCGATGTGCTTTTTGTTGAGCCAGCCGGCTTAGACTTAGGAGTCAGGCTGAGCGCCGCGAAAGCACCAACGGCCAGCACGATGAACACTATAAGAGCTACCACCAGGCGGCGGCTGATCATTATTTGACCGACTCCACGACCAGCACCGGCACGTTGTCGGTAACTTTTACCAGGCCTTTGACGGTGTAGGGACCTTTAGAGCCGCTGGTACCGGTGTTTGACAACACCGTAACGTATTTGGTCGGGTCCAGCCCGGATTTGCTAAAATCCACGGCCAGGGTAGAGGCGGTGGTCTTATCGAGGCCGACAATGTAGTACTGGTCAATCCCTTGAATGCTGATGAAGCGGCCGCGCAGCGTGACCTCTTTGTTGGTGTAGTCTTTCAGGTGTCTGACCACGACGGTAGGGCTGTCTTTGGGCGGGATACTGGCCAGCCGGCGCAGTTCAGCCTGATCGGGCAGCTTTTTGGAGGGCGAATTGTTCTTAGCGGGGTAAATCATAACCACTAAAACAACAATAATGATAACGCCCAGAACGATATAGACCGGCCGGTACATCCGATCTTCTTTAAGCCTCTTCAGGGAAGGTAGTTTACCTCTGCGTGCCATCCGCTCTAATGTATCACGGTATCTCGGTTAACCACAAGCGATAACACGGGTCGTAACTCTTGTGATCAGCTGGCCGATACTATACAGTAGGATGGGAATGCTAACGCTTATGTGGGACCACAAAACTAACAAAAACAGCCAACAAGCCGGCTTTACGATCGTTGAGCTAATGATAGCCCTGTCGGTGCTGTCGGTTTTGCTGGTTATGAGCAGTGTTATTTTGATTCAGATCGGCAATTTATACAGTAAGGGTGTTAATGCCAGCAAAATTCAGGACGCCACCCGCAGCGTAACGGCCGATTTAACCGGGACATTAGAGTTTAGCGGCCAGGCACCGGCCGGCGGCTGTGGCACGCCATCGCCCAAAACAACCTGTTACACCCAAGTAACCCCCGGCGAGGTACCGGTTTATTCGTACTGTATAGGCAAAGTGCGCTACAGCTATATTCTGGGCCATAAGTTAAGCGATAGCCCCCGTAATGACGACACTTATCACGAGTCTTACCACGTTTTATGGCGTGATACCATGAAAACCACCGATAAGTGCCCGCCGCTCAAGTTGTTAGATCCCGGCGCGCCCAATGATTCTCAGTCCTCCGGGGATGGTTATGAAATGGTGCCGCACAACGTCCGCCTGACAAGATTCAAGGTTGAACAGACACCGGCCGCCAGCGGTATCTATAATATTGACGTTTGGATGGCTTATGGCGATGACGATCTGGTTAATACCCAGGGCGACAGCGGCGCTCAACCCGGTCATTCCACCTGCAGCGGTGACCGGGGCACCCAATACTGCGCCGTGTCCGAAATATCCACCTCGGCTACAAGGCGGCTAAATTAATGTACAATAAGCTCATGGTTAAGAGACGTCAAATGGCTGGCAACCAGCAGGGCTTCGCGGCGATTATTATCGCCATTGTTTTATTAGTGGTGCTCAGCCTGATTACGGTCGGTTTTGCCCAGCTGATGCGCGACAACCAGCGCCAGGCTCTGGACAAACAACTGAGCCAGCAGGCTTATTACGCCGCCGAATCAGGTGTTAATACGGCTACCAAGGCTATTACGGCCGGCTTCACGTCCGAAAAAAAGGACTGCGGGGTGCTGAGCGACGGTGACATCAATGCCTTGCCTGCCGATCAAAGGATCGGCGCGGCTTTTCTTAAGAGTAATCAGGTAGGCAACTCTGATACTACTTTCAGCTGCCTGTTGATTAATCCGAATCCGCCGACTGTGGAGTACGGCTCGGTCAATAACGACCAGTCCAAAGTCACCACCATCACCGGTGGCGACCCGTCCACTCTGGCTGACACTCCTATCGGTACCATCCAGATCAACTGGCAAGCCCGCGATGGTGGCTCTACCTTTGCCGATAACAGCGACTACACCGCCAACCCCACTAAATTGCCGCCGCTGGCAGACTGGACCAGCGCTACGGGCGTGCTCCGGTTCAGCGTAACCTCGCTGGATTCCACCTCTGGCGCTGTTGGCCTGACCAGCAAATTTGCCATGCAAGCCTTCGTATACCCGATCAACAGCTCGTCGGATCCCGTCACCTATAACTACAAAGCTTATTTAAGCAACGACAGCAACGGCCCGATTCTGGCCGGCAGCTGTAAGGCCGACCGCAAACCGCTCAATTGCGCGGTGAACATTACCGGGCTGAACACCACAAGCATATTAGTGGATCTACGGTCGATTTATCACGATTCCAAGGTGTCGATCAGCGTTTTCAGGGATAGCGGCGGCCATGCTTCAACCGTAGCGGCCGACCAGCTGGCCATTAAGCACGCCCAAACCTTAATCGATTCAACCGGCAAGTCGCAGGACGTTTTAAGGCGTATTCAGGTGCGCCTGCCGGTCCGCGACGGCTACCTGCACCCCGATTACAGCCTGGAAGCCGGCCAGAACATCTGCAAACAGATCCAGGTTTTCCCGGGTTCAACGGCTGACGCCTGCCCGGGCCAATAACTACTTGCGGTGAAACTTTTCGTGGATGGCCCGCAGGTGCGGGTCGGTAACATGCGTATAAATTTGGGTGGTAGCGATGTTGCTGTGGCCCAGCATGGCCTGCACCGAGCGCAGATCGGCGCCGTTCATTAACAGATCGGTAGCAAAGGAGTGCCGCATGGTGTGCGGGCTGACATGCTTGGTAATACCGGCCAGCAGGGCATAGCGGGCTACCAGCCGCTGGATACTGCGGGCCGTCAGCCGCTGGAAGTTGCCCGACGTATCAACCGCCTTGGTGCCGCTGTAGCGAATAAACAAAGGCCGCGCCTTGTCCTGCCGCCTACCCAGATATTGTTCGATCCAGTCGGCCGCCTGGGCGCTGATGAAGATCGGCCGGTCTTTCTGGCCTTTGCCGCGGACCATGAATTCGCGGCGCTTCAGGTTAATATGGTCGCGGTCCAGCCCGACCAGCTCGCTGACGCGCAGGCCCGAGCTGAATAGTAGTTCAAGAATGGCCCGGTCGCGCAAACCGGCCAAGCTGGCGGTATCCGGCTGTTCAAAAATGCGGGCTAATTCATCTTCGTTCAGGAAAGTTACCTGTTTGCGTTTGGTGCGGGCCAACTCGATCTTATCGGCCGTCAGGGCGGGGATATCGCGCTTCGCACAATATTTAAGGAAACTGCGCAGGGCGATCAGGTGGTAGTTCTGAGTTGTCTTACCCAGCTCGTCCGAGGTGTTGGTGCCCAGGCGGTTCAGCCACAGCCGCCACTTGCGGATCAACTCCGGGTCAATCTCGCTCACCTTGATATCACCGGCAAAATCGATCAGCCGGGTCAGGTAATGGTCATAATTCTGGATGGTTTTCTGCGAGCGGTTCTGCTCGATTTCCAGATATTCCAGGAAGTCGGTTTTGGCTTTAGCGAATAGCATAAGTACATTGTACGACATATTGGAAGCCGCGCCTGTCTCTGTTATAATTTCGCTAATGGAAAGAACCCTGATTATCGCCAAACCCGACGCCGTCCAGCGCGGCCTCATCGGCGAAATTATCTCCCGACTCGAACAAAAGGGCCTTAAGCTGGTAGGCATGAAAATGGCCAGCCTGGACGAGGCCATGCTGCGCAGTCACTACGCCGAGCATGTCGACAAAGACTTCTACGCCGGGCTTGAACAATTTATGAAGAGTTCGCCGGTTGTGCTGATGGCCTGGGAAGGTTTTGAGTGCGTGGAATCGGTCCGCAACCTGGTCGGGGCTACGAATCCGCGCCAGGCCGATCCCGGTTCTATCAGGGGAGACCTGGCCATCGGCGCCGGCCGCAACCTGATACACGCTTCCGACTCGGCCGCCACCGGCCAAGCCGAGGTCGCCAGCTTCTTCAAAGAAGAAGAATTATTCAGCTACGACAAGTCCGAATACGTCCATATATACGAAGACTCAGAACGCACATAAAGCAGCGCTTTGTGCACATCAAATTCCTGACTACCTACATAAGCCATACATAACTGCCCCATAAAACATACATATCATGCATTACTTATGTATGTTTTATGCATGGGCAGTGAATTTTTTATATCGAAGTTAAAGTACAATACTTATTACGCCCCCATAGTTCAATGGATAAAATAGCTCCGTCCTAAGGAGAAGCTGGAGGTTCGAATCCTTCTGGGGGCGCCACAATGGTAAAATGAGCGTATGGCGGAAGCTAAACAAAAAGCCGATAAATATTTTGAAGACCAGCTCGACGACGAAAATGTGCTGTTCGTGTTCCGACGCCACCCGATAGTTATGCGCAACGGCCTGATTCTGGCCATGCTTGGACCTCTGTTAGGCGTCCTGCCGGCGGCCGTCAAGCCAGACCTGGGCTTTGGCGTTTTCTTCGGCGGCCTGGCGGCCGGCTTCGTGCTCGGCGCCCTGGTGCTATTGCCCAGCTGGATCAGCTGGTACTTCAGCGTCTTTATCGTTACCGACCAGCGCTTCATCCAAATTACCCAAAAGCGATTATTCCACCGGGCGGTGGCCGACATAGGGCTGGCCCAGATTCAGGCCATTAATTATGAAGTCGCCGGCCTACAGGAAACACTGCTGGGATTTGGTACAATAAAGATGCAGACCTACGTGGGAGACCTGATCCTTCACGACCTGCACCATCCGGCGCAGATCCAGAAGAGAATCCTCGGCATTCTGCGCGATGAAGAAATCACTACCAATCAGTATCCGGCCGGCTCAGCCAGGAACCAAAGCAAGGACAATGAAGATACCCAAGCCCAAGAAACTCAAGAAGCTTAAACTGCATAAGGCCGTCCAGCGGCCTTTTGAGCGCGCCAAACCGACCGAAGAAAAGATGGCCGAGGCTCTAAGCACGGTGCCGCGGATCACCAATGAAACCGTCGGCGAACACCGCGAAGAAGTGCTGTCCAGCGCCCGCAAATATATTTATCCCCTCCAGCACTCCAAGCACAGCGTGGTGCGCATTTCACTGCTATTACTACTGCTGGTGATCCTGGGCTTTTTCGCCGTCACCGGGCTGGCGCTGTATAAATTCCAGAGCACCTCGACCTTTGCCTACGACGTAACGCGCATCGTGCCGTTCCCGGTCGCCAAAACCGACGGCGGCTGGATACGTTACGAGGCTTATCTGTTTGAACTGCGCCGCAACATGCACTACTACCACACCCAGCAGCAAACCGATTTTGGAACCAAAGACGGCAGGGAACAACTAAAACGCCTTAAACAACAGGCCATGGCCCAGGTTATCCAGGACGCTTACGTTAAACAGCTGGCTACCAAAAATCAGGTAAGCGTTGGCGACCGGGCCGTCGGCGACGAGGTAAAACTGGTACGCGGCCAAAACCGGCTAGGCAATAATGACCGCGTTTTTAAAGAGGTGCTGAGCGAATTCTGGGGCTGGAGCGAAGCCGATTTCCGGCGCGAGCTCAAACAGCAGATGCTGCAGCAGGCCGTCGCCGCCAAGCTCGACACGGCCGCCCAAAAGCGGGCCCAATCAGCCCTGGCCCAGGTCAAAGCCGGCGCCGATTTCGCGGCTCTGGCCACCCAATTATCGGACGACCCGGCTACCAAAGCCAACGGCGGGCAATACCCGGCTCCTATAACGCCCAGCACCCGCGAAATTCCGCCCGACCTGACAGCCGCCATTTTCAAACTCAAGCCCGGCCAAGTCTCCGGGGTAGTCAACACCGGCTACAGCCTGGATATCGTCAAAGTTATCGATGCCACCGGCAACAGCGTCCACGCCGCCCACATCCAGTTCAACCTGAAGCCCATCACCGAATACGTGGCGCCGTTCCAGGCCAAACACCCCGTTCACCGCTACATCACAGTCTAGCCTCGGTTGCTCTTTAACCTTAAACTTGCTATGATTACCCCTGTTATAGGTATGGGCTCGTAGTGAAGAGGCCTATCACGCCTCCCTGTCACGGAGGAGATCGCCGGTTCGAATCCGGTCGGGCCCGCCAAGATGAAATTATTAAAGAAGCGGGACCATGCCGGCATACTCAGGGGGCAGGTCGTCGCCTCTGCGGTCTGGCGTAGCCCGCCGGTCAACCTGACCTAAGCGGTTTTCTTCCTCTTCCGGCAGCATGACGCCAAGGCCAGTAGAGCCTAGAACTAGAAAAAGATCTATCTGTCGCCGTTTTTCTGCTTCATCGCCCTCCGGATGCAGCCCAAACTGCCCAAAGACTATGTCTATTCCTCTACGTGACTTGGCTCGGCGTTCCTGGCCATCGCGCTACTCGACTACATCCTCAGGTTGCATGACAGGAGGTTGCATTCTTCCGGCGCTTTCTCTAACTAATTCGCTTGCAAACAAGCTTTCAAATCTTACAGGCATAGGCACCCCCTGATTAATGTTAATAATGGAATACTAACAGTACTGCTGACCGACGCGCTCAGCAGTAATAATCTTCACAAATTTGGCTAAACCGGCCCAATATCTCGCTGGGCATGACCCGTTAATACTTGACACATGCCGTCCATAAGTGTATACTTAACCTTAATTAACAATACTGAATATGCCCCTCATGTCAGAATCAGAAATACAACCAAAACTAACAATAGAAACCCATCTTGGCGGTAAAGGCCACGGCTCTATAGAACTAAACCCCATGTCATATGAGGAAGCTCAAACGGTAGTTAAAGATCTGGATGGTGTCAGTCAAGTGGGTGACCGTGAGGATAAAAACGGCGGAACCATAACCTACGGCTACGAGCATATCGACGGACCTAGATTAGACAGCGAGACGCGTAAGATTAAAGTTGCTTTCCAGCAGATCGGTACGGAAGTTTCAGTCCGTGAGAAGCAACCTAAAAAAGTACCTCAGCCGGCTCAGGCACGTAATTGGGGCCGCCAGCTTATCAAAAGGTCTCGTTCCGAGCACAGCTAGAAGCGAGCTTCAGATTTAGTAGAGGCCGCCGGAGCCGGAGCCCGAACTACCGCCGGTTTTGCGGATGAAGAGCAGGTAAATAAGCCCGTAGACGATTATGGCCACGATCAGGTAAATGACTACCCATTGCCAGACCGGGCGCTTGCCGTAGCCTTTTTCGGGTTTTTGGGGTGCTGGTGAATTGTTTTCCGGTTCTGCCATACGATCCTCCTAGGTTAATACCAATTATTATACGCCTCCCCGGCTCACCATAGACAAAACAGCGGCTTTGTGTTATATTGTGCTTCTATGCAACAGAGAGGAACACCGTTTTCGCACGAAGTTATAGGTGCTCGCCAGGGTTTCGACGAGTATGTGCTTGAAAATCGAGAGGCTAACCCTAACATACATAACGGGCAGCTGGTAGTTGATATTAACCGCTCGGGCATGTTCCGCCCGACCGAATTTTCCAGTTTCCTCGAGATTGACCGCAAGTACCATTCCCTAAAAGAAAGGCTGCCGGCTGACGAACCAGACCACGATGTTATAGAACAGCAATTGATAGCCGATAGCATTCTAAGCCTGGAGCTACAGGGAGTAAATGTTCCATATGATGAATATATGCTGGCAACCGCCGGGTTCATTCCGGAAAAAGTACCCGGCAAAGAAATCGATCTTTTGTTAACCACCCTCGATAACCGCTTCGGGTTGTTTGGCCTTCGCTATGACGAAGAGGGCGTAAAGAAATACCATGAAGAGCATCTGCTGACGGATCCCGCGAAGATTAAAGAGGCTTTTAAGCTGGCAATGCCCTTGGCAAGAACCGCCCTGCGGCCCCATTCTCGGCTTATAACCCCACACATTGATATTAAACCTGTTAATCTTCCTAAAGTGTTCTGGTCTGGTTATATATTCAGCGACAACTATGGCAATATGCAGGTAACTGCCAACATTAATCCCTCGCGGCGCTATACACGGGCAAGAATTTTGCAATGGTGCTTACATGAAGGCGAACACTACGACCACTTCGACGAACGGGCAGAATCAGTGGCAAGTCGCAGGATGAGCCCGGCTGCTAATCTGACCGGCATGGCATCGCCTGAAACCGTGCAACTGGAGGGGGGAGCCGGCCCGAGTGAAGATAAACTGCCCGATCTGGCTCAAAGCGAGGAAGAGAGAAATAATTTTGAGCTGGAGCGTACTTCAGCGAAGACATTCACAGCGGTAATCCATAACGCAACCATTGATATTAACAGCGGCGTGCCTGAAAAGCAGGTTATTAAAGAGGCTCAAGACCTTCTATTGCGAGAAGAACCGGAGCGCATTAGAACCATTATTCTACAAAGTCGCGATCTGCCAGAAGCCCGGGCAGTTATACCCACCTACCAATTCTCTTACGAGCTCATGGCTCCTCTTTTCAAGGTCAGCGATCCCGAGAAGCGCAAGCAAGGCCTAGACGAATTCCACAAGCGGGCGCTGACCATCCCTCAAATGAGGCAGCTTGTTGCCGCCGCCCAGAGCTAAATATCTTACTGACGGCGGGGAAGCCGGTGCGTCATGCTGAGGTTAAATAAGCGAAGGGATGAAAATTGGCTGATTTAACGGGCAAGAAAGTGGCCGTGCTGGTAGATAATTATTTTGAGGAGGCCGAATTTACGGGGCCGATCGATGCTCTGAGAGAAGTCGGCGCCACTGTCGAAGTGATTGCTTCCGGGCCGAAGGACGGGCAGGTCCAGTCCATGAACCATATAGATAAAAGCCGGCGGTTCCCGATAGATAAAACGCTGGAAGAAGCCGATATAGACGATTATGACGCGCTGGTCCTGCCCGGCGGCGCCATCAACGTCGACCAGTTACGCATGGAATATAAAGCCCGGCAATGGGTACGAAGTATGACTTCCCAGAAGAAACCGCTGGCCATGATCTGCCACGCGCCGTGGGTGCTGGTCAGCGCCGGTCTGGCCAAAAGCCGCCGACTGACGAGTTTCTTTACGATTCAGGATGACCTGCGCGATGCCGGTGCCGAGTGGGTCGACGAAGAAGTGGTAGTCGACGGCAACATTATTACCAGCCGCAAGCCCGACGACGTACCGGCTTTCAGCCAGACCCTGATCTCCATGATGGCCAACTAGGACTGCTATAATACTTCGGTGGTTTGCCATGGGCCACCTTAGCTCAGTTGGCTAGAGCGCCGCTTTCGTAAAGCGGAGGTCAACGGTTCGAATCCGTTAGGTGGCTCCAGGCGGGTATCGTATAGTGGCTAATATGTAACCTTCCCAAGGTTAAGAGGAGAGTTCGATTCTCTCTACCCGCACCAGGAATGGTACAATTACCCTAACTTATGGCCGCCTCAAAGAAGTATTTTCACGATCACCTGGTGCTTTTACTGCTCAGCATTAACGCCTTCCTGGCCATTGCCGGCAGCATTTTCGTGCTGGCCAGCTTGAGCAGCGGCCATAGCAGTACTTATATCGTGCAATGCCGTGACTGTTCCAACACCGATGCCGTCAACAAGTTTACCAACGGCGGCGTGGTCAACCTGTTGAGCTTCGTGGCCTTTATGCTGCTGGTTCTGGCCACTCACGTCATGCTCAGCTTCCGCACCTATCGTATTCACCGGCAGGTTACGATTGCCATACTGAGCCTCGGTACTTTGTTGCTGGTGCTGAGCATCATTGTTGCTAACTCGTTGCTCGTATTGCGCTAGGCCATGACGGATCTGGAGATTCCTTTCGAAAAAGACCGCAAGGGTCACTATCGTTTTTTTGAAATTCTGCCCGGCGCGCTCAGCTATGGCCTGATACTTTTACCGCTGATCCTAACTTTTATCAGCGTCAAGGCGGCGGTTTTTTTCGTGCTTTTCTATCTGTTAATTTTCTTTGTCCGGTCGCTGGCTTACTCCAGCCGGGCCATTGCCGGCTACCGCACCATGAAGCACCACATGAAGCTGGACTGGAACAGTCTGGGCGCCGACCTGGAGGCTGGCAAACCGGTCGGTAAAAAGATCGAACGGCCCAAGTGGCACTATAAAAACCTGTCGCGGCTGCACTTGCGCGAGCACCAATTCACGCCTGGCAAGCTGACCCATGCCGTTATTGTGGCTACCGTTAACGAGAGCCGCGAAGTGCTGGAGCCGACTATCCAGGCCATTCTGGGCGCCGACTATGATCCCAAAAGGATGATCCTGGTGCTGGCCTACGAAGGTCGGGCCGGCAAGGGTACCGAAGAGCGGGTGCTGGAACTGCTGGAATTATATAAGGGGGAGTTCGGCCACGCCATGGCCGTTAAGCACCCCGCCGACGTGCCGGGCGAGATTGTAGGCAAGGGCTCCAATATAACCTGCGCCGGGCGGGCTCTGCATAAATATCTCAAAAAAGCCAAGATTGACCCGACCACCGTGCTGGTCACCAGCCTGGACTCCGACAACCGCCCCGACCGAAGTTATTTCGCCGCCCTGAGCTACCTGTACTGCGTGGTGCCCAAGCCGCTGCGGGCTTCCTACCAGCCGCTGGCCATGTACACCAACAACATTTGGGACGCCCCGACCATGATGCGGGTTATCGCCACCGGCAACAATCTTTTCTATATCGTCAACACCCAGCGCCCGCACCTGTCGCGCAACTTTTCGGCCCACGCCCAGCCCATGCAGGCCCTGATAGAAATGGACTTTTGGAGCACCCGAACAGTGGTGGAAGACGGCCACCAGTTCTGGCGCAGCTACTTCAAGTACGACGGCGATTACCGGGTTTACCCCTTTAGCATCCCGATTTACCAGGACGCCGTGCTGGCCGACGGCTACTGGCGGACCATCAAGGCCCAGTTCGTCCAGCTGAGGCGCTGGACCTACGGTGCCTCGGACATTGCCTACATCGCCGATAAGGGCTTCTGGCACAAGAATAAGGCTCCCAAGGCCGACGTGCTGGCTAAGTTCTTCCGCACCCTGGAAGGCCACGTTACCTGGGCTACCGGCACCTTGCTGGTTTACTTCGCGGCCTTCATTCCGCCCCTGTTACACCCGCAAAATCTGGCGGCCAACGAACTGCCGCTGGTGGTCAGCCGCGTCCAGCGCATCGGCATTGCCGGCCTGCTGGTGTCGCTGTATGTCTGCCTGGTAACCCTGCCGCCGCGGCCGGCCCGCCACAAGCGGCACCGTTCCATCTTTATGCTGACCCAGTGGATCTTCCTGCCGGTAACCAGTATTGCCTTCGGCTCACTGGCGGCCCTGAACTCGCAAAGCCGTCTGATGTTCAAGCGCTACCTCAGCCGCTTTGATGTTACCGAAAAGGCCGTCCGCACCACCGGCGGCAAAACAATTACTACCCAGGCCGACCCCGGCAAGTAGCTTTACTTAGGGGTGCCGGGCCCGGTAGTGGACGCTGGCCGCTTTGTCGAAACGGTTTAGGGCCACCTGAGCCGCCCGGGCAATATCGCCTGCTTGGAGGGTGCCGTTGGATAAATAACCCGTCAGCTTGCTAATAACGGTCTCTGTAAGGCCCCTGGCGTCGCTCAGGGCCGTTTTACGGTGCGCACAGCTGTCATAGAGGCTAAGGAACAGTTTATCGCGCGAAAAGGGCCTCAGAGCCTTACCGCCTTTGCTAACCAGCCAGGCCAGTTCGTAGTCAACCGCCTCCGAGGTGCTAAAGGTAGCTCCGCAGGCTAGGCACTGACGCCGCCGCCAAACCTGGTTGCTTTTCTTCTGATGACGGGAGTTGGTAACCTTGGTTTCACCCCCACAGTATGTACAAACCATGACAACATATTGACATACAGCTGTTTAAAAGGCCAGTGGATAATAAGCCTCCAAACGTGGAAAAGATGATCCTCCAACCCAAATAAAAAGCCCGAGAAAGCTTGGCTTCTCGGGGTGGATCGCGGTCCGGGGCCGGCTTTTGCCTCTTATTTAGAGGCGGAGCGGAGGCGGCGAATCCGATTGTTGATCGGTTTGGAAGAGATTAACTCTTCGTAGAACAAATGAAATGTGTCTAGGGCACTACTTTTACGAATAACAAAACTTCCTCGTTTAACCGGACTATCCTAACAAAAATAAGACGGCCGGTCAAGTCTGGTGGGCGATATAGGATTCGAACCTATCACCTCCGCAACGTCAATGCGGCGCTCTAGCCAAATGAGCTAATCGCCCTTATGTAACAGATATAAACTACAGGAATTCGGGCTCATTAGCAAGAATATGTGTCGCTAACGCCAGCCATGACGTTAATTTGAAAATAGTTTTCCCCAGCATAAATGTAGGTTTTACAGCATAAATAGGCTAGCCATATAGTACCAGCCTTGCTATGATGTTCGTCACAGGTGCGGTTTTGCCGAGATTGTTTTACCTCGACAAAACGAGTGTTTCAAAGGGTCAAGTGACATTGCGAGATCACTTGACCCTTTTAGTTTGCCTCTGTTAAATGCTATACTAACGGGGAATATGGCGGCGGAAACAGATCAATTACAAGCAATGAGGCACAGCCTGGCGCACGTTATGGCGTCGGCGGTCCAGAAGTTGTGGCCGGAGGCCAAGTTCGGGGTCGGCCCGGCCGTAGGTAACGGCTTTTATTATGATATTGATCTGGGAGAGGCCAATCTTTCGGTAGAGGATTTTGCCAAAATCGAGGCCGAAATGCGTAAGATTATAGAGGCCGACCAGCCCTTCGAGCGGCTGGAAAAGCCGATAGACGAGGCCATTGCCTGGGCGCGCGAGGCCAAACAACCTTATAAAGAAGAGCTTTTGAACGACCTAAAGCGGGCCGGCACCACCGTGGCCAAAGATCTGGACGCCGCCGAGCTGGGCACCATTGCCGAGGGCGAAGCGCAGGTTAGCAACGTTTCTTTCTACCAAAACGGCGACTTTACGGACCTCTGCCGGGGGCCGCACGTGGCTTCTACCGGCAAGGTCGGCGCCTTTAAGCTGATGCGGGTGGCCGGCGCCTATTGGCGGGGCAGTGAAAAGAATCCCCAGATGCAGCGGCTTTACGGCGTGGCTTTCGCCAGTGATAAGGAGCTAAAAGACCATCTGACAATGCTCGAAGAAGCCAAAAAGCGCGACCATCGCCGGCTGGGGCAGGAGCTGGACCTGTTTGTCTTTTCGGATCTGGTGGGCTCGGGATTGCCGATGTTCACGCCCCGTGGCACCATTCTGCGTGACCGGTTGACTGACTTTTCCAATCAGTTACGTCAGCGCAATGGTTTCCAAAAAGTCTGGACGCCACACATGACCAAGAAGGCGCTTTATGAAGCCTCCGGTCACTGGGATAAGTTTGGCGACGAGCTGTTCCTGGTTAAGAGTCAGGAGACCAGCGACGAGCTGGTGCTGAAACCGATGAACTGCCCGCACCATACGCGGATATATGAGTCCCAGCCGCGCAGTTATCGCGACCTGCCGCTAAGATATCTTGAAACTGCTACCGTCTATAGGGACGAAAAGAGCGGTGAGCTGGGGGGATTAAGCAGGGTCCGATCAATCAGCATGGACGACAGTCACGTCTTTTGCCGGCAGGACCAGATTGAAGGCGAGATCAACAATCTCTTAACGGCCGCGCACGAGCTGTACAGCACCATCGGCATGGCCCTGAGGGTCCGGCTTAGCTACAGAGACGAAACCGATGCCTATCTTGGCGAGCCCGGGCTTTGGAAAAGCGCCCAGCAGCAGCTTAAAAACGCCGTGGTGGCCAATAAGCTGGACTTCTTTGAGGAAGCCGGCGAGGCCGCCTTCTACGGCCCCAAAATCGACTTTATGGCAACCGACGCCATCGGCCGCGAGCATCAGGTGGCGACCGTCCAGCTGGATTTTGTAATGCCCGAACGTTTTGGGCTCAAGTATATCGCTGAAGATGGCAAGGAACAGCGTCCGGTTATGATTCATTGTGCTTTGCTGGGGTCGGTGGAGCGGTTCCTGGCGGTTTATATAGAGCATACGGCCGGGCGGTTCCCGGTTTGGCTGGCGCCGGAACAGATCCGGCTAATTACCGTTAACCAGGAAAAGGCCACCGTAGCCTTTGCCCGGAAGGTGGCGGCCGAGGCTCGGGGCCAGGGGCTCAGGCTGACGATAGATGAGTCCAGCGAATCGGTTGGCAAGAAGATCCGGGCCGCCGAACTGCTAAAAGTCCCCTACACTGTCGTGATTGGCGAGAAGGAAATTGCCGGCGGGGAAGTGGTGCCGCGCATCCGCAAGGACATGGCAGTGATGGACGTGCCGCTGACCGTGCCGGTTGAGCAGTTCCTGAAAACGGTGGTCAACGAGGCCCGGAGCCGGGTCTTAAAGTCGTCGTTATAGATTTATGAGAGAGGTTGAAGCCGACTTTCGCCAGCGGGTGGAGGCTTTGGTGGCTCGGATTCCGCGCGGCCGGGTGATGACCTACGGCCAGCTGGCAGGGCTGTGCGGCAACGCCCGGGCGGCCCGCATCGTCGGTGGCATTGCCCACTTTGGTGACCCGGCTCTGCCATGGCAGAGGGTGGTTAACAAGCAGGGCGGTCTGGCCAGCGGTTATCCCGGCGGCCGGGCAGGCCACAAGCAGGTGCTGGAGGCCGAGGGCGTGGCCGTTTCCGAAGATTACAAGGTCGATATTGATAAACTCTTATGGTTGCCTGAAGGCCTGGTCCAAAAGACGAAGGTAAGGTAGTGGTGCCGCCTAAGCTGGTAGTGGTGGTGGGGGAGACGGCGTCGGGGAAGTCGGCGCTGGCGTTGGAGCTGGCCCAGAAGTTTAACGGTGAAATTATCTGTGCCGACAGCTGGACGGTGCGCCGTGAGGTTGATATCGGCACGGCCAAGCCGACCGCCGAGGAGCAAGCTTTGGTACCTCACCATCTATTAGATGTAGCTGGGCCCTGCGAAGACTTCACGGCAGCGGTCTTTAAGAAACTGGCTAATCAAGCTATTAAAGACATCTCTGACAGGGGTAAATTGCCGATTATGGTCGGCGGCACCGGCCTTTATATAGACGGCGTGCTGTACGATTTTGGCTTTCTGCCGGCCGGCGACCGCGGCGACAGGGAAGAGCTGAACCGGTTGAGTATTAAGGAGCTGCTGGAGAAGATTGATGGCCTGGGGATTGATCCGGGCGGCGTTGATAAGCGCAACAAGCGCCGCCTGATCCGGCTAATCGAGACTAATGGCGCCGTGGCCAGCCGGCAGGAGCTGAGGTCCAATACTTTGATCCTGGGCTTAAAAGTTGAACGCCCGGAGCTGGAGCAGAGAATTGCCGCCCGGGTGGATGCCATGTTGGCGGCCGGTTTGGAGGCTGAGGTGCGGGGCCTGGCCGGGCGTTACGGCTGGGACTGCGAGGCTCTTAAAGGCGTCGGCTATGCGCAGTGGCAAGGCCACTTAAATGACACGGAAACGTCCGGCCAGGCCCGTCAAAAGATCATCAAAGCCAGCCTTGATTTGGCCAAACGCCAGCGCACCTGGTTTAGGCGAAACAAAAGTATTCAATGGATAAATACCCCTGTTAATTGGCTATCTGTTGTAGAGACTGTCACAACATTTTTGGATAACTAAGGTTCACTATAGCCCCAAACTTTGCTACACTTGATTCATGATTGAGCAACTCTTTGGGTCAAAAACGCGGGTCAAGCTTTTGCAGCTGTTTTTCAGCAATCCAAACCGCTCTTTTTATGTCCGCGAGATCACCCGCAAAATCGACGAGCAGATAAATTCCGTCCGCCGCGAGCTCAGCAACTTGCTGTCCATCGGCATCATCACGTCCGACAACAACAACAACAAGCTTTATTACGAAGTCAACCAGAAGTACGAATACTATAAGCCCTTACAAGAAATTTTTGGCGGGGGCATCAAAAAAGCCCGCCAGGCCGCAGCCGACGAAGCCGGCGAGGAAACCGGCCTAAGGGCCGTCGGGCACGTTGACCTGGCTATTTACACCGGTCAATTTACCCGTGATGACACGGCTGGCGTCGATTTCCTGGTTGTTGGCGAGGTTAATAAGAACGCCCTCCGCAAATACGTCGATGAGCTGGAAGCCCAAGAAGGCAAGTCATTGCGCTACACGGTCATGAGCCTGGCCGATTATAAGTACCGCCAGCAAGTCCGCGACCGCTTTATCACCGGCATTAACCGCGCCAAAAAGCAGGTGTTGGTAGACGAGCACAACCTGTTAACCGAAACCAAGAAAGACACACCCGAAGAAGCCGAAACGCCTGCGCCTGAAGCCAAGGAAGAGAAGTAAATGGACCTGCAGTTCTACGGCGCGAACTGTGTTAGCGTAACGCATAAAGGTTCCCGAATAGTAATCGACGATAACCTTGCCGATCTGGGCGCCAAAGGCGTTATCAAACCCGACGACGCCGCCCTGTTTACGGGTGCCCACGGCGGTGCCGACAAAGCCCGCCTGGTATTTGACGGGCCCGGCGAATATGAGATCTCCGATGTTTCGGTAGTCGGTATACCGGCCAGGGCGCATGTTGATGAGCCTGACGGCCTGAGCGCCACCATGTTCAAACTTATTGTTGGTGAGCAAAGCGTGCTGATCACCGGCCATATTTATCCCGAGCTAAGCGAAGCTCAGCTGGAAGCCATCGGCTTGGTCGATGTCCTTATAGTGCCCATCGGCGGCAACGGCTACACCGTAGACCCGGTCGGCGCCCTAACGCTTATAAAAAAGGTCGAACCCAAGCTGGTTATCCCGACGCATTATGACGACAAGGCCTTCAAGTTCCCCGTACCCCAGCAGGATCTGGCCCACGCCCTCAAGGAACTGGCTATGGAGCCCAAAGAAACGGTCAGCAAGCTCAAGGTTAAGCCGGCCGAACTGGCCGATGTTACACAACTGATTATTTTAGAAAAGTCTTAGGCTACTTGGCGGCAGGGTCGAGCAGACCCTTTTTCTTGAGAGTGCGAATGGCCTGGGTGCTGAGCTTCATCTGGACTTTTTTGCCGTTGACCACGACGGTCTTAGCCTGGAGGTTGGGCTTCCAGACTTTTTTGGTGTGGCGCTGAGAGAAACTGACATTACTGCCGTACTGCTTGCCCTTGCCGGTGAGATCACACTTTTGCATAGGGGTTAATTGTAGCTAATTTAACTTCTTACGTCAACTGGTATACTAAGGGCTATGCTTAGCAATTTGTCCGGTGGTGACCTGGTAATAGTGCTGGTTTCGATTATTATTTCCATGGCTATCCATGAGGCCACGCACGGCTACGTGGCGCACTGGCTGGGCGATGACACGGCCTTCCACGCCGGCCGCCTGACTCTTAACCCGCTCAAGCACATTGACCTGTTTACTACCGTACTGCTGCCAATGGTGCTACTGCTGGCCGGCGCGCTGCCGATTTTCGCGGCCAAGCCGGTGCCATTTAATCCGGACCGCCTGAAGTTCGACGAGTTCGGCGCCGCCCTGGTGGGCGTGGCCGGGCCGCTAACCAACCTGGCGCTGGCCTGCCTGGCGGCGGCCGTTTTCCGCCTGTGGGGCCCAGGGCTGAGTAGTGATGTTAATAACATTATCGGCATCTTTACGGCGGTCAATGTCGGGTTCTTTATCTTTAATATGATCCCGTTCCCGCCGCTTGACGGCTCACGGCTGTTGTACGCTTTCGCGCCCGAACCGCTCCAGGATCTGATGCGCCAGATCGAGGGCGCCGGCTTTCTGGCCATTCTGGTTTTTATTCTGCTCATTTTCCAGTTTGCCTCCGGACCGATCATTAATCTCGAAAACTCCATCCTGCAATTTCTGCTGGTATAATGGCTAGGGTCGGGCAGGGCCTAATAAGCCCCCGCCGGGCGAATGATTATCTGATATTAATCATTAGGGAGTCCAATATTTGTGCCGACCGTGGTCGGGACGTGCGGGCACCCACCTGGGATCCCTCAGGTGATCAAACCCGGTGCCCGACTCTATTCATGCCACAAGACTTCGGGGTGTGGCGCAGTTGGTAGCGCGTACGGCTGGGGGCCGTGAGGTCGCAGGTTCAAGTCCTGTCACCCCGACCAGACAGGGAATTATGGGTTTTTACGAATGTAGCGAATGGTTCAGCAAGCTCATAATCGACTACTGACCACTGTTTTACTTGCTTTCCGCTCGGCTGCATTTCGCCCTGAACCGTGAAGTTCAAGTAGAACTTTCGGATAATCGCATCCTTGTCATCAATATAGTAAGTTTTCTTGAGTAGATCGGTCACTTTTCCAAAAAGTTCAAGATATTCCTCATAATTGAGCTTTGTATCGCTCAGCTCGACTTTCAGCTTCTCGTTAGTATCAATATCATCGTTAATAGACTTTAGGTCTGCCTTCAGCTCATCCAAGTCGTCCTTAAAGTGCTTAGCTTCCTCCGGCTCCTCTCTAAGCAGAGCTTTGGTATTTTTGTAATCTTTATCTTTTTCAGTTCGCTGGCGTATGAGCGATCTTATTTCCTGCGTAATATCTGCTGTCTTGCGCTCGACTTCCTCGGTCATATCTTCCAGGTAATGCTCATATTCCTCTCTGCTGGTAAACTTGTGCTTGTCCAGAAAATCATAAATGAAGTCAGTAACATACTTGGCTCGGCACGACTTGTTAAAGAACCTGCAGTCTTCTGTATCGCAACGGTACAACAGTCGAAGTTCGATGAGCCTTTTACTGTCGCCAGAACCCTGGTACTTCTTCATTATACCGGCAGACATCGGCTCTTTACAGTCGTTACAGATAATCATGCCGTTCATCATGTTAGCACTAACTCCCACCGGTGTTAGAGCTTTCCGAGCCAATCGGAAGTTAGTGTTTAGGAAACTGTCAGCCTTATTGATCTTCAGAAAATCGTCAGGCTCAATTATGGGCGTGAAATCGTAAACCTCCTGCAAATCTATGATCTGAGAACCGTAAACCAGAATACCGGCGTAAAATGGGTCACGCAGCATCTCTGACACACGTTTGTCGGTAAATATGTACTTATGTCTCCCATCAGCTCGGTGGATTTCATAACCGTTCCTGTTCAGGTACTTAGCCAGCTCAGTACCTGTTGCGTTATCATTCAGACGCATATCGAACACGTTTTTTATAAGCTCCCAATTACCGTTAGTCATGTCAGGATAAAGCCGGCCATCCTTATTCTTGTAGTACCCATGCTTAAACTTACCGATAAAGTTGGCTACCTCTATTGCATCTTTGTTGCCACGCTTTACCACAACGCTCAGATGGTCGGAATACTGCTTAGACAATACGAATGACACGCCAAGTAGCATCTTACCCATCGGAGTGTTCTCGAAACTGTATGTGGCGAACCTGAGGTCTTTAATCTCACGCCGGTCGAGCATATCTATAATTTCACCTCCTTCCTTCATGTTTCTGGCGAGACGATCAGGGGCGTACGTAATTATGCCATCATAAGTGCCAACTTTAATCTGGTCGATAATTTTGTTGAACTTTTTCCTGATGCCAGGCTCTTTGGCAGAGCGTTTCTCGATGATGATCTTTGCAATATGGATTTTTGGGTCACGCATAGCAGCTTCTTTACAGGCTTTAATCTGTGAAGGAATCGACTGTTCTTGGCGTTCACGGTTCTTCTTATTCTTGCCGGTTGTAGATTTACGAGCGTACAGCACGTATTTAAGTTCCGAGAAGGCGATTTCATCCTGGTCTTCACCTATCATGTCCCGAATAGTCTGAATAATATAATCTTTAGCTTTGTTGCCGTCGTCCACTGGTTGCCTCCAATTACCTTAATTATAGCTGTAAAACAGTGCTGGTAAAAAGATTCAGGTTATTTCGTGTAATGAGTATTATGCGAAATAAGTGGCTATATTTTGAGATCACTGAAGGCTCTCCGGTAGTGTTCAACGTCCCTTAGCATTAGCCGGTTATCATCGTATATTCTGAGAGTTTCGAGGCTTCTATGCCTAGTAAATCGGGCAACCACTGATAATTCGCCTGGCATAGCTTGTATGAGCTTTGAGGCATGGAAATGACGGCAACCATGAACGGTTCGGTCAATACCTAATTCCTCAAAAACCCCCTTAACAATACCTTGCAAACCTCTGGTAGTGAGCTTCACGGCTTTGCTTTGCCTTCGTTTGCTAGTGAACAAGTAATCACCGGATTGTAACTTGAGGCTTCGGCAAAAGCGTCTCAACGCTCTAGTGGTGTTCGGGTGCAGATGTACTCGTTCATAGTCATCCCGACCCTTACCGAGTATAAACATTGTACCTTCTTTCAGATCAACGTCCCTGAGCCTTATATTGCAGATTTCGGCCTGTCTCAGCCCCTGGAACAGCAGTAGACAGAGTAATGCACGTTCACGCAGCTTTTCAGGGTTCTGACGAAGCCACACACAGATTAGCAACACCTCCTCATTAGTCAGGCCGGTGACCTTATGTTGCCGGTCTTGCTTGAAGCTCCGTACATTTGACGTTACATCACGATCCACAATGCCGAGGCAATAGCATTCTTTCATAAACACCCTAGCTGTTGCCAGGTATTTGTTGCGAGTAGACACGCTATAATCCTCACGAGCGCTCAGAGTTCGTTTGTATTCCAGTAGCACGTTCAGCGACAAACCTTCGGCTTGCACGAACGCCAGGAATGGCTTGATTCGGTTCTTGTATTCATCCCTGGTGTTCTGGCTGACATCTAACGCACCGATGATGTCATCTACGTTGCGTTTTGGCATCGACACTAAGTCAGTGGTCATAACACCTTTTCACCTTGTGTGCGAATAATCCATCGACTGATGTTATCTGTTTCTTCACGTATCGCCTCTGTTATATGCTCATACACCGGCCACATTGCTTCCGGTACGTTATCAGCCCACAGCCAACTAACCGGCTGGTCTTTGCCAACCTGAGTTTCCCATATATTTTTCTTGTAATTGATGCTCGATCTGGTAGTCCACATTATCTGTTCTAACAGATTAACGTAGCTCATATCAGAGCCTAACCAATTCCTTTTATTAAACGGTATCTCTTTTCTCAATAGGTCTTTTATCCAATCTATCTTCAAAAGAGTGTACAGTATGCCACTGCAGTGAAAATCTACCGCTTCAAGCATGATGTCGTCTACGGTTGCGTAAGGAACATCGTTCCAGTTGATGACTTTGCCAGTAAAATACGACTTCATTTTTTCAATATCCCAACTCTTTTCAGCGAACCGTTTGTTCCACACTCTAGCCATCTGATTTAACATTGGCACATCCCACCGAGAGCCACCAGCTCTAGCCCTGTAGAGCAGGGCGTTTACCAGATCGTTCTCTTTATTGCCTTGAACTGGTTGCATAGCGTAATCTTTGCCCTCATCATCCAGATTGCCAACATCCAGGTCACGCCATTCACACCAGGCTACGTCTCCAATTATTGAAAGTGCCGAAGTCTTTTCATCTTCAGTCAATGGCTGGCTGCCTTTTGCGCTAACCTTAGTAAGCATGGCTGCGTATTTATCGTAATCCGGTGGCAATATACAGTCTTCCACTGGGATTATCATGAGCCTACGCAACGCATCGACTTCGTTTAATTGGATAAGACTCTTGGCTGTCCTGACTGCCTTGTCTACGTCGCCTCTCCGTACTGACTTCTGAATTGCTGACTTTAACAATGACGGTGAAAATGGCACTAGAGCCTTTACCTCATTTTTTAACATTTTTTGCTGCACGGTTGCCTCCTGCTATTTAGTGTGTGTATGTATTATTGTAACTTTGACCACACTGATGTCAATGTTTTTAACATGGGTAAACAAAAGTTTTTTACCACAATAACTAACTACAATATGATCGGCAAGCTGAACTAATTTTAGCGGTTAATAAAATGTGCGTATCAGGCTTCTACTGCTTTTGATTCCGTTTTCTTGCCAGCTCTACCTGATAACAAGTACAAGTACACTAGTGATAAAGCTGGACGGTAGGTCAGGACGGTTCTACTAGAGAGTAGTAAGCTGTATAATCGCCGTGTACCTTTGCGGAAAGCTGGTCGCCTCTACCCCAATGCCACCACTCGGTCGGGTTATTTACTAAACCTGTCTCAGTACCAAATGCAGCACCAGTCATAATCGCATAATAAGCACGGCGGTTGCGTTGAGCCAGCTTGTCTTCATCAGATTGTGGCTCATGTTGCTCAAAGTAATCAGGATTTATCCTCGTACTGGTTTCACCGTCAACGTGTCCAACGGATATACTAACTCCGTCAACATAGCCAGGCAAGGGCTGTCTGTACCTCAAGATTATATCCAAAGCACCGCCAGTCGAGTGCGGTGAAGGCTTTTTCAGGTCAGTTGAAGGTACGGCGATAATATCCTTGATACGATCGGCAATCTCGTCATCGCTCATTTCGGGGTGATTTTTATGCAGGAGTGTTGGTATAAGCTCATCGTGGAGACGTGTTTGCAGTGATACAGGTCGCAGAGCATCCTCAACGTAAAGCTCAACCTCTCCATCAAAGAACTTCGCAACAGCAGGATTTTGCAAAGAGGCGTTTATCTTAGCCAACGTCTCAGCTATTGACTTGCGAAGATATAAGCTAGTCGGCACACCAAGTACAGTCTCTTCTGTTGTGGCGTTAGATCGTGAATAGTAGGCTTGCCCAGCGATGTCATAGTCGGCAATATCAACGACAGGCTCAGTGAACAAGGGGTTAATCGTATCAATAGACAGCTCGTTATACCCCTTTTTACGCTCTCGTAGTTCACCCATGTCAGGCACAGGTTGATATAGGGCTTCTTCAAAGAATTGGTTGTAAGAGTTTTCTGGCGTTTTAGACACTTCAGACATTATAAGCCTAGTTTATTGATGATGTAACTAGCTTATGCGCAACCGTCGCAACAGCCAGGTGTGTGAGAGCCACAGCTTGAGCAGCCATTCTCTCTAATGTCATCATAAAAACCACCCGAATCTTTGCCTATATTGTCCCAATAATCAGCAAGTTCTTGACCTCGTAAACCTTCTTCACCACGAGTTGAAGTAACCATTTCTAAAGCGTCAGGAACTTGTGCCTGTAGTTCTTGAAACTCTGGCACAGCTTCATACCTTGCTCGTTCAGCTTCAATATCAAATCTTGGTTGGCCTTCTCCGCTCATAACTTATATCTCCTTGCATCTTAACTAGCACTAATAATCGGTTAAAACAGTACTATATTACACATCTTACTAACAGGACACTGTGGGATATCTACTCGTCGTACATTCCTGGGTCATTCCAGCCATTGTAGACAAGACCACCACTACGATATCTTCCAGCTTCATGATCCTCAAGAGTAAATCCCCACTGGTCTACTCCGTTCTCATCAAGTAGCATATCTGAGTTATTAGCGTTATTTGCATTGGCAATTTTTATCTGTTCTGCACGATTAGCCGCCGTAGCTGTAGCAATTTGACCGACTTTTTCAGCATGAGCAACTTTTGCAACTTTTTCAGCTACTGCTCCATTGGCAGCAGCTTTAAGAGTTCGTATAATCTCGCTCTTATAAGTAGCAGGGGTACGACCCTCAATGGTTTTAGCAGGTGAAGGAATGCCAGCAGTTTGAGTCTCAGCAATACCAAACTTGTTTGATACACGTGCAAGGTCAAGTTCTGTTGATTCTTGGTAGATTTGAGTAGTTATCGCAGCAACACGACTGTTTGGCTGTAGAGTACCGTTAGCTTGTTCGGCTGCTAAGACACCCTCAATAACGTCAGGTGTGCCAGCTTTTTCATCATCTACGAACAATACGCTAATTGGAACACCTGGATATTCCTTTGCAAGCATGGCTGCGCCAGCGACACAAAGGTCAAACTCAGTTTCAGCACCAGGAGCATAATTTGCAGTATTCTTTTGTTCGCCTTCTTTTAATTTACGGCTTGAGCCAGCAATTACTAACTGCTTAAATGTGGCTTCGCCCTTTTTCATAGCCTCAAGTGCATAACGAGGGCGTTCGTGGTTTTGCTGGTTAGCTCCACCAAGAGCGATAACAACATCAATATCACCAACTAGAGGGGTTTCGGGCTTCAGCATTCCCATGCTTTCAGCACCGTTCATAATTACTTGCTTAGTTTCTTCGGGCCATTCACGCTGGTCTTCAGCTAGTTCATAGCGAACCAACTCACGACCACCTTCATAACGAGGGTCTAACTGCTTCATAGCTTCCATAAATTGGTCTGGTTGCTCAGTAGGACTTACTTCAACACCGAAGTGCTGTAGGAACTCAGAACCAGCTTGTAATACTTGCTCTGGTGATACTTGGGTTTCTTGTGGGCGTAGTTGTTCTGTCATGTTTGCTATCATAGCATAAGTCGTTTATTTTGGCAAGTCAAAAATGGTAAAATCATACCAAATGCCAACTGAAGCAATGACAAAGCAAGACCCTAAAGTATCTGCCGAAATCGCAAAACTGAATAAGCAGTTTTACGTTTCATTCGACACTCAATACTTTTTGCAGAAGTGCTTTTACCTTCTAGCATTGCTTGGCAATCCTAAATCTACAACAGACATTCTCAAGCAGGGCGTATCGTTTAAGCGATTACGAGTCAAAATCGACGATGAGCAAGATGCTAAATTGCTATCAGACAAACTGGAACAGAACCTCAAGGCTGAGATCGCCACAACGTACTTTCATGCTATCGAGACTCTATTCCGCATAATGTTCGCTCACGTTCGAGCGAAAGACTGCCCCTGGGTCGAACTAACGATTAACAACAACTTTTCGGAGTTTAAGGCCGACGTCGAATCATTTACCAAACAGGAATACTTCACGGTGGATCACAAGACTGGCCTGAGCTTGATTTTCTACAGCCGTACTGATAAGCCAAAGACTGTGCCAAAAAAGGTCTGGGACAAGAGCCTAGATAATCTATCAGTCTTCCTCGATTACTTCGGGCGTGATTTACTCAAAAGCTATGCCTATAACAGCTACAAGCATGGGCTGGCAATGTTCAGCGACGAGTTCGGTTTCAGCCTCGGTGAGATCATGAAAGTCGATAAAGACGACGCTCTAGTGTTTCTGAGCTACGTTAGCGATAAAGACCACGCTGGCTACAAGCAACTGCAACGAAACTACACTTTCACTCGCTGGGAACAGAAATGGGCGTTCGTTCATATACTTACGCCAATGCTCGAACAAATCGTCGGTATCGGTAACTGGCGATACAGTAATGGCGAGTACGAAATGAAGCTATTCGATCAACTTGACCTGCTGAAGATTATCAAAAATAATGACAGTCCGTTTCAACCTGATACTGTTAGCGAAAGCTCATTCAGCTTCAAATTAGACCCTGCTAAAAAGCGAGGCAAGAAACACAAGAAGAATGCCTAGCTGTTTTTTCGTTATCACTCTATATTTTCTCTGTACTGCGTTTTATCAGTGCAGAGGTATGAATAGTGGTTTAAGCCTCTGGAGACGTTTAACAGCTTCGTGAACACGTAATAAACTAACCGTCGGCAAGTTCGGTACGTGCCAGTTCGAAATCCAACTTCATACGCTTCTGCTGTAAAAGGCTAAACGTCTCAATGGTCTGTATCTCACTCTCGTTCATGAGCTTTTTATACTGAACCCCGAATCGTGTCGGGTAGTCGCCATATCCTAATCGGCGTTTTTGTTTCTGTAAGCGAACTAGCTTGCGGTGGGTCATACCTGACCTACCAAATGCATCTTTTCGGTACTGGCTTGGGTATTTCAGGTCTAGGCATTGTCGGCAAGCAATGCGAGTGCCGTAAATGTACAGCTTGGTCGTTCGCCGTTGACAGCAGGGAGCTTGAAACCAGATACGCCAACCGTAGCGTACTCTTGACCGGCAAAGCTGTATGTATACGTAACCTTTATACGGATGCGGTAAGTACGTTCGTAGCTGACCTAAGTTCCGCATTTGGTCGTATTTCAGGCACTCAAACAGATCAATCTCCGGCACTTCAGTGACAAGCATTATGCTAGAACTTTTCATCAGTAGTCCACCCCAGTTTGCACTCCACCCCTTATTCTTATCTCCATCGCCCTCGTTTACCCTCGCTAGACCCTTTACAGACTTGCTTAAATCTAAATCATTAGGGGATTGACTAGCAAAACCCTATACATTTCCTGAACACCTGTTCAATCGTACTTACCCATGAGTATGTCTTGGGCTTGGTAATCCTTAACCGCTTCGGTAAGACTGAAGCCGTCAGGAATCCGCTTCACCCATCGAGCAAGTAGCTGTGGGCTATGACTAATTATAATCTTATGGTGCGACAATGCGGTAACATTATTTATCTGCTGAACTCGACGCTTGTTAGCATCAGCAAAGCTGAAGCCAGACGGTTCGTTATCAGTAATCGTTAAACAGGCGTTTTTCGCAAGCGGAAAGAAGCGTATCGAACCTCTGTTCAGAAAGCCTGAACCAACATAAAATCCATCGGGCTTTGGTACAAGCACTGATACTGGATTATCAGACGTAATGAAAGCCGTGCCAGGAGCAGCGAAATACACTCGCCAGTGCATTCTCTCAAAGGCTCTGAAAATCATACCCATAGTTTCCATCGTATGCTTGAGCCAGTTCTCCTTCGGAATTGTCCACGTAGTCTTAAACTTCGTGCCATCAATAATGCCTTGAATATCCTCCTTCGTCAGTACACCGGTATCAAAGCCTGTTTCTTCTTTCACCTCACTCATAACTCTTTGTCTTTCCTGGTCATCAAGCAATTTCTCCCACTGTTTGTTTGCGGCTCTGTTCATGATTTCTGTAGACATAGCGTTATACATTTCCCTTGAAGCAGGAGTTCTAATTATCTGTAGACTAATATATGCTGCAAACTCACTCTTTTCTTCTGGTGATAGTGGCTCACAGTCCAGGAGCTTAACTACTATTTCCTTAAATGTCGGTTCGGCTATTGTGGCAAAATCTTGCTCCAAGTCGTCTTTATATTTACCATCGTCCATGAGTAGACGATACAGGTTGTTCTGGCTGCACACGTCCTGAATCAGACGCTTTGTAACACCCTTGTTGGCAATCCGTCGATCATAAAAGTAAACACGCTCACTGTCGTCGTCTGTGGCGAATCCTCTAAGGTACGTCTGAGGTACAAAATGATGCTGTGCCATAGTCTCTTTCTATAGTTCAAGCTATGTCTGGCTTATAGTTATTCAGCAACGATGGTCTTATCTTCAGATGACTGGTCGGTTTCTTTGACCGGAATACCATCCTTGCCGATAATCGTATGTTCGTCGAGCTTCACGTTCGTCAGCTCGGTTTGACTGCGCTTGCTAGTATTTTCGCCAGCCTCAATCTGCTTCTTAGCTTTTAGCAGAAGCCTAGTGAGTTCGGAATGGTTATTTTTATTACTCAATGCTGCAACCCCTTGTAATAACACCTATAATTATAACATTACTGGTTGCTCCGGCTTATCACGTTCGGGCATTTCCAGCAGATCACGAAGCTGATTGTTGAATCGCTTGTACTTGCGAGTAGCTATTATAATGTGATTAAGTTCAAGCGTAAGGTCTGAAGGCCGACCATGTTAAGATAGAGAGCATGTGGAAAGAAACCAAACACGGGCTTTATAAGCAATTTAACTTCGAAAATTTCAAAGAAGCGTGGGCTTTTATGACCAAGGTGGCCGAGCTGGCCGAAGAGGCCCAGCACCACCCGCGCTGGGAAAACGAGTGGAGCGTGGTGCAGATCTGGCTGATCACCCACGAAGGCGGCAAGAAGATCACCGATAAAGACTATGAAATGGCCGAGGCCATTGACGAGCTGGTGGCCGGCCGGCCAGCCGCGGCCGATGTTGAGCCGCATCCCGAAAAGGTTAAAGTCTTTGCCGACGGCGGCTCGCGCGGCAACCCCGGCCCTAGCGCCAGCGGCTTCGTGGTGCTCGACCTGGAAGATACCATACTGGTCGACAAGGGTGTTTACCTGGGCGTTACCACCAACAACCAGGCCGAATACACGGCCTTGAAACTGGCCCTCGAAGAATGTCTCAAGATGGGCGTCCGCGAGGTACAGGTCTACCTGGACAGCTTGCTGGTGGTTAACCAGATGAAAGGCATCTTTAAAGTTAAGAACCGCGACCTTTGGCCGATCCACGACGCTATCCGGCAAATGGCTGAAAAGTTTGAAAAGATCAGCTTTAGCCATGTGCCGCGCGAGTTCAACAAGCTGGCCGACGCCGCCGTCAACCGCGCGCTGGACCAACAGCTGGGCATTGTGCCCGAGCAAACCGACGTGACAGATTAAGCCATAAGTGCTATAATCAACAGTGGTCAGATTATTGACTGGTCGCGTGCTCCGGCACGAGGAAAGTCCGGGCAGCAAAGGGAAATGGCAGTCGCTAACGGCGACCGGGGGCAACCCCAGGGAAAGTGCCACAGAAACGAAACCGCCCAGCACCTTTATCAACAAAGGTGCATGGGTAAGGGTGAAACGAGCGGGGTAAAAGCCCGCAGTTTCCGGCGGTGACGCCGGAAAGAGGTAAACCCTGCCTGCTGCAAGGAGATGGATACTTTGAGGCCTAAAGCCTAAAGCGTCCCGCTAAGGACCCATCACAAAAACCGCTCGAGTTGCGCAGTAATGCGCCGCCTAGATAGATGACCAGGCTCGACAGAACCCGGCTTACAGATAATCTGGCCGCTTAAAAAGCCCCGTGAGGGGCTTTTTATTTTAGGGCGGCCTTGACGACGGCCGTGAAGGCCTTTGGTTCGTTGACGGCCAGTTCGGCCAGGACTTTGCGGTCCAGGGTGATATTGGCCTTTTTGAGGCCGGCGATCAGCTTGCTATAGGTAGTGCCGTTTAAGCGGGCGGCGGCATTGATGCGGGCGTTCCACAGTTCACGGAAGGTGCGCTTGCGGTTCTTGCGGTCGCGGGTGGCGTGCTGAAGTGACTTGGTAACGGCTTGCTTGCCGCGCTTAACACTGACCCGGTTGGGGTGGCTGAAGCCCTTGGTGGCTTTCCGGATCTTCTTGTGCTTGGCGTGCCCGGTGACGCCGCGTTTGACTCGCATCTGTTAAACTCCCAGATTCTTCTTAATGTTCTTGGCCATTTTGCCTTTTCGCGTGGTCAGGCCGCGCAGAGCGCGCTTACGGCTGCCGCTTTTCTTGCCCAAAAAGTGGTTCAGGTTGGCACTGCCGACCCGGACCTTACCGTTCTTGCTGACTCTAACGCGGTCTTTGGTACCGCTATGGGTTTTCAGTTTTGGCATCTTGTTTCCTTCCACTGTGTCTTATGACGAAATTGAGTTGGCGGCCGGCTAATTGCGGCTGCTGGTCGACTATTATTGTATCACCGAAGCTCTCGATTACCTTTTGAGCGATGTTAAAGCCGATTTCCTTGTGGGCTTGCTCGCGTCCCCGGTAAACGATGGTGATTTTAACTTTATGGCCAATCTCCAGGAACTTGGTGACCTTGCCCATCTTGATAGCCAGGTCGTGGGCGCCGATCTTGAGTCCGAAACGCATCTGTTTCATATCGAGCGTTTTGGCGGTTTTGCGGTTCTTTTGAAGCTGCTTGGTACGCTGGTAATTGTACTTGCCCCAATCGACGATTTTGCAAACCGGCGGATCGGCATCCGGCGAAATCTCCACCAGATCTAGGTCGCGTTCCTGGGCCATGGCCAAGGCTTCCTGCTTGCTCAAGATGCCGAGCTGCTTGCCGTTTTCATCTATAACACGCAGCTTGGGTGCCCGAATTTGATCATTCAGGCGGGTGTATTTGGCTATGACCTGATCTCCCGTTAAACATTATTAGTTTTGACGTAAAGCCATTCTAACAGATGACACCTCAGAGGTCAAACAATGAACCGCCAGCCGGGGAAGGTTCATTCTCGGTGGAATTATCGACGACATGCTGCTTTTTGAGACGCAGCACTACGGACTCACGTATATAGTCGCTTCGCGAGGTGTAGTTTGCTTTGGCCGCCTCATCTAGTTCGGCAAGAAGATTGGCAGGGATTGTTAGATTAATAGTTTTGCTGTCCATACATATTCCATACATGATTACCCCATACCATACCCTTAACACCTACATAATATGTACGTTTTATGTAGGTACCTTCAAATTTTATTGTTGATAGTCTCATGGCTTGGAGAAGAAATTTTGAGTCGAACAGTAACCCAGGGCTTCGCTGATGTGCGCCACAGTAATTATTAATGAGGCTTCGAGGTCGGCGATGGTACGGGCAACTTTTATAGTTCTCATATAACCACGGGCTGACAAGCCCCTCTTAACTGCGGCCCGGTTGAGAAGAACGCCGGCCTCGGGATTGATACGACTAAGCTGCCTGATATCACCGTTAGTCATGTCGGCGTTAAGCTTACCGGAATGCCTGAAGCGCTTGGCTTGCTGTTTGCGGGCCCGGATAACCCGCTGCCTTACCTTTTCTTCGGCCTTGAGGTCGAGCGCCTGTACCAGGAGTTTGTCGTGCTCGATTTTATGAACACTGGTATAGAGATCGATGCGGTCCAGAATGGGGCCAGATAACTTGCCACGATAGCGCAACATTGCCGATGGCAGGCAGCGACAGCCCTTGTCGGTGCCATAATAGCCGCAAGGACAGGGGTTAGCTGTGGCTACCAGCATGAAATTGGCCGGGTATTCGGCTGTCTCTTTGACTCGGGCAATGCTGATAACGCGATCTTCAAGCGGTTGGCGCAAGGCCTCGAGGGTTTCGCGGCTGAACTCCGGTAATTCGTCGAAAAACAGTACCCCGCGGTGGGCTAGGCTGATTTCACCCGGCCGCAGCTTGTTGCCGCCACCTAACACTGCTGCGTGGCTGGCGCTGTGATGCGGTGATCGAAAGGGGCGCTCGGTGACGATATGCTCGTAATCGCGGCCGGCCAAGCTGTGCAGATGAGTAACTTCTAAAATCTCTTCTCCGTTAAGGGGCGGCAAAATGGAGGCCAGGGCTTTGGCTAGCATGCTTTTGCCGGTGCCCGGAGGTCCACCGAAAAAGACATTGTGGCCGCCGGCCGCGGCGATTTCGAGGGCTCGCTTGGCTTGCTCCTGGCCAACCACCTCGCTCAGGTGCACATTCACCGTAGGAGCTTTGGTGGCAGGCAAGCGGTAGCGGCCCGAACCGGTTTTAACAGGTTTGATTGGCAGCAAATGGGTTAAGTGGCCATACAGTTGCTGGAGGTTCTTAACAGGTACTAGAGTAACTTTAGGGACTAATTGGGCTTGCGGCAGATTGGTCGCCGGGATATAGAAGGTTCTGATGCCGTTGGCTCGTCCGGTCAGCAGTTTACCTATGATGCCACGAACAGCTCTAGTAGTGCCATCTAAGCCTAATTCGCCGATAAAAGCCTGTTTACCCCTGGGCAAGCCGCTCAGCTGGCCGTTGGCCAGTAAGATGGCTACGGCGATGGCCAGATCGAAGCCGCTGTCGGCTTTGGGGATGTCGGCCGGCGCCAGGTTAATAATGACCCTTTTGCGAGGTAGCATTATTAGGCTAGTTGCGAATGCACCCCTGATACGTTCGCGGGCTTCATCGACAGCCTTGTTAGCAAAACCAACAATTATGATGTTTGGTAGGTTATTTGAGAGGTGACATTCGATATCAACTATAGTTCCGTCACTGCCGTTACTGATAATACTCTGCACGCTGGCACCCATAGGCCTTTAAACCTCCATTTGCGGCCCACCGCGCTCTTTTCAAGACAAAGTAAAACACCTTGTCCCGGGAAAGACAAGGTGTTTTAACGATTATTTAATGTTTTTGTTTGGCTTTTAAGGTTTTGGGGTTTGTTCTTTTTTGGTGGAGACAACAACTTGCGAGAAATTGTTGTCTCCAGGGGTCTTTTTGTTTTTGAGCACTTAATTTGTTCAAGTGCTATTGTTATCTTATAGAATCGAATTAAGGCCGTCAATAACAATTATGCTTAATTTTTTCATAAACCTGTGCATAACTTTTGAGGCCGCGTCCGGGAAGCATAAGCAGATTGACATTTTGAGCCCGTCATGCTAGCATAAATCTGTAAGTCCAAAAACAAAAAGGTTCGTACAATTTAGCCTCACGTAGCCCTCGCGGGGGCAGACTTACAACGGAGTTAATCCGTATGGCGCTCTGTTTGGCCCTAAAAGCCGATAGAGCGGTCAGTCTCGCCGTTGGGCGGCAAGCGCTCCAATAGTCTAATAATTATGAGCGGATTTGTCGCCCCGGCACCATTTTGATCATGAAAATAACCTCTAATCAATCTATCCGCCAAACCGTCTGCCTACTCCTGGCGGACGTTTTATTATTCTGTACCACCGATGTTAGCAAGGTGCCTTCATTCGTGGTGATCATCGGTTTCGGCTTGCTTAGCCTGACTCTCTACCAGCTAGTTCGCGGTTTGCTGAGGCTGGGCAGGTTATACGGGGTAACTATAAAACGCCAGCGCTCGCTGGCGGTCTACCTGACGCTTATCACGGCCGGCTTAATAGCTCTGCAGTCGATCGGCGAGCTCAATCGGCGCGACCTGACGGTCTTATTGCCCCTGTCAATCTTAGGTTATTTTTATAGCGCTTATCTTAAAACCAGCCAGCGCAATTTAAGTAGCTAAGTTGTATAATGGGTAGTATGAACCCGCCAAACAACGAAGCCAGTGGAAATCAGTTGCCGCCTGCGGTTCAAGAACGGGCACCGTCAATTGATCTAACGGTCGAAGAAGACGGTTCGGTTGTTGAGCAGTCTCAGGCCGCTACTGCTGAAAAGGCACCTGCGCCAGCCCGGCCGGGCGCAGCGGTGCCACCCCTGACCATACCGGTGCCGCCGGCGCCGACCGCCGCGCTGCCCCAAAGCGGTGTGTCCGGCACAACGCCGGCAGCTGATTCACCCCTGGCGGATGATGGTGATCTTATTGAAAAAGAGTGGGTTAACAAAGCGAAGAGGATTGTCGACAACACCCGCGAGGATCCTTACAAGCAAAGCGAGGAGTTAACAGTGGTCAAGGCTGATTATATGCAACAGCGCTACAACAAGGCCATTAAACTTAATAAGTAGACCAAATGACAGCACTCCTTACTATCCTGGCCATCATTTTTGTGATGATATTAGTGGCCGCACCGATAGTTTTTTTGCAGACTCGGCGGACTTTTCGTGAACAAAAAAACTATGAACGGGGCCTTAAGATGGTGCCGCTGTTCATCCACTTGCCGCCGCCAAGCGATGACATCGAAGTCGGCAGCCGCGATGCCCGTGACGTTACCGATGAGACTATCAGCAAGGCCCAGACCGTCTATAACATCATCGCCAGTACTTATCAGAAGAACTTTAAGAGCAGCTTCTACGGCCAGAGGCACTTCGCCTTTGAAATTGTCGGCAGCCAGGGGTTCGTTTACTTCTACGCGGCCGTGCCGATTGCCCTTTTAGAGGTAGTCAAGCAGGCCATTAACAGCGCTTATCCCACTGCCCGGCTGGAGGAAGTAGCCGAACACAACATCTTCAGCCCGGTGGGCAAGGTTTCCGGCACTCTCGGCGGCGAGCTGACTCTTAAAGAGCACTTCGCCTATCCTATAGCGACTTTCCAGGACCTCAAGCGCGACAGCATGCAGGCTCTTCTAAACGCCCTGTCGACCCTGGGCAAAGAGGATGGCGCCGGCATTCAGATAATGATGCGGCCGGCCAATCCCGGCTGGCGCAAAAGCGCCGCCAACATAGCCAGCAACAAGCGCAGGGGCGATAAAGGGCTTGGCTTAAGCGGTATAATCAGGGATCTGTTAGTGGCCTTTAATAAGCCGCCGCAGGGCAGTAGTGACGGCGATTCCAAAAAGCCCGAGTTATCCAACCTGGAGCAGGCCACCCTGGACGCTATAGACGAAAAGACCCGCCACCCCGGTTACGAGGTGGTTATAAGGGTAATAGCCTCTTCCAACATCAGCCAGCGGGCGCAGGCTATCCTTGGTAATATCGTGGCCAGCTTCAGCCTGTACGACGCCCCCGGTAAGAACGGCTTCAAATATACGCCGGCCAAGGATATAGAAGGGCTGATAACCTCTTATATAATGCGTTTTTTCCCTCAGCACCAGGGCGGCAACATCCTTAACTCGGTGGAGCTGGCCACGCTGTTCCATTTCCCGGACGAGCGCAGTATACCGACCAGCCAGCTGACCCGCCAGAGCTCCAAGCAGGTAGACGGACCGCGCAACGTGCCCGAGGAGGGCTTACTGCTGGGCTACAATCTGTTTAGAGGGGCCAAGAAGCCGATCCGGCTCAGCCTGACCGATCGCCAACGGCACATGTACGTAGTCGGACAGACCGGTACCGGTAAGTCGACCTTTCTGGAAAACCTGGCCCTGCAGGACATGCTCAGCGGCAACGGCTTTGCCTTTGTAGACCCGCACGGCGACACCGCCGAGAAGCTTTTATCAATGGTACCCAAAGAGCGCACCGAGGATGTTATCTACTTCAGCCCAGCCGACATGGACTATCCCATGGGCCTTAATTTGTTCGAATATAACAACCCGGACCAGAAAGATTTCCTGATCCAGGAAGCCCTTAATATGCTGTATAAGCTGTACGATCCACAACACCAGGGCATCATGGGACCGCGCTACGAGCATTTGTTCCGCAATGCCGCGCTGACTATTATGGCCGATCCTAACGGGGGTACTTTCGTAGATATTCCCAAGTTATTCCGGGACCCCAAGTTTGTACAGCAGAAATTACAACATGTCAAAGACATGAATGTGCTGGAGTTCTGGAACAAGGAGATGCCGGCCTCCCAGCGCTCCAATGAGTTCGGTGAGGTGACCAGTTGGTTCGTCAGTAAGTTCGGCGCTTTCCTGAGTAACGAAATGATGCGCAACATAATCGGACAGACCAAGAGCGCTTTTGACCTGCGCAATATTATGGACAATAAGAAAATCCTGCTGGTCAATTTGAGCAAGGGGCGCACCGGCGAGCTTAATTCCAAGCTGTTGGGCATGGTTTTTGTGATGAAGTTCCAGGCGGCCGCCATGAGCCGCTCCGATATACCGGAAGACGACCGGGTGGACTTCAGCCTTTACGTCGACGAGTTCCAGAACTTCTCGACCGACAGCTTTGCCACCATTATGTCCGAGGCCCGCAAGTACCGCCTGAACCTGATTGTGGCCAACCAGTTCACTACCCAGCTGACGCAGGAAGTCCGTGACTCGGTCTTCGGTAATATGGGCACCATCGTGTCCTTTAGGATCGGCCAGAACGACGTCGAGAGCCTGGGCAAATACTTCCAGCCGACTTTCGAAAGCGATGACTTGCTGAGAGTACCGAACTACAACACTATCGTACGCACCCTAATCGGCGGCATCCCGACCCAGCCTTTCAGCATGGCCACTCTGCCGCCGCTGGGCACACCCAATCCGCGGTTGTCGGAAGCCCTTAAACAGCTGTCGGCGGCTAAATACGGCCGGCCGAAGGCCATTATCGAGAGGGAAATTAATGCCCGGATGGTGACTTTGGGTGAGATCACGCCGATGACCGGCGGTGGCTATAGCGGAACAGCCGGTACCCGGCCGGCTATAGCCACCGCGCCGGCGCCGGCCGCGCCTCCTGCCGCCAGCGGTTCATTCCTGGACGAGTGGCTGGCTAAACGCCGTCAAGGCGGCTCAGCCCCGGCCGCGCCGGCGCCGGCCATCCAGACCCGCACGGCCTTGCCCGACCAGCCGCCCGCAGCGCCGCCAGCCGGGCCGTCAGCTGCCTCTCAGGCCTTCCGACCGACTGCAACGCCACCGACTTCGTCAACACAGTCCACAAGCGGCAATAACATCTCAAGCGATGTGCTGGAGCAGGGCGAAGTTCATAAAATAGCCGACGAGCTCCGCCAGCAGCTGGACAGCCCTAACACCATAAAGGCCCGGCCTACGGCTAGGCCGCCGGCTAAAACCGAGCACCGTTCCGACCTGGAACCGGGCAGTGACGACACCATCTTCATAGATCATGAAGGCTCTTTTAGCGTTGCCCCGGAAACCCCCGATAAATAATCAGTCGTAGCCTTTGCGGCGCGAGGCGGTGGCCAGGTGGACGGCCAGTTCCAATACCAGGCCGACAATAAAGCCGCCGGCGAACAGGGCCAGGAAAACGCCGTAGTTGTAGGGGAAACCGCGCTCTTTGGCCAGGAACAGATAAGTGGAGGTGCCCAAAAGCGCCACCAGGCCGCCGCCCAGCAGACCGGAAGGGCGGCTGAGGGTCTTGCCGGTAGTCTCGCTGACCACCCGGATAACCGGTTGGTGAATGACTTTGCTTAAGACGCGTTGGCGCCGCGGCAGTTTGCGCCGTATCTGCTTCAGCTCGCGCTGGAGGGTAATCTGCTTTAGTTCGCGGTTGACGTGCCGCGGCGTCGGCTCGTTAGGGGCGCTCTCGGCCAGTTTGAGCTTTTCCAGGGGGTCGGGGCCTTCGTTGGCCCTCTCGGCTTTGTCGATAGCCGCCCGGGCCTCGTTAGCGACTTGGCCGGGATCTTTTTCGGCCTTGGGAGCCTTCTCGGGCATGACCCGAACTTCGGGCGTTTTGTCGCGCTCGGACGAGTCCGGCCCTTCGTGGCGTTCGGATGATTTTAATTGTTCGCTCATGCGCTTGTTCCTTCCCTTATAGCCAGCTCACCTTCACGGGCCAGCAGGCTGGACCGGCTGTAGAAATAACCGGCTATGATCATTATGCCGGCGGCCATGAACAGGGTGGTGCCCGGTCCGGTGTTGGGTAACTGGGCGGCGGCCACCTCGGCGGCTTTGGCCGGGCTGGCCGGCAGTTTAATGTTAATGGCATTACCGTAGACGTTGGTCATAATAAGGTCGAAGCGGCCAGGATCGCTGGACGAAGCAGGGGTCTGCGGGACTGGGTTCTTAACCTTAACGGTTATGCGGTGGCTGGCCGTCTGCCCGGCACCGATGTCTTCTGCTGGCCAAACAATGTTATGTGACGAATCCATATTACCGCCGCCTAGGTCAGTGACGTCGGCATAGTTTGAGACATCGTCCATATTTTCCTGGAAAACGAAATTCTTAACGGTGGATTTACCGCTGTTTTGGGCGTAGATGGTGTAAGTAATAACGTCACCGGCATTGGCGGTGGTGTTGTTGGCGTCGGCTATGCCGGCCGTCACGTTGGTGGCCGTTTTGTGGACCGATATACAGGCGATCGTATCGGCACTGCTGACGCTTTTGTCACAGGGCTTGCAGTTGATGTCGCTGGCTGACAGCAGCTGATTATACTGACACGGCGCCGGAGGAGTCGGCGTTGGTGTAGGAGTAGGGGTCGGTGTGGGAGTCGGCGTAGGCGTGGGGGTGGCCGGTACCGGCCTTGGCGTAGGTGATGGCGCTGGTGATGGCGTGGTAGTTATGGTAAGACTGGGGGTTGGCGTTTCAGGCTGAGGCGTCGCAGGGCTAGGAGGGCCGACCGATACCAAGTTACCACAATCGTATATGACGTAGTAAACTCGACCGTTACTATTTTGGACTCGCAAGACGTGCCAGCCGGGGCTGCCATTGCAGGAAGGCTCCTGCCAGATATCCAATTTACGGGCGAAAATAGTGCCGGCACCCGGTATAGAGTAGGGCGTCTCATTGGTCTGCTTGCCGTTATAGATAGAACCTTGCGGATTCCAACCCATGGAATAATAGTTCTGGGCACCGGTATGGATGCAAAGATCATCAGCCGTACCTATATCTTTACAAGTGAGACCGAAGTAGTGAACAATAGTTCCGTAATTTTTGGCACCTGACAGACAGATACTTTTAGCCTCGGACGCCGTCTTGAAACCACCGTTAATAAGGTCATTGCCACTACTGGCAACAGTTGACTGGGGCGGGCTGAGCACCGCGAAGAACTGGATCATAAAGGCCAGCACGATAAAGATCAGGCCGGTGCGCCGGATCGAGGCCTCCTCACGCATCCGCCGGCTATAGAAAGCCATCTGGTGCGTCAGGCCGGGGCTGTAGGGTAAGACCGAGAGTAGTTTTTCAAACATTTTTATCTACTTATTACCAGGCTAATTTAACCATAAAGCCTAATAAAAATACAACTATATGAGGTTGTTTACAGATTGCGGATCGGGTATAATAAGAGCAGTGGGACAACACTTAAACAGTTATAATTAGAGGTTAATTTTGGCCGAGGGTAAAACTAAGAAATCCGGTTATTCTTCTGACCAGATTACCGTTCTTGAAGGGTTGGAGCCGGTACGCAAGCGGCCGGGTATGTATATTGGTGGCACCGGTTCGGAAGGCCTGCACCATTTAGTCTGGGAAATTGTCGACAACGGCATCGATGAAGCCCTTGCCGGGCACGCTACCGAGGTGTCGGTTAAAATGCTGGCCGATGGCGGCGTTAATGTGATCGATAACGGCCGTGGCATCCCCACCGACATTCACCCCAAAACCAAAAAGAGCACCGTCGAAACGGTATTAACCGTATTGCACGCCGGCGGCAAGTTCGGCGACGGCGGCTACAAAGTCTCCGGCGGCCTGCACGGCGTCGGGGTCAGCGTGGTCAACGGCCTGTCGGCCCGGCTGGCTGTTACCGTTTACCGCGACGGCAAAGTTTACTTCCAGGAATATGAAAGAGGCGCGCCCAAAAGCGATCTTAAAATGATCGGTAAAACCGATAAGACGGGTACCGAAATTACTTTCTACCCAGACGAAACCATCTTCAAAGAAAGCATTGAATTTAACTACGATGTTATCCTGGACCGCCTGCGGCACGCCGCCTATCTAACCAAGGGTATCCACACTTCATTAGAAGACGAAAAGACCGGCCGCCGCTACGGCTTCTACTTTGAAGGCGGCATCCAAAGCTACGTCAAGCACCTCAACATCGGCAAAGAGGTCGTAGACGACGATATTTTCTACGTCGATAAAACACTCAAAGAAGTCCAGGTTGAAATTTCTATGCAGTACACCGACGCCTACACCGAAATGATCAAATCCTTCGCCAACAACGTCTTAAATCCCGACGGCGGCACACACCTGACCGGTTTTCGGGCCGCCTTAACCCGCGTAGTTAACGACTACGCCCGCAAGCAGGGCCTGCTCAAAGAAAAAGAAGAGAACCTGTCCGGCGAGGATACCCGCGAAGGCTTAACGGCCATCATTCTGGTCAAACTGCCCGATCCGCAATTCGAGGGCCAGACCAAAAACAAGCTCGGCAACCCCGAAGTCCGCGGCATAGTCGAGCAGGTGCTGGCCGAACACCTCAATTATTACCTGGAAGAACATCCCGGCATTGCCCGCAAGATCGTCGGCAAAGCACTGCTGGCCGCCCGCGCCCGCAAAGCCGCCCGCGCCGCCCGCGACAACATTTTGCGCAAGGGCGTTTTGGACGGCGCCAGTATGCCCGGCAAACTGGCCGACTGCTCATCCAAAGACCCCCACAACTCCGAAATCTATCTGGTAGAGGGCGACAGCGCCGGCGGCTCGGCCAAATCCGGCCGCGACAGCAAGACCCAGGCCATCCTGCCGCTGCGCGGCAAAGTCCTGAACGTCGAGCGGGCCCGGCTCGACAAAATGCTGGCCAACAACGAGATTGTCAGTCTTATCAAGGCGCTGGGGGTTGGCATTGAGGAATCCTTCGACATTGAAGGCCTGCGCTACGGCCGCATCATCATCATGACCGACGCCGATGTCGACGGCAGCCACATCAGCACGCTCTTAATGACTTTCTTCTTCCGCTACATGAAGCCGGTGGTCGACGGCGGCCACGTTTACCTGGCCAAGCCACCGCTCTTCGAGCTGGTCAAGCAGGGCCGCAAAAACTCCGTCTTTATATACGACGAAGAGGAGCTCGACAAAGTTCTGGATGAAATCATTGCCCGGCGCAAAAAAGAGGGCATCAAGTTAAGCCCCGGCGATGACCGCCTGAAGCAGGCCGGCTTTATCGAGCAGAAGCGCTACAAGGGCCTGGGCGAAATGGACGCCGACCAGCTGTTCGACACCACCATGAATCCCGAAAAACGGGTGTTGGTCCAGGTCAAAGTAGAAGACGCCGAAAAGGCCGACACCATCTTCAGCAAGCTGATGGGAACAGAGGTGGAACTACGCAAAAGCTTTATTCAGACCAATGCCAAATTCGTAAAGGACCTGGACATTTAGCATGGACGAAGACCAGAAGCCGGACAACGAAATAATCCGCGAAACTTCTATGGAGGACCGCCGCCGCGGCGTCGAGCACGCTACCGATATCCTGGACTCCGGGCACTCGCGCTCGGTCGAACGGCGCACCGTCGAAAACGTCATGGAAGACAGCTACCTGCGCTATTCCATGAGCGTTATCATTGATCGGGCCCTGCCTGACGTCAGAGATGGTCTAAAACCCGTGCATCGCCGCATCCTCTACAGCATGAACGAAGACGGCCTGCGCAGTGGCGCCCGCCACCGCAAGAGCGCCAACGTCGTCGGCGCCGTCATGGGCAAGTACCACCCGCACGGCGACTCTTCAATTTATGACGCCATGGTGCGCATGGCCCAGCCGTGGGCAATGCGCTACATGCTGGTCAACGGGCAGGGCAACTTCGGTTCTATGGACGGCGACCCGCCGGCCGCCATGCGTTATACCGAAGCTAAAATGGCCCGCCTGGCCGATGAAGCCCTGGCCGACATCGACAAAGAAACCGTCGATTACCGCGACAACTATGACGGCACCACCCAGGAGCCGACCGTTTTGCCGGCCAAGCTGCCCAATCTGTTATTGAACGGTCAGCTGGGCATTGCCGTCGGCATGGCCACCAACAT
>DHXS01000009.1:0-3031 GCA_002413795.1 Candidatus Saccharibacteria bacterium UBA5150 | reverse complement strand
CATCCCGCCGCACAACCTGAACGAATTGGTCGACGCTGAAATCCAGCTTATCGACCAGCCCGATTCCACGCTCGACGACTTGCTAAAGCACGTTAAAGGCCCCGACTTCCCGACCGGCGGCATCATCTACGGCAAGGAATCGATCCGCACGGCCTACGCTACCGGCCGGGGCGGCGTGGTGACCCGCGGTGTGGCCGAGGTCGTGGAGGGCGCTAAGGGCCGCCACCAGATCGTTATTACCGAAATCCCTTACGCCCTGAACAAGGAAACGCTGGTTCTTAAGATCGCCGACCTGGTCCGCGACAAAAAACTGACCGGCATCAGCGACCTGCGCGACGAAACGGCCCGCGGCAAGGTGCGCATCGTCATCGACCTCAAAAAAGACGCTTATCCCAAAAAATTACTCAACCAGCTTTATAAGCTGACGCCCTTGCAAACCAGCTTCCACTTCAACATGATGGCTCTGATAGACGGCATCCAGCCGCGGGTGCTCGGCCTGCAGGACATCTTAAATGAGCACATCAAGCACCGCCGGCAGGTGGTGCGCCGCCGCACCGCTTTCGAACTCCGCAAAGCCCAGGAACGAGCCCATATCCTGGAAGGCCTGAAGATTGCCCTGGACCACATCGATGAAGTCATTAAAGTCATCCGGGCTTCCGACACCACCGAAGACGCCCAGGCCAACCTTATCAAGGCCTTTAAACTGACCGAGATCCAGGCCAAGGCCATTCTGGCCATGCAGCTGCGGGCCCTGGCCGGCCTGGAGCGACAAAAAGTCGAAAACGAGCTGGCCGAACTGCTCAAGCTGATCGCCAAACTGGAAGGCATCCTGGCCGACGAAAAGAAAATCCTCAAGATTATCAGGGACGAATTACTGGAGCTCAAAAAGCAGTACGGCGACGACCGGCGTACCAAGGTCGTGGCTTCCGAACTGGGTAAAATGAGCGACGAAGACCTGATCGCCGACGAGCAAGTGGCCGTCACCCTGACCGCCGCCAACTACATTAAGCGCAGCCCGCTCGGCGAATATAAGCGCCAGGGCAGGGGTGGCAAGGGCCGGCGCGGCATGTCCACCCGCGAAGAAGACGTTATTGAGCACGTTGTCAGCGCCAGCACGCACGACTTCCTGCTGTTCTTCACCAACAAGGGCCGGGTCTTCCGCCTGAAGGCCTACGAGGTTCCGGCCGTCGGCTTAAACGCCAAAGGCGTTGCCATAGTCAACCTCCTGCAATTGCAGCCCGAGGAGACCGTCAGCAGTGTCATTAACATCAGCAAGACCGACAAGGCCGCCAACCTGATCATGTGCACCGTCCGCGGCGTCGTTAAGAAAACACCCTTCGAGCAGTACCAGAATGTCCGCACCAGCGGCCTGATCGCCATCAACCTGGACCAAGGGGATGAGCTGAAGTGGATTCGCATGACCACCGGTGACGATGAAGTAGTTATCAGCACTTCGCAAGGCCAGGCTATCCGCTTCCACGAAAAGGGCGCCCGGCCGATGGGCCGCGTCAGCCGCGGTGTGCGCGGCATCCGCCTGCGACCCGGCGACCATGTCATTGGCATGGACATCGTCGAGGAGGGCTCCGACATCTTTGTGATCAGCAAGTACGGCTACGGCAAACGCACCAAGGTTGCCCAGTTCACACCGCACGCCCGCGGCGGCGTCGGCATCCGCTCGGCCGTCGTCAACGACAAAACCGGCGAATTGATAGGCGTTAAAACCCTGACCAGCGCCGACCAGGAAGTCATTATTATCAGCCAGCAGGGCCAGACTATCCGCCTGGGCCTTAAAGATATCTCGGCCCTTGGCCGGGCCACCCAGGGCGTCCGCATCATGCGCCTCAACGGCAAAGACCAGGTCGTCTCGCTGGCCCTAGTCGACAAAACCGACGAAATCGAACTCGAAGAAGAGGCCCCTGCCACCGACCAGCCCCAGCTCCTCAGCGACAAGCCTACAAAAGATCAGGATTCTGGCGACGCATAGCCTCGCGCTGTTGTTTAATCAAATCTGCCGCCAGGTGTTTGTGATAAACGGTCATATTACTCAGGGCAGTATCAACCTGTTCGGCATAGTAGTATGTCGGCTGGGCGGTTGTCTTGACGGCATGTACAAAACCCTTGGTCTCCAGGCCAGCCATTATACGGTACAGTCCGGTGCGGGGCAGGTTAAGCTGTTCGGCAAGCTGGGCGGCGGTTGCCGCCCCATGCTTGTATAACTGTTCATAGCAAGCGGCCGAAGTCTTACTCAGCCCAAGCTTTCTTAGCACATCGTATTTGACCATTTTTACTTTGTAACAAAATTTTGTTAAACAGGCAAATGCAACACCTTAGAAACACGATGATTAACAAAAAAATGCTACAAACCCAAAACCGTCTTCCGGGCCGTGTCTACCCAAACTGAGACATCGTAGCGTTAAAATCATAAGCGTTTTGATGTGGTAACTACAGCAATTATGGTCGGTTTACCCCTTGACCGGGAGGGTCGGAAGGGTGTAAGATAGTGTGAATGGCTTGACGTGGGCTTTCTATGAAAGTCTCTCGAAAAAGCTGTTTGGTACGTTAAAAATTGAATAGTGCAAGTTAATGTTTTGCCCTCGGGCAAAGCGTTAACCGTTTGCTTCGTAACAGAAGCAAACGATCAACGTCAGTTCATTTTTGAACTGTTTTAAAGTAAGTCAATGTTTGACTGAAGTCACGAACAAGTTCTTTTTTTGGAGAGTTTGATCCTGGCTCAGGATGAACGCTGGCGGCGTGCCTAAGACATGCAAGTCGAGCGGTAAGGCTCCTTCGGGAGTACACGAGCGGCGGACGGGTGAGTAACACGTAGGAACGTACCCCAAACTGAGGGATAAGCACCAGAAATGGTGTCTAATACCGCATGTGCCCAGCATCTTTTTCGAAAGGTGCTGGGTAAAGCTTCGGCGGTTTGGGAACGGCCTGCGCATGATTAGCTTGTTGGTGAGGTAAAGGCTCACCAAGGCGACGATCATTAGCTGGTCTGAGAGGATGACCAGCCACACTGGGACTGAGA
>DHXS01000014.1:36678-36855 GCA_002413795.1 Candidatus Saccharibacteria bacterium UBA5150 | reverse complement strand
AACTTCTTGCGATCGGCGCTGAGCTGTTCGGCCTCCTGGTCGATTTTTTGTTGCAAGAGGCGCGAGCGCAGGACGCTCATGGCCTTGGCCTTGTTCTTAATTTGAGATTTTTCATCCTGGTTGGTGATTACCAGGCCGGTTGGCAGGTGGGTAATGCGCACCGCCGAGTCGGTCGTG
>DHXS01000014.1:17084-36443 GCA_002413795.1 Candidatus Saccharibacteria bacterium UBA5150 | reverse complement strand
CGCACCGCCGAGTCGGTCGTGTTAACCGATTGGCCGCCGTGGCCGCCGCTGCGAAAAACGTCGATGCGCAGGTCGCCCGGGTCGATTTCGATGTCGGTTTCCTCAGCTTCGGGCAGGACGGCCACGGTGGCGGTGGAGGTATGGACGCGGCCCTGGCTCTCGGTCACCGGCACGCGCTGTACGCGGTGCACACCGGCCTCGAATTTCAGGTTTTTGTAGGCCTCGTCACCCCTGATAGCAAAAGTAATTTCCTTGAAGCCGCCGACCTCGTTGGGCGATTCGCTAATTAACTCAGTTTTGTAGCCGTGATCTTCGGCCCAGCGGGAGTACATGCGGTAGAGTTCGCCGGCGAACAGGCTGGATTCGTCGCCGCCGGCCGCGGCCCGGATTTCCATGATGACATCGCGATCATTATTGGGATCCCGCGGCGTCAGAACTTTTAGTAGCTCCGCTTCGTTGGTAGCAATTTTAGATTCCAGCTCGGCCAGTTCGGTTTCTGCCATCTGCTGCATCTCGGCATCGGTACTGTCTTTAAGACCTTCGGCGCCCACCTTAGCTTTAGTCAGCTGGGCTTTTTGATCAAATAGAGCAATTAGCGCTTCAACCTGACTCTTGCGCTTGGCCAGTTTGGGGTAGGCGGGATCGCTGAAAATAGCGGGGTCCTCGAGCTTGACCTCGAGCTCTTTAAGTTCCTGCCTAAGGGCGGCTTCCTTTTTGTCCATTCGTTAAGTATATCACCTCTGTTAACGAGATGATAACGGCTTACAGGTTAAGCCGGGTTTTCATGGCGGCAATCAGTAGCTCGTCGTTGCACACTACTTGCAAGGATGTATTTTCATCGTCGAGCCAGACCGCCTCTTCAGTTTCCACACTGCCGCCAGAAGGCTTTACGAGAGTTACTCTGACAGGTTCGGGTGTACTATAGCCGCCTTGAAAAACTTCCGCTATGCCGTAACCCAAGCCTTCGACCACAAAAGTTCTGATAGCCGGCAAGAGCTCACCGGTTTCGGGATCGGTCGGCTGGTACGGCTCGTTTAAGATGATTTCGCTCATAGCGCGGTTATTACTTAGACTTGGTGGTGTTTTCGGCTTTGGCTTCGGCCTTTTCGATCTTGGCGGCGGTGCGCTTAGATTCTTTTTTGGCGGCGGAGGCTCGCTTGTTCTTAGAGGCAGCGCCGGCGGCGGCCCGGGCTTTGAACTTATCGACCCGGCCTTCGATGTCCAGAATGCGTTCTTCGCCGGTGAAGAAGGGGTGCGAAGCGCTGGTAATGTGGACTTTGACCAGCGGGTATTCCTGACCGTCGTCCCACTTGGTAGACTGCTCGGCAGCGGCGGTTGAGCGCGTCAGGAAACGGAAGCCGTTGTTCAAATCTTCGAACACGACGAGCCGGTAATTGTCGGGGTGCAAACTCTTTTTCATAGAAACTTCATTATACACATCTGTTAACCAGCGGTCAACGGGGGGACATTTTGTCTCTTCGTTGCCGGCGAATAGGTACAAATACGTCCAAAACGAACGAGTTTGTACCTAATGGCGCAGACCCGGACACAAAGGGCTGATCTGTTATCATTAAAACTATGATAAAAGCGGCTATTTTCGACATGGACGGCTTGCTGGCCGCCAAAGCTGCCAAAATGCTGACCAGTCTTTAGGAGTTTAGGGCTTCGGCTAAGGCTTCGCCTAGGGCTTCGCCGTCGGTGTCGGCGCCGCCCGCGATTCTGACCGCCGGGACAAATTCGTCCGGTACGATCCGGGTAAGATCAAAACCAAAGCTCTGCCCCAGCCTGGCTTGTTCCTGAACGCCCGGATGAGCCCAAAGGCGCTTAGTGACTTCGTTCTGATGCAGACTACGGGAAATAATGTAAAAGATCGGTGTTCCGCCTTCGGGGTAGGTGCGTTTATAGAATTCCTGGTTGGGGTGATTAGGTAAAACGGGATGGGAAATCAGATATTCCTCATTACCGTCGACGCCTTGGGCCAGTCGGATGGCTATATCCCCGGTATTTTTAAATAGCCGTCGGTTGCGTTCATCAAAGGTTGCGCGGTCTTCCGGTAATAAATCGCTAATTAGTTCCTGGCTGGCTGTGCCCGGCAAGCTGCCTCGAGTGCGGCGGAGCTGTCTAAGGTACTGCAGGAGCTCCTCGTTCTTGGTGTAACCTATACCCATTATTTCGCCGTTAAGGCTATAAGACTTGGTGCCGCTTTCTACGACCAGGATCTTATCATCCGCTTCGATTTTTTCGCCTAATGGCTGGGCGGTTGACAAGGGAAGGGTATTATCGAGCACCAAAATTGGCGGCTTTTCCTGCTGCCTGGCGTAATCTAATATAAAATCAGTATCCAGGACCGGCACGCCCGTGTAGTTTGAAACGGTTTCGGTGATTATCACGTCAGGCTGATGTCTATCGATGGTTTCAGCGACTCTTTCTTTATCACCGCTGTCAAAGTAGACAAACTTTGGCCCCATTCCGGTTAGAAAATTTACGTAGCGCCGGGTTTGAGAGTATGTTTCCATGGCTAGAGCGACAGTTGGGGTGGGTGTGCCGCTGGCCTTCAGGGCAACGTCGATAGCTTCGGTCACAGCCGCCATGCCGGTGTTATAAACCACCACCTCATTAGCCTCAACGCCGGCGAGGTGGGCCGCCCGAGCTTCAATTGCTCCTAAAATGGGCGAACCATCGCGGGGGTAGAGGTTGGAGTTCGGGTCAAACCTGACTTTGGCTTCCAGGCCGGCTGTTAATTCATCGACTGATCCAAAGTCCGGTACGGCGAGTCGTTCTTGAATTTCGGGCATTAAAAAATCCTTTCTGGGTATATCGAGAAAGGATCGCACCAATGCAATATCTTTCCCGTTACCCGGGCTAGAGGGAGCACCAATGCCAAATGGGGCTGGTTGCTGGCAGGTCGTTGAGCTAGGTCTCTCGCTGCACTCTTTATATCCTAAATTGTTAACATTCTTAGTGTATCACAACGGTTGCGATAGTAAAACCTATCTGTTACAATGGCTGAGTAACTTATTAAGCAGGTTGGGGTTTGATCCTCCCGTATGGCACCTTGAGCGGACCAAACGGGCTCCCAATCGAAGATTAAGGAGATAACTATGGCGACTGCTGTCGACATTAAACAACTATTAGCGGCCGGCGCGCATTTCGGCCATAAAACCGAGCGCTGGCACCCCAAAATGGCGCCCTATATTCACAGCAAACGAGGCGGCACTCATATTATCGATCTGGCCCAAACCGTCGTGGCGCTCGAGGAAGCTCTGGCTTTTCTGACCCAAACGGCCGCCGCCGGCAAGCAGGTATTGCTGGTCGGCACCAAGCGCCAGGCGCAGGACATCATCAAGAAGGCGGCCGAGGCCACCGGCATGCCGTACGTTACGGAGCGCTGGCTGGGCGGCATGATGACCAATTGGAACACCATCGGCGAACGCGTCAAGCACGTTAAAGATCTGGAAAACCGCATGGCCTCCGGCGAGCTGGCCAACAAGTATAACAAGCTCGAGGTCCAGCGCTTCCAAGAGGAAATCGACCAAATGAACGTCACCTATGGCGGTGTTAAAGAGATGGATAAGCGCCCCGGCGCCGTCTTCATCATCGACATCGTTCACGATGATAACGCCCTGCGCGAAGCCCTTAAATTGAAGATTCCGGTGGTGGCGCTGGTCGACACCAATGCCGATCCCAGCCGGGTTACTTATCCCATTCCGGCCAACGATGACGCCATCAAGACCATCCAGCTAATCACCGATTACGTGCAGGCCGCCATCGAGGCCGGCAAGGCCAAAGTTAAGGCGCCGCCGCCCGAGCCGAGCATGGAAAAGGCCAAAGTTGAAAGAGTTAAGGTCTAGTTATGGCAGTTGATATCGCTCAGGTAAAACGACTTAAAGACCTGACCGGGGTCGGTTTAACGGACGCTAAAAAGGCTTTAGAAGCCGCCGTCGGCGACTTTGACAAAGCCTTGGCGGCGATGCGCAAAAAGGGCCTGACCAAGGCCGAAAAGCGCGGTGAGCGCGAAGCCCGCGCCGGCCTGATCGGCACCTACAATCACGACGGCCGCATCGGCGTGCTGGTGGAAGTAAACTGCGAGACCGACTTTGTGGCCCGCAACGAGATTTTCACCGGGCTGGTTAAGGATGTCGCCATGCACATTGCGGCCAGCGAGCCGCAAGATGTTAAAGAACTTTTGGAGCAGCCGTTTGTCAAGAATCCTGACCAATCCGTCGGTGACTACGTTAAAGACCACGCCGCCCGCCTGGGCGAAAACGTGGTGGTGCGCCGCTTTTCGCGCCTGGCTCTCGGCGAACTCGAATAAGCGGGGTATAGTAGAGCTATGGACTCTGATCAAGTAGTTACGGGTGCGCAGAGCAAGTTTTCCCAGGCCGTGGAGCGGTTTCGGGATAGCTTGAAGAGCCTGCGCACGGGGCGAGCCAGTGCCAGTATGTTAGATGGGGTTACGGTGGAAGCCTACGGTACTTCAATACCGCTTATCCAGGCCGCCACCATTACCGCGCCGGAGGCGCAGCTGATCCAGATCACTCCGTTTGACCCCAATAATTTGCAGGCCATTGCAGAGGCCATTCGTAATAACCAAAGCCTGGGGCTGAATCCGGCCGATGATGGCCGGGTGGTGCGGGTGCCGATTCCACCGCTCAGCGAGGAACGGCGCCGCGAACTGGCCAAACAGGTCGGTCAAAAGCAGGAAGAGGCCATGATTAATTTACGGAATGTCCGCCACGAAGCTATGGATGCCATTGATAAAGCCAAAAAAGACAAACAACTGGGCGAAGACGACGCCAAGCGCCTGAGCAACCAGGTCGAAGAAGCTATGAATAAGGCGCGTGCCGAGGTCGAATCAACGGCCAAGGCCAAAGAGCAGGAAATCCTGACCGTTTAGTAGTGCGTGACGACCGTGGTGCCGATGGGCGTCCAGTCGTAAACCCATTCGGCTTCGTCATCGGGCAGGGAAACACAGCCATGCGAACTGTTGATGGCGCCGAACGCGCTTAAGGGGCGCCAGTAATTACCGTGGACGGCATAGCCGCCGGGCAGGAAGTAGTTGATCCAGTGTACGTGCGGCTGTAAGTATTTACTGCCGTCGGCGTTGAAGCCTTTCATATCCTGTACGGCAAACTTGGAGTAAACCTTAAACTGGCCGATGGGCGTCGGGGTGGACGGCGCGCCGGCGCTGATCGGGTAGCTGCGGGTCAGCTGGCCGCTGTCGTATAGGTACATTTGTTTGCTGACAACGTTAACTTCTATTAGTTTTTTGATGTCGGTGGCCGGCGTGGTGGCGAAGGCCTTGGTTTCTACCGGCAGGGTCAATTGCATGCCCTTGGCGCTAAGGACGTTCTGGCCGATTTGGTGGCTGAAGGCGGTGATATCACCCAGGCTGGTACCGTCGCGGCCGCTGGCTATAACCTGGGAAGTGCCATCGGGGCGGGTAACCGAAATCTGGTTGATCGGGTCTTTAATATAAGGCGCCGCGGCGTCGTTGAGCGACTTATTAATAGCCGGTTCATTAACATGGATGTAAGCCACACCTTCTTTACGATTAGCCACAACCTGCAGCCAGCTTTTAATGGTGTCCGAGCTGACGGGTACGGTTTTGGTGCCGATAACCAGGTTCAGAGGCTGTCCGGCTATGCGCTGGACGGTGTCGCTAAGCTGGTAGCCGGCAACCACCGCGTTGGGCCCTTGCAAGGGGATGGCCGGTACATGAACCGCATGATCCGTAGAATTGGCCGCCAGTATCACATGAGCCGATTTATAAGTACCCACCACCTGGATGGCCGAAGCGCCGACTATCAGGAAAAGCAGGGCGAAGACAGCCAGGCTGTGACGGTGCACCAGTTCGTGCAGACGCTTTTTGGAGCCCGGCGTGTCGGCATCAACCGTCGGCGCCGCCGGCAGGACGGCAACTTTCGGGAAAGCTATGATAGCCATAAAGTTTGGTAAGCCCACACGACTCATTTTTAACTCTTTGTATTACCTCTGTATACCTACACTATACACCGCACCGCAGTTTGTTACAATAAAGGGCAGATGTCGATTTTGTTGCTAATAGTGGGAATTATCCTGTTTATCGGGCTGGTTGTGGTGCACGAATTCGGGCACTTTATTGTGGCCCGCCGGGGCGGTGTTGAGGTCGAGGAGTTCGGTATTTTCTTCCCGCCGCGCCTTTATAAACGTAAGACCAAGGCCGGCTGGACCTTCAGCATTAACGCCTTGCCGCTGGGCGGTTTCGTCAAGCTGAAGGGTGAACACGACAGCGACACCGAGCCGGGGACCTTTGGGGCCGCCAGCCTGTGGGTGAAGAGTAAAATCATGGCCGCCGGCGTCTTTATGAACCTGGTTACGGCGCTGTTTTTGTTCACAATTATCGCTTTGGCAGGCATGCCCAAGCTGGTCGATAACCAGTTTACCGTCAAGAGCGACAGCCAGTTGGTTACCTCCAATGTGCTGGTCGGCTATATTGAGCCGGGATCGCCGGCGGCCAAGGCCGGCCTGAAATCGACCGACGAGCTAACCGACATTGGCCGGCCCGGTTATAGCCCCGTGGGCATTAATAATAAGGACAAACTGCCGCAGGTCACCAAGTCCTTTGCCGGTCAGACGGTGGAACTGTTTTACGTCCGCGACGGCCACCACCGGCTGGCCAGGGTTACGCTACTGGACGCCAAAACCGTCGAGGCCAGCCGCAAAACCGATAACCCCAAGGGCTACCTGGGTATTATTCCGGCCGATTTCCAGTTGCAGCGCTCCAGCTGGTCGGCGCCGGTGGTGGCCGTCGGGCTGAGCGCTCAGCTGACCGGCCTGACTTTCCAGGGGCTGGGGCACGCCCTCGGCGGCCTGGGCAGCCTGATCGCCGGCGCCGCTACCGGCAACCATACCGCCCGCCAGAACGGCCAGGCGGCCGCCTCGGCCGACGTGGCGGGGCCGGTAGGCGTGTTTGAAATCCTCAAGAGCGGCAGTCTGCTGGGCTACCAATATATGTTGTTCATCATCGCCTACATTTCGTTGACCCTGGCCATTATGAACATCCTGCCCATCCCGGCGCTGGACGGCGGCCGGCTCTGGATCACGCTTATCAGCCGCGGGCTCAAGCGGCCGCTGTCGGCTAAGCGCGAAGAGGCCATCAACGCCGCCGGCTTTCTGGTGCTGGTCAGCCTGATCCTGTTAATTACTGTTGTTGATGTCAAACGTTTCTTCTAAGCCGCCCGGGCGGTCCTGGAATCCCTGGCTGTCCTTGCTGGCGGTGATATTAATCTATTTCCTGTCGCAGGCTGTCGCCGGCCTGCTGATCAGCCTGTATCCGGCCCTGCGGGGCTGGTCTTTGGCGCGCATTACGCTGTGGCTGGACAACTCGGTAAGCGCCCAGTTCGCCTACTTCGCGATAACCGGCGGACTGATTCTGGGCTCAGTCTACGCCTATTTACGGGCCTTTAATATAAGCCCGGCGGCCATCGGTCTGCGCCGGCCGCGCTGGAGCGACTTGCTTTATGGCTTGGCGGCTTTGCCGCTCTACTTCGTCTTGTACGTGGTGACGGTGGGTCTGGTCAGTCACTTTGTACCCGGCCTGAACATTAACCAGACTCAGGACCTTGGTTTTAATAATGTCCATGGCGCACTGGCGCTTAGTCTGACATTTGCCAGTCTGGTAATCCTGCCGCCCCTAACGGAGGAAATTATGATGCGCGGCCTGCTATACAGCAGTCTGCGCAAGGCCATGCCGGTGGTGACCGCCGGCGTCGTCACCAGCGCTTTATTTGCCATCGCCCACCTGCCGGAAGGCGGCAGCGGCGGCCCGCTTTATATAGCCGCTCTGGATACTTTCGTGCTCGGGCTGGTGCTGGTTTACCTGCGCCAAAAGACCGACGGCCTTTGGGCCTCTATGAGCCTGCACGCTCTAAAAAACGGCATCGCTTTCATAGCGCTCTTTCTAGTCCATGTCAGGTAGGGTAAAATGACTGCATCATGAGACTCTCCCAATTATTTACCAAGACCACTAGGAATGTTCCGGCTGATGAAACGGCTAAGAACGCCCAGCTGTTGATCCGAGCCGGCTTTATTCACAAAGAAATGGCCGGCGTTTACGCCTATTTACCTCTGGGACTGCGGGTATTGGAGAACATTAAGCAGATCGTTCGCGAAGAAATGGACGCCATCGGCGGCCAGGAACTGATTATGACCAGTCTGCAGAGGAAAGAACTCTGGGAAACGACCGACCGCTGGGATGACAAGCAAGTGGACGTCTGGTTTAAGAGCCAGCTTAAAAACGGCACGGCGGTAGGACTGGCTTGGTCGCACGAGGAGCCGATCACCGCTATGATGAAAAACTACCTCAGCAGTTATCGTGACCTGCCGGCCTACGCCTACCAGTTCCAAACCAAATTACGCAATGAATTGCGTGCCAAAAGCGGCATTATGCGCGGCCGCGAGTTTGTGATGAAGGATTTGTATTCGTATAGCCGCAGTGAGGCCGAACATCAGAAGTTCTACGACGCCGTTACGGCGGCCTATATGAAAGTTTTTAAACGCGTCGGACTCGGCGACAGCACTTTTTTCACTCTTGCGTCGGGCGGGGCCTTCACCCAGTTCAGCCATGAATTCCAAACCGTTAGCGAGGCCGGCGAAGACACCATTTACCTGAATAAAGCCAAGAAAATCGCCATTAACAAGGAAGTACTGAGCGACGAAGTGCTCAAACAGCTGGCTGTGAAGCGAGACGAGCTGGAAGAAGTTGAAGCCGCCGAGGTCGGTAATATTTTCAATTTCGGTACCTCCAAAAGCGAACAGCTCGGTCTTTACTTTACCGATGAAGATGGCAAGCAGCAGCCGGTCGTGCTGGGTAGCTACGGCATCGGTATCACGCGTTTGGCGGGGGTTATTGCCGAGCATTTTGCCGATGATAAGGGCCTGGTTTGGCCGGAAGCGGTGGCACCCGCCAAGGTCTATCTGGCGCGGCTGGGCAATGATGCCAAGGTGGTAAAACAAGCCGATGATTTGTATGAACGTTTGACAGCCGGCGGCGTTCAAGTACTATATGATGACCGGGATGCGCGGCCGGGCGAAAAGTTCGCCGATGCCGACCTCTTGGGTATACCGTACCGGCTGGTTATCAGCGATAAGACGGTTGCCGGCGACCACTACGAGCTGAAAGCTCGCACCGAAGACACAGCCCGTCAGGTAAGCCAAGGCGAATTATTGAAAACACTGGCTGTTAAAGCCTAAGAAAGGAGAGGGCCGATGAAAAAGTTATTTAGATTGACCAAAGCTGGGGTGGAAGAACTGCAGGCCGAGCTGGAAGTGCTTGTCGCCAAGCGTCCCGATATTGCCGACGCCATCAAGACCGCCCGCGAACTGGGCGACCTGGCTGAAAACGCCGAATACCAATCCGCCAGGGCAGAGCAGGACCGCAACGAGGCCCGCATTTCGGAAGTCGAGAACATCTTGCTGAACGCCGAAATCATCCGCAAGCCCCGCGGCGACAGCAAAGTCCAGTTAGGATCGGTGGTCAAACTGCGCAGTGACGGCAAAACCAAGGAATTCCAAGTGGTCGGCACGGTTGAAGCCGACCCTTTAAACGGCAAAATCAGCGACGAATCGCCAATCGGCCAGGCCCTGCTGGGCAAAAAAGAGGGCGAAGCGGTCGAAATCCAGACCCCGACCGATACCACCAGCTACAAAATTGTCAGCATTGGCTAGCATGCAGTGGCTGAACACGGCTGTAGATGAACTGATTTCCCAACACCCTGAGGGCGAGATCGTGGTGTCGTCCGGCGTATCGCCGTCGGGCACCTATCATCTGGGAACCTTACGTGAAGTGCTGACAGCCGAGGCCGTGGCCTACGAACTCAAAAAGCGCGGCCGCCAGGCCCGCCACATCCACGTGGTCGACGATCTCGACGTCTTCCGCAAAGTACCCGCAGGCGTGCCGGAAGACTTTAAACAATACCTGGGCAAGCCGCTGTGTGACGTGCCGGCACCCGATGGCTCAGCCGGCTCATACGCTGATTATTACCTTAAAGATTTGTTAACAGCAGCCGAAAAAATGCACCTGGATATGGAAGTTTTGAGGGCCCGGGAAAAATATCGCCAAGGCTTTTTCGTGACGGCCATCGAAAAAGCGCTCGAAAAACAGGCCGATATCCGCCAGATTTTAGAAACCGTCTCCGGTCACAAGCTGGGCGAGGAATGGTCACCTATTCAGGTAAATGAAGGGGGCTATCTCAAAAACCGGCAATTTGTGAGTCTCCAAAAAGCCGACAAAACACTGACCTACAAAGACAAAGACAAAGACGGCCAGAACCAACAGGTAAGCTATGCCGACGGGCAGGTTAAACTTAACTGGCGGATCGATTGGCCGGCCCGCTGGTGGCTGCTGGGCGTGAATGCCGAGCCTTTTGGCAGGGACCATGCCACCAAAGGCGGCTCGTATGATACCGGCGCCGTTATTGCCGAAAAGGTCTTTGAGGCCGAGGCGCCATTGCCGATTCCGTACAACTTTATTAACCGCACCGGCGAAACCAAAAAAATGAGCAAAAGCGCTGGCGACGTAATTACCGCCGCCGAGCTATTGGACCTACTGCCCGCCGAAGTAATCTGGTACTTTCTATTACGTTACTCACCCGAAAAACAGCTATTTTTCGACGAAGGCACAACCCTTATTAAATTGGTCGATGACTTTGGCGAGCTGCTCGCCAAGCCGGATAAGACGGCCACCGAAAAACAATTGGTGGACATTGCCTTGCACGGACTGAAACAGCCGACCATCAGCCGGGTGCCGTTTTCGCACCTCGTCGCCAGCTACCAAGCGGCACTCAAAGACCCGGCCAAAACGCTGGAAATCATCGGCCGCACCGAATATACCAAAGTGGTTGATGAAGACGCCGATATCATCAAAGCCGAGCTGAAATTCATCGACGCCTGGCTGGAAAAGCGAGCCCCCGAAGATGTTAAATTCGCCCTAGCCGAAAAAGTCGACAGCGGCCAATTCAGTGATAAAGAAAAACAATTCCTGATTAGCTTAGCGGCAAAAATTGAAGCCGCTCCGGCCGATGCCGATGGCGACTGGTTCCATAAAACTATCTATGACTTAAAAGACTCTAGCGGCTTGGAACCCAAAGAGATGTTCACCACGCTTTACCGAGCGCTGATCGGCAAAGACTCCGGCCCCCGCGCCGGCTGGTTCCTAAGCATCTTGCCCCGCGACTGGCTGCTAAAACGCCTCCGCCTCACAGCTTAGCTTATGCTTGCATACGTGACTCTCGAAGCGTAGATTAAAGCCCATGACGCGAGAACTACCGCTACCGCCTGATCAAATCGAGTCGCTGACAGAGCAATTTCCAACGCCTTTTCATCTTTATGACGAAGCCGGTATAAGGGAGACTGCGCGAGGCTTGAATCGGGTATTCGATTGGGTGCGCGGCCCAAACGGAGAAGCCTACATCAACTATTACGCTGTTAAAGCCAATCCAAATCCCCATGTAATTGAGATTGTTGCCAGTGAAGGCATGGGAGCCGATGCCAGTTCAGGGCCGGAGATCGCAATAGCTTCAGCCGTCGGTCTGTCGGGTTCAGAGATAATGTTTACCTCTAACCATACCAAGGCAGGCGAGTACAAAAGAGCTCACGATAAGGGTGCAATCTTAAACCTCGACCATACGAGCCAGATCGGTAGAGTACTCGATGATCTTAGTGGAGAGTTTCCAGACACTATTAGCTTTCGCCACAATCCCGGCGATAAAAAGACAGCCGACGCCGACAGCTTTATTGGTAATCCTGCAGATGCCAAGTTCGGCGTACCAGACGAGCAAATGGAAACAGCCTACCGCCATGTCATGGATTTAGGCGTTGAACACTTCGGCATGCACACTATGGTGGCTTCGAATGAACTAGATGCTAGGCAGCATATTGCTACGGCCAGATTGGTATTTGGAAAAATCGCCGAGCTGAGCAAAAGTCTTGGCATAAACTTTGAATTTGCCAATCTAGGTGGTGGCTTAGGCATTCCGTACAAGCCCGATGAACAGCCGATTGACTATGCCTTACTGCGGGAGGGAATCCAAGCAGCTTACGATGAACTCATAACCGGTAACGACCTGCCGCCGCTCAGGGTTGTCACAGAAAACGGTCGTCATGTTACCGGCCCTCACGGTTGGCTGATAACCAGAGTTACTGCTATTAAAGATGGTTATCACTTGGATGTCGGCGTCGACGCTACCACTTCGTCTGACTTACCACGTACAGCCAACTACAATGCCCATCACGAAATTATTCCGCTAAGGAAAAGACTCGGAGAACACGCTATTCAGCGTGTGGTCGGCAGCCTGTGCGAAGATAATGACTATTTCACAGGCTCCATAACCAAAGAACGTCTGCTAGCTCCTATACGCGAGGGAGATCTTCTAGCTATTGAGAACACCGGTGCCCATTGCCGCGCCATGGGCTCTAATTACAATGGCAAACTGCGCTGCGGAGAAGTATTACTGCGCATGGATGGATCCGCGAAAATGATCCGTCGCCCCGAAACTGAGGCAGATTTGTTCGCCACGCTGGATTACCCGGGCCTATAGTATGATTGGTAGATGGTTGAAGTTTCTGACGAAGAGTTTCAGCGGCTGATCGACCAGGCGCTCACCGAATTGCCGGGCGAGCATGCCAAGAATATCAAGAACGTGGCAATTTTATACGAAGATGCGCCGACGCCCGAGCAGCGCCAACAGTTAGCGTTAAGACACGATCAAACGCTACTGGGATTGTACGAAGGCGTGCCGCTCAGCCGGCGCCAGGGCACAACCCGTTTACTGCCGGATAAAATCACGCTGTTCAGGTTGCCGCTGCAACAGCACGCCAATACCGGCGATGAGCTTAAGGAGCAAATCAAGCATACGCTGTGGCACGAAATCGCCCATTACTACGGCCTAGATCACGACCGTATCAGTGAACTGGAGTAGCTAGCGAAGACTAAGCTTTGGGGGCGGCAGCCGGCGCTTTGCCATAGCTGGAGCGGACCTGGAACAGCAGGTAGAAGCCGATGGCCGATTCAACCACGGCGGCTACCAGGTTGCCGGCCGAGCCGTAAGAGCTGAACAAAACCACGACACCGTAAACGACATTCAGGAGCAGGCCGTAGAACAACAGGTTCCAGCCAGACTTTTTGCGGGCCCGCAGACCGGAGAAAGCGGCTAGGTATATAAGGCCTTGGGCTGCCATAACACCCATGCTGAGCCAAACCGTAACGGTCAGGCGGTTGGCGACAACCGGCGTTCCGCCGTAAGCGGCGCTTAGGCTGTTGGCAAAGTTAACCAGGCCGTTAACCAGGTGTGCCCAGTGCCAGAGCACGTAAGCGGTGTAGATGGCCAGCACTCCGAACAATAAGTTGATCCAGGGCAGGTATTCGACCAGCGCTTTTTTGCCGTTGGCGGGCAAGGCCGGCGCCTTCTTGACGAATACGTCATTCAGGCTATTTTCTAGTGATTGTAGCGCACTCATATCGTAACTCCTTATTTATATTCATAAATGTATGCCTTTTGAGTAAACTTTGCAACAGCATTTATATATGATTTCTGTCACACTTTCAGGCAGTAACCCAAATATCGTATACTTAATCAACAACGGAAAGGGGAGATTTAGTGGCAGGAAACCGACACCAGCAGGATCTGTGGGACAGGATTTGGAAAGACAAAAACGGCCATGTTGTCATATGGCGAACCCCCAATGTCGCGTTGAGCGGCTGGGCGATTCTGACCGTTTTATCCCTGCTGGTCAGCGGCCGCACGGCCGATGTTTTATCGTGGATCGGCTCAGTGTCGCTAATTATCTGGTCTCTGCTGGAAGTATTTAAGGGCGACAATTACTTCCGCCGCGCCCTGGGGCTGGTGGTGCTGATTTTTTCCATCGCCTCCTTAATTAAGACGCTGTAAGGGGAATAATAATGCAACAAGCACTCTTCGCGGCCGGCTGTTTCTGGGGAGTGCAGTATTATTTTGATCAGACTCCCGGCGTTACCAAAACAACCGTCGGCTACACCGGCGGCCATACCGCCAATCCCAGCTACGAAGAAGTCTGCACGCACACTACCGGACATACCGAAGCCGTACTGGTGGAGTTTGACCCCGAGCAGGTAGATTACGAAATGCTGTGCAAGCACTTTTTCCGGATGCATGACCCGACCCAGCTCAATCGCCAGGGACCGGATATTGGCGACAGTTATCGCACGGCTATTTTCTACTTTGATGACGGCCAAAAGAGGCTAGCCGAAGCCGCCAAGAAAGCCGCCCAGGCCAACTTTAAGGAGCCAATCGTTACCGAGATCACTCCAGCCGGGCCGTTTTATGAGGCCGAAGATTATCACCAAAAATTTACCGAGCGGACCGGCCGCGGCATGTGTCACATTCCGTACGAGCCGATTGCAAGCTGATGGCGGCGATTATTTTCGACTTTGACGGGACCCTGGCTGACAGCTTTGATTACGTGGCCGATTTCCTGGCTAAGGAAGCCGGCATTAACAAACTGTCCGACGAGCAGCGCCACGAACTGCGCGGCTTGTCGATTAACGGCATGGTCCGGCGCCTGGGCTACCACTGGTGGGACGCACCGCGGCTGTATTTTAAGGGCCAGCGGCGGATGCGGCATGCCATCCGCCACCTGGATTCGTTCGAAGGCATGACCCAGCTCCTTAGTAAGCTGCACGCCGAAGGTCACGAGCTTTTCATTTTAAGTACCAATTCATTGCGCAACATCCGCCATTTCCTGCACGTCAAAAAAATCCATAAATGCTTCCTGGAAATTTATGGTAGTGTGGGGATGTTCGGCAAGTCGCCGGCCCTGCGGCAGTTATTAAAAGAACAGAATCTGGACGCCAAGCAGGTCTTTTATGTTTGCGACGAACAGCGCGACATTGAGGCCGCGCGAGCTGCCGGCATCCGCAGTGTGGCGGTTAGTTGGGGCTTTGCCGATAAGGACGAGTTAAAAGCCGCCAAACCGACCGCCATGGCCGACACCCCGGCCGAGTTGATGCGCATTCTGGAAGAAGTCTAGCGACTGTTACAATAGGGGCAATGGCATATACAAGGGAAAGATCGCCGGCCTACAAGCCGGGGCAGACCGAAACGTTTAAGGTTTCGCGCTCTAAAATAGAGCTATTTACGCAGTGTCCGCGCTGTTTCTGGCTCGATGGGCGCCTGAAAATCAAGCGCCCCAGCAGTCCGCCCTTCAACATCAATAAAACCATCGACGAACTATTCAAAAAAGAGTTCGATGTCTACCGCGCTTCGGGCGAGCCACACCCCATAATGACCGACAACCAGATTAAAGCCGTGCCTTACCGGCACGCCGATCTCAATAAGTGGCGGTATAACTTCACCGGCGTGACGGCACTGCACAAGCCGACAAATTTCCATGTTTTTGGCGCGGTGGACGATATCTGGGTCAATGAGCAAGGGGAATTAATCGTCGTAGACTACAAAGCCACCTCCAAGGCCAGGGAAGTCAGCATCGATTCCGACTGGCAAATCAGCTACAAGCGGCAGATGGAAGTCTACCAGTGGCTGCTGCGCCAAAACGGCTTCCAAGTCAGCGACACCGGCTACTTTGTTTACACCAACGCCCGCATCGACCTCGACGGCTTCGGCGACCGCCTGGAATTCCACACCAAAGTCATTCCATACACCGGTAGCGATAGCTGGGTGGAACCGACCCTCGCCAAAATGAAAGCCTGCCTGGAAGACGACGACATGCCGCCGGTCGGCACCGCGGCCATGGGCGGACCCTGCGAACACTGCACCTACGCCCGCGCCCGCACCGAACTGACCCTCGGCCATATGAAAAAGCCATAAATCCGAGGTCTACGATATAATGAGCTCATGCTAGACATTCAGTACGTCCGCGACAATCCTGACCTGGTGGCCGAAAAGTCCAAGCAAAAGGGCTACAAGGTGGATATTAAGCAGTTGCTTGGCTTTGACGATGAACGCCGAAAATTATTACTGCAGGTCGAAGACCTGCGCCGCCAGCGCAATGAACTGACGGCTGGCAGTAAGGGTAAAAAGCCCTCCGACGAGCAGGTCAAAGCCGGCCGCGACCTTAAAGACAAACTGGTCAAAGTTGAGCACCAGCTGGCGGCCATTGAACTGGAGTTTATCGAGCTTTTGAAGCAGGTGCCCAATATGCCGCTGGACGACGTGCCGGTCGGTGCCAGCGAAGACGAAAACGTCGTCAGTAAGAAGGTCGGCGAACCCAAGAAGTTTGATTTTAAAGCCAGAAACCACGCCCACCTGGCCGAGGCCAAGGATTGGCTCGACAAAGAACGCGCCGCCAAGGTCAGCGGCTCGCGCTTTGCTTATCTAAAGGGTGATCTGGTGCAGTTGCAGTTTGCCATCATTCAATTCGTGCTAAGTAAACTAACCGACCCGGCTTTCCTGAACGAAGTCATCAAGGAAAATAATCTTAAAGTCAGCAACAAGCCGTTCGTGCCGGTACTGCCGCCGCTGATGCTGCGCACTGACGTTTATGACGCCATGGATCGCCTGGAGCCACGTGATGACCGCTATAAAATTGAAGACGAAGATCTGTGGCTGCAGGGCAGTGCCGAGCACGTGCTGGGTTCAATGCACGCCAACGAAATTCTGGAAGAAGTCGCCTTGCCGGTGCGTTACCTGGGCTACGCCACCAGCTTCCGGCGCGAGGCCGGCAGTTACGGCAAAGACATGGAAGGCATTTTCCGGATGCATCAGTTCGACAAGCTGGAAATGGAATCGCTAACGGTTGCCGAGGACGGCCTGCAAGAGCATCTCTTTTTGATCGCCATCCAGGAAAAATTAATGCAGCTGCTGGAGATTCCGTACCAGGTGCTGACCAAGTGCACGGCCGATATCGGCAAGCCCAACGCCCGCGGCATAGACCTGGAAGCCTGGCTGCCGGGGCAGGCTAAGTACCGCGAAACCCACACCGCCGACTACATGACCGACTACCAGGCCCGCCGCCTAAAAACACGAGTCAAACGACAGTCCGGCCAAACCGAACTGGTTCACACCAACGATGCCACCGCTTTGGCGCTGGGCCGCACCATGATCGCCATTTTGGAAAATTACCAAACCACCGACGGCGATGTGTCTTTGCCGGACGCGTTAAAACCCTTTGCTTACACCAAATAATTTTGGCGTACATACACAGTCACCACATAAATACCCCATAATACATACATGCTATGTATGGATTACATATGTTTTATGCATGGACGGCGAAATTTTATTGTTAAAGGTAGGCGGCTCGATTCGCCAAGCGTGACGGGCTTGGCGGGCGGGCGTATAATAGAGGTATGCTACAAAAATTCGAAATTCATGCCGTACACGCCACCCTGGATGACCAGCTGAAGGCTTATGTTACCCGTAAAATCGGCAACCTGGACCGTTATATCTCCAAGCATGCCCGCGAGAGCGCCCACGCCGACGTACATCTTAAAGAAGTCAAATCCCGGCAGAAGAATAACCGTTTCACTTGCGAAGTAACTCTCCATCTGCCGAAACAGGTAATTATAGTCAAAGAAAGCGCCCTCAATATGTACGCCGCCGTCGACATCGTCGAGGCCAAGCTCAAGCAGCAGCTGCAAAAATATAAAGACCTGCACAGCAACGGCAAGCTCCACCGGCATCTATTCGGCCGCCTTAGCCGCGCTAAATGACGGTCGCATTCGGGGTCAAAAACGTCTATAATTAGGCGATACGAATGAATATTGTCTTCAAAAAGATATTGGGAGACCCGCAAGCCAAGACGGTCAAGCGGCTGCGTAAGCGCGCTCACGCCGTCAACGTGCTTAGCGATAAGTACGGCAAACTCAGCGACAAAGAGCTTAAGGAACAAACCGATGTTTTGAAAAAGCGGCTCAAGAAAGAGTCGCTGGACGCCATTATGCCCGACGCTTTCGCAGTGGTGCGCGAGGCGGCCACGCGGGCATTAGGCCAGCGGCACTTCGATGTCCAGCTGGTCGGCGGCATGGTTCTCCACGAAGGCAACGTCGCCGAAATGAAAACCGGCGAGGGCAAAACGCTGGTGGCCACACTGCCGGTTTACCTCAACGCCCTGACCGAAAAAGGCGTGCACGTGGTTACCGTCAACGATTACCTGGCACAGCGCGATGCCGGCTGGATGGGCCAGGTTTATGACTTTTTGGGCATGCGCACCGGTGTTATTATTGGTGACCACAGCTACGTTTATGACGCCGCTTTTATCAACAAGGACCACGAAGACGAGCGTTTCCGCCACCTTAAGCCGGCCAGCCGCCAGGAAGCTTACGCCGCCGACATCACCTACGGCACCAACAACGAGTACGGTTTCGACTACCTGCGCGACAACATGGTCCGCGAAGAAGACCAATTGCGCCAACGCGAACTGCACTACGCCATCGTCGACGAAGTCGACTCCATTTTGATCGACGAAGCCCGCACGCCGCTAATTATCAGCGCCCCCAGCGTTACCAGCGGCACGGCCTACGCGCAGTTTTCCAAAGTCGTCCGCCAGCTGAGCAAAGACAAGCACTTCGAGACCGACGAAAAACGCAAAACGGTCATTCTGACCGACCCCGGCGTCGAAAAGATCCAGAAAATCCTGGGCATCGATAATCTTTATGGCTCCGAAAACATCCGCACTATTTACCACCTACAGCAGGCGCTACGGGCCCACGCTCTATTCACCCGCGACAAGGACTACGTCGTAACCCAGGACGGGGAAGTGGTCATCGTCGACGAGTTTACGGGCCGCCTGCTGGCCGGCCGGCGCTATAACGAAGGCCTGCACCAGGCAATCGAAGCCAAAGAGGGCGTCGAGGTCCAGCAGGAGAGCATGACCCTGGCAACCATTTCGTTCCAGAACTACTTCCGTTTATATGAAAAGCTGGCCGGCATGACCGGCACGGCCCTGACCGAAGCCGAGGAATTCCACCAGATTTACAAGCTCGATGTGGTGGAAGTGCCGGCCAACCGCTCGCTGGCCCGTATTGACCGGACGGACCGTATTTACCGCACCGAAAAAGCCAAGTTCAATGCCATCGCCCGCGAGGTAAAAGCCCTCCACACCAAGGGCCAGCCGGTGCTGATCGGCACCGTTTCGATTGAAAAGAACGAGGCTCTGGGCGCCATGCTGGATCGCGCCGGCGTGCCGCACCAGGTGTTAAACGCCAAAAATAACGAACGCGAAGCCAAAATTGTGGCTGGCGCCGGTGAAAAGGGCGCTGTCACGTTGGCTACCAACATCGCCGGCCGCGGCACCGATATTGTGCTTGGCGAGGGCGTCAAGGACCTGGGCGGTCTGTTCGTGCTGGGCTCTGAGCGGCACGAGTCGCGCCGCATCGACAACCAG
>DHXS01000014.1:415-16892 GCA_002413795.1 Candidatus Saccharibacteria bacterium UBA5150 | reverse complement strand
CGACAACCAGCTGCGCGGCCGTTCCGGCCGCCAGGGCGACCCGGGCATTACCCAATTCTTTGTCAGCACCGAAGACGACCTGATGCGCATTTTTGGCGGCGACCGTATCTCCAGCGTTATGGAAAGACTGAATGTCAGCGACGAAACACCAATCGAAAACCGCATGATCAGCCGCAGTCTGGAAGGCGCCCAGAAGAAGGTCGAAGGCTTCCACTTTGACCAGCGTAAATCCGTCGTGCAGTACGACGACGTCATGAACCGCCACCGCAAAGCCGTCTACGCCATGCGCCGCGAAATCCTGCGCAGTGACAACATCAGCAAGCGCATCAAAATTTTAATCGACGACGAGGCCCACGCCCTGGCCGTTTCACCGCTGGTCACCAGCGATGAATTCGAAGACATGGTGCGCCACGTTTTCCCGTTTGACGAACCGGCCCTCGACCGGCTGTTCGACAGCGACGCCACCAAATTTGAAAAAACTCTTAAGACCGAGGCGGCCGAACTTTACGACGCGCGCATAGCGGCCTTTGGCGATGACATTATGCGCAAAGTAGAGCGCGATATCTATCTTCAAGTACTGGATAACCTCTGGATGCAGCACCTCGAAAACATGGACCACCTGCGCGAAGGCATTCACTGGATGAGCGTCGGCCAGCAGGACCCGCTGGTCGAGTACCGCCGCCGCGGCCAAATGCTTTTCGAGGACATGCAGACCAGCCTGCGCCACGACGTGCTGCTGCACCTCTTCCATGCCGAACCGGTCAGCCAGGAAGAGCTCGACCGGGCCATCGAAACCGATCTGACTCTGGCGGCCCGCGGCTCGGTCGATAACGCCTCGCAAATCCTGACCGCCGAAACCGAGTTCGAGGCCGGCGACTTCACCGATAAAAAGACCACCGCCCAGACTCAGAAAAAGCAGGCCACTAGCAAAAAGAAGGCCCGCAAAACCGAGCGCAAGCGTAAAACCGCCGCCAAGCGAAGGAAAAAATAGCCTCTATGCGGCATACGGTATCCGAAATCAAACTTAAGAATGGCGCCAAAGGCCTGCTGATCCACGTGCCGCACGCCTCGGTCATGACCTTCGATATTAATTTCCGGGCCGGCGAATACCTGGTCGACCCCCAAAAATGGGAAGTGCCGCACCTAATGGAGCACGTCCTGCTGGGCGCCAACGAACTGATCCCGCGCTCACGTGACTTCCAGGCCGAACTCGAGAAAAACGGCGCCTACAGCAACGCCACCACCGGTGTCTACGACATTACGTACGAAGCCGAATGTGCTGATTTTGAATGGGACAGGGTATTGGGCCTGCTATTGGTAGCCATTACCAAGCCCTTATTCCTGGAAGAGGAATTCCGGGCCGAATTTGGCAACGTCCAGGAAGAAATGGCCGCCCGCAGTAACAACCATTTCCGCCGCCTCAGCCTGGAAATGCGCAGCCGCCTGGGGCTGATCGCCAAAACCGACGTCGAAAGGCTGGAATTAATGTCCAACGTCACCGTCGACGACGTGCGCGACCATTACGCCCGGACCCACTTCGCTCCCAACATGCGCTTCGTGATTGCCGGCAATCTGACACCCGCCCGCCGCAAGGCTCTCACCCTGCTATTGGACGCCATCGAACTGCCCACCGACGGCAAGCGGCTGGCCCTGCCGCCCGAAAAACCCAAGCGCGTTAGCCAGCCGGTTTACGTGGCTAACGACACCGTCGAAAACCTATACTTCTACATCGACACTTTTATGAAGCGCCGTATGAGCGAGGTCGAAACCGACTCGCTGAGCCTGGTTAACACCATGATGACCGAAACGCTTTATTCCAAAATCCTGGGCACCGCCCGCGAGCGGGGTCTGGTTTACGGCATGAACTCCGGCCTAAGCCACACCCGGCAGGCCAGCAACTGGTGGTTCGGCGCCCAGGTGTCCGACAAAAACGCCGCACCACTGCTTAAAATCATCGTCGATGAGCTCCATAAAGTCCGGGCCGGCGACGTATCGGAAGAGGAAATAGGCATTACCAAGCAATACGCCCTGGGGCGCTTCCAGCGCAGCGGCCAGACGGTCGGCGGCACGGCCAGCGGCTACGCCGGCCGTTACTTCTTCGACGGCGTTATCGACAATTACTACCGCATCCCGGAACGCATCAAGGCCATTACCAAACCCCAGATAGTCGACATCGCCGACGCCATGTTCGCCGACAGGCTGTGGGGCTTCGGCGTGCTGGGCAACTGCGGCGAAACCTTCGCCCACGAACTCCAGCAGCAGCTGATACCGCTCTGGCAAGTTAAGGACTAATATGGACGAGCAAGGAAAACGGGCCGCTGACCTAAATAAACAAATCAGCGAAGCCGCAGAACGGCTTAAGATTGATGAGTTAAGTTCACAACTAGTTGATCTACATCAGGCTAGCCAGAAAAGTGATTTTTGGGGCGATTCCAGCAAAGCCCAAGAGGCGATGAAGCAAATTTCCAGCTTAGAGAGCAGGGTACAACCATGGCAACAGCTGCAACACAGCGTCAAAGAAGTTATGGAGCTGATTAACCTGAAAGACGACTCCATGCAAGCCGAGCTGAAGCACCAATTAACAGAGGCCGAAGCGGCTTTTAATGGCTTAAAAGAAGATCTCAAGTTCAACGGGCTTTACGATGATCACAATGCCATATTGACACTGTCGGCCGGGGCCGGCGGCACCGACGCGCAGGATTGGACACAAATGTTATTCAGAATGTACGTCCGCTGGGCGGAAAATAACTCCTACAAGGTTACTACCGTAGACGAATCCGCCGGCGAAGAAGCCGGCCTTAAGAGCGCCACCATAGAGATAGACGGACCCTTTGCCTACGGCAAATTACAGGGGGAGCACGGCGTGCACCGCCTGGTGCGCCTCAGTCCGTTCAATGCCGATAACCTGCGGCAGACCAGCTTTGCCAAGGTGGAAGTTATGCCCAAGATCGATAAGCCCGACGACCTGGCAATAGATGAAAAAGACCTAAAAATCGATGTTTACCGCAGCGGCGGCAAAGGCGGTCAATCGGTTAATACCACCGATTCGGCGGTGCGGGTGACGCACATTCCGACCGGCATAACGGTGGCCATCCAGAACGAGCGATCGCAACTGCAGAATAAGGAAACAGCCATGACGATTATAAGATCAAGACTGGCCCAATTACAGATGGAACAGCACGCTGAAAAGCTCGGCGAACTCAAAGGCCCCAACCAGTCGGCTGAGTGGGGCAACCAGATCCGCAGCTACGTCCTGCACCCCTATAAACAGGTCAAAGATCTGCGCACCAAATACGAAACCTCCGACCCCGACGCCGTCCTCGACGGCCACCTCGACAACCTGATCAACGCCTACCTGGAATATTCCCTCAGCAGCTAAGTTTGCAATGCTATAATAGAGCTAATGATTTTGCTCGATAGGGTAACAAAAAAGTACGCGCGCAGCGAGGGACAGGCACTGGACCGCGTCAGCCTGCACGTCGAGCCCAAAGAGTTCGTGATTGTGGTGGGGCAGAGCGGCGCCGGCAAAACCACCTTGTTAAGACTGCTGACCCGCGAGGAACGGCCCACCTCTGGCAAAATCATTATCGGCGGCATAGACTACGACAAATTAAAGGACAAAGACATCCCCTTATTACGCCGCAAAATCGGCGTTGTTTTCCAGGACTTTAAATTATTGCCCAACAAAACGGTTTTTGAAAACGTGGCTTTTGCGCTGGAAATCGTCGGCGTCAGCAACCGCGAAATCCGCCACACCGTGCCCAAAGTGCTCGACATTGTCAACTTGAAGGGCAAAGAAGACCGCATGCCGCGCCAGCTAAGCGGCGGCGAGCGCCAGCGGGTGGCCATCGCCCGGGCCATCGTCCGCCAGCCGCGTATCCTGATTGCTGATGAGCCCACCGGTAACCTCGACCCCAAGCACGCCTGGGACGTTATTAAGGTTCTGGAGAAAATTAACCGCTATGGCACCACCGTCCTGCTGACTACGCACAACAAGGACATCGTTGATAAATTAAAGCGCCGGGTGGTTACCATCCAAAACGGCAAAGTCGCCAGCGACCGGGCCAACGCCGGCTATAAACACTAGTATGGAACGAAGACTAATTACATTTTGGCGCATCATTCACACCGGCATTGTGAATTTCATGCGCAATGTCACTTTGGCGGTAGCCGCCATGGCGGTCATGGTGGTAACACTGACTATCGTGCTGTTTTCGGTGATCACCAACGCCACCTTCGAAAACACCATAGCCCAGATAACCAACAAGATCAGCGTTTCGGCCTATCTGCTCGATACCACCAGCGAGGCCCAGGCCAAACAGCTGGTCACCCAGCTTAGACGACAGCCGGGAGTGCAGAGGGTGCAGTACCTTAATAAAAACGACGCTTTGGCCGCCTATGTCGCCCAGAACAAAAACAACCAGAGCCTTATAACGGCGGCCGCCACCGTCGGCAATCCAATTCCGGCCACCATCCAGATTTATCCCAAAGACCTGAATGAGATCCAGGATATCAAAACCTTCCTGGTCAAGCCGGACAATCAAAAATTACAGACCCCCGAATCGCCGTCCTATAACGGCGACCGCAAACAAGCCATCGACAACATCACCCATGCCACCAACGTACTGCGCAAAATCGGCGTGGTAACGGTGGCCGTCTTCGCCGTCATTTGCGCCTTGATTATCTTTAATACTATCCAGATGGCTATCTTCAACCGGCGCGACGAAATTACCATCATGCGCCTGCTGGGGGCGGGCACTACCTACATTCGCGGGCCGTTCGTGGTGGAAAGCGCCATCTACGGCCTGTTATCGGCCGTCTTTTCCATCCTGATAGTCAATTCGGCCTTCCTGGCTTCATCCAACGCCTTGCAGGCCAGCAGTCTCGGACTGCTCGATATCAACTATGCCAATCAGTATTTCGAACAGCATTTCCTGCAGCTTTTGACCATGCAAATTGCTATTGGTATAATCATAGGAACGGTATCTTCTGTTATCGCGACTCACCGTTACCTGAAGTTTAAGATTAAGTAATCGGCAACAACTTACTATAGGATCGCCGCTAGGAGGTGGGATTTGACGCTACGTGATATAATTGAGGCACGCATAAACAAAACAAAAATTATGCTCAAACAAAAAGTCCTCAAAACAGTTTTAATTCGTGCTCGTACCGCCATTTTGATCGTGGCGGCTTTTGGCGTGCTCGGCGGGGCCAGCTTAGTGCACGCCGACCAGTTCGACGAACAGATTAAAGCCCTTCAGTCCCAGAACAATGCTACCCAGGGCGTGGTCAACGGCTTGGCCGCTCAGGCCGGCAGTTACCAGGGCGTTATTAACCAGTTGCAGGCCCAGATCAACGCCGTGCAGGCCGCCTTGGCCGCCAATGAGGCCCAGCAGGCCAGCCTGCAGCAGCAGATCACCGAAGCTCAGAACAAACTCGATCAAGAAAAAGCCTACCTGAGCAACGACATTAAAACCATGTATATCGACGGCCAGCTGAGCACGATAGAGGAACTGGCCACCAGTAAAAATCTCAGCGACTACGTCGACCGCGAAGAGTATCGCACCAGCGTCCAGAACAAGATCGACAGCACGATTAAGGAAATAGCCGCCTTGCAGGCCCAACTCAAACAGAAGAAGGCGGAGCTGGACGTATTGGTTAACGCCGAACAGCAGCAGCAGGATCAGCTGGCCAGCGACAGGGGACAGCAACAACAACTATTGAGCTTCAACGAGGGCCAGCAGGCCGCCTACAACCAGCAGATCTCGGCCAATTCGGGCCGCATCGCCGAACTGCGACGACAGCAGATTGCCGCCAACTCCCGCTTTATCGGCGGCAGTGCCGGCAGCGGTGTGGCCTGCGGCGGCGGCTACCCGGCCAGGTGGTGCGAAATCCCCCAGGATTCGGTTATCGACAGCTGGGGCATGTATAACCGCGAATGTGTCAGCTACACCGCTTTCCGGGTAGCCGCCTCGGGTCGCACCATGCCTTACTGGGGCGGTTACGGCAACGCTAACCAGTGGGACGACAACGCCCGCGCCGATGGCATTCCGGTGGACGGCAACCCGCAGGCCGGCGACGTCGCCATCAGCAATGCCGGCGCCTACGGCCACGCCATGTACGTCGAAAGCGTCAACGGCAACGGCAGCATCAACATCAGCCAGTACAACGCCGCCCTGAACGGCCGCTACTCGACCAACACCATCAGCGTCGGCAGCCTGGTCTTCATCCACTTCCCATAAAGATTAAATAATTTAATGATTTAGGGGTTTTGATTTGGGCCTTTTGCTCGAACAATATTAAACTTACCCCACATCATCGTTTGCACGTACAGCCTTTTGCTAGGGGTGCATGCATAAATGATGCATAAAAGGCACACTCAATGTAGGGATTATGCATGCACCCTGACTCCATCAGCCTAAGGATTAACTTAACAATGTCACCGGCACTGCTTGAACAAGTGGAAGCCCTGGCCAAGCGTAACTACATGTCACGAAGTTCACTTATACGAGCCGCCCTCATTGAATATTTGCGTAAGCCCGAAAACGCCGCTCGGTTAGCTGCCCAGCCCGGCGAGGATGTCGAATTGAAGCTCTTCCTGGAAGAATACAAAAAGGATCATCCGGAGTCTGGGCTGTTATAATGAAAGCTAATGAGGGTGAAACCAAAAGGTAGATTGCGGGCAGTTCTGCGCAGCGGACTGAATATTCTGATCCTGCTGGCTATTTTCGTGGTTGGCGTTAATGTCGGAAACGGGCGTATAAGCCGGCACAGTCACGGGGCAGTGTCATCCAACCTGCCGGCCAAACTTAACTATTCCGGCGTGGACCAGGTTTATAAGTCACTCAAACAAAACTACGACGGCAAGCTGAACGAACAACAACTGGAAGACGGCCTAAAACACGGCTTAGCCGTGTCCACCAAGGATCCGTACACCGTTTATTTCACCGCCAAGGAAGCCAAAGATTTCAATGACGAACTGAACAATTCCTTTAGCGGCATCGGCGCCCAGCTGGGGCAGGATGCCGATGGCAATCTGGAAATTATCGCCCCGATTGACGGTCTGGCGGCCGATAAAGCCGGCCTGAAGGCCAAAGACCTGATAGCCAGCATTAACGGTGAGAGCACCAGCGGCATGTCGGTTGACGAAGCTATCAGCAAGATCCGCGGCAAGGCCGGCACCAAGGTCACCCTGCAGATCGTGCGCAACCGCGCCCAAAGCCTGGACTTCACGATCACCCGGCAGGATATCAACCTGCCAAGCGTCAAAACCAAAACGCTGGACGGCAACATCGGCTACATACAGATCACGACTTTTGCCAACGATACCACGACTTTGACCCAAAAGGCCGCCGACCAGTTCAAGAACCAGAACGTAAAAGGTATTATCCTCGATCTGCGCAGCGACCCGGGCGGCCTGCTGGACGCCTCAGTTAACGTTACCAGCCTGTGGCTGCCGCAGGGTCAAAAAATCCTGGATGAAAAACAGGGCAGCAGGGTAATCAACAGTAATTACTCTAACGGCCGTGATGAGCTGAATGACATTCCGACGGTGGTGCTGATCAATGGCGGCAGTGCCTCCGCCAGCGAAATCACGGCCGGCGCCCTCCACGACCAAAGAGCGGCTTATATCATCGGTGAGAAAAGCTACGGCAAAGGCGTCGTCCAGCAGTTAGTTAACTTCTCAGACGGTTCACAGCTAAAAGTCACCGTCGCCAGCTGGTATCGTCCCAACGGCCAAAACATCAACCACAATGGCATCACCCCCGACAAAACGGTCAAAATCTCCGACGCGGACGCCAAAGCCGGCAACGACACCCAGCTCCAAGCCGCCCAAGCCTATCTGGCCGCCAAGCAATAAAAGCTTGCCAGCAGGGGTCAAATAGGGTAGCATAAGAGATTAAGCGAGGAGTGTTTGAGGTGGCCAACAAGGCGACTAGATATGTGTTTGTGACAGGAGGCGTGCTTTCCGGGCTGGGGAAGGGTATCACCGCCGCCTCGATCGGCAACCTCCTCAAAGCCCGCGGCTTGCGGGTAAACCTCCAAAAATGTGACCCTTACCTGAACGTTGATGCCGGCCTGCTCAACCCCCGGGAGCACGGCGAATGTTTCGTGACCTGCGACGGCGCCGAGACCGACCTGGACCTCGGCCACTACGAACGCTTCACAGATAACGAAATGGCCGCCACCAGCAGCCTGATGGCCGGCCGTGTACTGCTGAAACTGATTCAGGACGAGCGGGCCGGCAAGTTCGACGGCGACGACGTGCAGATTATCCCCCACCTGACAGGCGCCATTCAGGATTGGATCGTTAAAGCCGGCGAAGGCTACGACGTGCACATAGTCGAAATCGGCGGCACGGTCGGCGACTACGAGTCATTATCATTCGTCGAGGCGATCCGCGAAATGGGCGTTAAAGTTGGCCTGGAAAACTGCGCTTACGTGCACGTAGTGTACCTTCCGTATCTGTTAGCCAGCAGTGAAACCAAGACCAAGCCGGCCCAGAATTCGGTGCGCGAATTGCGCGGCCTGGGCATTGCGCCCGACGTTCTGGTTGCCCGCGCCCAGCATCCCGTCAGCGATGCCGCCATCAATAAACTCAGTTTATTCAGCGGCGTGCCGGTGGACGCCATCGCGCCATTGCCCAACGCCAAAAGTATTTACGAAGTGCCGCTAACGCTCGAGGATAGCGACATCGCCGACGTCCTGGTCGAACGCCTGGGCCTGAAAGCCAAAAAGCCCGACCTGAAAGATTGGCGGGCCGTGGTCAAGATGGCCACCACGCATTACGACCGCACCGTTAAAATCGCTTTCTTAGCCAAATACGTCGATAATACCGACACCTACATGTCGGTCTTCGAGGCCCTCAAGTCGGCCGCCTGGCACAACAAGTGCGAAATAGACATCACCTGGGTCGACGCCTCGAAATTTGATGAGGCCGGCACCGACATCAGCCGCAGTCTGCAAGGCTACGACGGCATCGTGGTGCCCGGCGGCTTCGGTCAGCGCGGGCTGGAAGGCAAGATCAAGGCCGCCCAGTACGCCCTAAAAGCCAAACTGCCATACCTGGGCCTTTGCCTGGGCCTGCAAATGGCCGTCATCGCCGCCGCTCGCAACAGCGGCGTTAAGGATGCCACCACTTTCGAACTCGATACCAAGGCCAGAGACCTGATCATCACCACCATGGCCGACCAGGTCGACAAGCACATGACCGGCGGCACCATGCGCCTCGGCAACTACAACTGCCAACTCGAAAAGGGCAGCCTGGCCGCCAAGACTTACGGCACCACCAAAATCGTTGAACGCCACCGCCACCGCGGCGAGTGCAACAATGCCTACCGCGACTTTTACGAAGGCTGGGGAATCCGGGCCAGTGGCATCAATCCCGATAATAATCTGGTAGAAGTTATAGAGGGCATCGACCATCCGTTCCTGCTGGCCAGCCAGTTCCACCCCGAATTTAAGAGCCGGCCCAACCGGCCGCATCCCATGTTCGACGGCTTCGTCAGATCTATGCTACCATAAGCACCATGGCACTAAAGCGCATTTTACTGGTCGAAGACGACGACTCGCTAGCCAGCGTTTACGTTAACCGATTGCAGGCCGAGGGCTTTGATGTGCGCCGTGAGGCCAATGGCGAAGAGGCGCTGGCCGGTGCCCTGACTTATCACCCTGACCTGGTAGTGCTGGACGTTATGATGCCCAAAGTCAGTGGTTTTGACGTATTGGACATCCTTCGCAACACCCCCGAAACGGCTAATTTAAAAGTTATTATGCTGACTGCTCTCAGCCAACCAAGCGACAAGGAACGCGCCGAATCCCTGGGCGCCGACGATTATCTGGTTAAATCCCAAGTGGTCATCGCCGACGTTGTGGATCGCATCCGCCACCACCTCGGCAGCTAATTATTCGACAGTTACTTCGGTGCGGGCGACAGATTTACCGCTAAAGAGGCGGACTTTGCGGGTGGTGAAGTGTACGACGCCGTCGCGGGCGGCGTGGATTGTATAATTGCGGCTGACTTTGGTGCCGACACCGCCCCGCTTGCTCATGCCGGTCTGGCGGACGATAACCTGGCCAACTTTGACCTTTTGGCCGCCAAAAAGCTTAACGCCCAGGCGCTGGCCCGGTGAATCATGAACGTTTTTGGCTGTACCGCCGGCTTTGACATGTGACATAAAACTTACTTCCTGGTTATTACGAGCAGCTCGCGGGCGACAATTTGATCGGGTCGATAATAGATCAACTGGCCGCTCCCGGCAGGCTCAAAACTGACTCGATTATAGCCCAAATCGGCTATCTGGTCAATAAGAGGTAGCTGTTTGAAGCGGTTTGGCGCGGTTTGCCAGGCCGGCACGGCCAGCGCCAGGCGAGTGCCTGGCTTAAGCTGTCCATGAATATTCTGCAGGAACTTTTTGATGATTAAATTGCAGTCGGCCACCGTCTGCTTTAGCACCTGCTCGGACGGTCTGGAAGTGAACGGCCGCCCCAAGTAGGTCTCGCTGGCCACAAAATCAAACTTATCGTCCCAGTTCATTGAGGTGGCGTCGCCTTTTTCGAGACCGACCCGAGCCTGGAAGTCATACCAGCTTTTCAGCCAGGCAATGTTTTGATTGGCGTAATCAACCATTCGCTGATCAATATCGGAACCGTAGGTTCCGTAACCCATCAGCAACGCTTCCTGCAGTAAGACGCCGGTGCCGCAAAATGGATCAAGTACGTTTTGGTCGAGCAGGGGAGGGGGAATCGGTGTACCGGCGGGGATGTCGCAGATGGATTCGAGCTTGTCTTCGGGTAGTTTGCCGGCGCCTAAATTGATGATGATCTGGGCCAGCTTGGGCGGCAGCATGCCGACTTTGGCGTCGCGTTTGGGGCGGCCGCGGTCGCGTTTGGTGTATGATTCGATGTCCTGGACTTTGACGGTTTGGGCAATCACCGTTTTGGCACCGTCTTTTATAAATACCAGTTCCCAGCCGGTCGGTCCGGTTAGCTGGTTATGGATCACCTGGGCGCTGTTAAGTTCCGGGGCTTTATTGGGCACCAGGCGCACCGAACGGCCGGTCTGCCGGACGGCTTTTTTGATCTTCAGACCGGTGGCTTCGAGCTGCTTCAGGCCGACATCAAGGCCGACGTCGCTCAGGCCGAGGCGCATTTTGCCCTCCGGCATTTTCTGGCTGTGGGCAGGGCTGACCTGGAGCAGGAATTTCTCAATTTCGTGCCAGTCGACGGTATCCAAAATCGTTAAAAGCTTGCAGAATTTGGTGCTGCCGCCCAGCCGGTCAAAAGCCAGCATACAGGGGTCAACATCAGCAATTACGGCCTGTTTGCCAATGGGTTTTAGTTTGTCTGCACCAAACAAACTTTCCAACTCAGCCAAGCCCAAGGCAGGTTGCCTTCCGAGTATCAACACGCTTTGCATAAGAAGTAGTATAAACACATACCTTGGTTGATACTATTTTGGGCAGGTTCGAAAAATTATAGAAATTTCTATAATAATCGAAAGTAACCATTCGGATACATACTGAACCTGCACCGATACTACTTCACGCCAGGCGCTCGGGTATAATAGGGGCAATGAGCGAACATACTTGGCTGCGGCGGCGCTGGAAGCTGGTTCTGAATCTGGTGACGCTGGTGGCTCTGGGCCTGGTGGCCTACGCCATCCGGCACCAGCTGGTCGACACCATTCATAATCTGCGCCATGTCCATGCCTGGGCTTTATTACTGATCATTCCGGTCGAATTCCTGAATTATCATGCCCAGGCCCGGCTCTACCAGCGGCTTTTCGCGATTGTTGGCAACCGGCTGGATTATGGGTACCTGTTCCGGGCTTCGCTGGAGCTGAACTTCGTGAACCACGTTTTTCCCAGCGGCGGCGTAACCGGTCTGTCATATTTCAGCCTGCGGATGCGCGACGGCGCCAAACTGAGCGGCGCCAAGGCCACGCTGGTGCACTTTATGAAGCTGGCGCTGATGTTCCTGGCATTCGAACTGCTGATCGTTTTTGGTCTGCTGAGCCTGGCGGTGATGGGGCGGGTGAACAACCTGATTATCCTGGTGGCGGGGTCGCTATCGACCCTGCTATTGGTAGCTACGGTCGGCTTTTTCTACTTGGTGGGCAGCCGCCAGCGGATTAACAGTTTCTTTACTAACCTGAGCGTCGGCATTAACCGCCTGATTCGAGTCGTCCGGCCGCGGCACCCCGAAACGATTAATATCGACAAGGCTCGCCGGGTGGTGGATGATTTCCACGGCAATTACACTCAAATCAAGAGCAGCTACCGGGAGCTTAAATGGCCGTTTTGGTATGCTTTTTTGGCTAATTTAACAGAGGTGTTGGCGGTTTATGTGGTCTTTTTGGCGTTTGGGCACCTGGTTAATATAGGGGCCGTGATTCTGGCTTACGCCATTGCCAATTTTGCCGGCTTGGTGTCGGTATTGCCCGGCGGAGTCGGCATTTACGAAGCGTTGATGACGGCGGTGCTGGCCGGCACCGGCGTACCGGCCGGGGTCAGCCTGCCGGTCATCGTTATGTACCGGGTGGTCAATACCTCGCTTCAGATTCCGCCCGGCTATTATCTGTACCAGCAGGAACTAAGCAAGGGCCAGCGCCCGCCCGGAGCACCGATCGATGCCCTCTGAAACCGCGCCTGTCGAGCTGACCGTCAGCCAGTTCGTGGCTCTGCTAAACCAGACACTGGAATACGCTTACCCCAGCGTTACTATAACCGGTGAGCTGGCCAATTTGCGGGTCAGCAAAAACCGCTGGCTGTATTTTGACCTCAAGGACGAAACCTCCAGCGTTAAGTTTTTCGGCACTATTTATAACCTGCCCGGGCCGCTGGAAGACGGCCTGATACTTAAAGTGCGCGGCCAGCCCCGCCTGCACCCGCTGTACGGTTTTAGCGTTAAAGTACAGACCATCCAGCCGGCCGGGGAGGGAAGTATTAAGAAGGCCGCGGCGCTGCTGCAGGCCAAACTGGCCGCCGAAGGGTTGTTCGACGAGGCCCGCAAGCGGCCGTTGCCGTACCCGCCGGCCCGCATTGGCCTGGTAACTTCGCTGCAGTCGGCGGCCTACGCCGACTTTATGAAGATCCTCAAGGCTCGCTGGCAGGGAATCGCCGTTGAAGTAATTGACGTCCAGGTACAGGGAGAGATCGCGCCGGCCCAGATTACCGCCGCCCTGGAACAGTTCAATGCCGCCGCCGAGCCGCCGGAAGTTATTATTGCCATCCGCGGCGGCGGCAGCGCCGAAGATCTGGCGGCTTTCAGCACCGAGCAGGTGACTAGGGCCGTGGCGGCCAGCCGCGTGCCGACTCTGGTGGCTATCGGCCACGAAGTCGACCTGTCGCTGGCCGAACTGGCGGCCGATCGGCGGGCCAGCACGCCCAGCAACGCCGCCGAACTGTTGGTGCCGGACCGCGCCCATGTATTAAAAGAACTTAAGGCCGCCGCCGGCCAGCTGGAGCTGGCCGGGCAACGCCAAATCAGGGCGGCCGGTGAAAACTTGCATCTGCAAGCGGCCAATTTGGAGCAAAATCTGCTGCAAATAATCAAACAAGCTGCCGCAAACCTGGAAAGCCGCGGCCAGCTGTTGGCGGCCTTAAACCCCCATGCCATCCTGCGGCGCGGTTACGCCATTGTTCGCAAGGGTAACCAGGCCGTGCGTGCCACCCGCCAGCTTTCCAGAGGTGATATAGTAAAGATACAACTGGCCACGGGCGGCTTCGCCGCTACCGTCGACCAAATAGAATCGGAGAAGCAAAGTGGCAAAAACTAAATCGGCCCCTAATTACGAGGCTCTCAAGTCGGAGCTCGATGCCCTAATGCAGGAACTCCAGCGCGAAGATCTGGACGTCGACACCGCCCTAAAGCACTACGAACGCGGCCTGGAACTGGTCCAGGCGCTGGAAACCTACTTAAAGACCGCCGAAAACAAAGTCCGCGAGCTAAAAGCGGTCTTTAAAACGCCGGAAGCCTGATGTGGGCCATAGTCGTTCTAGCCGTCGTTCTGATCTGTTTTGGCGGCGTTTTACTGTTCGGCGCGCCTTATTTACCGACTCTTAAGCCCCAGATCAAGGCCGCCCTGGACCTGGCCGACCTAAAAGCCGGCGACCATTTGCTGGAACTGGGCTGCGGCGACGGCCGGGTACTATTGGCGGCCGCCAAACGCGGCCTAAGGGTCACCGGCTACGAACTGAATCCCTGGCTGGCCCTGCTGGCCTGGCTGCGCACCCGGCGCTATCGCCGCCAGGTCAAAGTCGTATGGGGTAACTTCTGGCGGGCCGGCTGGCCGGAGGCCCAGGCCATTTTCACTTTCCTTCTGCCAAAGTACATGTCAAAGCTGGATAAAAAAGTTATACAATACGGTCGTAAGCCCGTCAAACTGGTCAGTTTTGCTTTTGAAATCCCCGGCCGCCGGCCCGCCAAGGTCAAAGACGGCGTATTCCTCTACCTTTACAAGCCCGGCGGTTCTAAGGTAACATTGACCTGATGATCAAACATAACCAGGATGGGGCAGTCAGCGCCGTAACAGTCTCGCTTATCCTAGCCGTCATCTTATTAATCGCCGCCTTGGGGGTGGCCGCCTGGGCCATCACCGGCCGACAGGATTATAAAGATCATTCCGATCGGAAGGTAGCCGCCGCCGTGGCCGTCGCCAAGCAAAAAGAAAGCACCGCCAAAGACAAGCAATTCGCCGAAGACATCAAGAATCCCCTCAAAACGTATGACGGACCAGAAGCCTACGGCAGTCTGAAACTCAGCTTCCCAAAGACCTGGAGCGGTTACGTTAGCGTGGCCGGCAGTGGTGGCAACGCGCTGGTGGATGGCTTTTTCGCCCCCGGAGTAGTACCCTCTGCTACCGACCAGAATTCGGTGTTCGCCCTGCGCGTCCAAGTAGTGAATACCACTTATGACCAAAGCCTGCAGAGCTACGCCTCTCAGCAGCAGGCCGGCAAGCTGACGGCCACCGCCTACGCCCTGCCCAAATTACCAAAAATAGTCGGCGTTAAGCTCACCGGCCAGATCACTGAGCAAAAAACGGTCACCATGATCGTCCTGCCGCTGCGCTCCCAAACCCTCCAGATCTGGACCGAAGGCACACAGTATTTGAACGACTTCAACACGTACATCCTGCCAAACTTCAGCTTCTCGCCCTAAGCGGCCATTTGTTTTATACTGAGGGTAGCAAAGCGAGGGTAGCATGGCTAGGGCGCGAACTGAGGGTGGTTCACCGATTTTGTCGCAGCAACTGCTGTTGAGCGTGGCCGAAGAACTCAAATTACCCCTGATGCAGATTGCCCGCCAGGCAGAGCAGGGGCTTTTAAGCGGCCGGCCCGATCTGGAAACAATTCAAACCAGCGCCCAGACCGCCCTGAGTTTACTGGATAATTACGCTCTTGGAGTGCGCCTCAGCCTGGCGCCGGAACAGCTGCTTATCGAGCCCGTCTCCATTTCATCGGTGCTTTATGATGCCGGCCATCAGCTTGACGCCCTGGCCAAAAATTACGGTGTTGAGCTGGAGCTGAACATCGCCGGCCGCTACGGCCCGGTACTGGCGCACCGCGTCGGTTTGCAGGCCGCGCTGGTCAGCCTGGGCGCCGCCCTGATTGAAGCTCTGCCGGCCCAGGAAAGCCCCCAGCTAAAGCTTCAGCTGGCCACCCACCGCAGCCGTTACGGCATCGTGGCCGGCCTCTACGCCGACACCAAACAGCTCAGCAAAGAAACCCTCCAGCGGGGCCGCAAACTACAGCGCTACAGCCGCCAGCCCCTGGTAGACCTGAGCCACACCAGCGGCGCCGGCGTCTTCGTGGCCGACACCATTCTAAAAGCCATGAATCTCCGCCTGACCGCCTCCCGGCATCACCGCCTCTACGGGCTGGGCACGGTCCTGCAGCCCAATAATCAATTGCATCTGGTATAAAATGGCCGATATTTTGTTGATCGAACCCGACCGCCTGCTGGCCGAAACCTACCTGCAGGCCCTGGCGGCGGCCGGCTACAGCGTTGGTGCCTGCTCTGGCGCCCAGGCAGCCGTGCTGGTGGCCGACCAGACCCGCCCCGACCTGGTCGTTCTGGAACTGCAGCTAACCACCCATTCGGGCATCGAGTTCCTCTATGAATTCCGCTCTTATCCGGACTGGCAGGACATCCCCGTGGTAGTGCACAGCCAGGTGCCCAAGTCCGAATTCCAGCAAAACTGGCAGTTATTAAAGGACGAGCTGGGGGTCAAAGCCTATCTTTATAAACCGCAAACTACGCTGCGCCAGCTGGTGGCCACGGTCAACGAGCAGCTGCCGGTAAAAGCGTGAACCGGATCATTACCAAAGGCATCGTGCTCAGCCGCACCGACTACGCCGAAGCCGACCGCATTGTCACCATGCTGACACCCGACCACGGCAAACTCCGCCTGATGGCCCGCGGCGTCCGCAAAATCAAAAGCAAGCTGGCCGGCGGCATCGAACTGTTCAGTGTC
>DHXS01000014.1:0-128 GCA_002413795.1 Candidatus Saccharibacteria bacterium UBA5150 | reverse complement strand
GGCATCGAACTGTTCAGTGTCAGCGACATCACCTATATGGAGGGCAGGGGCGAGATCGGCACGCTTATTTCCTGCCGGCTGGAAACGCACTTCGGCAAAATAGTTAAGGATATCGACCGCGTCCAGCT
>DHXS01000005.1:2889-13035 GCA_002413795.1 Candidatus Saccharibacteria bacterium UBA5150 | reverse complement strand
TTTATATCCAACAAGATTTACTGGGATAACCGCGTGATACTTACCAGCGACAGCATTACCGAAGTGGTACGTTCCGGCCTGTTTGACAAACAATCCAGCCAGCTGTCGCTCGGCCACCTGGAAGACATCACGGCCGAGCAAAACGGCATTCTGCCGCATATGTTTGATTACGGGGTTTTGAAAGTTGAAACGGCCGGCGAACGCAGCCGCTTTGTTTTTGCTTACTGCCCTCAGCCTAACCGATACGCCCAGCAAATCCTGTCCGCCCGCGAGGTTTTCGAACAAAGCCACCATGGCGGCAAGCAGTCTATCGACCAAAACGACAATACTTCTCAACCGCCACCGCCGCAAGACAACATCGACAGTTACGAAGTACCTTCTTAATATTTACTGAAACGGATTGCTGCGGGCCTCGTCAAAGAGGGCCTGGACGCTGACGCTGTTATCCTGGAGCGATTCAAGCTGTTTAACGACCGCGGCATCAATGTGCGGCACCCGGGACGCCTGGACCTGGCTGGTAACGGCCTGCTCGGTGGGCTGAACGTGGCTAAGGCTGTTGATACGAAGCAGGACGAAACCATAGACGGCGGCCACGAAAACCAGGAAGACAAACAGACCGTAACTCTTAAGTTTGGCAACGAACGGGCTCACCTTGGCCGGCAGGGTTCGCAGGCTAATGTTATTTTTCATGGTTTTATATACTCGTTTAAGCTTAGGCTAAAAGTCAGAAGATTACGATTCTGGGTGCTGGGCTGGAGGGTTATACCGCCGACCTGGGCGGTGCGGCGGTTGTGCTCCAAGTCGCTTAAAAAGCCGACGAAGTTATCGTAAGAAACCGGCTGGTTGGCATCGCCGGTGACGGCGATAACCAATTGGTAGACGCCGGTAATGTTTTTGACTGGCTGAAGCTGCGATAAGTTATCTTTTTTGGCGTTACCGGCGGTCGGGGCGGCCGCTGCCCCCGTAGTCCCGCCGCCCGGAAGAGTGCCTAGCGTGGAGGCCGGGAAAGTCACCGAAGCCAGCTTTACGTCGCGGGCGGCGGCAATGTTAACGATTTCGCGCACCGCTTCAGCCTGGTTTTTGTCTTCGGGCACCACCGATTTGGTAATCTTTTCCAGTTCGGCGTATTTTTGGATGTTTTTCTTGGCGCTCTTAAGGCTGATTTGCTCCTGGTCAAGAGCCTGGCTTTGGGCTTTCAACCCAACCAGCTTTTTGGAACGCGAAGCCAGCAGGGAATTGATGCCGTAAGCCCCGGCCACCATCCCGATCAACAGCAGGCCGATAACGGCTAGCATAGCCAGGTACATGCGTTTGCTGTTCATGGCTTTTTGGTCCCCTTGCTGTTAATGAACAGGAATGGATTATTGTTGGCAAACAGGGCCCGGATGTTAACGGTGCAGGGGTACTGGCTATTGGCGCCGGCCGCTCCGCTGGCGGCGCAAGCAATACTGACAATATCGGCCTTGCTGAAAATTTTATTGCTTGGATCGGCCAGATTAACCTGGACCTGGGTGGCGGTTTTGTAATCGGTAGCGATGGCCGCTATATCGATGGCACCCTTGGTCTGGCTGATGGTTAGGCCGGTCAGGTTGGCGTTGTTCGGGATGGCGGCGGCGATTTGTTTTAAGAGCTGAGAGAATAGAACTTCCTGGCCGAGCACATTCACTACCAGTTTGAAGCTATTGCTGATGTCCTGCACCTGCTTCTGGGTGCCGTTGAACTGCTCTTTCTGCAAGGTGAGCTTGCTGTCGGCTATCCGCTGGTTGTAGTGGTTGCTGGATTGCTGGAAGGTCAGTAAGCCGTACGTGGCCAGGGCGCCGAGCCCTACCAGAGCGACCAGGAACATGGCTACCCACTTGCGCAAACCGACATTCAGCCGGGCGTAGCGGTAACCGGTTTTAAGCTCGGGCGGCAATAAGTTAATCATGGCTTGAATAACTCCTTGGGATTAGCCAGGCTCAGCCCGGCGACCGTGGTGTACATTGGCCGGTCGGGCGCCGATGGCGGCTGCAAACCTTTGTGGTCCAGGTACTGCCAGGGGTCCAGGTAACGTACGGCCAGTCGTAGGGCCTGCGTGAAATAATCGCTCAAACCCGGCATATTGGCGCCACCACCCAGTGTCACCAATTGCTTGACCGGTCGGTCGGAGCCGTAGCGCTCTTCGTAATAACGCACCATGCGCCGGATCTCCTTAACGATTTGATCCAAGGTCGGCTCCAGAGTCTGCCGGATTTCGGTCTGCCGTTTGCTGACACCAAGCCCGTAACGCGTCTTTATAAGACCGGCTTCCTCGTAGGTAACGCCCAGCTTGTCCTTAATGGCGTTGGTAAAGTCAATGCCGCCGCCCTGAACTGTGCCTGTAACCAGAGTATGCCCGTCATAAATGCTGATATCTGACGATACCGAGCCGAAATCGATAATAAAAGTCGGCTCATCACTGCTGTGGCTGATCGAGAATAAGCGGCCCGACGAACTCAGGGTCGGTTCAATCAACATGACCTCTAGGCCCATAATCTGCGCCAGCTCCAGGTATGAGTCTACAATTTGGCGAGGAACGGCCACCACGAACAACTCGGTATCTTCCGCCGTCTGCTTAATAATCTCGTAGTCCAGGTAAAGTTCCTCCAGCGGCAGTGATATGTACTGCTCAGCCTCCAGTTCGACGGCTTCCTTTAGCTGATTCGGCGGTAGGTTGGGCAGCTTTAGTGACCGCGTGAAAGTACGGTAAGCCGGCAGGGCCATAGCCACACGGCGGGTGGTTATATCGCCCAGCAGGTTTTTATTGAAAAGATCATGCACCGCTTTGGCGATAATCTCGGGCTTTACGACCACGCCGTCTTGCTGAGCCGTTTCGTCAAAGTTAGTAAATCCATAGCCGACCACTTTCGGCTCATGGTCCTTAAGAGCCGCGGCATGGCCGGCCGGCTCGGCCAATTGCATTACTTTAAGAGAGTTGTGGCCGATATCCAAACCGAACAGCGGCTTGTCGTGGAAAAAATTAGGCGTATTAACGGTTTTCATCTATGGCCCACCCAGGCGAGTTATTAACATAAGTATAACAGATAGACATAAACATTTTCACTGATGACGATAGCCCTTAACCACCCAAACTGTAGTGCCGACGCCACTGGTACCCCCGAAGGTAACGGCACTGGAGTTGTTCAGTTGAATAGTCTGACCGATCAAGGCGCCTATCGAACCGCTGTTGGAAACGTTTACCTGGCTCCAGTAGGCGTACAAGATGGTGTTGGGGGCGGTGAAAGAGTTGCTTAGATTAATGGTTGAAACGGAACGCGAGTTGGCCAGGTCGGTGCCGGTCACGCTGGTGCAGTCCGGCGAGCAGCTGGCCTTGCTGTAAAAGGTATAGAACTCGGCACCGGTGCCGGAGGCGTTAGAGATGACGTTGGCACTGTTCGAAAAGCTAATGCCCTCCTGGCTGTCGACCATTATGTTTGGCCGGTTGCTGCCCACCGAGTCATCAATCTTTAACAAGGAGCTGTTGGAGACCAACAGCTTGCCGGTGATCCAGACATTGCCTTGAACGGTCACCACGCACTGGTTGCTAAGCGACACGTCGCCGGTAATCTTGGTGTTGGCTGGCCAGGTGACGGCTTGTTTGCCGGAACACGAGGCGGCGCTAGCTGTCATGTTATTGGCTACGGCGGCTTTTTGGCCGGCGCGGTCGTAGGTGGGCAGGGCCTGCGGTGCGACGGAGCCGCTCACCAGGCCGGGGTTGCTCATGCCGCTGCCGCTGGTTTGGCCGGTGGCCGTTACGGTACCGTAAATGTGGGCCTGGTTGTTGATGGTAATCGGCTGGCCGTTTTCGCCGCTGTTACAGACGCGGGGGTAGGTGGCGTCCGGCGGGTTGGGACAGCGCTGGTTGGCGACCTGGACAGTCACCGGGTTGGTGCTCAGGCCGATTTGGGACGTATTGGACATATTAATCTCGCCATTAACTACCACACTGCCACCGACGACCTTCGAACTGTTGCTCATAAATAATCCGCCTTCACCGGCCACAATGTTGTAGTTTCCGGAGGTTACCGGGCGCAGGTCGACGTATATCTTAACCGAACGCCTGGCCGTACTTGAGGAGGCCGGCCAGTAGGTTTTGCCGGTCACGGCCACGACTTTGGCCGAGTTATCACCCGAAAGGGTGGCAGTGTAGGTAGTTTTAAGCTTGCCGTCGTCGTGCAGGGTTACTTCGCCACTGGTACTGGTCCAGGTGTTATCCTGGCTGAATTGTTCGACGGCAAAATCGGCGCCGGCATCGGCCGCCAGCTGGGCCTCGGTGTGCAGCTGATCAAACCGGGCTACCTGGAAACTGGTCAGCGACAAATTGGTGTAGTAAAGGGCTATAAGAATCAAAAAAGGCAGAACGGCCAGAAAGACCAGCAAAATTGAGCCGCGTTGTTCCAGATGGGGTCGACTTTTCATCAGAATCTATTCCTTAAAGTTACGCGCATATTGGTAATCAGATTAATCGGCTTGCCGGGCACGCCGCGTTCCATAGTCAGGGCAATGTTGACCGAGCGGGCCGCCGAAGCCGTAGTCGTTTGGGCGGCATCCTGGTCGTACAGGGTGAAGACCATCGATTTTACGTAATCGGCCAGTTTGATATCGGCCGGGCAAGCGGTAGTGGCGAAGGCGTCCGGACAGGAGGTGGTCAAACTGTTGCCGACGGCGCCAGGATTGGCCAGCTTACGTTCCATTAGCGTCGTGCCGTTCTTGTAGTACACCAGCTCGTTCATGTAGGGGCTGCCGGTATCCGGATCGATAATGTAATTACGGGAAGCATCAACTGCCGGCACGGCTATGATGATAACAAAGCTGCTATTGCTGGTGTTCCAGCCGCCAGATGGAGAATTGGCATCGCTGATCTGATTGGTCTGTCGGACGCCATCGCCGAACCGCAGGTTCTCAACCGTTGAACGCAGCAGGTTCTGCGAGCTGACAGTCATTTCGGACAACAGGTTGTTGCGGTTAATAATCACGAAGTAATTGGCCGACATGCCAATAAAGACCACGCCAATGATCGATAAAACACTAATCACGACCAGCAATTCCACCAGAGTGAAACCGCTCTGTGACGGGCGCCACTTTATAAATTTACTGCCCGACACCAAGTTCTCCCAGATAAGTCGTGTAGCTATAGGTGTTGCTTTGCCCGTTGTCGGCGTAAGTAACGGATAGATCGACCTGCTTAAGGCCGTTGCTGGGGCTGCTAACCGTCATGGAAGCGCTGCGCGTCAGCGGCATCTGAGTGGGCAGCTCGCCGGTTAAGCTTGTAGTCCCCAGAGTCAAGCTGTTGTAGCCGACATTGCGCAAAGCTTCTACCTTAGCCTCGATGTAGGAATTGGCCAGGTTCAGGTAGCGACCGCGCTGACTGACGTGCAGGTAGGTACTAACCACCTGACTCAACGAGCCGATTACAACCCCGGCCACAACAATACTCACTAAAAGCTCAATAATGGTCAGGCCTTCCGATGTCAGTCTACGTGATTTCATGCTTACGTTTATTGTAGTATAAAAGCCCCGGAGTTACCGGGGCTTTTAGTTTTCTTAGCAAATGCTTTAACGGTTTAGCTGCCGTCAAGGTTTTTGGCTACTGCCGTGGTACTGCCGTTAACCGTGCCTTCATAGGTGGCGGTCAAGGTGTACTTAACACAGGTAGTATCGTCGGCCTCGCAACTGGTGCCGCCGCTGTTCTGGACGTCATACGAGTATGACTTAGCGACCGGTGAAGCGACCAGTGTCTTGCTCTGAGTAGCATTCGAAGGATCGATCAGAGCGTTCTGATCAAGACTCTTCATGTTAGTGCTCAACCAGGTACCGGTATTCATGTCAGTTCGGCTGGGATAGTAGCCGTTCTGGCTGAAATAAGCCTCGATTTGCGTTTGTAGTGATTTGACATCCGATGAGCGCTTAGAGTTACGCGCTTTAGCCTGAATGCCGCTGTAGGTAGTAATGACGAGTAACGCCAAAATACCGATGACTACGATGACGATCAAAAGTTCGACGATCGTGAAGCCTTGATTACTTTTTTTAAGGGAGATCATGAGAGCCCACCCTCCTTGATTATTTAGTTTCTTTTTACTATTGATCCCACGGCGTATATATTCTATAGCCGCAAGTATCTGAGAATGATTATAACCATAAGCGACAGCTCGTCAACCCCGGTTGTGGATTACTGGCCGATATTTTTGGACAGGTTGGCGATCGGGCCCATGACCGACGCGGCAATCAAACCGACGCCGGCCCCTAGAAAAATGATCATAATCGGCTCAATAATCGCCGCCAAACCGTCAATCAACACGGACACCTCTTCTTCGTAAAAGTCAGCTATTTTGGTCAGCACGGTATCTATCTGGCCGGTTTCCTCGCCGACCATCAGCATCTGGGCCACGATCGGCGGGAAGTGCTTGCTGTGACTGATCGGCTCGCTAAGCGGTTTGCCGTTTTTGACGTCCTCGGCAGCCTCTTTAAGTTCTTTTTCGATGACTTTATTGCCCAGCGCCGCGCCGGTAACTTCCAAGGCATCCAGCACGCTGACCCCGGAGCCCATTAAGGAAGCGAAAGTCCGCGAAAAACGGGCTATAGCGACCTTTAGGATAACGATTTTAACGACCGGAATTCTCAGCAATAGGGCATGGAGCTTATACTTGCCTGGCTCGGTGCGCACGTAACGCATCAGAAAAATGGTGGCTACTACGCCTAAAATCAGCAACAGAATTAGGTTCGGCAGTTTGTTAATAATAGGAATCGGCAAGTGACCTAGAATGGTGGGCTTGGCGCAGAAATTGCTAAAATTAAGCAACACTTGAGTATAAACCGGCAGTTTGGCATTTGGTCCTCCCAGAGACAACAATATGCCGCCCAACTTGGGGACGATAAACAGCATGATACCGAAGAAAGCTATCACCGTAACGCCCAGGATTACAATCGGATACATCATGGCGCTTTTAATTTTCTTGCGGATGCTGGCATCCTGTTCAACCTGCTTGGCCAAACGCTGGAGAATATCGTCCAGGATGCCGCCTTCTTCGCCGGCCCGCACCATGTTTACGTAAACTTCCGAGAAAACATTTGGGTACTTGGCGAAGGCGTCGCCCAGGGCTACGCCGCCCTCTACTTCCTTGGCAACGCCGGCTAACACCTCGCGCATGTAAGGATTGCCGGCATCACTTTGCAGGGAGGCCAGCGACCGGGCCAGCGGCACACCGGCCGATATCATGGTCGACAGCTGTCTGGTGAAGATCACCAGGTCTACCAGTTTGACTTTCTTTTTGCGGCCGAACTTGAACGGGCCGCCGTCCGACTTGCGATGGTGCTTATCGGCCTCTACTAAAACCGGCTTCAGGTCTTGTTTGTGCAGCAGCTGCAATACGGCCGAACGGCTGGCCGCCTCTGTCGTGCCGGAGATGGTCCGGCCTTCTTTGGTAACTGCTTTGTAGCTGAACTGCATATTGGCAAATTTATTCCTGCGCCGTGACGCGCAGGACCTCCTCTATGGTAGTCTGGCCGCGCAGGGCTTTTATGAAACCGTCCAGCTGCATGGTAAGCATGCCCTCTTGAATAGCGGTTAATTCGATAGCCTCGGAGGTGCTGTTGCCGACGATCATTTTCTGGACCGCCGTGGTGTTGCTGAGGACTTCGTAAATGCCGATCCGGCCTTTGTAGCCGGTATGATTGCAGGTGTCACAGCCGGCATCATTGGCTTTCCAAAGCCGGCTGACGGTTGAAGGTGTACTGCTAAGCGTTTCCGACTCCTTGCTCTTGGCTTCTTTAGTGACCGATACGCCGATGCCGTCCTTTAGCGCCGCTTCTTCCAGTTCGTGCATGCGCTTAATGCCGCCGTTGTCACTGAGCCTTAACGATTTATCGATACTTTTCAACAGCGTGGCGTCGGGCGCAAAAGCCTGGCGGCAGTCCATGCATAGGCGGCGGACCAGCCGCTGGCCGATCACTACCCGCACCGTGCTGGCAATCAGGAAAGGCTCAACACCCATATCTAGCAAACGGGGCAGACAGGTGGCGGCATTGTTGGTGTGCAGGGTGCTAAAAACCAGGTGGCCCGTCAGGGCGGCCTGCACGGCCAGGTCGGCCGTTTCACCATCACGGATCTCGCCGACCATGATAATGTTCGGATCCTGCCGCAGGAGGGCCCGCAGGCCATTGGTAAAGGTCATGCCGGCTACCGGGTTGACCTGGGTCTGGTTGGCCCCGACCACGTGGTATTCAATCGGATCCTCCACGGTGGAAATATTGACGTTGGGGGTATTTAGCGAACTCAGCACGCTAAAAAGCGTGGTCGACTTGCCCGAACCGGTCGGGCCGGTGACCAACACCATGCCATGCGGCTGGGTAATGGCCTGCTGCAGTTCGGCCAGTGCCTCGCCCCAAAAACCGAGCTCGTTAAAACTGGCGGCCTTGCTTGATTCGTTAAGGATACGCATGACCACCTTCTCGCCATCCAGAATCGGCAGGGTTGAAACGCGAAGGGCATAAACCTGGCCGCTGGCTTCAATCTTGAAACGGCCGTCCTGGGGCGCCCGGTGCTCGTCAATTTTTAGATTGCTCAGGATCTTAATGCGGCTGACTAAGGCTCCCAATAATTTGCGCGGCAGTTTGTTGGCTTCGCGCAGTAAGCCGTCGATGCGGTAGCGTACTACCACGAACTCTTCACGCGGCTCGATATGAATGTCGCTGGCGCCGGATTTAATGCCGTACTCTATAAGAATGTTAACGGTTTGGGCGACCGGCGAATCCTCGGCCAGGTCTTTTTCATCAACTTCTTCGTCTTCGGCTTCGGCACTGCCCTCGTCGGTGATAACCTTGGTCAGCTCACTGCTGATGTTGCCCCGGTACTGGTCCAGCGCCGACTGCAGGAGGCTGGTGGTCGTTATATAGACTTTTAGCTTGTTACCAAGCTGTTTTTGCAAGAAGTTGAGCGCCTGGATATCATCGGGATCTTCCATAGCCACCGACTTAGCGCCTTGTTTATCAAGCTCGAAAACCACCGCTTTGTACTGCCTGGCGATACGTTCCGGCAGCTGCTTAAGGACTTCGTGGTCTATCTCGGTGGCTTTGAGCTCCACGAAAGGCACTTCAATCTCATCGGCGTAGAGCTTGGTAAGCTCCTTTTCGGTTATCACATTACTCTTAATAACTACGTCCTGCAGGGGCTGTTTGTCGGCCAGCGCCTGCTCGTGCAAGCCGGCCAGCTTTTCTTTATCCAGGCCGCCCTTTTTGGTGATTAGCTTTTCAACTAGAGAATCGGGTATGCGCATTACGGTTTTCCGGCTGTTTGTTTAGAGAGTCCACCCATCGAGTTTAATTTTACCAGCATGACCGGTAAAACGTAAGCGAAATCACCAAGGCCGGTTATTAAATAAATATTAAATCTTGGCACAAACTAAGCTGTAGCAGTTTTCATTACGGCCCGCCTGCGCTTATAGTGCTAAAATATAATTAAGCGAAAGGCAAGCAATGACAGAAGGAGTTGTAATGGCAGAACCTAAAGCTACTAAGCAGGCAGCGAAGACTACCGCCAAGAGTGAGGCCTCCGAGGGCAAGGCCAAGGCGCTCGGGCTGGCACTGGAAACTATCGAAAAGCAGTTCGGCAAAGGTTCGATTATGAAATTGGGCGATGCCCATGTTGGTGCCGCGGAATGCACCCCGAGCGGCGCACTAAGCCTGGACATAGCTCTTGGCGGCGGTATTCCCAGGGGCCGGGTGCTTGAAATTTACGGCCCGGAGTCGTCCGGCAAAACCACCCTTACTCTTCATGCCATCGCCGAAGTCCAGAAAACCGGCGGCACAGCCGCCTTTATAGACGCTGAGCACGCCCTGGACCCGTCCTACGCCAAGCGCATCGGTGTCGATATTGAAAATCTGTTGCTCAGCCAGCCCGACAACGGCGAGCAAGCCCTCGAAATCGTCGAAACGCTGGTTCGCAGTAACGCCGTCGATCTGATTGTGGTCGACTCGGTGGCGGCCTTGGTGCCGCGCGCCGAAATTGAAGGCGACATGGGCGACAGCCACATGGGCCTGCAGGCCCGGCTGATGAGCCAGGCTCTGCGCAAGCTCACCAGCGTGATCAGCCGCAGTAAGGCCAGCGTCATCTTCATCAACCAGATCCGCATG
>DHXS01000005.1:0-2660 GCA_002413795.1 Candidatus Saccharibacteria bacterium UBA5150 | reverse complement strand
TTCATCAACCAGATCCGCATGAAAATCGGCGTTATGTTCGGCAACCCCGAAACCACCACCGGCGGCAACGCCCTCAAGTTTTACTCCAGCATCCGCATGGATATTCGCCGCATCGGCCAGATTAAGCAGGGCGAGGAAGTCATCGGCAACCGTACCCGCGTTAAGGTTGTAAAAAACAAGATCGCGCCGCCCTTCCGCCAAGCCGAATTCGACATTATGTACAACCAGGGCATCAGCGTCTCGGGCGACGTGCTCGACCTGGCCGCCAACGGGGGCATAGTCGAAAAAGCCGGCGCCTGGTACGCCTACAAAGACCAGAAAATCGGCCAGGGACGCGAAGCCACCAAGCAATACCTCGAAGCCAATCCTAAAGTTTTAGCCGAACTTGCCGAAAAGGTCCGCGCCGCCGACGCCGCCAAGGAGTAGCAATTGAAAAGAGCCGTTCTTCTGCACGGTACCGATGGAACTCCGCAAAGCGGTTGGTTGCCGTGGCTCACGCAGCAGTTGGAGAAACATGGCTACGAGGTGTGGGTTCCGGAATTGCCAAACAACCATACGCCAAACCGCAAGGTCTATAATGACTTTCTGTTTAAGTCCGGCTGGGATTTCACAGACAATTTGGTTGTCGGACATTCTTCCGGGGCAGTCTCTGTACTAAACCTGCTGGAAGATAAGCGTTGCCCTCACATAAAGACCGGGGTTTTGGTAGGCGCCTGGTCGCACAACGAAGAGGCCGACCTCGATCGCGAGCAATTTAAAGATGTCTTCCCGCCCAGCGGCTTTAATTTTGAAACTATTAAACAAAAGACTGAGCACCTACTATTTATTCATGGCGATGACGACCCACTTTGCCCGCTCGAGCAGGCCGAATGGCTGGCTGGGCAAACCGGCAGCGAAATAATTGTCATCCCCGGCGGCGGCCACCTTAACGGCAGTAACGGCTGGACCGAACTGCCGCAGCTGACATCCGCCCTGGAGGAACAAGGCTGGCTATGAGCAAGCACCCACCAATCCAAATTGTCGACGAAAACGACAACCCGATTCGCGCCGCCGGTATGGACGAAACCTACCAAAAAGGCTTACGCCACCGTATAATTCATATTTTCGTGGAGGACCCGGACGGTAACGTGCTATTGCAGAAGCGCAGCACCAGTATGGCGACTTTTCCGAACAACTGGGACGTGTCGGTGGGCGGGCATGTCGATGAAGGCGAGAGCTATGAAACCGCCGCGCTCCGCGAAATGCAGGAAGAGTTAGGCATCAGCGGCTACGAACTGCAGGAAATCGACAGCTTCTATAAAGAGATAACTTTGGGCAGCCGCCAAGTAAAACGTTTTATTAAGGTTTACAAAACCGTTATCCCGGCCGATACGCCGCTTAAACCCGACCCGGACGAAGTAGCCGAGGTGCGCTGGTTCGACCGTGAGGCGCTTAAAAAATTGGTTGCCGAAGCTCCCAATAGTCTCACCGATAGCATGCAAGGCTACTTCAAAAAGTTCGGCTACCTATGAAAATCACCGGCATCAAACAGCAGGTTAAGCGCCCCGACCGATACTCGGTTTTTGTGGAAGGGAAGTACTCTTTTTCCCTGTCGGAGACCGCTTTATTGGATACCAAACTGGTTAATGGCCAGGAGTTAACCCCTAAAGAGGTCAGGGAATACAAGCAGTTATCAACCGACGACAAACTCTATAACCTGGCCCTGGGTTATGTGGCGTTGCGGCCGCGCTCAAAGTGGGAAATCGAGTTTTACCTGGAGCGTAAAAAGGCCTCCCCTGCCCTCAAAGAACAAATACTTAACAAGTTAAGTAATATAGGATTAATTGATGATGAAAAATTTGCCCAGGCCTTTGTGAACGACCGCCGCCTGCTCCGTCCGACCTCCCGACGTAAACTGTCACTGGAATTACGCAAAAAACGGGTAGCCGACGAGGTAATAGAAGCGGCTTTGGGCAGTGACCCGGCCGAAGAACAGACCGCCCTGCGCGACATTATCGAACGCAAACTTCGCCAGACAAAGTACCAGGATAACCTTAAGCTCATGCAGTACCTGGCTCGCCAGGGCTTCAGCTACGGCGACATCAAATCGGCCCTGCAAAAAGAGTAACTTGCTTTTAGCCGATCGCGGCCGTTGCCGCGGCCGGCGCTTTCTTCATAAGGTCGTTGATAATAATTCGCTTAGGGGTAATTTCGTTTACTTGGTTGCGGTCAATGCTGAGCGAGCCGCCCGTCAGGCTTTTGAGGATCGACTGCGCGACGTAGATTTTTTGGACGAACATGGTGCCGGTATCGGTAGCGTAGTCGCTGACCTTGCCGACTTTTTGCTTGCCCGTCGTTACCACCTGCTTGCCCATAAGGTCGAAATTGAGCTCGAGGACCTTTTTCAGGCGCACCAGCTCTTCCGGCTCGGTCAGGACGTCGTGGTCGTTGACCACATAGCCGTTGCTCATGATGTCGCGGATATCCTGGGACAATAAAACCAACTGCCGTTTGTCGAAGCTGTCTTCGCAATAAAAGCCCTCGACCTTAAGACTATCGGGATTGATGATCGGCCCTACGACTTTGGCGATCGGCGTGCCGGTGCGAAGCGATAAAATCGATTTGTTGAGCAAACTAGCACTTAATTGCAGCATAGCTACTAGTATACCGCTTAGCCGCGG
>DHXS01000019.1:34391-35656 GCA_002413795.1 Candidatus Saccharibacteria bacterium UBA5150 | reverse complement strand
TCATCGCTTCGCTCAACAAGCGGGCCGCCAAACACGCCATCGGCATCGTTCACCTGCTGGAAGACCGCATCATCGGTCTGAAAGTGCGCGGACTTTACGAGGCGCCGGCCGCCGAAACCATCATCACCGCCCATAAGGCTCTGGAGCGTTACACCTCCACCCGCTTGGAAAACGAGTTCAAGTCGATTGTCGACGAAAAGTGGGCTTACCTCTGTTACGGCGCGCTGTGGTTCGAGCCGCTGATGGACGACCTCAACGCTTACGAGGACAAGGTCAACGATAAAATCACCGGCACCGTAACCGTTAAACTCTTCAAAGGGCACGCCGAAGCCGTGGCCATGGAAACGCCCAACACGGTGTTCGACGAAAAGCTGGCCACCTTCATGGAAGACGACAACCAGTTCAACCAAAACGCCTCAGCCGGCTTCATCGAACACTACACCTTCCAGATGAAACTGGCCCAGCGCCGCCAGCGCACCGCCCTGCTGGCCGTCGGCGGCCGCGCCCGAAAGCTCAAGTTGCTGCCACAAATGAAAGCCCTGGACGCCATGGGCTACCGCCTATACGGCACCTACAAGACCTACAAATTCCTAAAAGCCCACGGCATTGAAGCCCTGCTGGTCAACAAGATCAGCAACCCGGAACAGAAGCCCAACCTGATCGACTTGCTCGACGCCAACCGCTTCGACCTGATCATCAACATCCCGACCACCAAGGAGCCGGGCACCGGCAAAGCCAAAGAAAAAACCGACGGCCAGATTATTCGCGAAAAGGCCGTTAAGTCCAACACGCCGCTAATTACCTCGGTCTCGGTGGCCGCCGACATGGTTTCCAAGATTACTAAAGCCAAGGTGTAGCCAAGTGAAAGCGGCTCAGCCGGTTAAACGGGTCCTGCTCTGCAGGCCGACCCATTTCACGGTGGAATATGTGATTAACCCGCACATGCAGCCCTACGCCGTCGACTCGGCCAAGGCTCTGACGCAGTGGCGCAAGCTGACCGACATCCTGCGCTCTCTTAAAATCAAGGTAGAAGTTATCGACCAGAAGCCCGACGTGCCCGATATGGTGTTTGCCACCGACCAGGGCATCGTGCGCGACGGTGCCATCTTGCTGGCCAATTTTCGCTACAAACAGCGCCAGCCGGAGCGGATTTACTACCGCCAATGGTTCCGCGAGCACGGCTTCCGCCTGCGGGCGCTGTCCGGCATCTCCCCTTTCGAGGGCGGCGACACGCTGTTTTGCGGCGACATGCTGTTCGTGGGCAC
>DHXS01000019.1:33100-34176 GCA_002413795.1 Candidatus Saccharibacteria bacterium UBA5150 | reverse complement strand
GCCTTTTACTACCCGCCGGCTTTTTCCAAAAACTCACAGAATTTATTAAAGCGCCTTATACCCAACCTGCATGAGCTGTCGCACACCGCCGTTAAGGCTTATGCCGCCAACTCTTTTGTCAGCGGCCGCGACATTATTATTTCTGCCGGCACGCCCCAGCCCTTCCGCGACGAGCTGGCCAAGCTGGGCATGGCCATCCACGAGGTGGATGTCAGCGAATTCAAAAAAGCCGGCGGCGGCATCCACTGCCTGATAAACGTGTTAGAGTAAATTAAGATGTCAGACTCCTTCGACCCCAAACAAGCCCTGCTGGCCAAAATCAAAGCCAAAGGCGGCTGGGTCAATGCCCACGCCCACATCGATCGGGCTTTTATTCTTAATGAAGATAATTTCAAACTGGTAAACGGTTCCTTGCAAGAAAAATGGGACTACCCCGATACTTATAAGAAGAACGCCACTGTCGATGACATCTATAACAATATGGCCCGCGTTGTCGATGGTCTGATCAATCAAGGTGCGCAAGCCATGGGGTCATTCATTGATGTTGACCCGGTCATAGAAGATAAAGCCATCCAGGCCGCCGAGCGCATCCGGACAGATTATAAAGACAAGATTCAGATCAAATTTATAAACCAGGTTGTTAAGGGTGTTATTGATCCAGAGGCCCGCAAATGGTTTGAAGTCGGCGCCGAATTTGCCGATATCATTGGCGGCCTGCCCGAAAAAGACACCGGTCACGAAGCCGAGCACCTGGACATTTTGTTCGAGGCTGCCAAAAAGAATGGGGGCAAAATGCTCCACGTCCACGTCGACCAGTTTAATTCGCCCGACCAGCGTGATACCGAGCTGTTGGTCAACAAAACGATTGAGCATGGCTACCAGGGCAAGGTTGTAGCCGTCCACAGCATATCTGTGGGCGCCCAGCGCAAAGCCTACCGCCAGCAACTCTACGCCAAGCTGAAAGACGCCGGAATCATGGTTATTGCCTGTCCGACCGCCTGGATCGACAACAGTTGGGTAGCCGGCCAGCCTGATGACATCGTCGGCCCTATCCATAACTCGGTTACACCTGTCAA
>DHXS01000019.1:0-32833 GCA_002413795.1 Candidatus Saccharibacteria bacterium UBA5150 | reverse complement strand
GACATTTATAAGCCATTCACTGACGGTGACATGTGGACCGAACTGCGTTTCCTGCTGGAAGCCCAGCGACTTTATGATTTAGAGGCTCTGGCCGAAATTGCCACCGTCAACGGCCTCAAAGTACTCGGCCTATAGTCTATGGATATTAAAATTCTTCTGACGACACTGGGAGTAATTATAACTATTGGGGCTGCCCTCCCCTATATACGTGACATTCGCCGCGGCACCACCAAGCCCAGTGTGACTACCTGGTTAATTTGGTCTTTGCTGGCCGGTACAGGCTCGGTGATCCAACTGATTGGCGGTGGCAGTTACGGCTCCCTGGTGTTAGCGACAACAGCCTTCATGAACGTTGTGATCCTCATGTTCACGTTATCTAAGCCGCGAAGTAAGGTGTCGCGGTTTGATCTTACTTTGCTAGGGCTGGCAATTTTAACCTTAGTTGCGTGGCGGATCACGCAAAACCCGACAGTTTCGGTTATTTTAATCACTCTCATTATGATCATGGGGTACATTCCAACTTATCGGAAATCTTTACACGCCCCGCAGCACGAAACCGTTTCGCTCTTCTTCTGGAGCGCTGTTAAGCAAATAGTAGGAATTACAGCCTTGTCTGCCTACAACCTTTTGACGTTATTATTTCCTGTCGTGCTGGTATTCGCCAACACCGGGCTGGTATTAGTTATAAAGAGGCGACGGCCCTAAAGAGTTTTTTTGATTTGGTTGGCCAGGTTGGGGTTCCAGAGGGCGCCGGTGGCTGACATAACGGCGTCCGCGCCGGCTGAGCGGTAATCCTTAAAGTCCTTGGGTGTCAGGACGCCGCCAACACCGATAACTTCGTATTTATAACCCTTTTGTTCGCGGATGGTTACCAGCCGCTTGGTCATGTCCAGGCCCAGGTCTTTAATGGCGTGGCCGGAAAGCCCGGCCCTAAGCCTGCCCTTGCCCGGTAGCGCCTGGTTGCCGGCTTCGTCGTAGACCGGCGCGGCAAAGGTGTTAATGCCGCTAATGGCGTTTACGTAGGGCGCGGCGGCGGTGGCCACGGCCTCCAGCAACAGCTGCTCAGGTTGCGGAAAGTAACCGATTTTGGCGATTAAAGGCGTGTTGCCGACGGTTTGGCGGACCAATTGGCAGACTGCTCGGACGGCCAGCGGGTCGTAGCACAGCACGCCCTCATTCATAACGTTGGGGCACGAAAAGTTGATTTCGATAACCTTGGCGCCACTCTGTTTTGCCAGTAAAGCCGTGGTGGCAAAATCCTGGTAATAATCCTCAGTCGTAAAGCCGGGCTGGATGGTGCCGACAATGCTGGTGATCAGCAGTTGTCCCTTACCGACTTCGGCGTTGGCCTTTTGGGCGTCGGGCACCCAGTAGCGCGGATCCAGCGAGTTGTTACCGTAAGAGTTGGCGATGGTTAGGGTGGCGTAGTCGCTGGAGCTGGCCGTGGTGCGGTCGGGCAATTCCTTAAAATTATGGTTCTTGAGGATTTTGCCGGGAACGATGTGGACGATGTTGGGAAACGAGTTGGGGCGGTAGTAAACACTGCGGCGGGTCTTGCTGGTCACGATATCGTAGCCGCTGTCGAACATGGCTTTAATGTAGCGGCTGTCGGCCCCCGTTGGCGAGGCGGCCGCTCCAAACGGCGATTTTACTTTATAGCCCAGCAGGCTGTAAGTTTTTTTGCTGAGCGGCGCTTTAACAGTGGCTTTGTAATTGGGATTGGGGCCCAGCGCCAGGTTTTCTTCGAACGTTTTGGTGATGTCGTAAATCGGATGATAAGGCGACGTTCCCATGATCATTCCATGTTAGCACAGGCGGTCTAGAGGGAGGCTTTAACTTCGGCGGCTAGGTCGGCGTTCCACATGGCGGCGGTTACCGATTGCACAGCGTCGGCGCCGGCATCGCGGTAGTCGTGAAAATCGGCCGGGGTCATGACGCCGCCAACGCCGATGATTTCGTACTTCAGAGATTTTGCCTTGCGCAGTGCGTCCAGGCGCTTCACCATGTCCAGGCCGGCCCACTTGATGCCGGCGCCGCACGCGCCGCTCTTTAGGCGGCCAGCCCCGGGCAGCAGCTGTTTGCCCTGCTCGTCCACCACCGTGGCCACGATGGTGTTGATGGCCGAGAAAGCTGACAGATAATCCTTGGTTTGATCAACAATTTTTTCCAGCGAGGGCTGCTGTTCGGGTGTAAAGTAGCCAACTTTAGCGATTAGGGGCACGTCGCCGATGGCGGCCTTAACCCGCCGGCAAATATCGACTACCGCTTCGGGGCTGTAGCACAGGATGCCCTCGTTGGCGACGTTCGGGCAGGATAAATTAACCTCGATGGCCGGCACGCCGGCGCTGACCGCCAAGGCGGCGGCTTTAGCGAAGTCGTCGTAATAATCCTCCGAGCTGAAACCTTCCTGAATGGTGCCGACCACACTGGCAATCAGCAGCTGCCCTTTGCCCTGGGCGGCCACGGCTCGTTTCATGTCTTCCACCCAAAAATCGGGGCCGCGCGACGGATTGCCGAAGGAATTGGTAATGGTCAGCTTTTCGACCGGCTGGTCGGATTCCAGCCGCCCGACGACCGGTTCGGCGGCCTTTTCTAGGGTTAAATCGCCTTCCACGTCAAGATAAGTGACATTCGGCCAATCGTTTACCTTGAACTGCACACTGCGCTGGGTTTTATAACAGACCACGTCAAAACCCTTCTTAAAAGCGGCCGCCACGTGTTTGCTGGACGGCAGCGACCCGGCGGCGATGCCAAACGGCGCGTACAGCTTATGGCCCAGGAAAGAATAGCTAGGCTCACCCTGGTTTTTATACACCGTGCTGTCGGCGTACGGCCCGTGGTCGAAGTTGTCGTCAAAGGTCTTGGCCGGGTCAAAAAGCGTGGCCGGTTGCTTGGGCATGTTTGGCTCCTCAGATATCTATCTATATAATAAAGGAAAACGACTTTCTGGTATATGGATTTTAAACGCAAACTTTCAGCCGCCCAGGGCAAAAACAACTCGTTATTGTGCGTGGGACTAGACCCGGACGTGGCCAAACTGCCGACACAGGTGGCCGGAACGCCCCAGCCGCTGTTCAGCTTTAACAAAGCCATTATCGACGCCACGGCCAGCCTGGTTTGCGCCTACAAGCCCAACTCGGCCTTTTACGAAGCCCGCGGCGCCGCCGGCATCGAGGAGCTAAAACAGACCTGCGCCTATATTCAGGAACACTACCCGGACATTCCGATTATCCTTGATTTTAAGCGCGGCGACATCGGTAACACCAACAACCATTACGCCGCCTTTGCCTTTGATTACCTGGGCGTTGACGCCGTTACGGTGCAGCCTTATCAGGGCCGCGCCGCCGTGCAGTCGTTCCTGGATCATAAAGATAAGGGAATCATCGTGCTTTGCCGGACTTCTAACGAAGGCGCCGGCGAATTTCAGGATCTCGATACGGACGGTCGCAAACTCTACCTGCAGGTCGCCGATAAGGTAGCCAAAAATTGGAATGCCAACGGCAACTGCCTGCTGGTAGTCGGTGCCACCGCCCCCGCCGAAATGGCAGCCATCCGCCAAATCGTGGGTGACGACATGATTTTCCTGGTACCGGGCATCGGCGCCCAAGGCGGCGACATCGAGGCTACCCTCAAAGCCGGCGGCCCCAACCTGATTATCAACTCCGCCCGGGCGATCATCTACGCCGGTAACCCTCGCCAAGCGGCTACCGAAGCCAGAGACCAAATAAATAAATATAGGAGCCAACCATGAGTCAGGTATCGGATGAAGCCAAACGGAACGTCGCCCTCGCGCTGCATAAATATGGCCTGCTAAAATTCGGCCAGTTCACACTCAAAAGCGGCATAGTTGCGCCTTTCTACATCGACCTGCGCATCGTCCAGTCTTTTCCGGAAGCCTTCCATACCATCACAAAAGTTTATGCCGAACTGGTCAAAGATCTGCCAACAGATACATTACTGGCCGGCATTCCGGAAGCCGGGATTCCCATCGCCACCGCTGTTGGCTACGAGACAAAACGACCTCTTATTCAGCCCCGCGCCAAAGTTAAAGAGCACGGCACCGCTAGCCTGATTGAAGGTAACTGGAAAGCCGGCGACAAGGTCGCCATCATTGATGACCTGGTAGCCAAGGGCGATTCTAAAATCGAGGCTCTGGAACGGTTTAAGCAGTGTGACCTCAAAGTTGTCGGCTTCTATCTGTTACTTGATAGAGAAATGGGCGGCAAACAAATCGTCGAGAAAGCCGGTTATACGCTCGAAGCCGCCATGACTATAACCGAGGCTCTCGGCATTTTGCTGGCTGAAGGTAAGTTGAGTCAAAGCCAGCACGACGACATGATAGCTTTCACGCGGCAAGCCTAAGCTTTATTAGCCTCGACCCAGGCGCGGGCGTTCTGGAAGATGCGGAACCAAGGCGAGTCTTTGCCCCACTCGGTCGGATGCCAGCATAGCTGGCGGCTGTGAAAGGCGCGTTCGGGGTGCGGCATGATGATGGTCGCCCGGCCGTCGGGGGTGGTCAGGGCCGTAATGCCCTCCGGCGAGCCGTTGGGATTGGCCGGGTATTCTTCGGTGATTTTGCCGTAGTTATCGACATATTGGGCGGAAACCAGTTTCATATCGGGGTTGGCGCCGTGGAACTCGGCCCGGCCCTCGCCGTGGGCGGTTGGCACGGGCAGGATCGAGCCGGCCATGCCTTTGAGCAAGATTGAAGGCGAGTCGTTGATCTTTATGGTAACTACGCGGGCCTCGAACTGCTCGGAGGCGTTTTTGAGGAATTCCGGCCAATTCTTTGCCCCGGGGATTAATTCTTTCAGAGCCGCCAGCATCTGGCAGCCGTTACAAACGCCGAGGCTGAAGGTGTCCGGTCGCTCAAAAAATTCTTTAAAGTCCTGGCGCAGTTTTTGGTTAAATAGAATCGATTTGGCCCAGCCCTCGCCTGCCCCCAGCACGTCGCCGTAGCTGAAGCCGCCACAGGCCGCCAGGCCGACAAAATCATCCAAATTGTGCTTGCCGCTGATGAGGTCATTTAGGTGAACGTCGACGCTGGTGAAACCGGCCTGGTCGAAGGCGGCGGCCATCTCGATTTGGCCGTTTACACCCTGCTCACGGAAGATAGCTACTTTCGGTTTGCCGGTGTATTTTTTGGCGCTTGTTTCAAAAGTTACACTGGGCGACAGGCCGGGGTCTTTATCATCCTGGATGGCGGCAAACTCCTGCTCGGCCGCCGCCGGGTTGTCGCGCAGCTTCTGGATCTGGTAGCTGGTATCGCTCCACCAACTCTCCAGCTGCCGGCGCTTATTTTGATAAATGATCTTTTCCCGATCGCGGAGAGTTATCGACTGTTCTTTCTGAGGACTACCGAGATAGTAAGTATACTTACTAAATAGGTTCTTGACCGAATCAAGGTCGGCAGCGGCGACCTGTATAACTACACCCAGCTCTTCGTTAAACAATTTCTCCAGTGTGTCGCCGGGTAGCTCGCTTAGATCCAGGTCGAGGCCGCAGCGGCTGGCGAAGGCCATTTCTAAGACTGTGGCCAGTAAGCCGCCATCTGAACGGTCGTGATAGGCCAGGATTTTGCCTTGTTTTTTAAGTTTCGCAAGTGCAGTAAAGAAACTTTTAAGTTTTTCGGGATCGGCGTCGGGCGTTTCGCTGCCGATTTGGTTGTAAACCTGAGTCAGCGCCGAGCCGCCCAAGCGGGCTTGGCCACCGCTTAGGTCTATAAGTATCAAGGCGGTTTTTTCATCGGTTTTGAGCTGGGGGGTCAGCGTTTTGGCGGCGTTTTGAACCGGTGAAAAGCCGGTGATGATAAGTGAGACGGGTGCGGTGACAGACTTGTCTCCCCAGGTGGTGCGCATGCTCAAGGAGTCTTTGCCGACGGGAATGGTCAGGCCCAGCGCCGGGCAAAAATCTTCGCCGATGGCTTTGACGCTGTCGAACAGGTTTTGATCTTCGTGGCCGTGGCCGGCGGCGGCCATCCAGTTAGCCGATAATTTAATGTCTTGGAGCTGGGCGACATCGGCGGCGGCAATGTTGGTGATGGCCTCGCCAACGGCCATGCGAGCCGCCGCCGGAGCGTTGATGACGGCCAGCGGTGTGCGTTCGCCCATGGCCATGGCTTCACCCGTCTCGGTGTCAAAGCCGGTGGCAGTAACGGCTACGTCGCTGACCGGCACCTGCCAGGGTCCGACCATCTGGTCGCGCACGCTCAGACCGCCGACGGTACGGTCGCCGATGGTGATCAGGAATTTCTTGCTGCCCACCGCCGGTAATTTGAGGACACGTTCCACAGCATCTTCCAGCTTAATGTCTTCAAAATCAAGTCCGGGCTGTTTGACCACAGCGCGTTTGACCTCGCGGGTCAGCTTGGGCGGTTTGCCGAACAGCACGTCCAGCGGCAGGTCGATCGGCTTATTTTTGAACAGACTGTCATTTAATACCAGTTGCTCATCAGCGGTAACTTTGCCAACCACGGCAAACGGGCAGCGCTCGCGTTCACAGAGGGCTTTAAAGCGCTCCAAGTTGGCCGGGGCGATACCCAGCACGTAGCGTTCCTGGGCCTCATTGCACCAGATTTCCAGAGGTGACAGGCCGGGTTCGGCGCTGGGGATATCGCGTAATTCAAAAACGGCACCGCGGCCGGAATCGTGCACCAGTTCCGGCAAGGCGTTGCTTAAGCCGCCGGCGCCGACATCATGGATGCTAATAATTGGATTGGTTTCGCCCAGGGCCCAGCAGGCGTCGATAACTTCTTGGGTGCGGCGCTCGATTTCGCCGTTGCCGCGCTGTACCGAGGCAAAATCCAGATATTCGGCGCTGGCGCCGGCCTGCATGCTGGAAGCCGCGCCGCCGCCGAGGCCGATCAGCATGGCCGGCCCGCCCAGTTGGATGACCAGCGAGCCGACGGGCAGCCGCTGCTTATCGACGTGCTGGTCGCGGATGTTGCCCAGACCGCCGGCAATCATAATCGGCTTGTGGTAACCCCAAACTTCTTCGCCGGTCCGTTGCTGATAAGTCCGAAAATAGCCGGCCAGGTTAGGCCGCCCGAATTCGTTGGCAAAGCCGGCGCCGCCGATCGGCGCTTCCAGCATAATATCCAGGGCCGAAACGATCCGGTCAGGCTTGCCGTAGGGCTGCTCCCAGGGCCGCCCAGCGCCGGGAATTTCCAGGTTGGACACGCTGTAGCCGGCCAGTCCCATTTTGGATTTGGCGCCCCGCCCCGTAGCGGCCTCGTCGCGGATTTCGCCGCCGATGCCGGTTGCCGCGCCGGGCACCGGCGCGATGGCCGTCGGGTGGTTGTGTGTCTCGACTTTAATCACCGAGTGCACGGGCTCTTTATGGTAAGCGTAGCTGCCCGCCGCCGGATCGCTAAAGAAGCGGCCGGCCGTCGGCCCTTTCAAAACGGCGGCATTGTCGTGGTAGGCCGACAAAACGTCCTGGCCGCCCTTTTCGTAGGTGTTTTTGATCATTTTAAACAGGCTTTTGGGCTGCGGCTGGCCGTCAATTACCCAGTCGGCGTTAAAGATCTTGTGGCGGCAGTGCTCGCTGTTAACCTGGGCGAACATCATCAGCTCCACGTCGGTGGGATTGCGCCCCAGGCCGCGGTAGGCTTCCAGTAAATAGTCGATTTCATCATCGGCCAGCGCCAGCCCCAGCTCGGTGTTGGCTTGGGCTAAGGAGTCGATGGCGACGCTGCGGAGCGGCTTAGGCTCGTGCTCTTCGAATAATATAGTGGCCGCTTGCAGGTCGTTTAAAATGGTTTCGGTCATGCGGTCGTGCAGCAGGTCGGCGACTTTGGGATCCGCGCCCGTAGAATTTGCCTTAATGTAATAAGCCGTGCCCCGTTCCAGGCGTTTGACAGCGGTGATACCGGAGTTATGGACGATGTCGGTAGCCTTGGACGACCAGGGCGAAATAGTGCCGGGCCGCGGCACCACCAGATACAAGTCCCCGTCACTGCCGCCGCTGTAAGGCGTGCCGTAAGTCAGCAGTTCCACCAGCTCTTTTTCCTGGCCCGCCGATAACTCACCGTCAAGGTCGGCAAAGTGCACATACTCGGCATTCACAGAGGAAATGTCAGGGTCGATGGCCTGCAGACGCGAGAGTAATTTTTGGCGGCGAAAATCCGAAAGAGCGGCAATCCCTTTGTAGATTTTCACTAGCGCACCCCCAAGCTGTCACCGGCAAAGGTGATATTCTTAGGCTTAATGACAACCTGCTTAGGCCCGTCTTCGACCCGGCCGGCTACCCAGGCCTGCAAGCCGAGCCCTTTGGCGATCTCGACGACTTGCTCAGCCTGCTCAGCCGGCAGATAAACCGCATAACCGGCGCCCATATTGTAGTTGCCGTACATTTCCTCCTCGGAGTTGTTGGCTTGTTCGGCGATAAAGTTAAAGATCTCGTGTACCGGCGGCGTTTCGGTCATTACGTAGCAGAAAGGCTGTTCAGCCCGCATTAGCTTGCGCCAGCCGTGGCCGGTGATATTCGACAGATAATGAACGTTCAGGTCGGCGGACTGCAGGGCCGCGACTAGCGCGGCGTAAAGATGGGTGGGGGCCAGCGCGGCTTCGCCAAGGGTCGTGCCGTCGGCTAGCTTGGTTTGATAGCCTTCGGGCAGGCCGGCGGCAATTTGGCGGATCAGGCTGATGCCGTTGGCGTGCGGCCCGCTGCTCTCAATCAATACTATGGCGTCTCCGGCCTGCAAATTTTTGCCCTGTACCAGGTGTCTGGAATCTTTAATAACTCCGAAAGCCGAGCCGGCAAATTCCAGCGCCCCCGGCGATACCACGCCCGGCAGTGATTGGGTCTCACCGCCGCCCCAGGTTACTTTGGAAGCGTCGCAGGCTGCTCGCCAGCCCTTTATAAAGTCTTCGGCCAGCTTGGCGTCGGCCAGCCACTCGTATGAGCTGGAGGACCAGTAAGCATTCAAAACCACGGGGGTGGCACCGACCGAGACCAAGTCGTTAATAATGCAGGCCACCGTATCCTGGGCGATGGCCGCAAAGTGCGACTCACCGGTCTTTTTGTAAATCGACTGGGCGATCAGGCTCTTGGTGCCTAATCCCTCCTGAACGAAAGCGCCCCAACGCCCGTCCATTTCAAAAACGTAGGCCGATTCGCCCCTGGTGCCCGCGACCTCTTTAAAGCCCGCCGGCATATTGGCGGCTGTGGCCAGGCCCTCTTTTTGGGCCAAAATTTTAACCGGGTCGGCCTGGGAATAGTTAACAGACTTGTGATAATCGAGCTTTTTCGGCACGCGTCAGGCTCCTCTTACTGATCTATTGTACCAGATAACTCGGGCCTTGCCGACATCTGGCTAATGGTTTAAAATAAATAAATGATACCGGCAGGGCAAGACATTGACCAGCTAAAGGAAAAATGCGCGGTTTTTGGCATCTTCGGACCAAAATCGGAGCAGCAAGCGGGCCTGGAAGCGGCCCGTTTAACTTTTTATGGGCTATGGGCCTTACAGCACCGCGGCCAGGAAAGCTCCGGCATCGCCAGCAGTGACGGCAAACAAATCTACAGCCACGCCGCGCAGGGGCTGGTAGCCACCGTTTACCGCGAAGAAGACCTCGAGCAGTTGCCCGGGCATATCGCCATCGGTCACAACCGCTACTCTACTTCCGGCGGCGCCGACGATTGCTACAACCAGCCCTACGTCGACCGCAAGCATAATATTGCCCTGGCGCATAACGGCAACCTGCCCGACACCGCCAAAATAGAAGCTTTTCTAAAAGAGCGCAAAGTTGACCTGACCAAGAAGAACGATTCGGCCATGATGGTGGCCGCGCTCAGCTGTTACATGGACGACGGCCTTAGCCTGCCCGAAGCCATCACCAAAGCCTGGCCCCTGTTTACCGGGGCCTTTTCAATTACCGCCATGGATACCAGGACGCTGGTGGCCTTCCGCGATGAGTGCGGCATCCGGCCTCTGTCCATCGGCACGCTGGAAGGCGGCTACGTGCTGGCCAGCGAAACCTGCGCCTTCGATACCATAGGTGCCACCCACTTGCGCGACGTCGAACCCGGGGAACTGGTGGTTATCGACCAAAACGGCCTTCACTCGGAGCAGATCGCCAAGCCCGATCTCAAGCTCGACATTTTCGAAATGGTTTACTTTGCCCGCCCCGACAGCCTGTTGCTGGGCCAGCGCGTGGACATAGTTCGCCAGAACCTTGGCCGCGAAATGGCCAAGGAATTCCCGATTGAGGCCGACGTTATCGTACCTGTGCCCGAATCGGGCATCCCAGCCGCCCTTGGCTATTCCCAGGCCAGCGGCATAGCCTTCGAAATGGCACTTATTAAGAATCGTTATATCCACCGCACCTTTATCCGCCCGACTACCCATCTCCGCGAACGCGACCTCAAAATGAAACTTAACCCGGTTGTTGAGCTCTTGAAAGGTCAACGAGTTGTCGTAGTGGACGACTCGATCGTCCGCGGCACCACCATGCGGCACCTGGTACAGATGATTTTCGATGCCGGCGCCAAAGAAGTTCACCTGATTATCACCTGTCCGCCGGTCCGCCACCCCGACTTCTACGGCATCAACACGCCGCGGCAGTCCGAGCTGATGGCGGCCTACATGACGGTGGCCGAGATGCGCGACCATGTCGGCGCCACTTCACTGCACTTCTTGTCCTTTGACGGCATGATCCGGGCCACCGGCCTGCCGGCCACCAGTTTCAACAACTCCTGCTTCAACGGTGATTACCCGATCGACATCGGCAAGCGCGCCAACGAAATCACCGTGCTTAAGCCAGGCCAAACCTTGCCCAAAGCCAGCCGCCAACAGATCGAATTAGCCACTAGCAAAATCAGATGAAACCGCGCATCGCCGTCCTGGCCTCGGGGAGTGGGACAACCGCCGAAGCCTTTATACGGGCCGGCCAACGCGGCGATATCGACGTGGCTGTTGGACTTGTGATTGTCAGCCGCAAAGACGCCGGCATCTTTAAAAGGATTGAAGACCTCAACGCCGAATTTGGCCTGCACATAGAGTGCGTGCTCATCAATCACCAAACACACCCGGCTGACGCAACTGAGCACGTTGGGCGCGGCGCCCAGACGGCTGGTGAAGAAGCCGCCATTTTAGCCGCCATCCTCGGCGGCAATTATGACCTGGTGGCCTCACTGGGCTACATGAAGCGCATCGGCCCAGATCTGGTCGAGACTTTCGGCTGGCGGCCGGAGTACACCAGCGCTTTTCAGGCCAGAATGGTCAATACCCACCCTGGCCTCCTGCCGGATACCAAAGCCTTTTACGGCCTGCACATCCAGGAATACGTGCTGGAGCATCATTTGCCTTATGGCGGCCAAAGCCTGCACGTGGTCAGCGAGGATTACGACGATGGCCCAATTATTGCCGAACATAAGGTGCCGGTGGAGCCCGGCGACACCCCGGAGAGCCTTTTTGAGCGTGTCCAAGCGGTTGAAAAGCAAAACCTTCCCCGAGACATCGAAGACTTCATAAAAGCCCGCCTGGCCTATAATAAAGATCATGGAGACACCTAAAATGGCGCAAGTTTTGGTGATTGGCAGCGGCGGACGCGAGCAGGCCCTGGCCTGGAAGCTGGTGCAATCGCCCTCTGTTGATAAAGTTTATGTGGCTCCCGGCAATGGCGGCAGTAAGGGCTCGATCGAGAATGTCGCTATTGCCTTTGATGACACCAACGGCCTATTAAAGTTCGCTCAAGATAATTCCATAGCTCTAACCGTCGTTGGCCAGGAAGCCGCTTCCGAAGCCGGCGTGGTAGACGCCTTTAAAACAGCCGGCCTGACCATCTTTGGCCCCACTAAAGCGGCCGTTAAAATCGAATCTTCCAAAGCCTTTTCCAAAGACCTGATGGCCGCCCAAAACATCCCGACGGCCGAATATAAGAACTTCAGCGACGCCGAAGCGGCCCGCGCCTACGCCAAAAGCCGCCCGCTACCTATAGTCATCAAAGCCGACGGTCTGGCTACCGGTAAGGGCGTCATTATTGCCGCTTCGGAGACCGAAATTGATGCCGCTATCGATGAAATTATGGTCAGGAAAGCCTTCGGCGCGGCTGGCAATAGAGTAGTAGTTGAGGATTTCCTGAAAGGCCGCGAAGCCTCCTTGCACGCCCTGACCGATGGCCAGACCTCGGTCATTTTCCCGCCCTCCCAAGACCACAAGCAGATTTTTGACGGCGACCAAGGCCCCAACACCGGCGGTATGGGCGTGATCGCTCCCGTCACCTGGGTTAGCGACGAACAGCTGGCCTACATTAAAGACAAAGTCGTCCAGCCGGCATTGGGCGGATTGCGTAAGCAAGGAGCAACTTTTACCGGTTGCCTCTACCCCGGCTTAATGATCGACGGCGATGAAGTGAAAGTATTGGAATTCAACGCCCGCTTTGGCGACCCCGAAGCCGAGGTTTACATGCGCCTGCTGGACGGCGATTTGTATGAAATCTTCAAGGCCTGCGCCGAGGGCAATCTTGACCCGGCCAGCGTCAAATGGCAGCCCGGCTTTGCCGTTACGGTGGTGCTGGCTTCCGGCGGCTACCCCGGCGATTATAAAAAAGGTTTGCCTATCAGCGGTATCGAGACAGCCGAAAAATCAGATGATGTGGTTGTATTCCACGCCGGCACGGCTATAAAAGACGGCCAGCTCGTCACGGCCGGCGGCCGCGTCCTGAACGTTACCGCTACCGGTGCCAGCCTCGAAGAGGCTCTAGATAAGGCCTACTCTGCCGCCAAGCTGATCAACTTCGACAGGGTGCACTACCGCACCGACATCGGCCGCCGCCCGGCCGCTTAATACGGCGGGTCGGAGTAAGCGCCGTAAGCGATCAGAAAGTGCCCTGGGTCATGGGTAGCGCCAGCATGAGGAACCATGCTAGACACGAACTTTAAGCCGTATATAGTATCTTCACTCCTAGGCGGAATTTTCTGAACCCTACGAGGGATCTCATTATTCAGAATGTCATCAAGCGGATAATACCCTTCGGCAGATATTTCAACACCGTACTCGTTGTCTAGCTCAACACGGCTTCGCGGCAGGAAACGCACGCTAAACGGTGTCTCAAGATCGGCGTTAAATAGTAGTCTAGTTACCTCCTTAGCGGCCACCGGTACGCGAGGGTTGCGGTGGTGGGCTTCACTTATGTCGGCATCAACATGAAGGCGGAAGCTGTCGGCTTCCTCGTCTACGGCAACAGCAACGTCCATAAAGGCTAATTTATAATCCAAATCGTTTAAACCGTCCTGGTTTAATAGATTAATACGCAGACCGGCAGCCAGGTTCTGGCAAGCCGGAAAATAGGTGGCGTGCCCGCTTGTCATAGGAGTGTAGGCTGAGCCTAGGCCACCCCCACCCAACTCGAGGCGCCCGCGTAATTCTTGATGCGCGGCCTCAAAGTCCAGCCTTACCCCATGAATAGCGTACGAGCCGAGCTCCATAAGGGGCTGCAGGTGGCTGTCCAAGAAAACTACTTCACTCATAAAGGAGAATTATAGCGCGGCCGCGGGCTTTAAACACAAGCGCTACGCGCCGGCTTGGACTTTGGCGTCTTTGTCGAGGACGGCGTCGTGCTGTTTTTGCACAAAATCTTGATATTTTTTGGCGAGGGCGTCGTCAGCCAGGGCTAAGATACGCACGGCCAGCAAAGCGGCGTTCTTGGCGCCGTTTTCGGGCATGGTGGCCAGCGGCACGCCCGGAGGCATGGCAATGTTGGAGAATAAGGCTTCGTTGCCGTGGCCCTCGCGCTTAATCGGGATAGATAACACCGGTAGATTGGTTTGGGCGGCGGTTACGCCGGCCAGATGGGCCGACCCACCGGCACCGGCAATAATAACTTTAAGACCGCGGCCGGCGGCGCTTTTGACGTAATCGCTGGTTTCTTCGGGCGTGCGGTGCGCCGACAGCACCCGCACTTCGTTGGCCACGCCGAATTCGTCCAATACCTTGGCGGCCTGGCTCATAATGTCCAGGTCCGAATCTGACCCCATGATAATGCCGACAACCGGGCTACTCATAACACCGATTATACCGTATAATAAAGGTAATGGATATACAGTCGACTGCCTCCACTGACTTTAAATTTCCCGGCCAGACTGCACTTTATCACGGCAAAGTCCGCGACGTTTACAGCATCGGCGACAAGTCGATAGTTATGATAGCTACCGACCGTATTTCGACCTTTGACGTCATTTTGCCGAAGGCGATTCCTTATAAGGGCCAGGTATTAAACCAGCTGGCCGCTCACTTTTTGGGAAAGACTGCCGATATCGTGCCCAACTGGCTGCAAGCCGTGCCTGACCCCAATGTCAGCGTCGGCCTTAAAGCCCAGCCGGTGATGGTCGAAATGATTGTGCGCGGCTGTCTGGTCGGATCGGCCTGGCGGTCTTACGAGGCCGGTGAACGCTCGCTGTGCGGCGTGGACCTGCCCGAAGGCCTGCAGGAATACGACTCTTTTGCCGAACCGATTGTTACGCCTACCACCAAAGCCGACGTCGGTCACGACGAAAACATCACCCCGGCCGAGATTATCCAGCAGGGTCTGGCAACGCAAGAGGAATGGGAACAGCTGTCCGACTACGCCTTGCAAATCTTTAAGCGCGGCCAGGAAATGGCCCGCACCCGCGGGCTGGTACTGGCTGACACCAAATATGAGTTCGGCCGCCTGGACGGCAAAATTATCCTGATCGATGAAATACACACGCCCGACTCTTCGCGCTACTTCTACGCCGACAGCTACGATGCCTTCATAGGCGGCAAAAAAGATGAAGAGCCGCGCCAGCTATCCAAGGAATTCGTCCGCCAATGGCTGCTGGACCAAGGTTTTAAAGGCGATAAGGGCCAAACCGTGCCGACCCTGCCCGACGAGTTTGTTAATCAGGTTTCGGAGCGCTACATCGAACTTTACGAAAAGCTGACCGGCGAATCTTTCGCCAAAGCCGATGAGCAGGATATGGCCGAGCGTATCGAAACCAACGTCAAAGACTACCTGGCAAAGGCTGCGGCATGAAACCGATAAAGCTGCCTGCCGTGTCAGCCGCGCCAAATTACAGCTCGGTTGACCCGCTGGACGGCCGTTATTACGACCCGGAAATCGCCAAATACCTATCCGAAGAAAGCCGCATTGCTTTCCAGGCGTATGTGGAAGCCGCCCTGGCCCACGCCCTGGCCGAGTTCGGGGTCTGCCCGCCGGAGGTAGCCGCCGAGATTGAAGCCGCCAGCGGTAAAGTCACCGCCGCGGCCGTCGCCGAACAGGAAAAAACCACCAAGCACGACGTTAAAGCGCTGGTGAACTGCATTAAAGCCGAGGTTTCCGAAGCCGCCAAGCCCTACGTGCATTTTGGTGCCACCTCTTATGACATCGTAGCTACGGCTCTTAGCCTCCAGCTGCGCCTGGCCGTGACCGAGCTGGTTATCCCGCGCCTGGTAGAGCTGGAAAAAGCACTGCTCAAATTAACCAAAGAATACGCCAACACCGTCCAGGTCGGGCGCACCCATGGTCAGCACGCCGTGCCGGTCACCTTCGGCTTCGCTATGGCGGAATACGTGGCCCGGCTAGGTGGTAGCATCAGCTCCCTGCAAGTACTAAGCGGCAAACTGAAGGGCAAATTCTCCGGCGCCGTCGGCGCCTACAACGCGTTAAGTCTGTTCGTAGAAGATCCGCCGAAGTTCGAAAAAACGGTGCTTGGCTACCTTAATCTGGAGCCGGCGCCCTACTCCACCCAGATAATCCCGGCCGAATATTATGTGCGCCTGCTCGACGAGCTGGCTGTCACGGCCGGCATTATGGCCAACCTGGCCCACGACATGCGCCACCTCCAGCGCTCCGAAATCGGCGAGGTGCGTGAAGCTTTCGAACCCGGCCAAACCGGTTCCTCGACCATGGCCCACAAGCGCAACCCCTGGAACTTCGAGAATGTTATCAGCATGTCCAAGCAAGTCACGGCCCAGCTGGTCAACGCCAACCAGAACCTGGTCAGCGAGCACCAGCGCGACTTAACCGATTCGGCCTCGGCCCGCTTTTACGGCGTATCCTTGGCCGCGGTGGCCTCGATGGCCCAGCGGCTGAACCGCGTCATGTCCAAACTGGAAGTCGACCAAGCCAATATGGAACGCAACCTCTACATGAGCGGCGGTGCCATCGCCGCCGAACCCCTGTATTTATTACTGGAAAAGTACGGCCACACCACCGCTCACGAAGTCTCCAAAGCCTTGGCCCACACAGCTCTCGAACAGAAAAAGACACTTTACGAAATCGCTTCCCATGACAAAGACATCGCCGACTACTTCGCCAAGTTCACCGACGCCGAACGCAAAATCCTCCAGGAACCCGAAAAGCACTACACCGGCCTGGCCGCCCAAAAAGCCCTGGCCATCCACGACCACTGGCAAAAAGCCCTCGAGGATTAGTGCATGTAGAAGCCGCGGCCGATTTTGTCGGGCACCATCAGGATGCCGACGCCGTGCTTGGAGAGAGTTTCGATGACGGCTTCGTCGCCGACCGACCCGCTACTGGTCAAGATGGCCCTTATACCGGCCTTAGCCAGTAGTTCCGGACCGTCGGGGAACGGGAAGAAGCTGTCGCTGTAGGCCGTAGCGCCGGCCAGCTTCTTTTTGTCCAAAGTGATTTTAAGGATTAGATTGTCGCCTTCTTCGCTAAGCTCCGGCATGGCGTTGGTAGTGCGCGTCAGGGCCAGCTGGCCGGCGCCGACGCGGTCTTGTTGGCCGACACCATTGCCGATCAGCTGACCGTCTTTAACAAGGGAGATTGTATTGCTGTTGGAGGTTGAGCCGACGGCCCAGCCCAGCACCAGGTCACGTTTTTGCTGGTCGGAAACTTCGCCGTGCCGTTGCATATAATCGGCTTTCAGATCGATGACAAAGTCATAATTGGGCTGTTCCAGGGTGCCGCCCCGGACCGGCCGCGGCCGGCGGCTTGTGTCGAGGGATTTCGCATCCAGTTTGGCGAGCGCCGGGTTGACCACCACGCGCAGCTTGTTGCGGCTTAACAGCTCCAGGGCCTCGGGGGTAACGGATGCGCCAATAACGCCGTCGAGCAGCCGCGGCCGGTCGCCTTCCATGGCATAGTGCATCAGGGCCTCGGCGACGGCTTTATCTATCTCGGCGTTGACCATCACTACGCCGCCGAAGATGGCGCGGGTGTCCCCCATCAGCATCTTTTGGACCGCTTCGACGGCGGTTTCGGCCACCGCCGCGCCGCAGGCATTGCCGTGCTTCACGCCGACGGCTATAAACGGCACTTTAGCGAAATTGCGCTCAAAACCGGCCGCAATATGGGTGACGGTCTGCAGCAGGCGGTCGACATCGGTCATATTAATAAAGCTACGCTCCATACCCTGGACGTGTTCGAATTGATCCACACCTAAAGGATCGGCGGCCACGCGGTTATCGGCGTAAAAGGCCGCCGGGGTCTGCTGTGGGTTTTCGCCGTATTTGGTAGGGTTGGCCAGCCGGGCTATCGAACCATTAACGGCCGTACCATTCAAAAACCGGGCCGAGGCCAGCACATAACGGGCCACTTCGTATTCGGCGCGGGCCGCCAGCTCCTCAAGGAAGGCCGCTTCGTCTGGCTTGCCGGCTTTTAGCCACTCCAAAACCGGCTGCCGCTGTGAGGCGTGCGATAAGACGATCCGACGGCCTTTGGCGGCCGAACGCAACATGGTGGGGCCGCCGATGTCGGTTTGCGCGATAACATCCTGGTTGGTGGCGCCCGACTTGGCGGCGGCTTCTTCCAGGGGATACATATCGACACATACCAGGTCGATTAGGGGCAGCTTAAGCTCGGCCAGCTCGGACAGATCATCTTGGCTGGCTTTATCGGCCAGCAGGCCGGCCGAAATCTCACGTGACAGCGTGACCACCCGATGGCCTAAAATAGCCGAGCCGCCGACTAGCTCGGTCACGTCCCGCGCGCTAACACCGGCTTCCTCAAGCGCCTTGGCCGTGCCTCCGGAGGCGTACAGCTGCCAGCCGAGCCCGGCCAGCTCGCGGGCAAAATCCGTGATGCCCGTCTTGTCGTAAACCGAAAGCAATGCAATGCCTGCCGTGTCGCTCAAGTCGCCTCCTCTTATAAATAGTAAACCAGTTTACCCCCATATATCCAAACCAAAACACCGTCGTCTACGCCTCGCTGGCTACCTAACGAAGCGGATAACGTACAATAAGAGCAATGAATACTTTTGATCGCCACATATACCGTAGCTTACTAGGGCTAGCTTTAGCCACGCTGGCCACAGGCACTCTCGTTTATCACATTGTTGAAAAGCTATCGTGGCTCGACGCCTACTATTTCAGCGTCATTACCCTGTCCACGGTCGGTTACGGAGATATCACGCCACACACCAAATTTGGCAAATTATTCACGACTTTTTATATTTTCATCGGCGTGGGAATCATCACCACCTTCATAACAGCCACGATGCGCCGCCGCGCCGCAAAAATGCAGGCACAGCAAAACAATAAAACACAATCAGACTAAAGTGGCTCAGCATGCCGGTCTCGAACAGCGCAGCGTAATGCCGAATACTACCTTCTATTAATTGATCTGCTGCAGCTATTTTTTATTGAGAGTTGCCAGCTTGACGATTCCCCAGGCGACTATCACGTAAACGATTATCGCGACAACAGTTGAGGTTTCAAATACCGAGGTTGTAATGTTGCCTTGCATGGTTGGCGTAGAGAATATTCCACGAAAAGGAGCGTTTAACGGTCCGCTAACAGAATAAACAAAGTTTACGAAACCGCTGTTAGGATTGGCGCCAAGCAGTTTTAGGACAAATCTAAAAGCCAGGAGCACTTCCACAATGCCTAATACCAGCCAGATGCCGTTAATAACAGTCAGCCTATTTTCCTCGCTTGACGTAGCTGATGTTTTCTCGCGGACAATTTGCGTGTCGCCCTCTTGGGATACTTCTGTTTCTTTTGTTTTTTCTTCTGATTCTTCTAATGCCATGACAAATCCTTATTTAATAACAAGATTATAGCACTTATTCATGGCTCAGCGTGCTGGTCTTGAATCTTGCAGGGACGACCCTTTAATGTAAATGTCTAGATTGGCAGGCTTAGGCTCAGGACTAGTGCCTGTAAATCCGCGACGTTAAAGGGCTTGCCAAGAAAATGATAGGCACCAATGCCCTTGCTCTCGGCTTTGAAAACATTGTCCATAGTATCATCCGCCGTAAGCATGATTACCTTGATGTTAGCGAAGCGTTCATCTTGGCGCGCTATGTCCATAAAGTTAAAACCAGACTTATCGGGCATATGCAGGTCCAGAATAACAATGTCTGGATTCGTATCTTTGAGTTGCTGAATACCCGTATCCACATCAGGGCTCTCTGAGACCTCAACATTTATGTAATCTTGCTCTTCAAGGGCGAGACGGATCGACTCCCGAATATGAGCGTCATCATCAACTATCAAGATTTTCTTTGTCGGCTTAGTCATAAACTTCCATTCACCGCTAGTTGGTCTTAGTATAACAGTAGGACTAATGCTTATTAACATATTTTGCAACGATTGCCAGTAGGTGTTCCATCTGGAAAGGCTTTGAAATAAAGTCATCAGCTCCGCATTCGAGCGTTATTTGCTCGATATCTTTATTGGCAGAAATCATAATGACCGGAATATGTTTGGTTACGGCAGCGCTTTTTATCAGTTTACAAATCTTTCCACCATCCATACCAGACATCCGAATATCCAGAAGGAGCAAGTCTGGCAGATCCTCTTTCATATCTTGTGCTATTGCTCCATCCACCGTAGTTTCAACCTCATACCCTGACTCTTCAAGCATTATCGAAAGCGCATCTAAGATAGCTGGATCATCATCAGCAACTAATATTTTTTTATTCAACTAGTGCATTTTCCTGTTGCTTAAACTTCTGCTTGGCCATGGGTAAAGAGAAACAAAATGTTGAACCTTTGCCTGGTTTGCTTTCTGCCCACACACGGCCCTTGTGGCGTTTGATAATCTCAGAGGCGATGTATAATCCTAACCCGAGTCCTGGATAGGTAGCTTGGTCTGGTCCGCCAACTCGGTAAAAACGTTCAAAGACTTTTGCTTGGTCTTCTTGCGATAACCCGATTCCAAAATCCTGTACCCGCAGCGTGGCATTGTTTTTATCAACAACCGTCTTAACTATAATTTTATCCGCAGCCGGCGAGTATTTAATGGCATTTGATATAAAATTTGTGAGTACTTGGCTTAAACGATCGTGGTCACCATGTACTGTTATTGAGGGTTGTAATTCTTTCACAATAAGATGTTTTTCCGTTGTCCGTTGAAGCTCTTCAACAGTTTCTTCTACCAGCTCATTAAAATCAAAATAACTTTCATGGAACTGTATTCTGCCTGCTTCGACCTTAGTTATATCCAGTAAATCACCAATAAGATTGGTAAGCTTATCAAGCTGGGCATCCATTTTTTCGACTAACTCCACTGACTTCGTATCCTCAGCCTTCCGAAATCTTTGCCCTAGAATCTGTGTATATGCCTTTACGCTGGTGATGGGGGTTTTGAGTTCATGTGACGCGATGCTGACAAACTCATCCTTTTGCCGTTCAAGTTGTTTTCGTTCGGTAATATCTTCGATAGCCAGCAGAATAAGCGACGTTTTATTCGGTCCTTGCTGAAGAGTTCGGGCATTCAAAAGCATGGTCTTTTGGCCAATGTCCTTAAAGTCATGCTCCACCACGAAGTCCTCAATTGTGTTCTTCTCGGGAAGAATTTCCTCAAGAAGTATGCGAAGCTTTGGAATGTTCCATTGTCGGTTTCCTAGGTCATAAAGTAATCGGTTTTCTGTATCTGTGGCTGCTACCTTGAAGGCGTTATAGAAAGCCTCGTTAGCTGATATGATTCGCAGATCCTTGTTCAAAACCAATAGTGGCCCACGCACTGTCCGGATAATCGCGTCGGCATAGTCACGGGTAATTGTAAGTTCTTCGTTCGTAACATCCAACTCGCCGATAATTTCATTGGTATATTCTTGAGTCAGCTCGACTGCTTCTCTTAGTCTAATTATCTTTTCTTGTCGAGGAGTGTGGCTGGGCTCATTTGATTGATCAGCTTGAGCGTCAATAGTTTTGCGTAAATTATCAGTTGCAGAGGTGAGCGCTTTTTTAGAACGTTTGATTTTCATAAGTCGTACATACCTTCCTTTGGTCTCTCTTGCAGCGTTTCACTTTCAAGTATAGCTCAATTAGTCGTCGGTCACCCTACATGAATTCATACAGTATTAATCGCATGAAGGGTACATACTTTATGAATCGGACCATGCCATATTAAGAAGGAGGGCTATGATTAGCACATTACCGAACCGAAAGTTGCCTAAAAACGATGAAACGTTTTCAGACAGAAAGCAACGTATTTATGATTTTCTGCAAGCGCAACCCGTGGGAGTTTTATCGACTGTCGGTCCAGATGGGGACCCCCATGGCGTAGTCATTTACTACGGCGTCAACAAACAATTATTAATTTCTTTTTTGACGCGGGCCGAAACACGTAAATACGATAATATTAAACATCACAACCACGTGATGTTGACGGTATTCGAGCCGCACAGTCAAACCACTGCTCAGATCACGGGCAGGGCTATAGAAATAACAGACAATTATGACATAAATGCCGTTGCCGCCACTATGCTGAAAGCAAGTCTTAAAACGAGCGAAGCAGGAACACCGCCTCTAGCTAAACTGGAAGCCGGAGCCTATGTAGCCTTCAAAATTGATCCAGTTCAAATACGTATGGCGGTCTACGTCAGACCGGACTCAGGCGGACATACCGAGCTATTTGAGACCGTAGAATCGTTTGAACTACACGATCAGGGCAACTAGATCTCTGCCAATGCTTAGGCTTGGCTCCGGGGACTGGATTCGAACCAGCGACCTAGGCGTTAACAGCGCCCCGCTCTACCGCTGAGCTACCCCGGAATATGGCCTGAACTTGTTAATTCTAGCGGCTAATTAACAGATTGTAAATGGCTAGCGGGCGGACTTCATCTCGGTGGCGGCGCGGCGGGCATCGTCGCGGGCTTTGAGGGTTTGGCGCTTGTCGTAGCGCTTTTTGCCGCGTCCCACCGCCAGACGCAGTTTAATAAACCGCCCACCGGTTAAGATCTCCAGCGGCACGATGGTTTTCCCCTGTTGTTTGGCGGCTATCAGGGCCTCGATTTCGCGGCGCTTGGCCAGCAGTTTGCGGGCCCGGGTCTGGTCGGCTTCGTCTATTGGGATGCCGGCGGTGCCGGCGATGGTAGCGTTAATCAGGAACAGCTCGCCGCCTTTGACGGTCACGTAAGAGCCGCGCAGGTGGCCGTGGCCCATCCGCAAGGATTTGGTCTCGGCGCCGCTCAGTTCCAGGCCCGCCACTAATGAGTCGCCGAGCTCGTAGTCGTGCCGGGCGCGTCGGTTGGAAATCTTTTTTGCCTGTCGCGGCTTCTTCTTAACCATAACTGTTTTATTTTATGCCAAACAGAGGTATTTGACAACAGGTGATATAATATTATCCTGCTAAGTAAAGTTCAAGGATAAAATGTCGGAAATTAACTCTCTGCAAAGCGATGCCGCGGCCTTCGTGAACCCCGAACATCGCATAGGCGCGATTGAGCAGCTGGAATTTGCGCATCGAGTGCGTGGGCTATTCGGGCAAAACGCCGATACTGATAATATCCCACAGTCCGGCATGCTATCGATGATAGAACGGGTCCAGCAGTATCCTCACCTTAGGTTGAACCCCACAAGGCTGGACGGCGTTTACAACCGCCGGGCCAATGCGACCCCCAACGACAGAAGTGAACTGGCCGATATATTGCCCAAAGACCTGCTTTTTATTGATGAAACTAATCTATTCGCCGCTTTATGGACGAAAACCGGCGGACCCGCACTTTACAATGGGCGCCTATTTGAATCCAGCCAGGAAGAACAGAAAGCCCATGACCCCGATAAGATGAAAAAATATGATCTGCGCTATCTCAACCCTGACGGGGAGTTTGTAAGATATCCTGAATATGTAGGCGCCCTGCTGGCGACTGGCCAGGCGCTGCAGCGCTCTCGCAGTGGCTATAGTTGGACATATCCGTTGATGAATATGAGCAACCGCCCACCCCGACGCGGCGAAACCGGCTCGGTAGACACTCTCCACTCCCAAACTCACCCGGTAATCAGCCCCGAGGCGCTTATTAATCTACAGCTGATTCATATTATTGCCGGCAAACCGCTACACGACGATATAGTCGACATCGCCAACGAAGCCGTCTGCGAAGTGGATGAAACAGGAGGAGTGGTTAAAATGATTGGCGCTGTCGGTATTACCAACCATCGCAATGAACATACCCGAGAGCTAGAATTTATCAGGCATGCCTGGTGGCGCTCCAGCCCCACAAAAAGCGATTTCCAGGCGGTGGAAGGCCTGAGCGCCATCGGCCGGCCGTCGATCCCACCCCGCCGGACTTAATTAGACTGGAATTCGCGTTGGGCGACCTGCATCAGGCTGGGGTCGTGCAGGACGGCCTGGCGGTAATACCAGTATTCGGCGCCCCAAGCGTAGATTTCGCGCATGCCGGTGGCTTTGCCGTAATTAAAGCGCCCCTCTAGCCGATTGGCGTTGAGTGATTTGTTTTGCTCAGCTAGGCTGATGTCCTGGATTGTCTTTAAATTTGGTGCCCAGGCTTCGGCCTGCAGTTCGCCAATAGCCATATCTTTATTCAGGAAGATTTTCTGGGTGCCGGCCAGGAAGCCGTAGTACCAGGCCGGGTAAGGATATTCCAGGTAGCGATGGGTGACGCCGGCGTCCCAAATGCGCTTATAGACCGAAATGCTGAACTCATCGGGCTGCGGCTGGCCTGTGGGAAAGCCGAGGGCGTTGTTGCTGCGGCCGACGATAATCGGGTGCCGTGGATCGAGTTTTTTGACCAGCTTGTATTCACTGACTAATCTGTCACGGCTGAAATCGGTGCACAGCCCAAAGCCCTGCAGGAAATACTCGTTTTCCAGCTGATATTTCTCGAGGTTGGGCGAGTTTTTGTAGCGGTTGATGACGGCCCGCATATAAGCCTCCAGCTGGGGTTGCCACTGATTGCGCGGCTCGCTTTGGGCCCAGTCGGGCATATGGCATTCCGGCCAGCGCGGCTGGCGCAGGCCGACGGTCAGAGTGATTTTGGCATGGGCGGCTTCGGCCTTTTGGAACTGCCAGTCCAGCTGGCTGAAATCGTAACTGCCCCTGGTCTGCTCGGCGTCGCTCCAATAGCTGACCAGCCGGAAGTGCCGCACGCCGATGCTGAGCAGGCCGTCCATGGTCTGCTGCGGGTCGACACCCAGGCTTTGGGCGTAATCGGGGATGAAGCTGACGCCTAGCTCCAGCGGTTTGCTGGCCTCGGTGTGGATGTACCAGCGGGCAATGCCGTACATCGTGCCAACGCTCAGGACTACCAGGGCTATCAGGGTAAGAATAACTTTGTGCCAGTGGCTGGTTTGCCAGTAGCGGTGGACATGCAATCGGAAGCGCTTTGCCATATAATAAGGTTACATTTTGATGAACGTAAGCATTGTTATCCCAGTATACAACGAAGCCGAACAGTTGACGGCTTGCCTGCTGGCGATTGCCGCCCAGACCGTTAAGCCTTGCCAGGTGATCGTGGTGGACAACAACTCGACCGATGGCTCGGCGGCAATTGCCGAACGGTTCGGCTTCGTGACCGTCCTGAGGGAACGCCGCCAAGGCGTAGTCCATGCCCGCAGCCGCGGTTTTGACGCCGTTCGCGGTGACATTATTGCCCGGATCGACGCCGACAGTCTATTACCGCCGGACTGGGTAGCTTCCGTCCAAAGCGTGTTCGCCGATCCGGCCATCGACGCCGCCTCGGGCGCCGCCCTGTACTACAACGTTGCCGCGGCGCCGCTCTTCAACGCCATCGACTTATTCTTCCGCCGCCGGCTGGAGCGCCAGCTGAAAGACCGGGTTTACCTGTGGGGGGCCAACATGGCCATCCGCCGCCGGGCCTGGTTAAAAGTCAAACCGCTGCTCTGCGGTAAAGGCGGTATGCATGAGGATTACGATATTGCTATCCATTTGCAGGAAACCGGCGGTAAGGTGGTTTTCGACGAGCGGCTGCAGGCCGCCGTTTCTTCGCGGCGAATCGACGTTGGCTATCGGGATTTTATGAGCTACGTGATGGTTAGCCCCGGCACCTACGCCCAGCACCGCATCCGCCGCCGCTGGCACATGTACGAAGTGGTCCTGGTGTGCGCCATCGGCTATCTGCCGGCCCGCCTTTTGCACAGAGGTTACGATCCGCTGAGCGACGGTTTCAGCTGGAGCCGGGCCTTCAGCTCTCGCACTGCCCTGTCGCGGGTTGATCCGACCACCAACGTCGTTTAGCCTTGAGGATTGGAAACGTAGCCGCCGCCATCGGTAGGTGTGGGCGAACAGTTGCCCCACAGACCTTTGTGGGCGGCCATGGCCGCTTGCTGGGCGGCGGCGAATTCATCCGATTTGGTGAACGGAAAGTACGGATAATAAAAGCCATAGCCTTCACTGATCAGCTTTTGGTCCAGATTGGTGCCGTCGGGCAGGTAGACGTAACGCAGTAAGCGGTCGTAGCGGTCGCGGTCGGTGCTGAGCGAGTCCGAAACCAGGCGCACCGGCTGATTGCCGATAGTGTTTTTGGTGAAGGCGGCTGCGGCCGGGCCGTAGCACTGCACCGGCGTGTTGGGCTTATGGGTTTCGGGCGTGTCGACGCCAACAAAACGCACTTTTTCGGTCTTGCCGTTCATATTGACGGCAATAGTGTCGCCGTCGACGAAGCGGCTGACCCGGTACAAGCCGGGCTGGCTTTGCCGCGCCTGTTTAGCAGACGAGCCCAACCACCCCTGTTGCTGGGCCAGCGACAGGCCGGCGACCAGCAAAAAAACCAGAACGCTTATTGGTAATTTGTTAGAGCGTGAGCCGTAAGTTCGAAACATCCTACAGTTTAAGTAACCGCACCGCCGCTTCGGGGTCAAGTTTCGCACCGTCAATTTTAATGATTTTTTCATTTTTGGCGGGCGGCTCCAGCTTGGCGACAATGGCGTCAAACTGTTCGCCGGTCATGCCTACCATGTAGCCGTTGCGCAGTTCGGGGGCGTGCACGGCGCGTTGTCTGGCGACAGCCTCCGGCGTACTGACCCAGACCACGATGGTGTCGGCGCCGCACCGAGTGGCAATCTCGCGCAACTTCTGGCGGTCTTCGTAGAAGTTGAAGTTAGTGTCAAAAACGACGCTTTGACCGTTGTCCAGTAGTTCGGCGGCACGGTGGTTGAGGTATTCGTAAAGCTGGATGCTTTCCTGCGTGGAATGGGTCGGCTGGCCGAACATTTTGTGTCGCTCGGCGTCGGCCCACAGGTGAACGGCGCCGGTGCGCTCGGCGATCAGCTTGGCCACCGTCGTTTTGCCCGCGCCGGGCGCGCCTATAAACAGGTAAAGTTTTGGCTGAGACATAGATTCAGTGTAACAACATTAGACTAAAACGGCAGCATAACCACAACCAATACTTGCGCTAAGTGCACAAATAATGTAAAATATGCACTCAATGAGTAATCATATAGGCTATCCGCAGCGTCTTCGCGAAGCGTTTGATTTTCGGAATAATCCTCTCGAAGCGACGGCCCGCACCTTGCTACCGACGGTGTTGGCCTCACTGGCTTTAAGCGCCGTGGCCAATGAGGGTGTCGATCAGCCAATACCGGCCGTATACCACAAAGATGCTACCCCGGATCACATCCGAACTATTGCAGTGCCTGGCGACCAGCATTACGAACCGGCCCACTTGAGTACGTATACCGTTGAAGGGCCCGGCGTATCGCTAAACTTTCCTCAAGCTTTTGCCCGTGACTTTAAAGCCAAACCGTTTAACAGCGCCCAACGCAGCCATCTTAATAATGTGGCTGGTCGCTTTAACAAGGTGTTTAAGGATGACCCAAATGCCAAGGTAGCCATTCGCATTAATGGCCGGTCGTCCGATGAAAGCGAAACTGAGAGCCGGCATGGCGATATGAACCTTGGTAAGCACTCCCCCAAAAATCACCATTTGGCACTGGGCCGCGCAAAGCTGGCGGATACTTATTTAGAAACCAGACTGCGCCATAAAGACCGGATTAGGGTTGCGGTCACTGGCCAGGAGGTGGTGCTGGATCGAAGCGAGATCGGCGACATAGACACCGCCGCTCGGGATCGCAAGTTAAGCCGTTCACAATTAATCCACGCTTTCGACAGGAACTCCCGAAATGTCGATAGCAACACACTGCACGATAGATTGTCCGTACACCGTGGGGCCACCATTTCCAGCACTGTAACTTCCAAGAAATCGCCTGCCGCGGGCCCCTGCGATGAAGTAGTCCGACTGGTGCATGACCCCGGCTCTGAGACCACACAGGTGGTGCCGGGCAGTGGCGGCTGGGGTATTTACTTACTGCCTCTTCTCATTCCGCCTTTGCCGCGTCGTCGCCGAAAGGCAACAGACAGCGAGGCTCAACCTGAGCCGACACCTCCCGCTGCTGACCCTCAAGAATCATCTCCGATGCGTCAGTCTACTGGAGGTAGCGGCATCGGCCACAGTAGTAGGTTTAGTCGTGTTCACGACGCGCGTATAACGGAATTGCCCCGGTTACCTCGTCCGCAAATTCCGACACTATTAAGGCGCTCGCTGGGGATCGCCGCTATTGCCGCCTTACTACCTTTCCCATGGATAACCACGGATCGCCGCCATAATCAAACTTTGCACGGAAAGTGTGAAACCACCGAAATACGGCCGGGTAGTAGCGGGCATATTTATGGTAATCTGGCTTCAATCGCCGTCTATCGCCTGCTTGCGCACAAGCCGCACTGGAATAAGCAATGGGATACCGGCGACACTCAATTCACCGGGGGCACTGAAACTACAACCACCAAGAGCCATATGCGGTATACCGTTAACGAACAAGGCCGCATATTGCAGCAACAGTATATAGCCCCCACCCAGACAAAAAGAATCTTACTACGCTAGAAATCGATGCCCTTATTGGCCAGGAACTTGTCGTCGAAATGGTGCTTCAGTTTTTTCATGTCGGTGGCGATGTCCACTTCTTTCGTAAGCTTGGCCGGAAAGTTGCGGCCGGTCAGGCAGAGGCTGGTGGTGGGCGCCCGGCCGCTAATAAGTTCGCGGAGTTGTTTTTCGGTTAGCAGGCCGTCGTGCACGGCATTGTTGATTTCGTCGCAGATCACCAGGTCGTAATCGCCGCTGGAAGCGCACTTTAGGGCTTCTTCATAAGTTTCGAGAGCCGCTTTCTTGTGCTGTTCTTCCGAAACGTGCTGTTCGCTGAGCTCACCGGCCTGGTAAAAGCCCTTGCCGCCTTTATAAAAGTAGAGCCGGTCCTTGTAAATTGGCCGGATGTCGCGCATAAAGACGTGCTCGCCAACCCCCCAGTACTTAATAAATTGCACGAAGGCCACTTTCCAGCGGTTGCCCAGGGCCCGCACCATCAGTCCCAGCGAGGCTGTCGTCTTACCCTTGCTATCGCCGGTGTAAACGATAACTACCGACTGCTTGGTCTTAAAATCCTCAAACGCCATGGCTACAGTATAGCTAATTTAGCTGGTCAGGCCGTGGCTTTTGAGGGCGGCGTCGATTTTGGGGCGGTCAAAGCCGATGATAACCTCGCCGGCGATGTCGATAACCGGGATGCCGCGCTGGCCGGACTTGGTAACGGCCTCCAGGCCGGCTCCCGGCTCTTTTTCGACGTCTTTGTCGGTGTATTTGACGCCCAGCTTGTCAAAGTAATCTTTGGCGGCGTGGCAAAAGGCGCACCAGGGCGCGCTGTAGACGGTAACGTTTGTATCATTCATGTACTTCTATTCTAACACTATCATCTGTTATACTGGGCGGGAATGAGCAAAATCGCTTCTAAGGTGGATAAAACGCTCGGTCCCGGTTCGGTATTCGCCGCTATGGCGCTTGATATGAGCTGGCGGCTGGCCGTTGTCGTGCTGCTGCCGATCATCGGCGGCTTCAAGCTTGATGAGCATTTCAATACCGCACCGCTACTGACAATTATCGGTTTTCTGACGGCCATGGCCGGCATGGCGCTGGTGTTGTGGCAGATGCTGCAGACCGTCAATAAACTGCCTGTGCCCTCTAAAAAGGAGAAGACTTCGTGAACGGCCCGGTGGTGCACGTGGCGCCGGCCGGCCTGTTCCACATTGGCGGCTACACCATCACAAACTCGATTTTGTACGGCTGGCTAGCTACCGCCTTTATTGTCTGGCTGCTGGTACGAACGGCTCGGCGGGTAACCGTCAAACCAAGAGGCGGCTTCGTACAGATTGTCGAAGTTGGCGTCGATTTTATTACCAACCTGGTGGAAAACAGCTTCGAAGACAAAAAAGTCGGCCGCAAGTACGTGCCCTACTTCGTAACCCTTTTCTTCTTTATATTGTTCAATAACTGGCTGGGACTGCTGCCCTTTGTCGGCGAACCTTTCCAGGGCGGCGGCCACCCCCTGCTCAGGCCCTTTACGGGCGACCTTAACGGAACCTTGGCCATCGGCGTGGTGACCATGCTGTTGGTTTACGGCGCCTCCATCCGCGAGTCCGGCGGCCCCATCAAATACTTGAAACACTTCTTTATCGGCAACCCGCTCAACCCGCTGTATTTCGTGATCGGCCTGCTGGAAATATTCACCGACTTGACGCGGGTGCTCAGCCTGAGTCTCCGACTTTTCCTTAACATAACCATCGGTGAAATCGTTATTGCCGTCTTTGCCTACCTGGGCCATATTGCCGCGCCGCTAACCGCCCTGCCCTTCACCTTGCTGGAAATACTGGTGGCTGCCCTGCAGGCCTACATCTTCACCATTCTGACCACCATGTACCTGGCGATTGCCGTTAATCACGCCACAACCGACCACGCCGGCAGTGACTTGACCGACGAAGGCGTACCTGAAACAATAGGGGTACAGACTGCCGGAAGCGGCGCAATTAATCAAATAAGGAGCTAACGTAATATGGCAATTATCGCAGACGCAGTTAACACGGCAATTATCGGCAAAGGCCTGATGATCGCCGGCGGTTTCATCGGTCCCGGCATCGGCATCGGTTTAATCGGCGGCAACTACTTGCAGGCCGTCGGCCGCAATCCGGAAGCCGCCAAGTTCCTGGGCCAGGCCCTAATCTTCGTGGCCATCGTGGAGCTTTTCGGCCTATTAGCCTTCGCATCAATTTTCATCGTCAAATAGGAGTCAATGATCAGCCCCCTAGCCACCCATTTTGCTGACAGTTCATCCGGCATCGGCGCCCTGGGCGTCGACGGCAAAGCTTTTCTGATTCAGCTGGTTACCTTCCTGCTGGCCTACCTGGTCCTGCGGCGCTACGCCTTCGGACCCATCCTGAAAGTACTTCGGGAACGGCGCCAAATCATCGAAAACGGCGTCAAGCTGGGCGAGGAAATGCAAAAAGAAAAGGTCCGGCTTGAACAGCAGGTGGAAACTATTCTGCATAACGCCCGGACTGAGGCCGACGACATTATTAACGCCGCCCAGCAGGCCGGCCGCCAGGCCGTCCGCGAAGCCGAAGACAAGGCTCGCTCCAAAGCGGCAGCCATCCTAAAAGAGGCCGACGAGCGCATTGTTCAGGATACCGTCCGGGCCCGCCAACAGCTCGAGGCCGAGCTGGCCGGTCTGGTTTCCGAGACCACCGAAGCCATTATCGAAGAAAAACTCGATGCCCGTAAAGACGCTTCGCTCATTGAACGCTTTCTTAAGAAAGCCCGGGTGACCTCATGAAACAGCCCCGCACCAAGCTGAGCCGCCTGGTGGCCGACAAAACGCTGAAAAGCGGACTGTCGCGGCGTTTTAACAAAGAAGTCGCCGCCTACCTGTTAAGCCAGCGGCGCACCACCGAGCTCGATTCGGTTCTGCGCGACGTGCAGGCTGATTGGGCGGAAGCCGGCTACGTCGAAGTTCTGGCCGCCAGCGCCCATCCCCTGACGGCGACCCTAATAACCGACATTCGTCAGCGCGTCAAAGGCCTTTACCCGAGCGCCAAGCGGATTATTGTCACCGAAGTATTTGATCCAGCGGTCATCGGCGGCGTCCGCCTCAACCTGCCCAACCGCCAGCTCGACCTCACCGTGCAAGCCAAATTAAATCAGTTTAAGCAATTAACTACCTCAGGAAAGGACTAGCGTGGCCAAAACCGACTTATCAATTACCGAACTATCGGCCGACATACGGGCAGCCATTGCCGAACTAAAACAGCGCCCCGAGATCGAAAGCGTCGGCGTAGTCACCCGGATTGGCGACGGCATCGCCTGGATTTACGGGCTCAGCGCCGCCGGTTATAACGAAATGCTGGAAATCGAAGGCCTGGGCGGCCGCAAAATCACCGCTTTTGCCTTTAACCTGGGCGAAGACGAAATTGGTGCCGTTTTGCTGGGCGAGGACATCTACGTTAAGGCCGGCGCCAAGGTCCGGCTTTCGGGTCAGGTATTAGAGGTGCCGGTCGGGCCGGAGCTGGTCGGCCGCGTGGTTGATCCGCTGGGCAAGCCGCTGGATGGCGGCCCGGCCATCAAGGCCAAGCAGCGCAGCCGGGTGGAGCGGCCGGCGCCGGGCGTGTTGGACCGCAAAGGCGTCCACGAACCGCTGATGACCGGTATTATGGCCATCGATGCCACCGTGCCGATCGGCCGCGGTCAAAGAGAATTGATCATAGGCGATCGCCAAACCGGCAAGACGGCCATCGCCGTCGACACCATGGTCAACCAGTCCCGCCAAAAAACCGGCGTTATTAACGTTTATGTGGCCATCGGCCAAAAATTATCTAAGATTGCCGCCCTTCAGGCCCGCCTAAAGCGCGAAGGCGTCATGGACCAGACCATTATCGTCGCCACCGGCCCTTCCGACCCGGCCGCCCTGCTCTACCTGGCCCCTTATGCCGGCGCCGCCATCGGCGAGTATTTCCGCGACAACAAACAGCACGCCCTGATTATTTACGACGACCTGACCAAGCATGCCCAGGCCTACCGCCAGATGTCGCTATTACTGCGCCGCCCGCCGGGCCGCGAAGCCTACCCCGGCGACGTCTTCTATATTCACTCCCGCCTCTTGGAGCGCGCCGCCAAACTGAGCGACAAACTGGGCGCCGGTTCGCTGACCGCTCTGCCAATTATCGAGACCCAGGCGGGCGACATTAGCGCCTACATCCCGACCAACGTCATTTCCATCACCGACGGCCAGATCTTCCTGGAAACCAACCTGTTCTACCAGGGTATTCGCCCGGCCATCTCGGTCGGCCTATCCGTCTCACGCGTTGGTGGCAACGCCCAGAGCAAATCTATTAAAAGCGTCGGCGGCGGTCTGAAGCTAGACCTGGCCCAGTTCCGCGAACTGGCGGCCTTCAGCCAATTCTCCACCGACCTGGACCCCGAAACCCGCCAGATCATCGAGCGCGGCCAGCGGCTTACCGAATTGCTCAAACAGCCTCAGTATAGCCCGTACGCCATCTGGGAAATGTATGCCAGCCTGTTCGCCGCCGGTCAAGGTGTTTTCGATATCGTGCCCATCGAAAAGGTTAAAGCGGCCGAAGAAGCCCTGCACCGCGAGCTTAAGGCCAAGCAGCCCAAACTCATCGAAACTCTGAACACCGGTGACAAACCCACCGACGCCCAGAACGAAGCCATCCTTAAAATCGCCAAAGCGGTGGCCGAAACCTACAAAGAAACAGCCAAGAAAGTCGATAAGGAACAATAATGGCCAGCACGATTACCCTTAAACGGCGCATTAGCTCCATCAGCGGCACCAGACAGATCACCAAGGCCATGGAGCTGG
>DHXS01000007.1:31857-50735 GCA_002413795.1 Candidatus Saccharibacteria bacterium UBA5150 | reverse complement strand
CCGCAAAGAAATCAAAGACGTCATGGCCTACTTGAGACTGATCTTCCAGCCCGAAGACCGCGTCAGCTTTGAGCGTATCGTTAATGTGCCGACCCGTGGCATCGGCGCCAAAAGCCTGCAAGTCTTCTTTGAATGGCAGCAGTCATCTGAGCTGTCGCTATTCCAGGCCCTGCAACAGTCAGACAATTGCGCCGAGCTGACGCCCAAAGCCCGCAAGGCCCTGAGTGAGCTGGGCGATATTCTGGCGACTTTGCGCGAAATCAGCCAGGACGCCGCGGTAGCCGGCCTGATCGACTCACTGTTGAAGCGAATCGACTATCTAAATTATCTAAACGACGGCACTCCACAAGGCGAAGCCCGCCAGGAAAACGCTAAGGAACTGCTCAGCGTGGCCCGTGAGTACCAGGACGAAGGCCTGGCCGGTTTCCTGGAAGAAGTCGCCCTGGTCAGCGACATTGATAGCGCCGATTTTAGCGGCGACGCTGTTACACTGATGACCCTGCACGCCGCCAAAGGCCTGGAATTCCCGGTAGTTTTCATGAGCGGCCTCGAAGAATCGCTCCTGCCGCATTCCCGCGCCCTGTACGACCAAAGCGAGATGGAAGAGGAGCGCCGCTTGTGCTACGTGGGCATGACGCGGGCCCGCCAGGAACTTTATATGACCTACGCTTCCAGCCGCCTGCTTTACGGCGGCGTACAACATAACCCGCCCAGTAGATTCCTCAGCGAGATTGATGGCAAATTTGAAACAAGTTCCGCAGCTTTCGGCTCAGACACATTCGTGCCTCGAGTGTCTTCGCCAGAAAGCGCGGAACTTGCCGATGAACCGCGTTACGTGCCTGACCTTAGCGAAGGGGACGGCGTGCGGCACCAGGTTTTCGGCCGGGGCACGGTCATGGAAATCGAGGGCGACACAGTGGTGGTCTATTTTAAGGGCAAGGGCGCCCGCAAGCTCAACCTGAGCTTCGCGCCTCTGGAAAAGCTCTAAGTCTGATACAATTTATATCTGACGATGTTCCAGAGATTGCGATTAAAATTTATGCGTTTTAGGCGGGTTCGACTGCCTCGGCGCATCAAGAAGGTTAAACGAGCCAGCCGCCATCCGCACGCTGTGCCGGTAATTGCCATCGGTGTTTTACTCTTGCTTACCGGCGGCGGCTACCTGCTGGCCCGTCACACCAACAACCTGCCACCGGTACACGACGCCAAAGTGGTGATTATTTCGCATGACCACCAACAGCAGATAGTGCCCAGCAAAGAGCCGACCGTCGGCGCCCTGCTACAAAAGCTTAATCTGACACTTAAACCAGGCGACGTGGTTGAGCCGGGACTGACCACACCCATCCATCAGGACCGCTTCCGTATCAATATTTACCGTGCCGTGCCGGTCGAAATCGTCGACGGCCCGCAATTAAGCTTCACGTTTAGCGCCGCTACCACCGGCCGGGCTATCGCCCAGCAGAACGGCGTCAGTTTGTATCCTGAAGATATCGCGGCCGCCGATCCGGTGCAGAATTTCGTCCAATCCGGCGCCATCGGCAAACAGGTGGTAATTGACCGCGCCACGCCGATTAGCGTTGATCTTTACGGCACGCCCGTAACGCTGCGCACTCATGCCAAAACGGTCCGTGGACTGATCAAAGAGAAGGACATAAAACTGATTAAGAATGACCAGGTGGCGCCGGGCCTCGACACGGCCATCACCCCAGGCATACACGTGGCATTTATACGGACCGGCGTTAAAACCGAAACCGTCACCGAAGATATACCCACCCCCGTGCAGTCGGTTAACGACAATACACTGGCCTACGGCACCAGCGCCGTTCGCCAGCAGGGCTCGCCCGGCCAGCAGGTAGTAACTTATCAGGTCACGATCACCAATAATGTTGAAACCGGCCGCACTGTTATCCAGAAAGTCGTTACCAAGGCGCCGGTCACCCAAATCAGCGTGGTCGGTACTTCGCTGAGCGGTATCAAAGGCGACATGGCTCTGGCCGGCATCGCGCCCGGCGATTATAACTACGCCGACTATATAATCAGCCACGAGTCGGGCTGGAATCCTTCGGCCAGCAACGGCAGCGGCGCCTACGGCCTGTGCCAGTCCTATCCGGGCAGCAAAATGGGCAGCGCCGGCTCGGACTGGCAGAGCAACCCGGTCACCCAATTGCGCTGGTGCAACGGCTACGCCGAAGGCCACTACGGCAGCTGGGCCGCCGCCTACTCGCACTGGGTTAACAACCGTAACTGGTAATGGACGCTTCGCCGCCCCCCAAAAAGTCGCTGGGCCAGCACTGGCTGAACGACCTGCCAAGCTTGGAGGCGATGTGCGAGGCGGCCTCTGTAGGTGCGGAAGACACCGTGCTAGAGATTGGCCCGGGTCTCGGCGCATTGACCGAACTGCTGGTCAAGCGGGCCAAAACCGTAGTAGCGGTGGAGTTTGACTCCAAGCTGGCCGCCCTGCTGTCAATCAGAGTCAAAAACCCTAATCTTAAAGTCGTCCAACAGGATATTCTCCGGTTTGACTTCACCAGCCTGCCGCCCGCCTACAAACTGGCCGCCAACATTCCGTATTACCTGACCAGTAACCTAATTCGGGTGATCAGCGAAACGCCAAACCCGCCAACCAAAGCCGCTCTGCTGATCCAAAAGGAAGTTGCCCGGCGTGTCGCCGCCGAGCCGGGCAGTATGTCCTTGCTCAGCGTCACGGCGCAATTCTACTGGCAGGTTAGCCTGGGCAGGGAAGTCCCGGCCGAACTGTTCACGCCGCCGCCCAAAGTAGATTCCCAAATCCTTATCCTGGAACGCCGTCCCCAACCGCTATTTGACGATGTCGATTCCAAAGCTTTCTTCAATCTGGTTAAAGCCGGCTTCTCCCAGCGCCGCAAAACCTTGCTCAACAGCCTCAGTGCCGGGCTACGACTGGAGAAAAGTATTGTTAAAGAAATCTGCGACAAAACCAAAATCGATCCTACCCGACGCCCACAAACCCTAAGCCTGGAAGAATGGCACAACCTCTACCTGGTGCTCAACACTTGACGTGTTAAGTATTAGCGGCATAAACTGGTTGTATGGGCCCTGCTAATAATCTAAGTTACCTGCTCCATCATCTGGCCGCCGTTATGGGCCGCCAGTCCGACCAGGTTTTGCAGGAACAGCTCGGCATCGGCCTCAGCCAGTTCAAAATTCTGATGGTGTTGGAATGGAATCCGCGCGTTCAGCAACGCGCCATTGCCGACAGCCTGGGCCAGACCGAAGCCAGTGTCAGCCGCCAAATTAAACTGTTAAAAGCCAAAAACTTACTGGTATCCAAGGCCGATCCCCAAAACCGTCGCAAGCACATAACCACGCCGACTCCTAAAGGCATGCAGGTCACCGAAGCCGCCTCGGCAGTCATGCGCCGCAGTTTCGACCAGGAATTCGCCGGCCTCGGCGACGACCGGCTAATGCAACTGGTTACCGGCCTTCAGCATCTGCATCGCATCACCTGCCGCCCCGGCAAAGTCGGCGCCTGCGACCACCAACTCGGCATCTAGGGGCTAGCATTTATTGACTAAAAGTAGTATAATACGTTGTTACGGGGCTGAATTTTAAGCTCGACGTTGGACTTTATCGGTTAGATCAGCAGGTCGCTTGTCAGCGTATAGGCAAACTCAACAACTGCAAAGTTTTTGAATCGCGTAGCCGATGCATTTCGTATGCCTAAGCTCGCAACAGTTTACGCTTAACGTGTAAACCACGCCTAACGTGACCCAGATAACGCTACGGCGTGTCATATCATCTGGACGCTCGCAATGGATTGTCCATTCATTGCGCTAAGATTAGGACTGCTGCAATTAGTTTTTGGTTCGCTTTCAAGCTAGTTGCCTAAGATTTTCAAGCGGACTATGCCTGTAGACGACTAACCAAATAAACCGGCGGACGCGGGGGCAGTACCCGCCAGCTCCTCCAAAAACGCATCAGCTATGCTGGTGCTTTTTTGTTACTGTTTTATCTGGGATGTTAGGTATTGAATAACGTCGGTCTGGTCGCTGGCCTTATATTTACTCGATGCCCTAATGACTATATTGTTTATCCGCTTGAAGGCACCTGGATCTAGGAATGAGCTGCCCTGGAAGGCTTTTAAGTAATCAACTCTTTTAGATGCATCCGGACTGTTGGCATAAACCTCTATTGCGCCACCGGAATCTGCACCAAATGCCTTACCATCCGGTTCCGTATTAGTTCGAGTATCATAGAACTCCGCTCCGGCAGTGTAGTAACCCGCTTTACCCAAGTTGCCGTTAGGATCTCTACTTTCTGAATAAATGTAGGTTTCTTTAACTGAGGGATATTTCTTTTTTAAGTTGGCCATTAATGCAGGAAGATTTACCTGACTTTCGCTACCGCTTCTGTTACTTAGGTAGACAGCACCTATTATGCTAATCGCTATAATAATGCCTACAGATATTAATATCTTTTTCACCATAACCCCTTTTCGATTAATCTAATTATAGCTTACAATTAGGGAAGATGACCAAAAGAGAAATCATCGGGGTGGTGGCTGGCTTTAGCGCGGCGGTCGTGCTGATAGGCGGCTATCTGCTGTGGCATGGGCACCATAATAAGCCGGTCAAGAAATTATCGCAAACGGTCGGCAATCATATTATTTCGCTTAACCAGCCAACTGCCGATACAAGCGGCGGCTTGAGCGTTAGCTCGGGCGGTGGGGCCAGCAGTTTGGGCCAGCTCGACCTGGGCCAGAAATCGTCCGGTTCGTCGGGCGGCGCCAGTTCCTCCGGGTCAAACGGCATTGATCCGGCCAGTTTCGCCCAGTACGACAAGTACAAGGATGGCAACAGCGGTTTATTTGGTGAGGTCCAGGCGGGCAGCGGCAAAGAGGTGGCGGCCGACAGCAAAGTGGCCATCCTTTATAAGGGCTGGCTGACCGACGGCACGCTGTTCGATCAGTTGCGGGCCGGGTCGGACGGCAAACTTCAGCCGCTGGTTTTTACGGTTGGCGCGCACCAGGTGATCCTGGGAATGGAACAGTCAATTGTGGGTATGAAGGTCGGCGGCACCCGGCTGGTGATCGTGCCGCCGGCCGTCGGCTATGGCGATAAAGGGCAGGGGCCGGTGCCGCCTAATGCCGTGCTGGTGTTCGAAGTTCAGCTGGTTGATGTCCAATAATCTGTTAGAGCCTGCAAAATTAACCCTTGTGGCCCAGATCAATAACTGTTACACTAACTGTGCTAAAAGAGCTGCTAATAGTAAGTAATAAGTTAAGTGTTTCAGAGGCGCAGCTACTGGTTTGCCAGGTTACCTCGGTCACATAGGAGAGTAAATGGCAACCAAACTATTTATCGGTTCCCTAGCATGGGCAACCAATGACGACAGTCTTAAGGATTTTTTCTCGCAGGCCGGCACAGTTGTGTCAGCTAGCGTGATTGTCGATCGCGAAACAAACCGCAGCAAGGGCTTCGGTTTCGTAGAAATGTCCAGCGACGAAGAGGCTAAGGCCGCTGTCGATCAGCTGAACGGCAAAGAGCTTGACGGCCGACCCATCGTGGTCAGCGAGGCTCGTCCCCGCGAAGACCGTCCTCGCCCAAGCGGCGGCGATCGCTACTAAATTAGCGTAAGCAACTGAAAATACCCCCGTGATTTAGGGGGTATTTTCGTGTAGGCTGTTATGTATGGAACAATTCGGAAAAGCTAAAGATAAAGCCCGCCAGCTGGTTACCAAGGCTTCCAAAGCCTTGCCGCTGTCTTTCCGGCCGGACAAAGAACTGGGCCCGGAAGAGGTTCTGGCCGCCCGCGAATACATCGCCAAGTATTGGACCAAGGTCGAACGCTTTCACCCTAAAGACGACGAAAGCCTGCTGGGCCTGCCCAAGCCCTATCTGGTGCCGTCCTACCGTGAACGGACCGGCTTCGATTATAACGAGCTCTATTACTGGGACAGTTATTTCATGGTGCAGGGCATGATGGATGACGAACACCGGGAGCTGGTAACCGGCGTCCTGGAGAACCTATTGGTTTTGTTTAAGCGTTTTAAGGTCATTCCCAACGCCTCGCGCACCTACCTGACCGGCCGTTCCCAGCCGCCGTTTTTGACGACTTTTATTTTTGACGTTTACCAGAACTATAAACCCGGTGACGCCTGGCTCAAGGAGTCCATAGCCATAGCCGAGCAGGAATACCAAACCGTCTGGATGGGTGTTAAGAAGCCCAACGAACGGCGGGTTCACCGCGACCTCAGCCGGTACTACGACATTAATTATTTGCACGATCTGGCGGAAGCCGAGAGCGGCTGGGATATGACGCCGCGCTTCGAGCGCCGGGCGCTTAATTTCCTGCCGGTCGACCTAAACGCCCTGCTTTATAAATACGAAACCGACTTTGCCCGGGCGGCTCGGATCTTTGACGATAAGCGGGCCGCGGCCAAGTGGGACAACGCCGCCGCCGCGCGCCAGGCCACCATTAACGATCTGATGTGGGACAACGGCCGCGGCCTCTACTTCGACTATAACTACGTTAAAAAGAAAAAGGGCCCGGTCAGCAGTTTGGCGACTTTCTTCCCGATGTGGGCCGGCATGGTTAGCGAAGACCAGGCGGCATCTTTAGTGAAGGCCCTGCGCAAATTCGAGCACAAGGGCGGCCTGGCCACCACAGACGCACTGCCGTTCAGCCAGTTTGTACTGGGCAGTCTGCCCACCCAGTGGGCCTATCCCAACGGCTGGGCGCCGCTGCACTTTATCGTCGTTAAGGCGTTGGAACGCTACGGCTATCACCACGACGCCCGGCGGATCGCCATGAAATGGCTTAAAACAAACATGCAATGGTTCAACAGCGACCACATGTTCCTAGAAAAATATAATGTTGTGGCGCCCGAAAAACCGCCGGTCAAAGGCCTTTACCCGTCGCAGACCGGTTTCGGCTGGACCAACTCTGTTTTCGAAGCCTTCTGCCGCGATTACGTCGACCGCCCCCTGTAAGGTACACTATAAAGATGAGTAAGTATTACGTATGTACGTCGATTCCTTATGTGAATGCCGAGCCGCATATCGGTTTTGCTATGGAATTGCTTTACGCCGATGTGCTGGCCCGCCGGGCCCGCCAGCAGGGCGATGACGTTATTTTTAGCACCGGCACCGATGAGCACGGCGGTAAGGTGGCCGAGAAAGCCGCCGAGCAAAAGCTGGATCCTAAGGCCTTTACGGATGAGATCAGCCAGCGCTTCCAGGCGCTGGGCGAGCTGCTGAACATCAGCAACAACCGCTTTATCCGCACCACCGACCCGGGCCACGAACAGCGCGCCAAATTAATCTGGCAATCGCTGTCCAAAGACATTTACAAAGGTAAGTACGTCGGCTGGTACTGCACCGGCGACGAAGCCTTTTTCAGCGAAGCCGAGGTCAAGGCCAACAAGGGTGTCTGCCCGAACCACAACCGGCCCTACGAAAAAATCGAGGAAGAAAACTACTTTTTTAAGCTTAGCGCCTACGGCAAAGCCGTTACCAAAGCCATCGAAAGCGGCGATCTGCGGATCGTGCCGGAAACCCGCCGCAACGAGATTATGAGCGTTTTAAAGGGCGGCCTGGAAGATATCAGCATTTCGCGGCCCCAGGAAAAAATTGCCTGGGGCATACCGGTGCCCGGTGATGACCGGCAGATCATGTATGTCTGGTTCGAAGCTCTGATGAATTACATTACGGTGCTGGGCTACCCGGAAAACAAGGATTTTAAGCAGTTCTGGCCGGCTAACGTGCAGGTAATCGGCAAGGATATTTTACGTTTTCACGCCGCCATTTGGCCGGCCATGCTGATGAGCCTTGGCCTGCCGTTGCCCAAACAACTGTACGTGCACGGTTTCGTGACCGTCGAAGGCAAGAAAATGAGCAAATCAATCGGCAACGTCGTCCATCCGTCCGAAATCGTCGATAAATACGGCGTTGACGCCTGCCGTTACTATTTCCTGCGGCATGTGCCCAGCTACGAAGACGGCGATTTTAGCTGGCAGCGCCTGGAGGCGGCTTACAATAATGAACTGGCCAACGAGTTGGGTAACGCCGTCCAGCGCACGGTGGCCATGATCGTTAAATACAAGGATGGCAATATAGGTGAATTGCCGGCGTCCGAGCACGATATCGCCCAGTACGAGGCCGCCCTGGCGGCCTGCAAGTTTGACCGGGCGCTCGACGAGGTGTGGGGCCAGGTCCGCGGCCTCAACCAGTACATCGACGAAGAAAAACCGTGGGCCATAGCCAAAGACGGTGACGCCGAACATCTGGGCGAAGTGCTGGATTACCAGGTAAGCTCCCTGCTAAACATAGCCCGCCTGCTGGAGCCGTTCCTGCCGGACACGACCGCCAAAATCCAGGCCATCTTCGCCGACGGCAAAGTAAAGTCCAGCAGTGACACTCTCTTTCCGAAGCATGAAACTGGTTGATACCCATTGCCATATCCAATCGGCCGGGCTGGACAGCGGCGAACGAACCACCCGCCAACTGTGGGCCAAGAATCCCGATCTAAGCGGTGACGCGCTGGTTGAGCGAGCGGCGGAAGCCGGCGTAACGCGGCTGATTTGTGTCGGCTGTGATCTGGAAGACAGCCGGCTGGCGGTGGCTTTTGCCGCCAAGCACGATGGTTGCTGGGCCAGCATCGGCATCCATCCGCACGAGGCACAGCATTACCTGGGCGGCCGCAAGGTGCCGGATTTAGCCGCCCTGGCTATGGAGCCCAAGGTGGTGGCTATTGGCGAGTGCGGCCTGGATTATTACTACCAGCATTCGCCCAAAGCCGATCAGGTCAAGGTGCTGGAATTCCAGATTGAGCTGGCGCTGGCGGCCGATTTACCGCTGATTTTCCATGTGCGCGAAGCCTTTGACGATTTCTGGCCGGTCTTTGACGCCTATAAGGGCCTGCGGGGTGTCTTGCACAGTTACACCGACTCGGCGGACAACCTCCGTAAAGGCCTGGACAGGGGGCTTTACATCGGCGTTAACGGCATCGCCACTTTTGCCAAAAAGCCAGACCAACTGGCGGTTTACAAATCGGTGCCGGTGGACAGGCTGGTGCTGGAAACCGACGCTCCGTTTTTGGCCCCTCACCCTCACCGCGGCAGCCTAAATGAACCAAAACTGCTGGTTGAAGTCGCCGGTTTTCTGGCCACTTTGCGCGGGGAAGACCAGGCCGGGCTGGCTACCACCACTACGGCTAATGCCCGTAAACTTTTTGGGATATAGAACAAGATGGCCAAACCACTTATTTATCTGGATCACGCCGCCGCCACGCCCCTGGACCCTCGAGTCCTAAAGGCTATGCAGCCTTATTATTCGGACATTTTTTATAACCCGTCGGCCACTTATGAACCCGCTATTATGGCCAGGAAGGGCCTGGACAGGGCCCGCTCGACTATCGCTCACTGGCTGGGCGCCCGGCCCGCCGAGATTATCTTTACGGCCGGCGGCACCGAGGCTAATAACCTGGCTATTCACGGCGTGATGCGCCAGTTCCCGGAGGGGAATGTATTGGTTAGCGCCATTGAGCACGAATCGGTGCTGGCGGCCGCGGCGGGCTATGACTGCCGGCAGGTCGCCGTGACGGCCGACGGGCGGCTGGACTCGGCCGAACTGGAGCGCCAGCTGGACGATAAAACCGTGCTGGTTAGCATCGGTTATGCCAATAACGAAATCGGCACCGTCCAGCCGCTGCGCGAGATTGCCAAAATAATCGCCGCCAAGCGCCGCGGCCGCCCCAATCTACCCCTGTATTTTCACACCGATGCCGCCCAGGCTGGCAATTATCTGGACTTGCACGTGGCCCGGTTGGGAGTCGACTTACTAACCGTTAACGGCGGCAAAATCTATGGTCCCAAGCAGTCCGCCGCTTTGTACGTCAAAGCCGGCGTAAGGCTGTTGCCCTTGATCGAAGGCGGCGGCCAGGAGCGCGGCCTGCGCTCCGGAACCGAGAACGTGGCCGCCGCCGCCGGCCTGGCTACGGCCCTGGAAATTGCCCAAAACAGCCGCCACGAAGAGTCCAAGAGGCTGCAAACGCTTCAAGAACAATTCTTCCAACAAGTGGGCGCCGCCGCGCCGACGGCCGTTATTAACGGTTCGCGCCGCTGGCGCCTGCCGAATAATGTTCACCTGACTTTTCCGGGCCAAGATAATGAGAGATTATTGATACAGCTCGAGCAGGCTGGTATTTTGGCCGCCGCCGGCTCGGCCTGCAGTGCCAGCAACGAGGAGCCGTCGCATGTCCTGAAAGCCATTGGACTAAGCGAGGCTGAAGCCCGTTCCAGCCTGCGTTTCAGCCTAGGCCGGGCGACCGAAAAGGCCATGCTAGAACAAACCGTAAAAAGCTTGATTAATTTGCTTTCGCTAACAACTTGAATGCGGTATACTGACTTCGGTATATAATCATGGTGGGTAAACAAAAATGACAATCTGGTGGCTGGCTCTAATTCTGGCGACGCTGGGCGCCTCAGGCCTGGCTTTTATCTGGCTGGCGGTTCGTGTTGGCCGTACGCCGGCCGGCGTCGTCGCGGGCAAACCACAGCCCGGCTCCATAGCCGCGGCCGCCAGGGAAGACGTGGAGAGTATCTTTAACAATGAATTCCGCGAGGAACTGCGCAACCGCGGCCGCCTGCACTTCGAGAAAATCATTGGTGAAAACGCCATGTTCCTGCAGCAGGATCTGCGCCTGACGACGTCTCAGCTCAACGAATTTATGAAGACCGAAATCACCCGCAAGCTCAAAGAAGAATTCGCCAAATACGAGCAGTCCATCACCGATGCCAAACAACTGGCCATCGACTCCATCCAAAAAACTAATCTGGCCATTGACGAGCAGCGCCACGAATTAAGCGATCAGGTACGAAAAGAAATCCTGGCCGAAAAGCAGCAGCTCCTAAAACACTTTGAATCTAACATGGCCGATATCATCAATCATTACGTGTTAGCGGCCATCGGCAACCAGATTGACCTGAATGATCAGCTGGACTACATCCTGGGTGAGCTGGAGACCAACAAAAAAGCAATTATCGAGGATATTCTCAGTGGCGCATGAAACGAATCAGACTCTCAAGCTGCCGGTGCTTGTCGCCGGCCCGGTTGACGTAAACCGGCTGGTGCGCGAACTGGAAGCGATTGATGACGTCATGTTGCAGCTGAAACTGCGCAAAGGCGGCGAGGCCGTGAGGGTACCTAAAACCAGCCAGCTTATGGACCAGACCATCCAGCTCAACAAGCTAAATCTATTACATGAGGCCGACCGAAAAAGCCTGAGCCAATTTCTGGCGGCCGTTAAGAAGCAGTCGCCGGTGCTGCATATTAGCTTCAGCGCCGATCCGTCGGTAGTTTTTATCGAAAAACTGATGACTTGGCTAAGACGCGAAATCCATCCCCAGGTACTGCTGACAATCGGTCTGCAGCCCACCATCGGTGCCGGCTGTATGGTTCGCGGCGCCAGTCATTATTTTGACTTTACCCTGCGCCATAAGTTCGACGGTAAGCGCGAGCTATTGCTTAAGAAGCTGGCTGCCGGCGAAACGCCGGCGGCAGAGGCAGTGTCATGAGTGCCGGCGATAAGCACTTTGACCGCCTGGTAAAAGCCGGCAGCCCAATCGGCGAGATTATTGCGATTGAAAAATTCCTGGTGCGGGTACACGGCCTGCAGCCTTGTACGATACACGCCATCGTGATGTTCGAAAGCGGCAGTAAGGGCTTTGTGCACCAGATTAACGACGACCATGTGGTTATTCTTCACTTGGGAACGGAAAATCTGCAGGTTGGCATGACGGTTGTTTTACAGCACCATGAACTGGTCTGTAAAGTCGGCAAAGATTTCGTGGGCCGGGTGACCTCAGTTAGCGGCGAGCCGCTGGACGGTAAGGGACCGATCGCCGCCGACGCCGCCTGGCCGGTGTTTAACGAAGCGCCGCCGCTGCACGAACGCAAACTGGTGGAAGATCAGCTGGAAAGCGGCGTGTCGGCCATAGATTCACTGTTTCCGATTGTCCGCGGCCAGCGCATGGCCCTGCTCGGCGACGCCAAATCCGGCAAAAGCACGCTGACCACCCAGCTGACCATCAACCAGAAAAACACCGACCAGGTGGTGGTTTATTGCCTGATTGCTAAGCGGCGTAGTGATGTTGACTCGTTGTTAACCCGCCTGGAGCAAAACGGCGGCCTGGAAAAAGCCGTGGTGGTGGTGTCGACCATGTTCGAATCACTTATTGCCAGTTACCTGGCTCCTTACGTGGCCTGCGCCATGGCCGAGTACCTGTGGCAAAAGTGCGACCAGGACACCATTATTATTTACGATGATCTGACCAGCCACGCCCACGCTTATCGCGAAGTCGCGCTGCTATCGGGCGTCAGTCCCGGCCGCGATTCATACCCCGGCGACATGTTCCACGCCCATTCCAGCCTGCTGGAACGGGCCGGCCGGCTGGAACGCAGCGGCAAAGCGCTGACCAGTATTCCGGTGGTGCACGCCGCCAACGGCGACATAACCTCCTACTTGCCAACCAACCTTATGTCCATCACCGACGGCCAGTGGATCCTCGACATGGAAATTTTCCGTTCCGGCATCCGACCGGCCATGAACATCGGCTTGAGCGTCACCCGCGCCGGCGGCACGGGCCATAATAAACGCCAGAAAGAAATTGCCGCCCGGACGCTCAAAATCCTGGCCGATTATCAGCAAGCCGAGGGCTTCACCCGCTTTGGTACCGAATTAGCCGCCGATGCCAGAAGATCATTGGAGACAGGCAAGCGGATTTACGAGATTCTAACCCAGGGTCCCGGCGAAACCTTTTCGTTGCTCAGCCAGCAGCTGATGTTTGACATTGTTCTGAATCTTGAAGACAACGCCGATATTGATCTGCGCTTACTGAAAGAAACGGTAGCCGGCTACGCCGCCAAAATCACCAAGGAAGAAGACTTTGCCACCGTGCGCGACCAGCTTAAGGCCAAGTGCCTGATAGCCTTACAGGTTGCTGCGCCTCAACCGGCGGCCCAAGCCCCGGCCGCGCCGCCCCCGGTGGCTCCCAAAGGGGCGCCGAAAAAGCATCACCGTCTATTGGGGAATAAAAAATGAGACGCCCTAACGAAATAGCCCGTGACGAAGCCTCCATGGGTACCCTGGTCGAACTGACCAGCGCCTTTGAGGGCATTGCCAGCATGCGCATTTCCCAGATTAAAAACCAGGTCTTGCAGTCCACCAAATTTTTCAACGAGCTGTGGAATATGTACACCCAGCTGCGCGTCGGTGAAGCCTTCCGGTTCGGCCGCGACAAAGCCGCGCACGTCATCGACAAAGAGCTTTACGTTATCATAACTGCCGAAGGCGGTTTTAGCGGTGATATTGACCAAAAACTGGTCGAGCTGATGCTGCAGACCTATGATCCGGCTAAACACGACATTATAGTCATTGGCCACCACGGCGCACTCCAGCTATTCCAGCGCGGCGTCAGCTCCAAAAAGTATTACAAAATGCCCACCAAAGACCAGAATTTCAACGTTATTCCGCTGGTGCAGGCCGCCCAGCAATACCGCCTGACTACCATGTTTTACCAGGAGTACCAGTCGTTAATGACCCAGGATGTAAAACGGATCGAGCTCTCCAGCGCCGTTAACGAACGTGGCGCTGCCGACAAGCCCGACGAAGTAATCAGCGAGCAGACCTACATCTTTGAACCGAGCACCGACGCCGTGGTGGCCCACCTGGAGCGCTCTATGATGCAGATATCCATGAGCCAGCTTATTCTGGAATCCAAACTGGCCCAATACGCTTCGCGATTCCGGGCCATGAGTATGTCGCACCAGCGGGCCGGCGACATGAAAGACGAGCTGCGCATGGACTATAACCGGGCCCGGCGCACGGTGAAAGACGAACGGCTCAAAGAAGTCATTAACGGGCTGCGCAAAACGCATGCCGGAGCGGGGCTGTAATGGCCGGTAGCATAGTCAGCATTAAAGAGCTGATTGTTAAAGTCCAGTTTGATGATGACCTGCCCGGCATGCAAGAGTTGGTCGTGGTCCAAAACGACCATGACACCATGTTGTTAGTGGATCACTTTGAAGCCGATGGTGTTGCCTTCTGCCTGAATGTTCGCAGTGACCAGCGGCTATCCAAGGGTATGACGGTAGATCGTACCGGCAAAAGTATTGAAGTTCCGGTCGGTGAGCCGATGATAGGGCGCATCTTAAACGCCCTGGGTGATCCGCTGGACGGCGGCGCGCCGCTGGACGGCAAGGATATTGTCCGCCGTGATATTATGCAGGTCCCCAGCCGCACCACTAATTTTTCCGGTTCCAAGCCGGAGATCCTGGAAACCGGCATCAAGGTCATTGATTTTTTCACGCCCTTTGTCAAAGGCCGCAAAATCGGCATTATCGGCGGCGCCGGCGTCGGTAAGACCGTCCTGACTATGGAGCTTATCAATAACATTGCCCGCGGCGGCGCCGGCCTGTCTTTCTTTTCGGGTATTGGCGAACGTATCAGGGAAGGCCACGAGCTGTACGTAACGCTTAAAGAAAACGACCTGCTTAAAAACACCTGCATGTTCTTCGCCCAAATGAACGAGAATCCCGTTCAGCGCTCGCTGGTCGGCGTGTCGGCCGCCGCCGCCGCCGAGTACTTCCGTGACGAGCAAAAACGCGACATCCTGTTCTTTGCCGACAATATGTATCGCTACATCCAGGCCCGCAACGAACTGAGCACCATTCTGAACCAGACCCCCAGCGAGGGCGGTTACGAACCGACTATTTTCTCGGACGTCAAAGTCCTGCAGGACCGCCTCAGCTCCAACCAGAATGGTTCGATTACCTCGGTGCAAACGATATACGTGCCGGCCGACGACATCAGCGACCCGGCCGTGCAGTTTATCCAGCACGAAATGGATTCGGTAATTGTGCTGTCGCGTAAAGTTGCCGAGCAGGGCGTTCGCCCGGCCGTTGACCTTAACCTGACCACCTCGTCGCTGTTAACGCCGGAAATTGTCGGCGAGCGCCACTACGTGCTGAGCGTGCGCGTTCAAACCTTGCTGCAGAAATACGACTCCCTTAAAAATATCATTGCCATTATCGGCGAGAACGAGCTCAGCCCGGCCGACCGTGCCGACTACGCCAAGGCCAAGAGCCTAATCCAGAACTTTACCCAAAACATGAACGTTATGACCAGGCATAACGGCATCCCCGGCGATTTCTTCAGCCGCGAGGAAACGCTCAAAAGCATCGAGGAGATCGTGGTATGAGCGACAAGCCGGACGGCGTTGATGCTACCCAAGCCATTGTCGAAGACGGGGCCACCCAAACCGAGGGCGAGCGCGAACAAAGGCAGGCCGTAGAAGAACTCAGCCACCTGCAAGGCAAGGACGGCCAGCACAGCATGGACGTCAGAGTCTACTCGCCGTTCCACGATTATTACGATGGGCGGGCCTTTAGCGTCTCGGCAGTCAATGCCACCGGCCCCTTCGATATCCTGCCCACCCACCATAATTTTATATCCCTGCTTAGTGCCTGCGACCTGGTAGTCCGCACTGTCAAAGAAGGCGATGACCGGCGGATTCGCATTTCCGGCGGCATCGTGCAGGTTAAGACCGACAAAGTCGTCGTCTTCCTCGACGTCTAATTTGTTAAAATAAAGAGTAAATGGCAAAGAAAGTTTATGTCGGTATGTCCGGCGGTGTTGATTCGTCGGTGACTGCGGCCTTGCTCAAAGAGCAGGGCTATGCCGTCATGGGCGTTTACATGAAGAACTGGAGCCAGGATTTACCCGGAATGGTTTGCCCCTGGAAAGAGGATTACCAGGACGCCAAGCGGGTCGCCGTCCAGCTCGGCATTGACTTTAAAATGTATGATTTTGAAACCGAGTACCGCCGCAAAGTCGTCGACTACATGATCACTGAATACCAGGCCGGCCACACGCCCAACCCGGACATCATGTGCAACCAGGAAGTGAAGTTTAAGCTGTTCCTCGACACTGCGCTGGCAGATGGCGCCGATATGATTGCCACTGGCCACTACGCCCGCACCAAGAACGGCCAGCTATTTGCCGGTCTTGATAAAGGCAAAGACCAATCCTACTTTTTGTATCGCGCAACCAAAGAAGCCTTGCAAAAAAGCCTGATGCCGATTGGCGAACTGCATAAAACCGAAGTCCGCAAACTGGCCAAAAAACTCGGCCTGGCCACCGCCGACAAACCAGACAGCCAGGGCATTTGTTTCGTCGGTAAAGTCGGCATTAAGGAATTCCTGCTAAATGAGCTCGGCCCGCAAAAGCCGGGGCCGATCATTGACCAAACCGGTAAAACTATCGGCGAGCACGACGGCGCCATTTTCTACACCATCGGCCAGCGCCACGGCCTGGACGTCGGCGGCGGCCTGCCTTACTACGTCACCCGCAAAGATATGAAGCAAAACGAAGTTCACGTTACCACCGACCTCAACGATAAAGCTTTATGGTCTAAAGAACCGAACCTCGAAGCTGTGCACTGGATCAACGAACCCCCCAAAGACAGCCAAGAATACCAAGCCCGCCTGCGCTACCGCGGCCCACTCGTCGACTGTACGCTCAAAGGCAAAAAACTAATCTTAAAAGAGGAACAACGCGGCCTGGCCGCCGGCCAATCCGCCGTAATCTACGATAAAGACCGCGTCTTGGGCGGCGGCATTATCACCTAGCCCAGATAGTTGTTGACAAGTTAAATATCTGGCACAGAATGTAAGCTATGGTTGAGGCAAGACCCTTACGAGTGGCTACGTATAATATTCAGCATGGCTCGACGGGAAGTTATAAAGATCCCGGTGATCCTGAGCTTGCAGCTGAAGTCTGCCGACAACTGGATGCTGACATACTGGGCCTTCAGGAAGTCGACAGAGGCATTCCGCGTTCCGCTAAGGTCAACATGGCGGCGGTTATTGCCAAAGAATGCAACATGGATTATTACTTTGCGTCAACGCGTTCACACCGGGGGAGGGGCAGGTTCGGCAACGCCTTGTTGGTGCGCGGCGAAATCAAAAACGTGGAAGTGTTACAGTTGCGCGGCGACTGGCAGCGGGTGGCTATTGGCCGCCGCAAGCTGCCGCTAGTACCGGAACCGCGCAACGCCATCATTGCCAATGTAGCGACTCAAGAACACGAGCTGGCTGTTGGCGTCACGCATACAGGGGGCAGAACCCGTAAAGAAATGGTCGGACTGGCCGCGGCCGCCTTACTAACACACGATGGCCCTTACGTCTTACTGGGCGACTTTAATACGAATCTAGTCCCTGCCCGAGAGACTCTGGAGCCATATGGTTTTGGAGTGCTTACACCTACCTACGCAACCGCGGCAGACAGTCCGCAGAGGCGCCATCCACAGATTGATCACATCGCCATAAAAGGCTTGAGGTGCGTAAGCAGAGAGGTGCGTGAGGTTGAGATCAGCGACCACGACCCCTTTATTGCCGATCTGATTTTACCCCATAGGATTTAAGGTATTGCAATCTTCTCACTTTTACGGCATAGTGACGAACAGTAAAGGGAAAGACCGAAGATAATCATGAGCGTCGCCCACGAAGCCTTGCAATTGCCGCTCGCGGCCGTCAAATCTCCTAATCCTCTGATTTTTTTAGGCGCGGCCGGTGTTTTAACTACTGTTGCTCTTGGTGCTAAAAAGATAACGCCACACTGGCATCATACGATCAATGAAGGCGAAGTTGGCGTATGGCTCAGAAAAGGCGAGCCCATTTTGCTGCCAGGCTTTACTCCCGAAGATGTCGAAGCTGCTGAAGCAAAAAATCCATGGGACGCCGAACACCATTACAAGATTGTTGATCACGGTTGGCGGCTTGTCCGACCATTTTGTACACTTCAAACTGTTGATGTGGCCGACCAGCCTGCAAACGTTCACTTTCCGGTTGAAAGTGCCGATGAGCCAAGACAAAAGTTAGAAATCCAAGCCAACCTCGCGTGGCGCATCAGTCCTGATGGTGACAGTCCGGTACGGGCCATTACCAGAGTTAAGCACCTAAAAACCGATAAAAAAGATGCTGAAGCTAAGGATGTTGAGAGAAAAGAAGATTCCAAAGAGAACCCCCTTGAAGGTCGGGTGATGCAAATCTGCAGAGCCGGCCTGGGGCGAGTATTAAGTGGGCGCAATGCTGAAGAATTGCATCAGCTTACCTATGCTGGTCAAAATCCGGAAGATGCTTGGCGATTTGAAGATATGAGGGCGCAGATGGAAAAGGACGCTATTGAGCAGTGTGAAAAGAAACTGATTTATTATGGGGTAGAACTTACCCAGGTTGAACTTATACCGGTGGTCAGGGCGGATGCAGAAGTTCAGGCCCAGGCACTAAGGACGTTAAGCCCGAGCGAGGGGGCGATTGCGGCCAGCACCAACGGTCATGTTGTGCCGCCGGTTGAGGCTGAAGAGGGTAAGGTCGTACATATATCCGAAGCAGAAGCGGCCCAACAAAGAGCTGCCCAGTCATAAGACCTAGTACTATCTGACCGCCTGTAAGCAGTGAAGCCAATAGTTTGTTATACTTTTACAGATGACAGCGCAGGAAATTCGCAGAGCTTACCTTGATTTTTTTGTGGAGCGTGGGCACAAAGTGATTCCGCGGGCGCCGCTGGTGCCGTACAACGACCCAACGACGCTGTTTACCGGTTCCGGCATGCAGCCGTTAATTCCATATTTGCTGGGCGAAAAACACCCCGAAGGCCGCCGGCTGGTAGATAGCCAGACCTGCTTGCGCGCCCAGGATATCGAGGAGGTCGGCGATAACCGCCACACGACCTTTTTTGAAATGCTCGGCAACTGGTCGCTGGGCGACTACTTCAAGCCAGAACAGATTCCATGGCTCTTCGAATTTTTGACCGACGTGGTGGGCCTCGATCCGGCCCGG
>DHXS01000007.1:17770-31836 GCA_002413795.1 Candidatus Saccharibacteria bacterium UBA5150 | reverse complement strand
CCGGCTGGTAGATAGCCAGACCTGCTTGCGCGCCCAGGATATCGAGGAGGTCGGCGATAACCGCCACACGACCTTTTTCGAAATGCTCGGCAACTGGTCGCTGGGCGACTATTTCAAGCAGGAACAGATTCCTTGGCTCTTCGAATTTTTGACCGACGTGGTGGGCCTCGATCCGGCCCGGTTGTACGTGACGTGCTACATCGGCAATAAAGAGTTTGATATTCCAAAAGACACCGAAGCCGCCGAATTATGGACGGAGCTGTTCGCTAAAAAGGACATTGAAGCCGAAAAAGTTGACATCGGCTCCGAAGCGGACGGCTGCAAGAAAGGCATGGGCAAAGGCCGTATCTTTTTCTACGACGGCAAGAAAAACTGGTGGAGCCGGGGCGGTGACGAAGCGTCGACGTTGGTTGGTGATCCGGGCGGCCCCGACACCGAGGTGTTTTATGATTTAGGCATACCGCATGACATCAAGTGGGGCGCCAGCTGTCACCCCAACTGCGACTGTGGCCGTTTTATCGAGATCGGCAACAGCGTGTTCATGGCCTATAAGCGAACCGACAAAGGCTTCGAGGCACTGCCCAAGCCGAACGTCGACTTTGGGGGCGGCCTGGAACGCCTCGCTCAAGCAGCCATTCATGATCAGGACATGTTCAAAATCAGTCTGCTGAAGCCGATCTTAGGCAAGCTCGAGGAAATCTCCGGCAAAAATTACGAAAGTCACACAGAAAGTATGCGCGTTATTGCCGACCATCTACGCGCTGCCACCTTTTTGGCGGTTGACGGTGTCACCCCCAGCAACAAGGAGCAGGGTTACGTTATGCGCCGTCTGGTCAGGCGGGCTATCCGTTTCGCTTTCGAGCTGGGTGTCGAGCAAAACTTCCTGGAGCAAGTCGTGCCGGTAATTGCCGATCTGTATAAAGACGACTTTCCGGAAGTCGCCGAGCAGGGCGAAAAAGTCGTCGCCATTTTGGTCAAAGAAGAAAAAATCTTCCGCCAAACCCTGCACAAAGGAATTAGTGAATTTAATAAATTAGCCGGCAAACAACTTAGCGGCGAGACTGCCTTCAAACTCTACGACACCTACGGCTTCCCGGTTGAGCTGACTTACGAAGAAGCTTTCAAACAAGACATTCCGGTTGCCAAAACAGCCAACCAGGAATTTGAAAAACTTATGCAGGAACAGCGCAAGCGTTCCCAGACGGCCAGCAAAGGCGCCTTCAAGGGCGGCCTGGGCGGCCATACAATGCAGCACAAAAAATATCACACTGCTACGCATTTGATGTACCAGGCCCTGCGCGACGTGTTGGGTGATCACGTTATCCAGCGCGGCTCTAACATTACCGAAGAAAGACTAAGGTTTGACTTCAGCCAGCCCGAAAAAATGACACCGGAGCAGATCAAAAAGGTTGAGGCTATTGTTAACGAGCAGATCGATACAGACCTAAAAGTGTCATTTAAGGAATATCCGACCAAAGTCGCCATTGAAAAGAAAGGTGCCCTTGGTCAGTTCGGCGACCGCTACGGAGAAGTCGTTAAGGTTTACTCCATGCAAGCCGACGGAGCTGATAAGCCTTATAGTTTCGAGATCTGCGGCGGCCCGCACGTTGACCATACCGGCCAGCTGGGCGAGGGCGGCAAGCGGTTCAAAATCACTAAAGAAGAATCATCCTCGGCCGGCATCCGCCGCATCAAAGCCGTTCTGCAATAGTCAGCGACATGCCAAAGTGCCAGCTTATTTGGCCGCCAAAATCCTCTTCGATTAATTCTGCCATCTCGCCGAAGAACCGGCGGCGGGTGCCGGCAGGCAATGCCAGATTGGTAGACAGGGTGGAGAACCAGTCGAGATACTCGCGCGTTCTGAAGGACTTATAAAATGGAAAAACTTTGAAAAAAGTTTGCTTAAACAGTTCCGGATCAACCCGGGAGGGCACTAGTTCCTGGCGGGCCGGCAGATCTTCCTGTAACCCCGGCGTTAGGTTGACCTGGTTCATATTGGTTTTGGGCGCATAGTGTTCGTAAATCGGTTTGCTGGCTTCGTAAAACCGGTCACCGTGCCCGTCGGTCAAATAGTTAGTATTGATGATTGCCAGATGGCCGGCCTGTTTAAGCAGGCGGTGCGGTTTGCTGAAGCGCTCAGCTTCATTTACCCAATGGAGAGAGGTGGCCGCAAATACCAGGTCGAAGTTATTGTCAGGTAATTTGGCTTCTTCGAAGGCGCCGGTTATAACCTTAACTTTGGGATAAGGCGCCAAGCGGCGGCGGGCGGTGGCGGCCATGGCCGGGCTACGTTCTACGGCGGTGATGCTAAAACCGCGTTCGGCTAGTGGCCGGGTGGCAATGCCGGGGCCGGGGCCGATTTCCAGTAGTTTTGCGTCTTGCTCCAAGCCGGTTTGTTCGATGAGAGTGTCAAACAGGGCCTCGGGATAGCGCGGCCGGGCCTTGTCATACAGCTCGGGCTGCTGACCAAACCCCTCCCTCAAGGCAATCGGCAATGGCATTCCTTCTATAATACAGCAATATATCCGGGCTTCTCTAGGGGTTGGTGTGCTAAAATAATGGATATGCTTCAAAAAGTTAAAAGCGTTGGCGCGAACGTCGCGCACAGGGCCCGCCAAGGCGCCGGCAAGGCCACCGCGGCGGCTCGTTCTAAAACCGGTAAACAGGGCGAGGAGTACCTGGTGGCCCTCGATATCGGCACCGAATTCGTCAAGGCTCTAATCGGCCGCGTTAACAAGGCGGATGGCAGTGTTGAAATTGTTGGCGAAGGCCGGGCCCACCAGGCGCTGAGCGACATGCAGGCCGGCGCCATCTCCGACATCGCCGGGGTGGTGGAAAATTGCGACAAGGCGCTTAACCTGGCCGAAGAACAGGCCGGCGTCAGCGCCCGCACCTGCATTATAGGCATTGCCGGCGAACTGGTTAAAGGTACCACTACCACCGTGCGGGTGGCCCGCAAGCTGGCCAGCAAACCGCTGGACATCGCCGAAATGGAAAAGATTATCAACTTGGTCCAGGTAAGGGCCCAGGAAAAGGCCAAACAGCAGCTGGCTTGGGAACTGGGCGGCAAAGAGGTCGAGGTGCGGCTGGTTAACAGTGCCCTGGTGAGTATCGAGATTGACGGCTACCCGGTGACCAACCCGATCGGCTTCCAGGGCAAGGACGTAGTGGTTCAACTATATACGGCTTTCGCGCCGATGATTCACATCGGCGCCCTCGAAAAAACGGCCCAGGAGCTTGACCTTGATCTGTTAGCCGTGGCCGCCGAGCCGTTTGCCGTGGCCCGGGCCGTCATTGGCAATAACCCTAACCAGACCTTGAGCGCCATTCTTATGGATGTCGGCGGCGGTACCACCGACATTGCGGTTATTAACGAAGGCGGCGTGCAGGGAACCAAGATGTTCGGCATCGGCGGGCGGGCCTACACCCGGGCCATCGAGCGCGACCTTAGTGTTGATTTTGAGAAGGCCGAGGAGCTGAAGGTCGGCCTGAGCACCAACCAGGCGCCGGTGGCCCAGCGACCGGCCATTGAAGCCTCGCTGGCCAAAACGGCCGATGTCTGGATTGGCGGCATCGAGCTGGCGCTGAGCGAATTCACCAAGCTCGACCATCTGCCGCATCGCATGTTCCTATGTGGCGGCGGCTCCTCGCTGGACTTGCTGATGGACCGTTTGCAAAACAGCGACTGGCATAAAACACTGCCCTTTACCCGCAAGCCCACCGTCCATCATATCCGGCCGGAACAGGTGGCCGGCATTGTCGATAAGACCGGCGATGTCAGCGACCACACCTTCATTACGGCCATGGGGCTGCTGCGCGTCGGTATGGATACCATGCAGTTTGCCGGCAACTCCGCGTCAATCCGCGATAAAATTGATAAAATGTTAAGCGTATAAACCATGGCTACCGACAAAGACACCCTCTACATAGACATCGACGACGAGATCACCGGCATCATCGATAAGTTGCGGGCCAGCGACGGCAAAGTTGTGGCCCTGGTGTTGCCAAAACGAGCCAGTGTTTTCCAGAGCATCGTCAATATGAAATTGCTCAAGCGCTCGGCCGATAAAGCCGGCAAAAACCTGGTGCTGATAACTTCGGAGGCCGGCTTGATGCCCTTGGCCGGCGCCGCCGGCGTGCACGTTGCCAAAACCCTGACCAGCAAGCCTGAAATTCCGTCCGGACCGCCAATACCCGAGGAAACCGAAGAGGCCATTCCGGAAGAAACTCCTATCGGCGACGAACCGGTCGATCCTAATAAGCCTGTAGGCGAGCTAGCCGGCGCCGGCGGGGCGGCCGCGGCCGACGGGGTCGAAACCCTGGAACTGCCCGACGAAGAAATGACCCCCGAAGAGGCCGCCGCGGCCGCACCCAAAACCCCGGCCAAGAAGAATAAGAAGCTGTCGGTCCCAAACTTTGAACGTTTCCGATTGTGGCTGATCCTGGGCGGCCTGGCGCTTATCCTGCTGATAATCGGCCTTATTTTTGCCGCTTCGGCTCTGCCCAAAGCCACCATTAATGTCAAAACCGACGCCATCACCGTTAACACCAATCTTGATCTTACTCTATCGACCACGACTAAAAAGCTCGATTCTACCACTGGTACCATCCCGGCCAAATTAGCCCAGGAGCAAAAAACCTATAGCCAGCAGATGCCGACCACCGGCCAAAAAAACAACGGCAACAAAGCCGGTGGCTCGGTTACTATGACAGCTAAGGAATGCGCTCCTGATCTTGGTCAACCCGCTACAGTACCGGCTGGTACTGGACTTACCTCAAACGGACAAACCTATATTACCCAGCAGGACACTACGTTTGCTGATTCCGGGAAAGGTCAGGGGAGCTGTATCAACTATTCGTCGACTGGCCCCACCACAATAATTGCCCAGAGCGGAGGTTCTAGTTACAATGGTGCCAGCACTTTTTCGGTGGCGGGTCGCCCGGATGTTTCTGCCCAGGTTGCTTCGGCCATCACCGGCGGGACGGATAATATAGTTCATACCGTTAATCAAAATGATATCAACGGCGCCAAAGATAAGATTGCGGCCAATGACAGCACAATTAAACAAACCCTGAACGATGATCTGAAAAAAGATAATTATTTCCCGATTAACGCTACTTTCTCGGCCGGCACGCCGACGGTCACCAGTAGCGCGCAGGTCGGCGCCGTCGCCGATAGCGTCACCGTTACCGAGGTTATCACCTACACCATGTTCGGTGTACCCAGAAGCGATCTTTCCAAACTGGTGGATAACGACATCAACAGCCAGATTGACAGCAGCAAACAGGCCATTCTGGACGACGGCATCGATAAGGCGGTCTTTAACGTTAACAGCCTGTCGGCTGCCGGCGCGCAGCTTACCATGGGCGGCACGGCTACGGTCGGCCCCGATCTTGATATCACCAAAATTAGACAGGAAGCCGCCGGCAAGAAGCCAGGTGAAGTTAAGAGCCAGCTGAGCGGCAATCCGGACGTTACCGGTGTTGATGTTAAGCTCAGCCCGTTCTGGGTCAGTTCGGTACCCAAGAAAACCAGCAAAATAACAGTTAATATCGCTAAACCGGTGGCTACGAAATCAAGCACTTCGAATGGCAACCGGTAAGACAGTTTTAGCCCTGGATGTCGGCGCCAGGCGAATCGGCGTGGCCGTGGCGTCTCTGCAGGCCCGCTTGCCCAGACCGCTGACCACTCTGGCAAACGACGATAATATGCTAACTAATATGGAAAAGATCATCAAGACCGAATCAGCCGGCGCTTTGGTGGTCGGTTTGCCGCGCGGCCTGGACGGCCAGCACACTGCCCAGACCGACGACAGCTTGGCCTTTGCCGAGAAACTCAAACAGCATTTTTCATTGCCCGTGCACCTCCAGGACGAGGCCGTCACCTCTAAGCAGGCCGAGGCCGAACTGGAAGCCAGGGGCAAGGCCTATGTCAAAGATGATATAGACGCCCTGGCCGCAACCTATATACTGGAAGATTGGCTGAGTGATAACGCAGAAGGAGAGAAGTTTAAATAATGGCCCGTTTCGCATACCGCAAGCGCAGTTTACTGCCCGGCCGGGTCTGGTTAATGCTGGCCGGCCTGATTGTTCTGATAATTGTCGGCATGGTTGTTTCCCGACACGCTTATTATGTCGGCTTACAGCCGGCCAGTAACAGCCAGCAGGCCCGCATTTTTACTGTTAAAGAGGGCGCTACGGTTAAACAGATTGCCTCTAATTTGGAAGAAGCCCATCTGATCCGCAGTGCCTGGGCCTTCCAGCTTTATGTGCACAGCAAAGAACTGGGCGACAAGCTCCAGGCCGGCACCTATGCCTTTTCACCCAGTGAAGGCACCGAGGAGATCGTGTCCATTATGTCGAAGGGCCGCGTGTCCACCGAGCTAGTGACCATTTTGCCGGGCCGGCGCATCGATCAGGTACGCGCCGACTTCATTAACTACGGTTTCGCGCCGGCCGCGGTCGACCGGGCGCTTGACCCCGCCCAGTATGCCGACATGCCGGCGCTGGCCTTCAAACCGGCCGGTGTTAACACCCTGGAGGGGCTGTTGTGGCCCGATTCCTGGTATAAAGACGCCTCGAGCTCGCCCGCAGATATAATTCGCCAGTCGCTGACCGCCATGGGACAGCACCTGACCCCTGATGTCCAGGCGGCTTTCGCGGCCGAGGGCCTAAGCACTTATGATGGCGTTAAGCTGGCGTCAATCGTTATCCAGGAGGTCAACAAACCGGCCGACCAGACCCAGGCCGCTCAGGTCTTCCTGACGCGCTTCAAAGCCGGCACGCCGCTGGGCTCCGATGTTACGGTGCGCTACGGCGCCATCAGTGCCGGCCGCTCGCCCTCCGACCTGAACTACGACTCGCCCTATAATACGCATCTTCACCCCGGCTTGCCACCCAGCCCGATCAGCACGATCAACCTGTCGTCGCTCAATGCGGCGGCCCATCCGGCCGGCACCAATTGGCTGTATTTTGTAACCGGTGACAACGGCACCACTTACTTCTCGACCAATCTGCAGGACCATCAGGCTTTAACCCAGAAATACTGCCACAAACTCTGCGGTAATTAAAACAGGTAACAGGGGTGAATAACCATAAAAGTCTTGCGCGAGTCCTGAAATTTGCTACAATTGATTGGTAACCTTACAGAGGTCGCTATCTGTCACTCCTCTGTCCGTGTTACCTTTACGTGTTACCTCTAAAAGGAGATTGTATTAGTACAACCCCCTCACAATCAATTAGTGAACGCTTGGCCGTAGCCGATAACCTTCGGCACGCCAAGTCTTATCGGCGTCTGAAATTAATGATGCGCCGCAAAAAGGTGCGCCGCCGGACCACGCGCATGGCCTTGGTGGCTTCCAACGTGCTTATATTGAGTGTTATTGCCGGTTTTGTCCTGAATAACCCTCACAACGGCAATGCCGGCGCTTCGTCATTGGCTAATCAGTCCGATGCGCCGGCGGCCAACCCGCTTGACCAGGTATCGTCGGCCGACATTGCCCTGACCGTATCGCGCATGAGCCAGCTGCCCGAAACAACCGCCGTCAACAACCAGGCCCAGTCTCAGGCGGCCGACATCGCCATCGCCACTTCCAACAACAGCGTTATCAACAAACCCCAGGTGGTGGCCACGGCGCTTAAATCGAGCGCCGACATCAAGGATTACACCGTCCAGGCGGGCGATACCGTCTCCAGTATTGCCGCTAAATTCGGCGTTACGTCCGATAGCATCCGTTGGTCGAACGCCCTGACCGGCGAAAGCGTCACGGCTGGCAGTAATCTGGCCATTCCGCCCGTTAACGGTATTGTCTACACCGTAAATAACGGCGATACGCCAGATAGCGTGGCCGCCAAATTCAAGGCCAATAAAGACAAGATCATCGCTTATAACGATGCCGAGATTAAGGGCCTGGTCAATGGCCAGCGCATTATCGTACCTGACGGCGTTATGAGCGGCCCGGCGGTAGCTTCACGAGCCCTGGCCGGCCCGCCGACACCGGCCTTCGCCTGGGGCAACGGCCCGGTTTACGGCTCCAACGGCTATGATTATGGCTACTGTACCTGGTACGTCGCCAATCGCTTGCCGGTACCTTCAAACTGGGGCAATGCCAACACCTGGGCCTTTTACGCCGCTTCCAGTGGCTGGAGCGTCAGCACCAGGCCGGTGCCGGGCTCTGTCGCCCAAACCAGCGCCGGTTATCAAGGCCATGTAGCGGTGGTCGAAGCCGTTTCGGCCGACGGCACCATGATCAAGTATTCCGATATGAACGGTCTGGCCGGTTGGGGCCGGGCGGGCACCACCGCTGATTGGGTGCCGGCCAGTCACTTCCAACACTACATTTATCGTTAATTAATGAGCTTTGTAGACAAAGTCGCCGTAAAGGTCATCGCCGGGGCCGGTGGTGACGGCAAACTAAGCTGGCGCCGTGAAAAGTTTGTTGATAAAGGCGGCCCGGACGGCGGCGACGGCGGAAACGGCGGCGACGTCGTGCTGGTGGCCAGCCGCAACCAGAACACCCTGGCCGCTTTTCGTTATCAGAAAGAGCTAAAGGCCGAAGCCGGCCAACCCGGCGACACCTCGCGCAAGCACGGCCGTAGCGCCAAAGACCTGTTAGTGCCGGTGCCAGTCGGCACAGTGGCTACCGATGAAAACGGCACGATCATGGCCGATCTGGTAGAAGACGGCCAGCAGGCTATCGTGACCAAAGGCGGCCACGGCGGTTTCGGCAACGCGCACTTTGTGTCCTCGCGGCGGCAGGCGCCCAAATTCGCCGAAAAAGGCGAGCCCGGCGAGGTTTTTGAACTCCAGCTGGAGCTTAAAATGATCGCCGATATCGGTCTGGTCGGTATGCCCAACGCCGGCAAATCAACATTACTTAGCAAGTTAAGTAATGCCCGGCCCGAGATAGCCGACTATCCTTTCACGACTCTTACGCCGAACTTGGGAGTGGTCGATATAGACAAGCAACACAGCCTGCTGATGGCCGATATCCCCGGCCTGATCGAAGGCGCCGCCAAGGGCAAAGGCCTGGGCCACGATTTCCTGAGGCACGTCGAACGAACGGCCGTGCTGCTGCACCTCATCGACGCCTACGTGGAAGATGTGGGCGTAGCCTACAAAACCATCCGCGCCGAGCTCAAGGCCTACCAGCCCCGCCTGCTCAAGCACCCCGAAGTAGTCGCCCTAACCAAGGTCGAGGGCCTGGACGAAGAAATTCTGGACGATCTGACAGAACAGCTCCAAAAAGCGGCGCCTAAAGGCACGCCGGTCTTCACTATTTCGGCGCTGGCCAATATCGGCCTCAAACCGCTGTTATTTACTATTAAAGAACGGGTGGACAGCGAACGCGCCAAAAAACCCGCCCCCGCCCCGGACAGCGGCGTGCCGGTCCTTAAGCTGACCGACACCGCCGATGCCTACACGGTAGCCAAAAAGGGAAAGACTTTCGTGGTCAGCGGCGAACGCATCGAAAAATTTGCCCGCCGCACCGATTTTAACAGCGAAGAAGGTCTTCAGCGGCTACGCGACATTATGCGCCGCGCCGGCATCATGCACGAACTGCGCCGGCAGGGGATCGAGCCCGGCCAGACCATCCAGATCGCCAACAGCGGCCACTTCGAATATTGACTATACTTAACAAATATGACATACTCCCATCAAAGAATTAGTAACTAAAGGGAATATTTAATGATTTTTAATGAAGAAATCGGTAGAGGCAGCCATCTCATTCAGATGACAGATAGGGTTTTTACTAGATTGCCCTACATGTCAGAGATGATAGTCAGTCCTAATGTCACCGTGAAATTTAACGAATCTATAGTGCCACCGTCTGCCACAGGTAATGAGCGTCGAAGGCGAACCGGCGTGGTTGCACAAACCGGTGAACCGGCTGAGATCGTAGGTGAGCCCCTTAAAGGTATTATGCCACGTATTGTTAAAGCTCTTGGCCGTAATGCTTATCACGATGGCGAGGTCAATATTTATCCTACCCAGCCCTAAACTGCCTGTCGGGTGGTACACTGGTAGCTACCTATGGCGGCCAGTTTTTTCTTTTATGATCTAGAGACCACCGGTTTTGATCCGCGTCGGGCGCGCATCATGCAGTTCGCCGGTCAGCGCACCGACATGGACCTCAAACCGGTCGGCGAACCGGTTAATGTGCTTATCAAATTGACCCCGGATGTTCTGCCCGGGCCGGATGCCATTCTGGTAACCGGCATCACGCCCCAGCAAACCTTGGCCGACGGCCTGACCGAGGCCGAATTCCTCAAGCTGTTTTATGACGAAGTCGTGCGGCCAGACACCATTTTTAAGGGCTTTAATAATATCCGTTTTGACGACGAGTTTATGCGCTTCACGCATTACCGAAATTTCTACGATGCCTATGAATGGCAGTGGAAGGACGGCAATTCGCGCTGGGATCTGCTGGACTTGGTGCGGATGACTCGGGCCTTGCGGCCGGAAGGTATTGAGTGGCCCTTTGCGCCGGACGGCAAACCGACCAACCGCCTGGAGTTCCTGACCTCTGTTAATAAGCTCGATCACACCAAAGCCCACGACGCCCTGGATGACGTTCGGGCCACAATTGCCGTTACCGGGCTGATCCGCGACAAACAGCCCGATTTATTTGAATACCTCCTCAACAACCACGACAAGAAAAGCGTTGGCAGTCTGGTTTCTAAGGGCACACCGTTTGTCTATACCTCCGGCCGTTACTCCAGCCAGTATTTGCACACCACGGCGGCGGTCTTGCTGGCAAAGCATGATCAGCAGGACGCAGCGCTGGTCTATGACCTACGTTTTGACCCCACGCCGTTCCTGAAGATGAGTGTTGACGAGCTGGTAGCGGCCTGGCGCTGGAACCCCGACCCGGAGGCCGTGCGACTGCCGGTTAAGACTATGAAGTACAACCGCGCACCGGCCGTGGCGCCGCTCGGCGTGATTAAAGACGCGGCCACTCAGGAGCGGCTGCAACTAAATCTGGAAACCGTCGATAAGCACTTCCAGTTATTCAAGAAGAACCATCGTGAGTTCGCTGAGAAAATCGCCGAGGCCGTGGCCCTCATGGATAAGGAGCGCGAACAGGCTCAGCTGGCCATGATCGACAACCAGCTAACGGTTGATGATCGTCTTTACGACGGCTTCGTTGACGGCGCTGACAAGCAGGTTATGCGAGCAGTCCGTACGGCCAAGCCCGAAGACCTGAGTACGCTGAGCGCCAAGTTACGCGACGAACGCCTCAAAAGCCTGTTGCCCCTATACAAAGCCCGCAATTATCCGCGCAGCCTGACAGCCGAAGAGCTGGCAGCTTGGGAAACGTTTATTAAACGGCAGTTGTTCGAAGGCGGTAACGAAAGCCGCCTGGCCAAGTATTTCGCCAAGCTGGAAGAGTTAGCAAAAGAGAAATTATCCGGCGAAAAGAAATATCTGCTGGAGGAGCTTCAGCTGTACGGGCAGTCGATTATCCCCGCAGATGCAGACGCGTAGCCGGCAGGGGTACCCGCAGTTTGGTCATTGCCAGCAGGTTGCGATGCAGCTCAACCAGCTTGTGCATACCAAAAGCGATGGCTGCCAGACCGGCTATGGTTAGCCACATCTGGAATGTGATTTGAATATTGGTGCCCGGTATCAAGCCCAGGACCACGAAGCTGTACATGTCTAACCCCTTGAGTGAATAGCATTATACACCTATTTGTCAATAGGTCAAGTATAGTGTATGAACAGCTTATGCTTGCCAACGGAGCGGGGGACTGGAAAAACTAAGCGATTTTATGTATAATGGGGCACCTTACAAAGGGAGAAAAATGGCCGAAGAGATCGTAGTTAAGGGTGCCCGCGAGCACAATTTAAAGAATATCGATGTCACGATTCCGCGCAACAAGCTGGTGGTGATCACCGGTTTGAGCGGCTCGGGCAAGTCCAGCCTGGCTTTCGATACTATCTATGCCGAAGGCCAGCGGCGCTATGTGGAATCTTTGAGCTCCTATGCCCGCCAATTCCTGGGCCTAATGGAAAAGCCCGACGTCGACCAGATCGACGGCCTCAGCCCGGCTATTTCAATCGACCAGAAGTCGACCTCACGCAATCCGCGCTCCACGGTGGCCACGGTTACCGAAATTTATGATTACCTGCGTCTGCTGTTCGCCCGCATCGGCGTGCCGCACTGTCCGGTCGACGGCCAGCCGGTGGTCCGCCAGACAACCAACGGCATCGTTGACCAGATCATGGCTACCACAAAAGGCAAGCGCCTAATGATCCTGGCGCCGGTAGTGATTGATAAAAAAGGCGCCTTCGAACATGTCCCCGAGCAATACCAGCGGGCCGGTTTTGCGCGGGTACGAGTCGATGGCGTGGTTTACGCTCTGGATGAGTTCCCGGCACTAGACAAAGCCAAGCGCCACCGCATCGAGGTGGTAGTCGACCGCCTGGTTAATAACGAAGACAGCCGCGGCCGGCTGGTGCAGTCGGTAGAGCAGGCCCTGGAAGTGGCCGAAGGCAAGGTCGTCATCCTGGATGCCGACGGCAAGGAGACTTGGACCTACAGCCTGATGTACGCCTGTCCGGACCATCCCGAAATCAGCATTCCCGAGCTGGAACCGCGCACCTTCAGCTTTAACAGCCCGCACGGCGCCTGCCCGGTCTGTACCGGCCTGGGCAACCGCCTGGAGGTTGACCCCGAGCTGGTTATCCCTAACGGCAAGCTGACCATCGCCGAGGGCGCCATCCGCCCCTACAACCGCATCAACGTCGACAACTGGTATATGAAAAAGCTGCAAGCCGTGGCCGACCAGTACGGTTTCAGCCTGCACGTGCCCACCGGCGAATTAAAACCCGAGCACCTCGAAAAAATCATGTACGGCACCGGCAGTGAGAAATACCGGGTGGCGCTGGGCCTGGGCCGCTCGTTTGAAACTACTTACGAAGGTGTGGTGCCCAATCTGGAGCGCCGCCATAAAGAGACCGACAGTGACTTTATCCGCCGCGATATCGAACGTTTCATGCAGGAAAAGCCCTGCCACGCCTGCCACGGCCTGCGCCTCAAGCCGGAAGTTCTGGCCATCACCGTTAAGGACCAGTCGATTATGGATATCTGCAGCCTGTCGATCGATGACGCCCTGACATGGTTCAAGGGCCTGAAGCTTGACGCTAAAGAAGCTAAAATTGCCGCCATGATCCTTAAAGAAATCGGCGCCCGCCTGCAATTCCTGCAGGATGTCGGCCTGAATTACCTGAACCTCCTGCGCGGTGCCACCACCCTCAGCGGCGGCGAGGCCCAGCGCATCCGTCTGGCCACCCAGATAGGCTCCGGGCTGATGGGCGTGCTTTACGTGCTGGACGAGCCGAGCATCGGCCTGCACCAGCGCGACAATGCCCGGCTGATCCGCACTCTTAAGCACCTGCGCGATCTGGGCAATACAGTTATTGTGGTGGAGCACGACGAGGAAACCATTCGCACGGCCGACTGTCTGCTGGACATCGGGCCCGGCGCCGGCATTCACGGCGGCAAAATTGTCGCCCAGGGCCCGCCCGAAAAAGTGGCTAAGGCGACCGGCAGTGTCACGGCCGACTATCTTTCCGGTAAAAAATCTATTGCCGTCCCCAAAAAGCGCCGCGCCGGCAACGGCAAGTCGCTGGTCGTAAAAGGCGCCCGCGAAAACAACTTAAAAGGCATTGACGCCGAAATTCCGCTGGGCAAACTGGTGGTCATCAGCGGCGTCAGCGGCTCGGGCAAATCCAGTCTGATTAACGACATCCTGGCCAAAGAATTATTGGCCCGTTTGCACCGCGCCAGCACGGTGCCGGGCAAGCACGACGACATCGAGGGCATCAAGGAGCTCGACAAGGCCATCATTATAGACCAGTCGCCCATTGGCCGCACGCCGCGTTCCAACCCGGCCACTTATACCGGCCTGTTCACGCCTATCCGCGAACTTTTTGCCCAAATGCCGGAGGCCAAACTGCGCGGTTACAGCGCCGGCCGTTTCAGCTTCAACGTCAAGGGCGGCCGCTGTGAAAACTGCTCCGGCGACGGCATCATCAAGATCGAAATGCACTTCCTGCCCGA
>DHXS01000007.1:0-17493 GCA_002413795.1 Candidatus Saccharibacteria bacterium UBA5150 | reverse complement strand
ACAACCGCGAGGCGCTCGAGGTGAGCTTCCGAGGCAGGACCATCGCCGACGTGCTGGCCATGACCTGCGAACAGGCCCTGGAATTTTTCGGCACTATCCCGGCCATCGCCCGCAAACTGCAAACCCTGGTCGACGTCGGCCTGGGTTACATTGCGCTTGGCCAGTCGGCTACCACGCTCAGCGGCGGCGAGGCCCAGCGCGTCAAGCTCAGCACCGAGCTCAGCCGCCGCCCCACCGGCCGCACCCTGTATATGCTTGATGAGCCGACCACCGGCTTGCATATGGCCGACGTCGACAAGCTGCTGCACATGCTGCACGCCCTGGTCGAGGCCGGCAACAGCATGATTGTTATCGAACACAACCTGGACGTTATTAAGAACGCCGACTGGTTGATCGATATGGGCCCTGACGGCGGCAACGCCGGCGGCGAAATTGTCGCCCAGGGAACTCCCGAACAGGTCGCCAAGGTCAAAAAAAGTTACACTGGCCAATATTTGACTAAAATGTTATAATAAACAAATGGCTATATCAGATTTCGAGTTTGCTTCCACGCTTAGTAAGGAGAAAACGCTTCTCGATCAGGCGTTTACAATGTCATGCCTTGTGTATCACCAGGTCTTACTTGAACTGGTTGAAGATCCGGGCGATGATAAGTTCGCAATTCCCTCGGCCCAGTATTTGGGACGTTTCAACAATGCCTTGCTAAATATAGTTCACTTCGGAGATATGAAAGCACGCAGTGAGGGACTGCCTCTCGAAGATCCGGAAACGGCCTGGGCAGACGCCGCTCGCAAGCGATTTAGACGGCTTGGCCGGAATATTGTTGAGATGCGCGGTATTGAAGGCAATAACTTGCTGTCTGAAGAGTCGGCCGACCAACAGAGGAATTTATATAGAGGAATACGATCGGTACAGTCCGGGGATCTTGAGGGCTGGGATCGTCCTTCTGTACGGCCCACTTCCGGTCCTATAGTCTAGTTTATTATGCGTTTCCGCGGCGTTTTTCGCGGATGGCCTTCGCCAGGTGATAAAGGGTGGGGCCGAGCGTTATGAGCATAACGGCGCCCACGGCCAGCAGGATGTAATGGTCGATGTTGGGGATTTTGGTGCCGAACCAGTAACCGATTAAGGTGACGCTAATGGCCCAGGCGCTGTCGCCGATGGCGTCAAACAAAACATATTGCTTGTAGTTCATGCGGGCTACACCAGCCACCGGTGGCACAAAAGTACGAACCACCGGCACAAAGTGGGCTACCAACATGGCCCGGCTGCCCCAGCGTTCGTAGAATTTTTCGGCCTTTTGAATGTATTCCTGCCTGAAAACCAGGCCATCCGGCTTGCGGAATAGGCGCCGGCCGTAGCGTTTGCCGATCTGGTAACCGATGTTGTCGCCGGCAATGGCCGCCAGAGCAACCACTACGATGGTAGCAACCAGTGGCAACTTGCCCTGAGCCGCAAAAACGCCGGCCGTTAGTAGCAGGGTATCACCCGGGAAGAAAAAGCCGACGAACATGCCAGATTCGGCGAAAATAATCGCCGCGATCAGCAGCAGGCCGCCAACCTGGACAATATGGGAAACATCAAACATCCTATTAAGCTTAGCGGTTTAGCGTGCAAACGTCCATTCAATCTGTTATAATGCTCTAATCACACAGGAGAAGTAGTTCCGAGATGGCCCAAGATACTATTAGTTTAACGCTCGAACCGCGCAAAGTTACCGGCAAAGCCGTCAAGCATTTGCGTAATGATGGCACGGTTCCGGCGGTTATTCACGACCACGGCAAAGAATCGGTGGTGGTGCAGGGCAATTATATTCAAATGTTCAAAGTTTGGCAGCAGGCCGGCAAACACCACCCGATTGAACTCAAGACCGCCGACCAAAGTTACGTGGCCCTTATCAAAGACGCCGCCTTCGATCCCAAAAAGCATGTGCTGACCCATCTGGTATTTAACGCCGTCGACAAAGACCAAAAAGTCGAGGCCGAAATACCCCTGCGACCGCGCTATGACGAAGGCAACGAATCCAGCCCGGCCGAGCGCAACAGCCTGATTGTTCTAACCCAGCTGGAAGCCGTTCAGGTTAGGGCCATAGCCACCAAATTGCCCGACTTCCTGGAATATGATGCTGAGAAGCTGGTAGAAATCGGCGACCACGTCACGGTGGCCGAGCTGACCATTCCGGAGGGCGTGGAGCTGGAAACCGAGCTGGAACACACCATTGCCACCGTTTATGAACCTAGCGCCCTGGCCGCCGCCAACGATGCCGCCGGCGGCGACGCCGAACCTGAAGAAGAAGCCGCCGAAGCAGAGGGTGAAGCCGGAGCCGAAGAAGGCGCTACCGAAGAAGGCGAGCAGGCCTCGGAAGACCAAAAAGAAGCCAAACCGGACTCCGACGAAGCCACCAAAGAAGACAAGAAACCCGAATAGAATAGCCGAAAGCTTAGCCATGCCGTGGTTCCATCCTAAAACTCTGCTCGACAAGACCTACGAGATAGGTATTATCATCAAGGGCGTTGATGGCGTGCTGGAGCTGATTGGCGGCGTGTTGGTGCTGACGCTCAGTCCGCATACTATTAACGGTATTACGGGTTTCCTGACCCAAGACGCCCTGCAGGAAAATCCGCATAATCTTATTGCCACGCATATTGCTCACGCCGGCCACAACCTGGCGGCCGGCCATAACATCTACGCCGCTTTATTCCTGTTGACTCACGGCCTGGTCAAGGTAGTGCTGGTGACCTGCCTGCTACTCAATAAGTTGTGGGCTTACCCCTGGGCGCTTGGCGCTCTGAGCCTGTTCCTGGTTTACCAAGCCTACCAGCTTATAGTTTCGCCCGGTTTCGGCTTCGCCTTTCTAACCGTGCTTGATATCTTCATTATCTGGCTGATTTATCGCGAATGGCAAAAAGTCCGCCATGAACCGCAACCTGCCGCTTAGTTATTCGTTGATAAAGCCGCCGGATTGGTGCGACCACAAGCGGGCGTAAGTGCCTTTTTTGGCCAGCAGCTCCTTGTGCGAACCCTGTTCGACGACTTCGCCGTCGTCCAACACGATGATACGGTCCATTTTCTGGATGGTGCTCAGCCGGTGGGCAATGACGATGGCTGTGCGCCTTTCCATCAGTTTCCACAGAGCTTCTTGAATCAGGACTTCGCTTTCGGAGTCCAGCGAGGAAGTGGCTTCATCCAGCACCAGCAATGGCGCATTCTTCAGCATTGCCCGGGCAATGGCTACCCGCTGGCGCTGGCCGCCGCTCAGCTTGACGCCGCGCTCACCCACCAATGTTCGGTAGCCTTTGGGCAGTTGGCTGATGAACTCATGCGCGTTAGCCATTTTGGCGACGCCTTCTATGACTTTTTGGCTGGCGTCGAGGTCGCCGTAGCCGATATTTTCAGCCAGAGAACGGTGAAACAGGATCGGCTCCTGCGCCACATAGGCAACCCGTGACCGCAGATCAGTCTGCCCGATATGAGCAATATTTTGGCCGTCAACGGTTATCTCGCCATTCTGGATGTCCATAAAGCGCAGTAGCAGCTTGGTAATGGTGGTTTTGCCGCCGCCGCTGGGGCCGACCAGGCCAACTTTTTCACCCGGCTTAATCTTGAGATTCAGCTTATCGAACAGGGCCTCTTCCTCATTTTCGGGGTAGGAAAAACTGACGTCTTTGAACACCACCTCGCCACGGTGCATCCGCACTTTTTCCGGTCGTGGGGGGTCTTTAATTTCGGGCACCAGGCCCAATATTTCTGTCATTTCGGAAGCATCGCCCAAACTACGGTTGGTGTTTCTCACCAGTCGGCTGAATTCCCACAAGCGATTCACAATATTCTGCGTATAGCTGATTAACAGATATAACAGACTAACATTAAGACTATAGGTAGTAATGGCGATTAAGCCACCCAAAAGGGTCAGCACTTGGAAACCATTTGTCTGGACGTGGCTTAGAGAGTCGGTTTTAAGGGCTTCGACAGTCAGTTTTTTGTAGGCCTGGTGATGGCGGTGCGTATATTCCCTGAAGCGGTTGGATTCGTAACGGTCGCCGGCGAAAGCCCGAATGGTGCCCATGTTGGTTATGGCATCGGCTAAGGCAGCCGTTTGTTCGCTTTCCCGCTTGGCAACGGTTACATTGTAAGGCGTTTGGTTCGCTACGCGTCGTGACATCAAAAGTAAGTAAATTACCACGACCGCGGCTAAAATAAGAGCGTAGGGCCAAGCCACAAACGCCAGTATAGCTATAGCAACCACGACTGCCGTGATGCCGGGCAAAATCGTCCAGATAAGGTCGTCCATAAGTCGTTCGTAGGATCCCAGGAATTTGTTGGTCTGGGAAACCAGCGCGCCGCCAAAACGGTCGGCATGAAAACGCTGGCTTTGGGACTGAAGGTGATCATATATCTCGTTGGCTATATCGCGCTGAACCGCTTCTTCGAACCGCCAAACATAATAGGTCTGCACACGCCAAAGCAGCATGCCAACCAACATAGCCCCGGCAAACCAATAAAAGTAGGAACTAAACATCGAAAAATGAAGCGCCTGATGATGGGCGTAGGCGTACTGTAGCTTGCTGAAAATGCGAGCCACGATGTACGGCGGAATCATGCCCTGGGCAATAACGGCCAGGACGGCACCGACCGCCGCTGCCAAAAATTCAAACCGGTAGCGTCGAGTGTAGCGGCGATAAATGGCCAGCGTTTGGCGGGTAGTTGAAGGGGTTTTAATGGTTTTCATAGCACAGCCTTCCTGCTGTGGGTTATTTGGTAGAAGTTATTTGTAAAAGTTTTGGAAAAGTCGAGAGTTAGCACGCCCTAAAGGCGGTAACGTCTGGCTGGATAGTTCGTGCAGTGTACATTGGTGGCCGCCTCCGGGTTAAGTCGGGCCTCAGGGGCCTGACATTGCTAAATAGTACGTACCATCGTATACTATACTCTTTGATAATGCAAACAAAATAACAATGATTTAACCTGAAATTATGGCAGAAGGCACCCCATTCTTTGATCTTCCGGAATCCGGGAAGAAATCGCCCGAGAAACGGCGCCGGGCGCCGGAGGCTCGCCAGTTGCACTCGGCCGAGCACCCCCACGAACATCTGGGACAGGTTTTAATCGCCGCCGCCGAGGCCGGTCCGCCCGATCGCTCATCAAAAGAATTAGCGCTCGACACCCGTCCGGCCGACAAAAAAGAAGCCGAACAGCTTAAAGGCCGGCGGATTGAAACGCTTAACCGCGCCGATTTGCTGACTTTGAGCGAGCAAATTCTGGTGGAGGGCAGCAGTTTGCGGCAAATCTACGAAACTCACCTGATCGGCGAGCGCGGTCTGCGCCGCTTGGTGGCCGAGCACCTTAGCGGCGGTAATATTCTAAAGGCCTTGAACCGGGAGATTATCGAACGTGAAATCGACTTTGAAAGAGACCCGGCCATGCGCGACCTGGCGCCGGGGACCGGGCACGAAACGGCTAATGTTACCGACTCCCCCACGACAATACTTAACAAGTTAATTGAGAAGGCCGCCAAAAGCGTCGGCGGTGACGAAGAAGCGGCTTTACTGCGTATTCGGGACAATAATGAAGCCGATCAGCGGCAACACAAACGGCAACGCATAATTGACGTAGCGCTGGCCGCTATTATCACGATTTTATTGATACTGGTGGCCATCCTGCTGGTTAGCCGCGGCTAACAGTTACGGGCAAGTGCGCAGAATCTGCGCAAAAGTTTGACAAACGTGCTACAATCTTAAAATAGAGGTAATGGTGATGGACACCGAAGAAATAAAAGACATACTATCTCGAACACAAACCGTAGAATACCCCCGCCCAAACGTGGAACAAGGACAGGGCCTGGACCTAGTAGATGCCCTATGCCAAGAGCGCTGTACTTTCCTCGGAGCGCAAGCCACCGAAAGACGCAGCGAAGGCACTGACACCGTCCCGCTAGCTGAATCCACACAGCGGATGAATTGGTTGCTTGAGGACTTATATCTTACCTTGAACAACCCTCGGGGAATTCACGGATAGCTTCAGCCGAGCTCGGGCTGTAAAATAGACTTAGTGACTAAGTTGTTGGAGAGAAAATTAGAGGAGCTGCCCAAGAGCCCCGGCGTTTATTTTCATAAGGATAAAACCGGCGCCATTATTTACGTGGGCAAAGCCGCCGTCTTGCGCAACCGGGTGCGGCAGTACTTTCAGGTGTCGCGAAACCGTGACCCCAAAACCGAGGCTCTGGTAGCCGAAATCGCCGACATCGACTGGATGATCGTCGACAGCGAGATCGAAGCCCTGTTCCTGGAAGCCGAAATGGTGCGTCGCTATATGCCGCGCTACAACATCCTCCTGCGCGACGACAAAGCCATGAGCTATATCCGCATCGATTACGACAGCGACTACCCGACGGTCAGTACTACCCGGCGGCCGCTCGATGACGGCGCCCGCTACTTTGGCCCGTATTTCAGCACCTTGGCCGTTCGGCAGTCGCTAAAACTGCTGCGCAAAATCTTTCCGTTCGCCCAACGCCGACTGGCTGGCCAGAAGCGAGCATCACTGCATTACCATTTGGGGTTAGATCCCGGACTGGAAGAGGGGCGCACCAGCCTGGAGGATTACCGCACTAACTTGCGCAAACTGATAGCCGTTATTCAGGGCCGCAAAAAATCAATTATTAAGGAGCTGGAACGGGATATGAAACGGGCCGCCAAGGGCCAGGATTTTGAACAGGCCGCCAAACTGCGCAATCAGGTATTTTGGCTGAAAGGCCTGGATAAACAGATCATTTTCAGCGATAAAGAGTTCCTCGACATAAGCAAAGACCATGCCCTGAACGAATTAGTTAACTTGTTAAGTATTCCCAAATTTCCACAACGTATCGAGGGCTACGACATCAGTCACCAGCAAGGCAGTGACGTGGTGGCCAGCATGGTGGTCTTCACCAACGGCGTCAGCAACAAGGCCGAATACCGCAAGTTCAAAACCAAGCTCAACCACAACAATGACTTTTACAACATGAACGAGACGCTGAAACGCCGGCTGAGCGAAAAAAACCGCAAAGCCTGGGGATTGCCCGATCTGGTGCTGATAGACGGCGGCAAGGGCCAGCTGGATGCCGCCATCCAGGCCCGTGACGAGTGCGGCTGTTCTAAAATTCCCTTTATCGGTCTGGCCAAGCGCGAAGAGCAAATCGTTATCCATAAAACCAAATCTGGGGTGACGTTGGGCGAAGAACTATTGCACCAGCTGGGCGGTTTTGCGGCCCAAAGCGATGATTTTACAGTCGTGAACCTGCCGCACAGTACCAATCTGGTCAAGCTGCTGCAGCGCATCCGCGATGAGTCGCACCGCTTCGCGGTTAGCTACCACAGTGTGCTGAAAGTTAAGCGCCAAACGGCCAGCTTACTGGATGATATCCCGAGCGTCGGCCCGGCCACTCGCAAAAAACTGCTCAAAACTTTTGGCTCGATGCGCGGCGTCACCCAAGCTAGTGAAACCGAACTGGCCGGGGCCGTAGGTGCCCAAAAGGCCCGCCTAATCAAGAAATACACCGCCTGATTTGCTATACTGTTGATTAAATTATGAAATCACACTTTAGCAGCGGCTTTTTCGCGGGCAACCGGCGGAAACTGCGCGAATTATTTACCGGCACGGCGCCGATGGTAGTAACGGCCAACGGCTTGCTGCAACGAGGTGCCGACAGCACCTTCGCTTTTGCCCAGGATGCTAACTTTTGGTACCTGACGGGGATAGAGGAGCCGGATATTGTTCTGGTGATGGACCGCGACGGTGAGTATTTGATAATGCCGGCGCGCTCGGCTTATCAGAAGGCCTTTGACGGTAGTGTTATTGCGGGCGTACTGGCCAAGCGGTCGGGCGTTAAGACGGTTTACGAAGCCGAAGAAGGCTGGGAGCTACTGGCCGACCGCCTGAAAAAAGTAAAGCATGTGGCTACCGTCACCGCGCCGCCGGATTATATTGAGCAATACGGCATGTACACCAATCCGGCGCGCGCCGCGCTGGCCGAGCGGCTTAAAAACCTGCGGCCCGGCCTGGAATTGGTTGAACTCAACAAGCATTTAATCAGCTTGCGGATGATAAAACAGCCCGAAGAGCAGGCGGCCATCCAAGCCGCTATCGATATTACGGTCGCCGGTCTGAAAGAAACCCTCCAGACGGCAAAATTACACAAATACGCCCACGAATACGAGGTTGAAGCCGAGCTGAGCCGCAATTTCCGGCGGCGCGGTGCCAAGGGCCATGCTTTTGAGCCGATCGTCGCCAGCGGCGAGCGGGCCTGCGTCCTGCATAACGTATCCAACAACGGCGCCTTGTCGGCCAAAGAGCTGTTGCTGGTTGACACCGGCGCCGAGCTCGAGCACTACGCCGCCGATATTACCCGCACCGTGGGCGTCGGGTCACCATCGCCTCGCCAGCAGGCCGTGCATGCCGCGGTGCTCGACGTCCAACGCTACGCTTTCAGCCTGTTAAAACCGGGCGTGGTGCTTAGGGAGTACGAACATCAGGTGGAGCGCTACATGGGTGAAAAACTGCGCGAGCTCGGACTACTCAGGACCATGAGTCACAAAAACGTCCGCCGCTTTTACCCGCACGGCACTTCTCATTTCCTGGGGCTTAACGTCCATGACGCCGGGGATTACGAGCGGCCGCTGGAGCCCGGCATGGTCCTGACGGTAGAGCCGGGGATTTACATTCCTAAAGAGGCAATCGGCGTCCGCGTCGAAGACGACGTGCTGGTAACCAAATCAGGTATCAAAATCCTGACCGACAAATTGTCGCGGGAACTGCGGTAGAGTACAATAGAGCTAATGCAAGTGAATCGACCGATTTTCCGTTTTTTGACCCGCTGGCTGGTTTGCAGTCTGGGGCTATGGATAGCCGCCAGCTTCCTAAGCAGCAGCATCAGCTACGACAGCCGCCTGCGGGTAATCATTATCGCCGGTCTGGTACTGGCCATAATCAACATCATCATAAAGCCGATCTTGGTCATCTTTTCACTGCCGGCCATTCTGCTGACCCTCGGCCTGTTCATGATTCTGATCAATGGTGTGACGGTCTTTATCGCCAGCAAGCTCTACCATCCCCTGCACATCACTAATTTCTGGGCGGCGGTGTTTGCCGGTATGGTTATCGGGCTGGTTAATTATCTGGTGACGACCATTTTGGAAGACGTGGGGGACACTCAAGCATGACCATCTGGAATTATCTGACAATGGGCTCCGCCGTGCTAATGACCTTTTTGATTCTGATCCAAACCCGCGGCGCCAGCCTGGGCGCCGGTTTAGGCGGCGCCGGCGAAGTCAACACCACCCGTCGCGGCACCGACAAGACCATATTTCAGCTAACCATTGTTTGCGCCCTGGTATTTAGCCTCTCGCTGCTGGCCGGCGTAATCATCAAGAAGTAAGCGGGTCTTAGCCGATGCGGACGCGACTACTCCGATTACGCTTCAGGCGCCGGATTCGTACCGGCCAGCAGCAGGCCGCAGATCTGGGTACTCAGGCCGAACAGCATATCGATCGTCATCTGCTCAGGCGCTTCGAGCGCCTACTGCCCGTTCGGCGCTTTGTAATCGGTTGGCTGTGCTTGCTGCTGCTCCTGATCGGCGCCGTGGTGGCTCAAAACCTGACCCTCAGCACGTACTACCAAACCTTGCGGCCGGTGCCCGGCGGCATTTACAACGAGGGTGTTAAAGGCCGGTTTACCAACGCCAATCCGTTATTTGCTTCCAGCGACGCCGATCTGACCGTGTCACGGTTGGTCTTCGCCGGTCTGCTCACCTATGATCTGCACGGTAACCTGATCGGGGACCTGGCCAGCGATTACAAAGTTGATGAGCATGGCTCCACCTACACGGTTCATCTTAAACCTCACCTTAAATGGCAGGACGGCCGGCCGCTGACTAGCGCCGACGTGCTGTTTACTTATCGCACCATCCAGAATCCCGACGTGCGCTCCAGCCTGCAAAACGCCTGGCAGGGCATCGAGGTTTCGGCGCCCGATAACTTAACAATCGTCTTTAAGCTGCCGGGCGTGCTGGCGGCTTTTCCGCATAATCTGACCAACGGTATCGTGCCCGAACACTTGCTGGCCAACATACCCCCCGGCAATTTGCGGTCAGCCGAGTTTAATACGGTCAAGCCGGTCGGCGCCGGACCGTTCGCCTGGCAGGCTTTAAAGGCACAAGGCGACGGCGATCCCAAGCATTCCCAGGAAAGAATTGCTCTGATTCCCTTTGACGGTTACCAGGCCGGCAAACCCAAGCTGCAGGAATTCGTGGTCCAGGTATTTGCTGACGAATCGCAGATGACTCAGGCTTTTGCCGACAAGCAGCTCACTGCCGCCGAAGGCTTGCCGGAAGTGCCGCGCGAACTGGAGCATAAGGGCGGCGTTCAGCAGCATAATCTGCGGCTGGCGGCCGCCAACATGGTATTTTTCAAGACGTCGGAAGGCGTGCTGGCCGACCAGAAGGTCCGCCGGTCGCTGGTGCAGGCAGCCAACGTGCCGCAAATCGCCGCCAAGCTAAGTTATCCGGCGCGCCTGGTGCGCGAACCCATATTGGCCGGCCAGGTGGCCTACGACCCGACCCTGACCCAGCCCGGCTTCAATCTGGCGGCCGCCAAGGCCCAGTTAGATAGTGACGGTTGGCCAACGGGCAAAAACGGCACCCGCGGCAAAGATGGACGTGAGCTGGCCATCACCCTTACGGCCGCCAACACTCCCGAATACCGCCTGGTCGCCGGTCAGCTTAAAGATCAGTGGCAAAAACTGGGAGTTAAGCTCGATACCCAGTTCCTAAGCGCCGCCGAATTTCAAAACGCCCTGTTAAGCCATAATTACGAAGCCATCCTTAACGGTATCTCCATCGGCGCCGATCCGGACGTTTTCGTTTACTGGGACAGCTCGCAGGCCGACATTCGCTCAGTTAACCGTCTTAACTTTTCGGAATACAAAAACCCTGCGGCGGACGCTTCACTGGAAGCCGGCCGCACCCGTCTCGATCCCAGCTTACGAGCCATCAAGTACCGGCCGTTTTTGGAGGCCTGGCAGCAGGACAGTCCGGCGCTGGGACTTTACCAGCCCCGATTGCTCTACCTGACCAACGGCACGGTTGCCGGCCTGACCGATGAGCAGCTGCCGACCACCACGGATCGTTTCATTAACGTCCAGAACTGGGAAATCCACCAAGCCAAAGTTACTAACTAGGCCCCAAAATAACAAAGTTGCCTTCAAACAGGTAGCTGCACCACGTTTTCCGGCAACTTGTTATTTTGGGCCTTAACAGATAAGATATTTAGGTTGCCGTGCGGATGTGGCGGAATTGGTAGACGCGCTAGCTTCAGGAGCTAGTGTTCGCAAGAACGTGGAGGTTCAAGTCCTCTCATCCGCACCACTGATGTGCTATCCTTAATAAAAGTACGGACGGTCCAATGAGTAAAGTTGCGCATTATTTGCAGGAACATCTGGTGGGAGAGGTGATGAGCAGCACCGATGCCCGCCGCTATTTCGCGACTGACAGCAGTATTCTACAAATCGCGCCCTCGCTGATAGTTTATCCGCGGACCGAAAATGACGTTCGCAAAACCTGCCGCTTCAGCTGGCAGCTGGCGGAACGGGGGCGGATCATACCGGTCACGGCCCGCGGCTCGGGCACCGACCTAACCGGCGCCGCGCTGGGCGGCGGTGTGCTGCTGGTTTTCCCGGCCCACTTGAATCGCGTCCTGGAACTCGACATCAAAGCCCACACCGTCACCGTCGAGCCGGGCATAAATTACGGCAAGCTGCAGCAAACCCTGCACACCCACGGCCGCTTCCTGCCGCCTTATCCGGCCTCCATCGAGTATTCCACTGTCGGCGGAGCCATCGCCAACAACGTTTCCGGCGAAAAATCCACCAAGTACGGCCCGACCGGCGCCTTCGTTAAGAGCCTGCGGGTGGTGCTGGCCAACGGCGAGGTTATTGAAACCGGCCGCCTGAGCAAGCGTGAGCTTAGCAAGAAGCTTGGGCTGTCCACCTTCGAAGGCGAGATTTACCGTTCAATCGATACCCTGCTGGAAGAAAATCAGGAACTGGTCGAGCAAATGAAGCGCGAAGTCGTCAAAAACAACGCCGGCTACAACCTTAGGGGTATCAAAAACCGCGACGGCTCCTTCGACCTAACGCCTTTAATAGTGGGTAGTCAGGGCACACTTGGCATCATCAGCGAAGCCGTTCTGCAAACCGAGGCCCATAATCCCCAGACCACTTTAATGCTGGCCCATTTTGACAGCCTGGAACAAACCCAAAACGCCGTCCTGGAACTAAAGGCTTTGTCCGAACCGCCCAGCGTTATTGAGCTGGTAGACGATAACGTCCTAAAGCAGGTCCATGAACTTAATCCCAACCAGCTCAAAGAAGTTATTGAGCCGCCGTACCCGGCCATTACGTTATTGGTGGAATTCGACGGCCACGAAAAACAGAATAAAAAGGCCGGCCGCCGGGCCGAGAAGATTTTTGAGACCTACGCCGTCACCCATCAGGTGTCGGCGGATCCCGAACAGCAACAGCTATTTTGGAAATTGCGCCAGGCCACCAGCTCGCTGATTGGTCATAATAACGGCGCCTCGCGCTCCGTGCCCCTGGTGGACGGCGCCGTGCCCCTGGAGCGACTGCGCGAATATATCGAAGCGGTATACAAAATGCTGGAAGCCAGTAAGGTTGAATCGGCTTTATGGGGCCATATTGGCGAGGGCCAGGTACGATTCCAGCCACACGTTAACTTGGCCCAGGTTGGCGAGCGCCAAAAAGTCTTCCGCCTGCTCGAGGACTATCACAAGCTGGTGATCAAGCTGGGTGGCACCATCAGCGCCGAAGCCGGCGACGGCCGCCTGCGCACGCCCTACCTGGAAGACATGTACGGCGCCGACGTGTACGCCTTATTGCAAAAAGTAAAAACCATTTTTGACCCTTACGGAACACTTAATCCCGGCGTCAAGTTCGGCACCACTATCGACGACATCAAGGAGATCTTGCGTTCCGAATACGGCCTGGACCATCTTTACGCCCACTTGCCGCGCAGCTAATCTGCGAGACTTGCTAGAATGCTATCCGTAACGGTTTCAACGGGCATAGTTGCATCGATAACAATGTAGCCTAGTTTTTGGTAGGTGTCTCTAGCTCCCCGTTGCCACGCGAGCGACTGTTGGAGCTCATGGGGTTGTTTCCCCCAGTCATTCCCAGTTCTAGTTAAGAGCCGTTGTTCCAGCGTCTTATCATCAACAACTAACGCGAAAACGGCTTTGAACAAATCCAGCATCTCGCTCTCATTAGTACCTAAACCGCACAAGAAAACAGTTCTGTCCTTTGCTCTTTCTGCTAGCTCCTCCACTTCGTCGCGGGGTACGTTCCAAGCATGGTGTTTTAAAAACTCTGGCGTGCGCGCTTCTTTTTTAATAGAAGATTTCGGATGGATAAAACCAGTACGGTTATTTTGCCACTTTGCTATGCCATCTTCATCAACATCGTAGGCTTCAAAGCCCCGGTTCTTAAGTTCTTGCCATACTGTGGATTTGCCAGTACCCGAGTTACCAGTTATTAGAAACAATGCCATGACCATATTCTAGCAAAGATATGCAGGCTTGAGTTTTGGGGTTAAAACAGATACGATATGATGGTTCGGCGCGCGGACGTGGCGGAATTGGTAGACGCGCTACCTTGAGGTGGTAGTGGGAGCAATCCTGTGGAGGTTCAAGTCCTCTCGTCCGCACCACAGCCACAACAACAAGGGTGATTAGCTCAGCTGGCTAGAGCACCTCGTTTACACCGAGGGGGTCGGGGGTTCGAATCCCTCATCACCCACCATTACTTATTGATATTTTAGAACGGATGGATCAGGCGCCACCAAGCTGAGGGGGCTGTTGGAGCGGTAGCCAGTTTGACGGCTACTTTGTTAGCGTTCCCGGCAGAGTCGGAGATAGTAAGTATACTTACTATCTCGTTTTTCGTAGAAGTAGCTTTGATAGGTTTGAGTTTGGCGGCGGCCGCGACGGTGCTGCCTTTCCAGGCGCTGGTTTTCAGATCCTTATCTACAACCGCCGCGACTAATCCGCCCCACGGCAAATTGTAGCGTGTCAGTATGTCGCCGGCTTTGGCGATGGTTACCGGCTGGAAGTTGGCCTGGGCGCTTCGGACGAGGGTTAGGCTGTCTTTCATGGCCACAAAAAGCGTGGGCGAGCCTACCACGGCGGTCACGATGGTCACCGGCTTATTATTAATCGTAATTTGTGACGCCGACAGGAAAACACCGCCGGCCTGTTCGGTGTTGCCGGTTTTAATGCCGATGATATTAGAGGTGCCGAGCAGGAAGTTGACGTTTTTAACGGTCGTCGTCATGGGAATGCCGTCAGCCGTGGCCTGGCCGACAATTTGGGCCAAGGCCTTATTTTGCATGGCCAAATTACCTAGTTTAACCAGGTCGCCGGCCGTGCTGACGGTGGTCGCCGACAGGCCGCTGGCATCGGCGCCGACATGCGTGTCGCCCAAGCCGTGAGCAGCCAGATAGGTATTGGCGGCGGCCGTATAGGCCGGCAGGGAACCGAAGGCCCAAATAGCCAGGCTGTCGGCAATATTGTTGGCCGAGGGCAGCATCATGGCCTGCAGTATCTGGTACTCGCTTATCTGTTCGCCGGCCGTTACGGGCACCAGCGAGCCGTCCTGGGCGGCGTAGTTACGGAAAAGCGCCACGTCGTCGGCCGACAGGGTGATCACCGGCCCCGGCCCGCCTGGCGCCACCGGTTTCTTATCCAGCACCGTCAGGGCGGTAATGACCTTGGCGACGCTGGCAATCGGCGCCGGCTTTTGAGCGCCGTGAACCTCAAATATCCGACTATCCAGTATGCCAACGGCGCTCTGTCCGGCGGCCGGCCAGCTAAGTTTCGAACTGCCGGCAGAGACTGATAATTGTCTAGTCGCCGGTATCGGCTGCAGCATTGGCAGCGGCTTCCGAAGGGCCCAGGTACCGTAAGCGCCCAACAAAACTATGACTACCAACAGGTACGAAAGTCGTTTGCCCGGACGCCTCAGGTTTTTCATAAGCACTTTCTATGATAACAGCCCGGTTGCCAACTGTTGTATAATGAAATTACCAACTAAGGGGGATACCCAATATGAGCGCCGTGATTATTGTCGTAATTGTAGTCGTACTGCTGGCGGCTTTTGGCGCCGCCATGTACAACGCTCTGGTCCGCTTAAACCAACAGTCCAATGAAGCCTGGAGCGATATTACCGTTCAGCTGAAACGCCGGGCCGACCTTATTCCCAACCTGGTCAATGCCGTCAAAGGCTATGCCAAGCACGAAAAATCGGTCTTTGAAGATGTTACCGCCGCCCGCGCCAATACCCTGAGCGCCAAGACACCGGCCGAAGCCGGCAAGGCCGAGGGCGATTTCCAGAAAACCCTGAAGAGCCTGTTCGCCGTTGCCGAAGCCTACCCCGACCTGAAGGCCACGGAAAACTTCCAGCAGCTGCAGGCCGAGCTGACCGACACCGAAGATAAAATCCAGGCTTCGCGCCGCTTTTACAACGGCGTGGTGCGCGACTTTAACAGCAAGCGCAAGACCTTCCCGACCAATATCTTTGCCGGCATGCTCGGTTTCCGGCAGGACAAAGAGTTTTTTGAAGTCGACCAAGCCCAAACCGCCGCTATCCAAAATCCTGTCGACGTTCAATTCTAGATTTTTTAGATGTATTCCGAAATAGCCGCCAATAAGCGCAAAACCGTTTTGGTAATGGCCGTTTTTTTGGCTTTTGTAACGCTGATTATCTGGATTTTCGACAAGTACCTGGGCGGCAGTACCGGCGTGTTTTACGGCGGGCTGATCGGCGCCGCCATTTACACCGTGGTCACCTACTACACCGGTTCGCGGCTGGCGCTGGCGGTCAACGGCGCCAAGCAAATCCAGAAGCGCGACAACCAGCGGCTCTGGCGGACGGTTGAAAATCTGGCCATTACCGACGGCCTGCCAATGCCCAAGGTTTACATTATGAATGACCCGGCGCCCAACGCTTTCGCCACCGGCCGTGACCCGCGCCACTCGGCGGTCTGCGTTACCAGCGGTCTGCTGGAGGTTATGGCAGACGACGAACTGCAGGGCGTTATCGCCCACGAACTGGGCCACGTCAAAAACTATGACATCCGGGTATGCATGGTGGCTTTCGCCCTGACAGCCGTCATTTCACTGCTGGCCGATATTATGATCCGCATCGCCTGGTTCGGCGGCAATGACCGCGAGGAAGGCAACACGGCTTTCTTCGTCCTGGGCATCGTGGCCGCCATCTTGGCGCCCATCATTGCCAGCCTGATACAACTGGCCGTATCCCGCCAGCGCGAATACTTGGCCGATGCCACCGGCGCGCTAACCACCCGCTATCCGGAGGGCCTGGCCAGCGCCCTGGAGAAGATCAAGCAAACCGGCAGTGCCACCAAGCGCCAGAATACGGCTACGGCGCACCTATTCTTCGCGAATCCGCTCAAGGGCCACAGCCTGGCCGGCTTATTCAGCACCCACCCGCCGATCGACGATCGCATCAAGCGCCTGCGCAGTATGGGCAGGCACGCCTAACATGACAGCGCGACGGATCAAGCAACCCGAATACAAGAGTTTAAAGCTACAAAAACGGGTTAAACATCCCGTTCGCCTGCCCAGCGCCTGGCGGCTGACCAAAACCACCGCCCAATTGATTTGGGAGCATAAAAAGCTGTTTGCCGGTATTACCGTCGTTTATGGCTTGCTCAACCTGCTGTTCGTGCAGGGTATCACCGGCGGCAACGATATCAGCGGCCTTAAACACACCTTGGACCAGGCTTTTAGCGGCCACTTGGCCTCGCTAGCTTCAGGCGTCAGCGTCTTTACCATCCTGGTCGGATCGGCTGGCAACACCTCCAACGGCACGGCTGGCGCCTACCAGATCTTCCTGGGGTTGATTGCCAGCCTGGCGATTATCTGGGCCCTGCGCCAGGTGCTGGCCGGCGCCAAATTACGGATTCGTGACAGCTATTACAAAGGGGTCTATCCACTGGTGCCGTTCGTGCTGGTTATGACGGTCGTTGGCCTGCAGCTTTTACCGCTGTTAATCGGCTCCAGCCTGTATAGCCTGGTGATCAACAACGGCATTGCCGTTTACTTCGCCGAAAAGTTCATGTGGGCCCTGTTGTATGGCCTGCTGGCCCTACTAACGTTTTACATGCTAAGTTCCTCGCTGTTCGCGCTTTACATAGTCACGCTGCCCGATATGACGCCCCTGAAAGCCCTGCGCTCGGCCCGCGAACTGGTGCGTTACCGGCGCTGGACCGTCCTGCGCAAGGTGCTGTGGCTGCCGATCGCGCTGTTGCTGGTAGCGGCGCTCATAATGCTGCCGATTATTATCTGGCTGACGCCGCTGGCCCAGTGGGTATTTTTCGCGCTGACCATGTCCGGCCTGCTGGCGGTCCATGCCTATATGTACACCTTATACAGG
>DHXS01000022.1:25995-40609 GCA_002413795.1 Candidatus Saccharibacteria bacterium UBA5150 | reverse complement strand
GTATAAGAGACAGGTATAAGGGCAGGTGATCGACGGGCCGAAAGATGCGGTACAAGCGAATCAGCGCCGGCACCAGCACGTAAGCGCTGATTATGTAAGTGACCAGGATGGCAAAGCCAAGCGGCAGGCGCCGGTCAAAATACGGGAAGATATCGCGAACCGAAAAGTAAGCGATAATAATACCGGGAATAAGAACGGCGAAGCGCTTGGCCTGCCGCAGGATGTAGGCAATCATACGGTCTTTTCATAATACAATGAACCTTCCCGTGCCGACAGCCAAAACTCCTTAACGCTTAAGCTTTCATGCTACAATAATGGCTGAATATGGAACCGAAAACCGAGCACCAAGCTACAGCTATGGACGTCGTGGCCGCACCGGCCGTCAAAGCGGAACCGCCGGAAGCCAGCGAACCGGCCGCAGACAAAACTAAAAAAGAAGCCAAAAAGGTGTCAGACGCTAAGGCTCCCAAGAAACAGGCTGACAAAAACGTTGTAGCAGCCATCTTGGCCACCGTCTTTATCATTTTGGGCTTGGCGGCTATGGCAGTCTTTGCCTACCTCAAGCAAACCGGCTCAATCTAGTGCTAAACTGGAGCTGTGTCAAACAGTTCCGCCGATAAATTAAATAAACCCGGCGCCGTAGGTGTTATTCCGACCGACACGGTTTACGGACTGGCGGCCCGCGCCGCCGATCCAAACGCCGTTGAACGGCTCTATGAGCTAAAGAAACGCGAGGCCAAGCCCGGCACACTCATAGCCGCCAATATCGGCCAGCTTGAAGCGCTTGGTTTAAAGCACCGTTACTTAAAGGCCGTCGAAGAGTTCTGGCCCGGGGCGGTCAGCGTGGTTATCCCGGCCGCCAACCCGGAACTTAAGTACTTGCACCGGGGCAAAATGAGCCTGGCGGTCCGTCTCCCGGACGATGCCAAGCTCCAAAAACTGCTGGAGCAAACCGGCCCTCTGCTGACAACCAGCGCCAACCAGCCCGGCGAACCGACGGCCACGACCATTAAGCAAACCAAGGCTATTTTTGGCGGCCAGGTCGACTTTTATGAAGATGGCGGCGACCTCTCAAACCGCCAACCCTCGACCGTCATCCGGATTATCGATGACGTCATCGAAGTACTGCGCCCCGGCGCCATCAAGGTCGGCGATGATACAATGAATCCATGACCCTGGAGGAGTATCAAAAGCAGGCCCTGACTACCGTTATCAAGAGCGATAACGAGTTCCGCGACCTCCTGCACTGGGTGCTGGGCATCAACGGCGAGGCCGGCGAAATCGCCGAAAAGATCAAGAAAATTATCCGCGATAAAAAGGGTGAAGTCTCAAAAGAGGACAAAACCGAATTGGCCGCCGAGGTCGGCGACGTACTCTGGTATTTAGCGGTTTTCGCGCACCACCTGGGCGTGCCATTCGAAACCATTGCCCAGCAGAATCTCGATAAACTACAAAGCCGCAAAAAACGCGGCGTCCTCGGCGGCTCCGGCGACAACCGATGAAACTTCATGCCGTTCAACCATACGTCGCCGCTTTTATAATCTTCCGTAAAAACGGCAAAGTCGCCTTTTTGCTGCGGGAAAACACCAAGTGGATGAACGGCCGCTATGGTTTGCCGGCCGGCAAAGTCGATCCGGACGAAAGCGCTACTGCCGCCGCCATTCGCGAAGCCAAAGAAGAAGTCGGCGTCGATATTAAACCTGAAAACCTGCAGCACCGTCTAACCGTTTTTCGTACTACCTCCATCGAAAGCGAACCGACACCTTGGATGGATATATTATTTGAAGCTGTGAAGTGGGAGGGTGAATTGTATAATGCTGAGCCCAATGTTCACTCCGAACTGTCCTGGCTTGACCCCGACAATTTGCCGGAAAACGTAACTCCGTACGTACCTTTCTTCCTAGATCAAATAAAAGCCGGCAGTCGCTATGCCGAACACGGCTGGGAAGATTAGGTGAATTCGGAGCGCAGCCAGTCGTCGAGGCTGTTGCCGCCACCGCCGGCCATGCCGACGACCATGTCGCCATCATCGAGGTGTTTTTGAATCACCGCTTTTAGTTCGGCATCTCGTTTCATCGGCTCGGCGATTGAGGGATCATCGAGGTGAGAAATGAGCTCAGAAGGCGGTATGACCCGCTGGGAAGAGTCCTCGCGGGCTAGGTAGCTGGGCAGCCAGTAAAGCTTGGCGGCGCCCTCAAAAACGTCTTTATAGTCATCGAGCATGTGGTGCTGGCGGCGGTTGGTCAGCGGCTCGTAAACTACCACCAGCCGGCGCCCGGCCTCGTTGGCTACTTCCTGGGCCGCACTCATGGCGCCGCGGATTTTTTCGGGCGTGTGGGCATAGTCCGTAAATAAACCGGGTACTAACTCCTCCATCCGCCGTGACAGGCTGGGGAAGGCATTAATGTGCTTAATCAATTCGGCCGGCTGAGCATCGGTAATCCAGCGCACTGCCTCAACCGCCAAGCGGGCATCCAGCCGGTTATAAAACCCCTTAATACTGATTACTTCTCGATTGTCTTCTACGCTCAGAACGGTTCGGTTATCGGCCGGCTCAAGCTCCAGGTAGTCGGCGTCTTCCTGCCACAGGAAAGTCTGCTGTGACTGGCCGATAAAGTCGCAAAAAGCGGCCCGGTAATCATCGCGGGTAGGGAAGATTTCATGGTGGTCCCAGCTGACACCGGTGATCAGGCTAACGGCCGGTTCAAAAGCCAGAAAATTACGGTCAAACTCGTCGGCCTCGTACACAAAATACTGCGAATCCGGTTCAAAATGCCCCATGTCGCCAAAAGACAGCTTGGCGCCCACCGAATAACTGACCGGCAGTCCTAATTGCTTAAACAGCCAAATGACCATCGCCGTGGTGGTGGTTTTGCCGTGTGTGCCGGCCACGGCGATCAGCTTCAGGTCCTTATCTTCGATGATCTTGTTCAGCAATTCGTCGCGCTTGCTGGTTTTAACACCGCGGTCGCGGCAAAAAACCAGCTCCGGATGATCTTGCGGAATAGAGGAACTGTAAACGAACCAATCAATCGGTTGCTTAGCGTGAACTTCGGCAATCGCCTCCGCTGACTGGCCGATATGCACGTTTTTGATGCCGTGTTTGCTTAGGTAGTCTATGTACTGCGAAGCCTGCTGGTCGGATCCGGAAACGTCATAACCGGCCTGGCGGGCTATCTGGGCCAGCGGGCCGATGCCGGCACCACCGATTCCCGAGAAGTAAATATGCATGATTATAGTAATATACTACCAGTAGTTATGAACAAAAGGCACCCCCCTATAAAACCCTGGTACTTTCTGATAATTGCAGTAACCGCCACCGTAATATGCGTTTTCGGCCTGCGGGCTAATAACCAGCAGATGATCAAACTGAGGGAGGCCGTGTATACGGCCGATAAAAGCGGTACGGATATCCAAGCGCCCCTCAAGGCTCTGCAGGCCTACGTCACCAGGCACATGAACACCGATCTGAGCAGCGGCCAGAGCGCCGTTTACCCGCCCATCCAGCTTAAATACACTTATGACCGGCTGGTTAAAGCCAATGCCGACAAGTTCGCCCAAAACAGCAACCAACAGCAGGTTTACAGCGATGCCCAGGCCTACTGCGAAAAGCAAAACTCCACCGATTTTTCGGGCCGTAACCGGGTGCCCTGTATCACCCAGTACGTCACCGATCATGGCGGCAAGGGGCTACAACTGCCGGCCGCCATCCCCGATTCGCTATATAAATTCTCGTTCGCCAGTCCCCGCTGGTCGCCCGACCTGGCCGGCTGGAGCATGGCTGTGGCCATCCTGAGCGGCCTGCTGTTTATAGTCACCGCCATCGGCCGGCGCCTATTCCGCTAAAAAGAAAAAGTCCCTCGCGGGGAGGGACTTTCCGGTGTTTGTTTTGGTGTTGCTAGCTAAGGCTTAGCCGAACTGCTGCCGGCGTTTTGGGCGTTGTTAACGCTGTTGGTGCTGGAGCTGGTGCTCTGGTCGGCACACTTCTGGCCGCTGGGGTTTGCCTTCTCGAAGGCTGCCACCGCTTTGGCTACCTGGCCGTTGTCGCCAAGGTTTTCCCAGAAAGTAACCTGATCGCGGTTTATGAGCATCTGATCGAGCGGTTCGTGCAATTCACAACCCAGTTTGACGAGCGTGACATTGGAGCTGGCACTGCTGGCGCTTGCGGTGCCGCCGCTGTTGGAGGTCTGCAGGTAGTAAATATTCGTCAAACGCACATATTTGGTGTTGAGTGACTTAATATTACCGAAGTAAACCTGACCGGTGTTCAGGAAGACTGCCTGAAGCTTGGTGCTATCGACATAACTGCTCTCCGACTTTACGCCACCGAAGGCCGCGGCAACGATAGATGCGCACAGCAAGACGGCGACTGCCAAAACGGCGACCGTAACACCTATTCGGGCCCACTTACCCTGAGCTAATTTGTTCTTTTTGCTGCTGGTGGTCCCGGGAGCGCTCTGCCCACCAGGAGCCGCAGTTTGTGACTGTACATTGCGGTTAGAAAATTCCATACTTTCCCTCGCCCTACCTCTTTATTACTTTTATGCTTACCGAAACAGTGTAATATAGCCCTCCCTTCAGCGCAAGGTAAAATCACTTATGGTTTGCTAACAGGGGTTATTTGGCCTCCCACCAGTGCTGAATGGGCTACAAGCTTATGTTTACCACTGTCGCGGATTTTTTCTAAGGGGTTGACAAATGAAAAGCCCACAGAGTATGTTAGGGATACATTACTAATGGTAAGAGAGGGGAGTCATCCATGGCTTACAAGCATACGAACTCAAAAGGTGTTACATATTACTTAAACTCCAAGGACGTTGTTCTTCGAGGCGGCAAGAAGCAGACTATCTACTACTTCAGCAAGGACCAGCGCCCCGAGGCTACTGACCTTCCTAGCGGTATGGAAGTCAACGAAAATCCCCGCAACGGGTTCCTGACCGTCAAGCGCAGCCGTTAATTCGGCGGGCCCCGCATAAGGGCCCCACTTTAATACCCGGTCTCATCAAAAGGGCCGGGTATTTTATTTGGCCAACCCTTGTAATAACCACAACCATTATTGCCAAGTTTGCATAAGCGTGTTATAATAACAGGCATGGCACGACTCAAATTAGTTCCTGAACAAGGTGCTCTACTGACACCTATTACTCACAATGCCGATGAATATCGTGGTGAAACCGTATTACCTCCAGAAAAACAAGCTGGCGCAGCCCCTATTATCGAAGTACCGGTCGTCGAAGGTGGCCTTGCTATGAAGCTTTATGAACGCAGCCCAGTGCTGCTGCAGGCCTTGGGCCAGATTGGCGTTATTGCCCAGACCGCGCCAGCCGTAAACATTGCCAACAACCCGCGGATGCGCAAAAGCTTACAGTTCCGCTACGGAGCCGACTACGAAGAAAAAGTTGAGGAAATGCAAGAACATAACCGAATAGCACAGGGCAGTCTCAATAAGTTATTCCAAAAAATGTGGGGCTTGGAGGAAGTCGAAAAATCAGGTTTACTCCCTCACGACGCTGTCATAACCAAATTTGACGAAGACAAAGCCCATTTTGTTAAAACCTTCTCAAAGTCACCGGGTCAAGGCATACAGCGTGCCAAGCTTAATCGCCAAAATTATCGCGTTCGCATACGCAAGCAAGAGGAAAAGACTGCCCTACAGCGCCGACTCCCTATCTAGGGGTTGCCACATCACCTCTGTTAGTGTATAGTAGCTTCACTTCATTAAGGACATGCGCGTGGCAACTCAAGAAGCACAAGAAACTTTAAAAGTACCTCCATCAATTCCCGATGTTCTCTATGCCGGTCACGGAGTCGTGCGACTTGAAGACCTCGAGGGACCCAAATTTGATCCCGAACGCGCCATCACAATGGCCGAATATCTAGGTGAGATAGGTCTCAGAATTGCTACCACGCCGCGTGAAACTTCGGCCCGCGACAGAGCTCTAGGGCTCTATAGGCAGGATTTCCAGAGAGCAGAACCCCACAGTCTAACCCCGGGCCTATATTTTCCGATTGGTGACTACAGAGAACACCCCAAAAAGCTGGTAGTCGTGATTACCGGTGGTGAAACTGAACTTGACAGGCGCGATTACCCCGGTATTCAACCTCCCAGTACGGGGGTGGCTGTGTCGCAGGAAATATACAAGGAAAAACTTAAAAATCCTGCTTATTACGCAATCCAGATCGCCAATAACGTTGAGCTGGCACACAAAAATGATCTAAACGTTGAAGGCGCGGAAGATCTGGGCGGCGAAGCCGCGATTTACGGTCTCTTCCACCGACACGAGCTGCTGGACGCGCGAGACGCACAGCTTTTAGAGCAAAGATCCATTCTAGCGGCGGTTTATAAAAGCGTAACAGAGCCGGATCCAAAACGGATCCAAAACCTGGAGGCCTTTAGGCTGCCGGCGATGGTGGCCATACAGGACATGGTGAGAATAGCTTGCAAGGGGCTTAATTACGGTACTACCCAGATACGACCTACCCTAAATGCAGTCGTGTCTAACATAAACCGCTCAGATAAGCCGGGCGAGTGGTTAGCGAGATACTCACATATGGCCATAAGGTATAACGATGCCGTCCGGGAAAAGGTGAACGAATCTATCCACGGTATAGTTACGGAAATCGGCCAGCAGGCTGAGCACGCCATACATAACATTGATCGCGTCTATGTTGATCGCAAAAAGTCAGTTACTAAGCAGTAGCTTATAATTAGCTGATGAGTGCATTTAGCAACTTGCCTAGGCCGTTTTTGGCGTTGGCGCCGCTGGATGACGTTACGGATACCGTGTTCCGGCGCGTGGTGGCCGCCTGCGCGCCGCCTGACCTGTTTTTCACCGAATTCGTGAACGTAGACGGTCTGCAGAGTCCCGGCCGCCCCAAACTGCTTAAAAAGCTGCTGTTCACGCCCCTCGAACAGCCGCTGGTGGCCCAGATCTGGGGACTTAAGCCGGAAAACTTCTACAAAACGGCCCGCCAACTGGCCGACGGCACTTTTGCGCGCGAACTTGGCCTGCCTAAAGGCGTTAATTTTGCCGGCGTTGACCTAAACATGGGCTGTCCGGAAAAAACGGCGGTTAAGCACGGTGCTTGCGCGGCGCTGATCAACGACCGCGAACTGGCCGCCGAAATCATCGAGGCTACCCGCAAAGGCCTCGGCGGCCGCCTGCCTCTGAGCATTAAAACCCGCACCGGCTACAACCAGCCCGACATGGGCTGGATAGAGTTCCTGCTGAAGCAAAAGCTGGACATGCTAGCCATCCACGGCCGAACCCGCAAGGAAATGAGCAAAGTGCCGGCTAACTGGGATTTTATCGGCCAGGCCCGCGAACTGCGCGACGAACTGTCGCCCGATACCTTAATGGTTGGCAACGGCGACGTTATGAGCCGCCAGCAGGCCCTCAAACTGGCCAAAAAGTATCAGCTCGACGGCATTATGATAGGGCGGGGCGTTTTTCACGACCCCTACGTTTTCGCCGAAAATAGCCCCTGGGAAACGCAAACAGCCGCCCAGCGAACAGACCTATACAAAAAACAGGTCCGGCTATTTGCCGAGACCTGGCAGAACGGCGAGCGGCCGATCCATACCCTCAATAAGTTTTGCAAAATCTACATTAATGGTTTTGACGGCGCCAAAGAATTTCGCGAACGGCTAATGGCCGCCCACAGCGCCGAGGAGTTGCTCAATCTCCTCGAAACACCGGACTTAATAAAGGCTTAAGCCAACTTGAAATCGTCGGACTTCAGCTTGCGCCGGATTGCCCGGTGCTCTTCGCGGTCGTTCAAAATTTCGCTCAATCGTGACATAGTTTACCCCTTTAGCTATGCCTAATAATAAAGAATCTTCACTTGGCGGTCAGTAAGATATCTAATCTAGGCGGCTACACGCTCGAAGAGATCAGGGGGCGGCAGGTGCGCGCCATCTATAAACGGATCATGCTCACTGGCCCGCATGGGCGGGTGACTTTCAATGACAGTGGGCGGTAGGATATGGTGACTCTCAGCCGGCACTTCGGGGAATATGCGTGCAACCGCTATGGCTCCGGCGCGACGACGGATATCACTAACACTACTGCCAGGCTCCGCTTCTGGAGGCATAGCTGTCTGCTGTTCGATGCCCATTTTGTTTTTGCCTTTCGCTACTTAAGTTTATGTGAGGCAGGTTTTTGTTTCTGCTCTTGCTTATATTGTACACCCGCAATGCAAGCCCTTTTCAACAAATGTGACAAAAATAACAAAGTATGGTGGGGGTGGATGGAATCGAACCATCTACCAAGCGGTTATGAGCCGCCTGCTCTAACCGATGAGCTACACCCCCGGCTCTTGAAATATAGCAGATTAAGCGCGAGGTTATATAATGTTAAGTAGCTTTTATGCGAATACAAAAAGACTATCAGGATAAAGCGCTGGCCTTCGTGCGGCGCCTGAACGACATCCGCTTCGTAGGGCAGGCGGTGTTTCTGGTGATTGTGCTGCTGATCAGCTGGAGCGGCATTAAAACCATCCAGACTAACTATGGCCTGCAGAAGCAGATCACCGATCTGAATCACCAAAACACTCTCCAGCAGCTTCGGAACGATAACCTGAAACTCCAAAACGACTACTTTAACAGCAACCAATATTTGGAATTATCGGCCCGCCAGAACTTCGGCCTGGCGGCGCCGGGCGAGAAGGAAATCGTGGTGCCCCAACAGGTCGCCCTGGCCAACACCGTTAATCTGCCGTCGCTGGCCAACAAGAGTGACGGCAAGACCAAACAGCCGGCCTACCAGCGTAATCTCCAGTCGTGGGTAGATTTTTTCCTGCACCGCCAGCCTGCCGGCAACTAATTAAGCTTTTTACGAACCTCCGATTATTATAGAAATTTCTATAATATTTTGAAGTACCCAAAAAGAAGTATTAAGGGTGTACCGATTGACGCGACCACCTCTGTTATGCTACAATACAGTCCCATCCGACGCGGGGTGGAGCAGCGGCAGCTCGCGTGGCTCATAACCACGAGGTCGCAGGTTCGAGTCCTGCCCCCGCAACCATTTCTATGTAACATGGAAATTATTAGAACCATTTATCGGTTCTTTTTTATAGTGCTTTTCCTACAAAATGGCCTATCAAGGCCGTAATAGCCATAGCAATGCTACCGCCTATAAAAACCCGGAATGCGGCTCGAATCCTATGCCCGCCACCGAAGTAGGCGCCGATACCGCCTGATATTGCCAATGCGACTAACGAAAGGATAACAATGAACCACGTATCAATATTGCCAGGGGCAATAATAGAAGCCAAAATAGGTACAGCTGCCCCGACTGAAAATGCTACTGCCGAGGCCGCGGAAGCCTGAATAGGGTTTGCCATACTACCAAGTTCAATACCAAGTTCATCTCGTAAATGCGCTGTTTCGGCATCGTGGTCATGGAGCTGGCGGGCTACTTCATCGGCTAATTTAGGATCCAGGCCACGGTGTACGTAAATGTGCGCCAATTCCGCTAACTCTTCATCTGGATTATCAGCTAGCGAACGCCTCTCTATTTCTATATCAGCGTGCTCCGAATCTTTCTGCGAACTGACTGAAACATATTCCCCGGCTGCCATGGATAAGGCACCAGCGGTAAGACCGGCAATGCCGGCAGTTAAAATAGTTGAATTGCTGGCATGGGCTGCCGTCACGCCGAGCATAATACTGGCGGTAGAAACAATACCATCATTTGCACCTAAGACAGCGGCACGCAGCCAATTTGACCTATGAGATTTATGGATATCGGCGTGAGGGGTAACTATTTTGCTCATTACATTGAGTATACTGGTTTGATGACACAAGAGCATTCACATCATCATGATCATTCTCACGACCACTCACATGGCAGGCACGGGCATACTCATGGTCTGGTAGATCCATCAATTGTTCGCTCCAACGAGGGGGTCAGGGCAGTAAGTATTAGTTTTGTGATCCTATTCGTGGCTTCTATGCTGCAACTAATCATCTTTGGACTTAGCGGCAGTGTCGCCCTGCTGACTGACGTAATCCACAATGCCGGCGATTCGCTGACTGCTATACCGCTTGGGCTGGCCTTTTGGCTACGCAGTAAGAAAGGCGAGCGTTGGGCTGGCTACGCTATAGTCGGCGTCATATTCCTGAGTGCCTTAATCGCGCTCTATCAAGTAATAGGTAAATTCATACATCCTCACACCCCGACCCATCTATTTGCTCTCTTTATAGCGGGCGTGATCGGCATCATTGGTAATGAATTAGCGGCAGTGATCAGATGGCGGGCAGGGCGCAGGCTTAATAGTCCTGCACTAATAGCAGACGGAAACCATGCAAGGGCAGACGGATTAGTAAGCGCGGGGGTCGTTTTAAGCGCTATCTTAATCAGAGTTAGCCTGCCGATAGCTGACCCGATCATAGGATTATTGATTACGGGCTTAATACTTCGGTCTAGCTGGCAATCACTACAAACAATTAAGAACTCGTAAGTCTTGCAAACGATTCCGGGGGCTTTTTTTGGTCGTCGGAAAGCTTTACAGTGATAGCTATGAATCCATCGGTTAACAAGACGGCGGCCAGCGCCACACTGCATTGCCTGACGGGCTGTGCCATCGGCGAGGTGATTGGCATGGTTATCTCGGCTGGCTATAACGTGTCGAACGCCGGCAGCGTAGTTTTATCTGTTATTTTGGCCTTTATATTTGGTTATTCGTTGAGCATTAGGCCGCTTTTGAAGCACGGGTTGACTTTGCGAAAGGCAATGCGGCTGGCCCTGGCCGCCGACACGGCTTCCATTGCCACCATGGAACTGGCCGACAACGGCTTCATTCTGCTGGTGCCGGGCGCCATCAGTGCCGGGCTGAACACGGTTCTTTTCTGGACCAGCCTGTTTATATCGCTGGTGGTGGCTTTCGCGGTGGCTTTTCCGGTGAACCGCTGGCTGATCGGGCGCGGCAAAGGCCACGCCGTAGTCCATGAATATCACTAATGTACAATAGATGGCAGTGGACAATACCCAACTAAAAACCGGCAGCGCCACCGGCACGCAGATAACTACCCAGACACCGCAATCGGCGACCGGGCCGACCGGCGGCACAAAGTCCAGCAGTCTGCAGCCCGGCACGGCAACGACCCTGTTGAACAGCAGTACGGGCATTCAATTGCAAAATAAAGCCGTGCCGACCATCCAGCTGCCGCCGGCTACCGCTACGGTGGCCCAGGCCGGTCCCAGCCCGGTACCTGCCAAGCCGCATCACGTCAGCCCGGTTTTGATAAGTTTACCGGTGATTTTGGTGCTGGTTGCCCTGGTTATGTTCTGGCAGGCCAGGCGGTCTGTAAAAAGCACAACATACTATTAGAAAAAATGCTTGGAAGTTCTTAACTTAAGCGTTATGATACGGCTGAGATCAGACGAAACACAAATACCTCACCTACACACTTTGACAAAATAGCAAATTTGTGTATAATAAATAGTGTTTCGTGATCACAAACAAAAATCATTTACAAAAATAAAGGAGCTACGGCGCATGAAGACAAATGCCGGTCTGGCCTTCGAACTGTCTTTTAGTTCGAACGCCGGCATGTTTGCCAAGATTGATCGACTGCTGAAGAAATTGTAAGCAGACAATCGGGATCAAAGAGCTCGGCTATAAGGCCGGGCTTTTTGATTTGCTAAGAAATCTCTGACTGTATTTACGGATTAAAATGGCTATCAGTACGATGCCGTAGAACCACCAGACCGCCCGGAACCAGCCGCCGTGCCGCAGCTGAGTGCCCAGTCTTAGAGAGTGGTAAAAGATGGCCAGCATGGCCGCGTCTCCGGCGTCGGCCACATAATGCCACCAGGAACGTTTGCCGTAGAAGCGGCGGAACTCAAAAGCCAGAAAAACCAGCAGACTGGCACTGCCCAGCAAAGTCACCCAGCCCAAGCCCGGCGCCACGTAAGATTCGTAACTGCCGGGCGGCAAACCGAAACCGTCACGAAAACGCTGGTAGATAAGCAGGCCGGGGTGCAGGCAGATCAAAACCAAAACCGCCCAGGCCGTCGCCTCGAAGTAATGGGCCAGCGTAGCCTCTCCAAGCTTTAGCAGGTCGCGCAGGGCGCCGGCCACGTAATGCGTCCACATCAGGCTGAAAGCCAACAGGCCGAACAGCGGGAAAATACGGTAAGCGTTAAAAGGCGACGGTCCCCAGCCATAATCACGCCCCCAGGCTATGTAGGCCATCGCCGATACGGTCAGCCCGAGCAGCCATAAGGCCGCCCCGACTACTTTTCGTCGTCTGGTAGTCTGACCTTCCATGCCTAACGGTCTGCTACTCGGTAACGGTTACGGTGCCGGTCATGTTCGGGTGAATCGAACAAATGTAGGCGAAACTGCCTGCGGTATTAAATGTAAAGCTGTAGCTCTCGCCTTGGGCCAGGAGTTTGCTTTTCGGGCCGTCTTTGCCGTCATTTTCGGTGACGTCATGCTGTGTGCTGTCCTTGTTGGTCCAGGTTACGGTCGTGCCTTTTTTGACGGTGATGCTATCTGGGCTAAACGCAAAGTTCTGAATAGCAACCGTATTGGTCGCCGTCGGCGTGGAGGCGGCCGAGCTAGAGGTGCCGGAACTCTGGCTGGAAGTCTTTTTGGGCGTATTCATTTGGCTCATAGAGGTGTTGGTTTTAGCAGTTTTATTATTATCGTTGTGCTTGACCAGCGCATAACCGCCGCCCGCGAGCACTAACACTACTACAATGGCAATGGCCGCTTTCATACTCCGTCCTCCGTTTAGATATAACTTATAATATACCCTTTTCCCCGATTTGTATTGACCGCTGTAGCTGTATAATAAGCCCATGAAAGAAAAGTTGCCATGAGCTCCGCAGAGCAACCACAAGAAAAACCTGAAGGAGAACGCTGGCTCGAACTTATTGGTTATGAGCACTTGAAGGGCCAGCCAACCGGCTACGCAATTGACGGGCAGCCCGTACCTGTGGAGCAATTTGATAGATTGTGCGGAGAACACGCTCGACCAATCTTCACGGCGCTTGAAAGCCTCGACCCTAATGATCCAAGCTACGACCGATACAGAGGAGTTGCACGTAAGGCTTTTGAAGGATACTTCGGCTCAGCCGAGGTTGATTCATAGAATAGGACCTGAGGGTGGAAGTAAACCAGCAAACCGAAGACACGCAGACTCTCTCTCGTCAGCACGCCGGCGGCGAGATTTTTGAAGCCGAGAACATTGAAGCGGCTCACAGAGCATGTTCGTTCCTGGGAGGCCTATCACTTGAAGAAGCGCGGTCGTTGATAGAGCTTGAAACGATGGGCAAGGAGCAGCTAGCCAATGAATCTGACTTATCGAAAAAAGCTGCTGCTGAAAAACCTGTGATTGAACGTATCGAAACTACTGAAAAACCTGTGAAGAAACCGGCAATGGAAGATAATCATAACAGAATCGTTGCAGAAGCAACCTACACCTCTATTGATATTCAGGCAGTGAAAGCAACAGAAGTTGAAGCACAACCTGATACTGCGGAGGAGCCGACAGATCATCATGACCCTAACGAGAACATTATCCGTCAAGCACTAGCCGATGACATGCATCACAGTTTTCTTGCCCAACAGGAAGCTTCTAAGATATCAAATATAGCTTCAGATGTAGACCGTCTAGAACCGGTAAAAAGAAACGTATATAAAGAAGTTCAACTCGCCGAAGTAGCTAAAGAGGTTAAGCCTGCCTATCGTTCTGCACGGACAGAAGAAAGCACACCGTCTATCGAGGAACAAGTCGAGCAAGCCGCAGTGTTATCAAAAACCAGCGAAACTATGCCTAAGTCAATAGACCCGGAGCCAATTACGAAAGCCATCATTCCTCCGGCTTTTGAAGTTGTCATTAACAAACCTCCGACGAAAGAAATAATTACAGTTGAGCCGGCGGTAGAAATCTCCTTGGAAAATCTTGTCGAAAATTTTGAGACAACGGAGCCGATCATCGATGAAGGGCCGTTATTTGAAGATTTGGACCATATCTATAATCTATATATCCAGCCAGAGATACCTGTAGAGGAAGCGGAATTATTGCCACCAGCTGAAGTTATTGAAAAAATCGAGCCGGAGACCGAAGAATCGTTTATAGCCGTTCTACCCGAGGCGGTGCAGGTCCAGCTCGAAGAATATCAGGCAACGGCCCCGCCCGAGGAGGCCATTATTCTTAAAAGCCTGACCGTCTTTATAGAGGGTGCGGTGGCTGAAATGGAAGAGCTCCAGGAGGCCGAAATCATCGATATTGAAAAGATAGCGGAAGTTGAAACATCGGTTGCCGAGGTGTACGACGAACTTCTGCAAAAGATCGGCATAGAAGATCCCGTCGAGCGCGAGGAATTGGTTAAACAGTTTATAGCTGAAATCCGGGCCAAAACGCTAGTAAGATCGGCAGTCGAAGATATAGCCGATCCAATTGAAGAAGACGAGGGCACGCACGAGCATAAAAGGAACCTGTCGGTGTCGCTGTGGTCGCGCAACCTGTCGGAATTAAGCCACCAGCTGATCGGCCGCTTCACTGTTCGACAGGCTCAGGCGGCTGCAGGCAAGACGTAAGGGCCCGGCTGAATACCAAAGCCCGGAATCACATTTGCGAGCCTGGTTCGAATTG
>DHXS01000022.1:21351-25743 GCA_002413795.1 Candidatus Saccharibacteria bacterium UBA5150 | reverse complement strand
AACGTGCTTAAAAATGAATAACGCTCGCGGCATGTGCGAGCCAGAGGTAACCAGAGCTAAGTCTCGCCAATGGCCGAAGCCGTTTTTAATAATTTCCTTGACCTGCAAAGCATTGCTAATGGTGTCTACGGCCTGTGATTCTACCAGGATTGCCTCGGGCGGAACATCCCGTTGCATGGCTATCTCGGCCATAACGGCAGCTTCGGTCTTCGCCGGTCTGTCTTTAGCGCTGAAGCAGTAGGCCCCCGACATTATTAAAATCGGAGCCAGGTTTCCTTTGAACAGACGAACTGCTTTATCGACCCTCTGCTCCAACTCCGGAGTGGGATTTCCGAATCTGTCCAATTGCAAACCAAGTGTAATGATAGCGTTTTTATTTTTGGACATTACGCTTATGTTATAGCACGCTTTTTTGGCGTAGGAAGGCGATAAATATCACGAAGCCCTTTTAAGGAGTATAATAGGTGTAGATGTCAATAGATCATACCGTGAGCAAGCAAGAGCCAGCTAAGCCGACAGTCGACCGTTTTACTTTACAGCAGCAGGCGTTCTTTAGGTCAGAAGCGGCCCTGAAAGCCAAAGGCGAGCTAAAGCTGATGGTCGATGACCCCAACTACAATACCCGTGAGACCTTTTCGGCCAAGCACGAGCACGACATGCCTTTTGTCGACCGCCACATGAAGTACATGAGTGAACACCCCAAGATGAACCCCCGGCACTACCTGTCTAATTTACAGCTGATGACCAAGATCAAGCGCTAGGCGTTTTAGTGCGAAACAAAAGTCAGGGCGTGGCCGACGCGGCCGGCCCGGCCGGTGCGGCCGATGCGGTGGATGTAGTCGTCGTAGGCGTTGGGGATTGAATAGTTAACGACGTGGGTGATGTCGGCGACGTCAATGCCGCGGGCCGCCACATCGGTGGCAACCAACACTTTAATGTCACTGCTCTTAAAGCGGGCCATGGCGCGCTTGCGCTGGCCTTGGGTTTTGCCGCCGTGAATGGCGTCAGCCGAAAAGCCACGGGCCGCCAGCTCGTTGCCAAGCCTTTCAACACTGCGCTGGGTCTCGTCAAAAACCAGGACTTTGGAAACCGCATCACTCAATAACAGGTCGTGCAGTTTATCTAATTTGTCAATATTGCCACGGTATTTCACGATGTTTTGGTGAACGTTTTCGCTGGCCGAACTGGCTTTCAGCGATACCGTGAAAGGATCATTGGAGTTTCGGCTGATCAGGGTCTGCACCTTTGGGTCGATGGTGGCCGAAAAGAACATCGACTGCCGCACCGGGTTAACATTGCCCATAATTTCGGTCACATCCTGCACAAAACCCATATCGAGCATGCGGTCGACTTCATCCAGTACCACCAGATTGAACTGGCCCAGTTTTAGGGAGCCGCGTTGTAAATGATCTTTGATGCGGCCCGGCGTGCCGATGACTATAGTCGGGCGCCGCTTCAAGTCCCGCAATTGGCCGCCCATATTGGTGCCGCCGATTAAAAGGGTGCCGACTAAGCCGGTACCTTTACCCAGCGCTTTGAACTCTTCCTCGATTTGCTGGGCCAGTTCGCGGGTTGGCGCGATAACGATAGCCGCGGCGTTACGGTCGGAAATCAGGCGCTGCAAAATAGGCAGGGCAAAAGCCGCCGTTTTGCCGGTGCCGGTGTTGGCGATACCGATAACATCTTTGCCACCGAGAGCGGCAGGGATAATCTGATCCTGAATCGGCGATGGAACCTCGTAGCCCTTAGCCGTCAGGTTGGTCTGCAGGCGGGCATCAAGGCTGAAATCCGTGAAACGATGCTGAGGCGTGTAATCTTCAACCGCGGCCATGGAAGCGGCTTTAATGAACTTGGCCGGGTCGATATATTTTTTATGACCACCCTGCCTGGCCGGCCGGCGGCGATGGTTAGCTGATGAATACGCTAGCCCGGCGCCTCTTTTGGCACCGGAATTATATTTATAAGACATTAAAAAAGATCCTTATTTATAGTTTTATTACTCTGATTGTCTGGCTGAATCGAGTAAGTTAGCTATAAACCCGGATCAAATAAACAATTACTATTACATTAGCACAATAATTATGTGCGGTCAAATGGTAGCGGCGAGTGGGCTCGAACCACTGACCTCAGGCTTATGAGTCCTGCGCTCTAACCAGCTGAGCTACGCCGCCATAACAACAGGGGTTAATATAGCATGATTTACATCTGTTGGCTAGGACTTGGCGCGGTGCTTGAGCCAGTATTTCTTAAGCTGCGAGACAGTTGTTGTGGATAAGAAGAAGCCAATAACGGGAACCAGAGCGTTAATCCAGGGGTTGATGTGAACCACAAACTGCAGGTAAAAAACGACCGTTAGGTAAGTAAGCAGCATTATTGATAGTCGGCGGACCCAACTGGTTTCCCAGGCTTTATCGCTTTCAACACGTTGGTTACGGGCTTCCAGTTGGTCGATACGCTTCTGTAGGTCATCCATTGCTACAATAATAGGATATGGATGTTGTATTACCAAAGCCCGGTCGTTACGTGGTCGCCGTCAGCGGCGGCGTTGATTCGGTGGTTTTGCTGGATATTTTGCATAAACAGCCCGACTTGGATCTAATCGTGGCCCATTTTGATCATGGCATTCGCGAAGATTCGGCCGAGGACCGGAAATTCGTTCACGAACTGGCCCATACGCATGGCCTGAACTTCGCCTACGCCGAGGGGCAATTGGGAGCAAAGGCCAGTGAGGCCCTGGCGCGGGAGCACCGCTACGTGTTTTTGCGTTCGGTTCAAAAAAATAACAAGGCCGCGGCCATTATTACCGCCCATCATCTGGACGATGTGCTGGAGACGGCCATACTTAACATGTTAAGGGGCACTGGCCGCAAGGGTTTGACATCACTTCAGGACAGAGCGGATATTAAGCGGCCACTCCTGAAAGTGCCTAAGTCGGAAATCGTTGATTACGCCACAAAGCACCGCCTGGAATGGCATGAAGACCCCACCAACTCAAACACTGACTATTTACGTAACTACGTGCGGCATAAGATCCTGCCGCGCTTTAAGGTTTCGGGCAGGTCGGAGTTAGTAAGTATACTTACTAACTCGGAAGTTACTAATCGGGAACTGGATGGCTTGCTGGCGCAAATTCTGCAGGCCCAAAACGGCCAAAATCGCCTGGACAGGCAGTCGTTTAATAATTTGCCGCACGAAGTGGCCCGCGAGCTGATGGCCGCCTGGCTGCGCCAAAATAAGGCCGGCGGCTTTGACCGTAAGGGTTTGGAAAGGCTGGTGGTAGCCGCCAAAACGGCTCAGCCCCAGCGCCGGCACGACGTATCTCAAGGTGTCAGCATGGTGGTTCATAAGGATTATTTGGCACTCGCTAAGCCAGAGCGCTAGCCAAAATTTTAAGACAGGGGTATAATTGAAAACCATGGATAAGTCACCCAGGAAGTCCGGCCGCAAGCCCGCGGGCCGAAATAATCGTAGTGCCAAGAATGTTGGTTTTATAGCCTTAATGGCCATTTTTGCCTTAATACTGTTCGCGGCCTATAACCAGCCGAGCTCTTTAAAAGAGATCAACTCCACTCAGGCCATAGCCGATGCCAATGCCGGCAAGTACAGCAAGATTTCCGTCAACGGCAATCAGATGACCATCACGCCCAAGGGCGAAAATCACCCCACGCTTAAGGCCAACGTCGACAGCAACTCCAGCCTTAAAGAGCAGGGCCTTGATACCGGTAAAGTGGCTATTACTTATAAAACGGCCGGTGGCGGCGGTTCGCCCTGGATCGGCCTGGCCTCGCAGGTCGTACCCGTCTTGTTAATCGGCGGCCTGCTGTACTTTATGCTGCGCAGTGCCCAGGGGCAGGGCAACCAGGCGCTCAGTTTCGGCAAAAGCCGCGCCCGGCTGTACGGCAACGAAAAAGACAAGGCCACCTTTAAGGATATCGCCGGTTCTGATGAGGCCAAGCAGGATTTGGAAGAAGTTGTGGAATTTCTAAAGTTCCCCAAAAAATTTGCCGGTATGGGCGCCCGGATTCCCAAAGGCGTGCTTTTGATCGGACCACCCGGCACCGGCAAAACCATGCTGGCCCGCGCCGTGGCCGGCGAAGCCAACGTGCCGTTCTTTAGCATTTCAGGTTCGGAATTTGTGGAAATGTTCGTCGGCGTTGGTGCTTCGCGGGTGCGCGACCTGTTCGCCAAGGCCAAAAAGAACGCCCCGTGTATTATCTTTGTGGATGAAATTGACGCCGTCGGCCGGCGCCGCGGCAGCGGCATGGGCGGCGGACACGACGAACGCGAGCAGACCCTGAACCAGATATTGGTAGAGATGGACGGCTTCGAACAGGGGGTAAACGTTATAGTCCTGGCGGCTACCAACCGCGCCGACGTGCTCGACCCGGCGCT
>DHXS01000022.1:16503-21208 GCA_002413795.1 Candidatus Saccharibacteria bacterium UBA5150 | reverse complement strand
CGGCCCGGCCGCTTCGACCGCCGCGTTAATATCGATCTGCCGGACCGCAAAGACCGCGAGGCCATTCTAAAAGTACACTTCGAGAAAAAGCCGCTGGCCAAAAACGTTGATTTAGACTCACTGGCCGCCAAGGCCGCCGGTTCTTCGGGCGCCGATCTGGCCAATATTGCCAACGAGTCCGCCATAATTGCTGCCCGCAACAGCCACAACGAGATTACCCAGCACGATGTTACCGAGGCCTTCGAGCGCGTGGCCATCGGCCCGGAGCGCAAGAGCAAGATTATGACCGAAGCCGACAAAGTTACCACGGCCTATCACGAGGCCGGCCACGCGCTGGTGGGCCACGTCCTGCCCGACAGCGACCCGGTTCACAAAGTCACCATCATCCCGCGCGGCGGCACCGGTGGCGTCACCTGGTTCATCCCGCCGGAAGACCGCGTTTTCGTTTCATTGATCCAGTTTAAAGATATGCTGGCCCGCGGCCTGGGCGGCCGGATCGCCGAGGAAGTCGTACTGGGTAAAGACCGTATCACCACCGGTGCCGGCAACGACCTCCAGCACGCCGCCGAGGTAGCCCGCGACATGATTATCAACCAGGGCATGGGCGAAAAGCTTCGCGACCAGGTTTTTCATGTTGACGACGGCATGATGATCGAGCGCCTGGTGCACGAACGAGATTATTCCGAAGACACCGCCCGGGTTATCGACCAGGAAGTAGAAAGCCTGATCACCGAGGCCGCCAACCGGGCCCGCGCCGTCATCAAGGCTAACTTGGGCAAGCTGGAAGTTCTTAAAGACCGTTTGCTTGAAAAAGAAACCGTCGACGCCGACGAAGTTCTGGAAGCCCTGAAGGGCGCCAAAATGCCGGACGCCGCCGCCTTGTATTAAAATGGTTGCATGAACCCAAGCCAACCAGCCAAAAGTAAAGGCCGAGTCAGCCTCAGTAATGTTGCGGCGCTGTTAATAGCGACCGCGTTCGCCGGCCAACTGCTGGGCTTTTTGCGCACCAAGCTGGTGAACGGCAACTTTCCACTGACCGGCCCGCACAGCACCGATGCCTACTTCGCCGCTTTCAGTATCCCCGACTTTTTCTTCTTCACGCTGGCCGCCGGGGCGCTCGGCGTGGCCTTTATGCCGGTGCTGTCCGATCATTTTCACAGGGGTGACCGGCGCGGCGTTTGGGAATTATCGGCTTCGCTGATGAACCTGCTGGCTATCATCATGGCGGTGGTGGCGGTCATAATAATCATCTTCGCCGAGCCGCTTATCAAGCACGTTGTAGCGCCGGGGCTAAGCCCAGCCCAGTTGCATACCGCCGCGACTATTATGCGTTTCCTGGCCTTTAACCCTCTGTTGTTCACCATCTCCGGTATCCTGACCAGCGTTCAGCAGACCATGGGCCGCTTCTTTTTCTTTGCCATCGCGCCGTTGTTTTACAACTTGTCGATTATCCTGAGTATTTTTGCCTTCAAGCATAATATCGGCCTGGTCGGTCTGGGAGTCGGCGCCCTGATCGGCGGTATTCTCCAACTGCTGATAGTTACCCTCGGTTTATGGAAAAGCGGCTTTCGCTGGCAGCCGGGCATTAACTGGAAAAGCGCCGATTTCCACATTATCCTGCGCAACCTGCCGCCGCGATCACTCGACCAAGGCGTCGACCAGGTGGAAAACATTGTCGAAACGCACATTGCCAGCGGTCTGGGCGCCGGCTCGATCAGCAATTATAACAACGCCTTCGTATTGAGCACGGCGCCGATCCTGTTGATTGGCACGGCCATTTCCACCGCCGCCTTTCCGCGCCTCAACGCCCGGCTCAGCCAGGGCCGGCCCGATCTTTTCCGCCGTGATTTCCTGATGGTGCTGAGGGCCATGATCTGGATCAGCGCGCCGCTGGTAGTGGTTTGCTTTTTCGGCCGGGGCTACCTGGCCCGGCTGATTTATTCCAAGGGTAACGTCCAAATTGCCACCATTTTTGGCTTCCTGACCCTGGCTATCTTCTTCCGCATTATCTATACCATTATTTCGCGCTGGTTTTACGCCCAAAAAGACACCAAAACGCCGCTGTTCGTGTCGCTGTTCACAATTGCCCTCAATATCTTCCTGGCGGTGACTTTGGCGCGCCCCAGCGCTTACGGCGTGGCCGGCCTGGCTCTGGCCCAGTCCATCGTAGCGGCCGTGGAGGTTTTCATTCTGGCCGTTATTATGCTGCTGCGCGATCACCAGCTGTTTGATAATTATTTCTGGAGCGGGGTCTGGCGCATCATATCGGTTACCGGCTTTAGCGTCATCGCCGCCTTCGTGATGATTTCGCTGTACCCCCTGGGTATCCACGACCGCGGTATATTCACGCTGGGCAGTAAGCTATTCTTCATCGCCGCCGTGACTTTCGGCGTCCACATGTCCGTCTCAGCCTTGTTCGACCTGGAAGAGATGCGCCCCGTTATCAACCGAATCAAAAAAATCGCTCTCAAACCCGTCAAGATTGAGCTTTGATATGAAACAGGATCACATTAGGAATTTTTGTATTATTGCCCATATTGACCATGGTAAATCGACTCTGGCCGATCGTCTGCTGGAGCTGACCGGCACCGTCCAAATGCGCGACATGAAGGCCCAGCACCTCGACAAAATGGACCTGGAGCGCGAAAAGGGCATTACCATTAAGCTGGCGCCGGTGCGGATGAGCTATAAAGATTACGAACTCAACCTTATCGACACGCCCGGTCATGTCGATTTCAGCTACGAAGTGTCGCGCAGTCTTGAGGCCTGCGAAGGCGCCTTACTGGTGGTTGACGCCACTCAGGGTATTCAGGCCCAAACGCTGGCCAACGTCTACCTGGCCCTGGCGGCCGACCTGAAAATTATCCCGGTGTTGAATAAAATTGACCTGCCGGCGGCCGATGTTAAGCGGGTCGGGGCCGAAATCGTCAGCCTGCTGGGCTGTAAATTTGAAGATATTCTACAAATATCCGCCAAAACCGGCCAAGGCGTGGAAGCCGTTTTGGAACGGGTAATCAATGATATTCCAGCACCCAAGCCGTCCAAAGCCAGCGAGACTCGCGGACTAATATTCGACAGTTATTACGATGATTACCGCGGCGTGATCCTATATGTTCGTGTTTTCGAAGGCGAGATCAAAAAGAACGCCCCGATTAAAATGATGGCTACCGGTGCCCAGGGCCTGGCCCTGGAAGTCGGTGCCCTGAGGCCGGAAATGGCAGCTAACCAGTCGCTGGCGGCCGGCGAGATCGGCTACGTGGTTACCAATCTTAAAACCACCCGCGACGCTCGCGTAGGCGACACTATTACGCTATCCACTCGGCCGGCTCGTGAACCGTTGCCTGGCTATCGCGACGTCCAGCCCTTTGTTTACGCCGGCTTTTTCCCGGAGAGCAGTGAGCAATACCAGGAATTGAAAGATGCCATCGAAAAGCTCAGTCTTAGCGATTCGGCCCTGCAATATGTTCCGGAAAATTCACCGGTGCTCGGTTTTGGCGTGCGCATCGGTTTCCTGGGCCTTTTGCACATGGATATCGTCCGCGAACGCCTGGAGCGCGAATACGACCTCAGCCTGGTCGTCACCAATCCTTCGACCGATTACCAGGTAGCCCTGCTCAACGGCGAGGAACTGGACATTAAAAGCGCCTCGGAACTGCCCGACCCGGCCAAAATTAGTGCCATCCGCGAACCATGGATTAAGGGAGAGATCGTAGTGCCGCAAGCTTACGTCGGCAATGTTATCCAGCTGATCACCGGCAGGCGCGGGCGGCAAAAGAACCTCAGCTACGTTGAAAAACAGGCACTGGTGGACTTTGAGGCGCCTCTCTCCAACCTGTTAACCGATTTCTACGACCAGCTAAAGAGCCTGACCAGCGGCTACGGCTCGTTTAACTACGAACTGGACGATTACCGGGCCGAAGACCTGGTGCGACTCGACTTTTACGTGGCTGGCGACATGGTCGGCGCCTTAAGTATCATGGTGCACCGCAGTGAGGCCCAAAACCTGGGCCGCGAAACGGTCGAGAAGCTCAAAGACATTATTCCCCGGCAGAATTTTCAGGTCAGCCTGCAGGCCGCCATCGGCGGCCGCTTTATCGCCCGCGAAGACATCAGCGCCTACCGCAAAGACGTTACCACCGGTTTGTACGGCGGCGACGTATCGCGCAAAAAGAAAGTCCTGGCCAAGCAGGCCAAGGGCAAAAAGCGTATGAAGCGCTTCGGCAGGGTCGACATTCCGGCCGAAGCCTTCACCGTCATGCTAAAGCGCGACTAGTTTGCTATATAATTAGCTGATGGACGAAAAGCTGGCCGTAAAACTCCAAAACTACAAACCTTCCGAGGCCACCGCGAAACTCGTAAAAGAAACACCTATTCTGTTACTGGTGGGCCCGACCGGTGCCGGCAAGGACTCGCTCAAAACCAAACTGCTGGCCACCGGCAATTATCACCACATTGTTTCGCATACCACCCGGCCGCCGCGCATTAACCACGGCGTTATCGAGCAGGACGGCCGCGAATACCACTTTATCGACAAAACCGCGGCCGAAAAAATGCTCGACGAGCAGGCCTTAATCGAGGCCAAAACGTACAGCGGCAACCTATACGGCACCAGCGTGGCCGAAATTCAGGCCGCCCGCGACGAAGGCAAAATTGCCATGACCGACATAGAAGTGCAGGGCGTGGCCGAATATAAAACACTCCACCC
>DHXS01000022.1:15768-16236 GCA_002413795.1 Candidatus Saccharibacteria bacterium UBA5150 | reverse complement strand
CTCCAGCGCCGTTACGGCGACGTCGTCGACGCCATCGACTCGCGCCTGCGCATGGAAACCGCCCTCAACGAGCTCGATCAGTTATTAAACACCGATTATTACGTGGCCGTTATCAACGAAGACCTCGATAAAGTTCTCCAGCAGGTCGAAACCATTATTAGCTCCGCCAATCACACTACGCCAGACGAACCGGCAGCCCGCGCCGTCGCCGAACAGCTGGCCACCGACATCCGCGCCCACCTCGCCAAAACCGTTTAGCACTCTTGACTATCGAGTGCCAAAATTGTACCATACAACCATTATGACGGAGCGTCAGCAGAACATTTTAAGCGCCATTGTGGAGCAGTTTGCCGAAGTGGCTAGCCCGGTCGGCAGCAGCCTGATGGCCAAAGTCTTTAATGTCAGCTCGGCTACCATCCGCGCCGAGATGGCTGAGCTGGAGCGCATGGGCTTCATCATGCAGCCGCA
>DHXS01000022.1:0-15561 GCA_002413795.1 Candidatus Saccharibacteria bacterium UBA5150 | reverse complement strand
TCTGCCGGAGCGCCGCAGTGAAAAGGCCCTGGCCGCCCGTGTGCAGAGCGCCGGAGCGCCGGAGCGCATGATCCGCAACGCCGTCGACACCCTCGTAGAACTGACCCACAACCTGGGCCTGGCAACGCTGGGCGATCAGCTCTATATTAGCGGTCTTTCCAACCTGTTCGGCCAGCCGGAATTCGTTAACGGCCTGCAGGTCCAGCAAGTCGCCCAATTGCTCGACAACCTTGAACCGTGGCTGAAGGAAGCCGCACCCAACGAACCGCTCAGCGTCTACATCGGCCAGGAAAACCCCATTGGCCGCAACGCCGGCGCCAGCCTTATCATCAGCCGTTTCCGCAGCCCATTTAGCGACCGCAGCTACATCGGCACCCTCGGCCCCACCCGCCAAAGCTACCGCAACGTAATGACCCTCGTCTCCCGCGCCGGCCAGGAGTTGGAAGAGGTCTTGTATGTCTAGAGGTGAACGGATTACCGGGCAGGAAGTCTTTGATGGTATGCACGACCTGTTTTCCAGGCATCTTGTGTACGAAGATCCGGTGACTGCTCCGGTTAGCGTTATGCGAAGAGCTGATCTTTTGATTCGGCAGATCAAAGAGCAAGGCTTTACTGACGGACATCTTTTGGGCATCCTATCGGCCGTGGCGCTTCATAAGGTACACGGGGACATCCATTATTTTGATGATATACCAGGGGAATACGGTAGTGACTAGCTCCAAAAGCGGCAAGCAAACGTCCAAGCCGACTATTTCTGAACTACAAGTTCAACTTCAAGAGCTGACGCAAGCTCTGCAGAGGGAGCGGGCCGATGCCACCAACATCCGCCGCCGAAACGAGGAAGAAATCGCCAATCTGCGTAGTCACTTAAAGGCCAACGTCGTCAGCGACTTATTGCCGGTAATCGACAACTTCGAGCGGGCTCTCAAACACGTTCCCAAAGAGCTGGAAGGCAACGATTACATAAAGGGCGTTCAAGGTATTGTTAAACAATTTGAGCAGACACTAGGCGAGATGGGCGTAGAGCGCATCAAAACCGTGGGCGAAGCCTTTGACCCCCACCTTCACGAAGCCGTCAGTATGGAGGAAGGCGAAGGCCAGCAGGAAATTATCAGCGAAGAACTCCAGGCCGGCTACAAACTGGGCGACGACGTCATCCGCCACGCTATGGTGAGAGTAAAGGCTTAATATTATGCAATACGACATTTTAGAAGATAAGCTTGTTCTAGAGTGTCCGGAAGACCAACTTGATTACATTTTCGCGTTGATGGGCCTGGACGACATGGACAAAAGCGATCGATTTTGTGATGAACTTGATTCGGAGGAGGAGCATCACATGGCACAGAACGGCGTAAATCGAGACATGGCTATGGAATTCTTTCCAAAAAGAGTTTCGCAGGAAGCGACTGAATGCGTGCTCGAAGCTTTAGGCCTAACGGCCGGCGACTTCCCGGACGCCGAAATTGAGTAAAATACAACATCTAGCACTCTTGACATGTGAGTGCTAATTTCTTAAACTAACAGTAGAAATGTACTACTTGTTAATTAAGAAAGGGTGAATAAATATGAGCAAAATTATCGGTATTGACCTTGGTACCACTAACTCGGCCATGGCCGTCATGCAATCCGGCAAGCCGGAAATTATCGCCAACAGCGAAGGCGCCCGCACCACTCCTTCGGTCGTGGCCGTTAATAAGAACGGCGAACGGCTGGTCGGCCAGGTGGCCCGCCGCCAGCAAGTCACCAATCCCAAAAACACTATTTATGAAGTTAAGCGGCTGATCGGCCGCAACTGGAGCGATAAAGAAGTCCAGCGCGACATCAAATTGATGGGCTACGAAATGGTTAAAAGCGGCAACGGCGTTAAGGTAAAGATGGGCGACAAAGAATACAGCCCGGAGGAAATCAGCGCCATGGTTCTCGGCAAACTAAAGAGCGACGCCGAAAGCTTTCTGGGCGACAAGGTAACCGAAGCCGTTATTACCGTACCGGCCTACTTTGATGACTCCCAGCGCCAGGCTACCAAAGACGCCGGTAAAATCGCCGGTCTGGAAGTCAAACGTATCATCAACGAACCTACCGCCGCAGCATTGGCTTACGGTCTCGATAAAGGCGACAAGAAAGACGAGAAAATTGCCGTTTACGACTTAGGTGGCGGAACGTTCGACGTTTCCATCCTTGAACTCGGTGACGGCGTCTTCGAAGTTAAATCCACCAACGGCGACACCCACCTGGGCGGCGCCGATTTTGACCGCGTCATCATCAATTACTTTGCCGATGAGTTCAAAAAAGAACACGGCATTGACGTTACCGGCGATAACGCCGCCATGCAGCGCCTGCGCGACGAGGCCGAAAAGGCCAAAATCGAACTGTCGACCGCCCAGGAAGTTAACGTTAACCTGCCATTCCTGACGGCTGACGCCGAAGGCCCCAAGCACTTCGAGCATAAGCTGAGCCGCGCCAAGCTGGAAAGTCTGGTCACCGAACTGATCGATAAAACCGCCGCACCCTGCGACAAAGCCCTTAAAGATGCCGCCCTGAAAGCCAGCGATATCCAAGCCGTCGTGTTGGTTGGTGGTATGACCCGCATGCCGGCCGTACAGGAGAAGGTTAAGAAAATCTTTGGCCAGGAACCGATGAAGGGAGTTAACCCCGATGAGGTCGTGGCCGTCGGCGCCGCCATCCAGGGCGGCGTTCTGCAGGGCGACGTCAAGGACGTGCTTCTGTTGGACGTCACGCCGCTGAGCCTGGGCATTGAAACCATGGGTGGTGTCATGACCAAGCTGATCGAACGCAACACCACCATCCCGACCAGCAAATCCGAGGTCTTTTCCACCGCCGCCGACAGCCAGCCACAAGTAGAAATCCACGTCGCCCAGGGCGAGCGCGACATGATCGAGGGCAACAAGAGCCTCGGCCGCTTCATCCTCGACGGTATCCCGCCGGCCCCGCGCGGCACCCCCCAAATCGAAGTCACTTTTAACATCGATGCCAACGGCATCCTGAATGTCACCGCCAAAGACAAAGGCAGCGGCAAAGAGCAGAGCATAACCATCAGCGGCTCGGGTAATCTTGACAAAGCCGAGGTTGAAAAAATGGCCAAAGAAGCCGAAACCCACGCCGACGAAGACAAGATCAAGAAAGAGCTGGTAGAAGCCCGCAATCTGCTGGACAGCGCCGTTTACCAAGCCGAAAAACTTAAGAAAGACAGCGGTGACAAAATCTCTGACGATGACAAAAAAGTCCTGGACGAAGCCGTGGAGGCCGCCAAGAAAGTGGTCGCCGACGAAAAAGCCGATAAGGAAGCCCTGGAAACCGCCGCCAAAGAACTGAACGACAAGTTAATGCCGATCGGCTCCAAAATGTACGAGCAGGCCCAGGCCGCCGAAGCCCCGGATGAAGACGCCAAGCCTGAAGATGCCGCTGAAGGCGAAAAAAAGGCTGACTCCAAAGACGCCAAGAAAACCGACGAACCGATCGAAGGCGAAGTCGTCGACGACAAAGACGCCAAGAAAGACTAACGTCATGCCTGACACCAAGTTCGTAGAATTGATCCTCTCCTGCAAGGATCGGGCAGAGGCCGAGAAGATTGTTGCTGCCTTGCTCACACAAAGATTAATTGCTTGTGCCAAATTCATACCAATTGATACTCGTTATGGCTGGCACGGTAAAATTGAATATGGCAATGAGGTTCTGTTGATGATGGAAAGCGTGGCCGCTAACTTCGACAAAATCGAAGCCGAAGTCGCTAAGCTTCACAGCTACGACACACCGGTCTTGACGCAGGTTCCTATTGGCCGCGTATCGGCTAAGGCACAGGAATGGCTCAACGAAGTAATCAAATCTAAAGGTTGATAGAATAAAAGATAATGAGCAATAAAGAACGTAGCAATCCCGAAAGGTACGACTCCGACATTGATCACAATTTAGTCGGTGAAATTGCGCACGACCCTTACTTGGTTTGGGTGATGCGCAAAGTACGAAGCGGTGAACCGTTAGAATTTGCAGATCAACCAGACCGAACGGCGGATTTCTGGAACTCCAAAATAGACGAGCATGTTATTGGAAAGTATTCCGAAGCGTCAGAGTCGGTCATAATGCTGGCAAAACTAGAGGCTGGAGCTACTATAGACCAGGAAGAGGCGGCCAGTGGCGAAGCGTGATTATTATGAAGTTCTGGGTGTTAACAAGGATGCCAGCGCCGACGAGATAAAGAAATCTTTCCGACGGGCGGCGATTGCCAACCATCCCGACAAAGGCGGTGACGAAGCCAAGTTTAAAGAAATTAACGAGGCTTACGAAGTATTAAAAGACGCTGATAAGCGCCGCCGCTACGACCAATTTGGCCATGCCGGTGTTGGGGGTAATGCCGGCGATCCGTTTGGCGGCTTTGGGGGCGGCGCCCAGAACATCAACTTTGACTTTGGTGACCTTGGTTTGGGCGATATTTTCAGCAGCTTCTTTGGTGGGGGCGGTGGTTTCGGCAACCAGCAGGGCCAACGCCGGCAGGCCCGCGGCCGCGATGTCGAGGCTTCGATAGAAATAACTTTCGAGCAGGCGATTTTCGGCACCGAAGTCGATCTTAATCTTAATCTGGAAGATACCTGTGAACACTGCAAGGGCACTACCGTCGAACCGGGCCACGAGTTAACGACTTGCGACCAGTGCAAAGGTTCCGGACAGATCGTCAACGTCACCCGAACCATTTTTGGCAACATTCAGCAGGCCACGGTTTGCCCGAAATGCCGTGGTACGGGCAAAATCCCCGAAAAAGTCTGCTCGGTTTGCAAAGGCAAGGGCACCCAAGCCAAAAAACAGACCATTCAGCTCAAAATACCGGCCGGCATCGACGATGGAGCCACTATCCGCTTGAGGGAACACGGCGAAGCCATCGCCAACGGCCCGAAAGGTGACTTATACGTTAACGTCCGGGTCAAAGCTCACAAGCACTTCACCCGCGAAGGCGACCTGATATTAAGCGAAGAGCACGTCGGCATGGTGGAAGCCGCGCTGGGCACCGAAATAGACGTTGAGACCGTCGACGGCCCGGTGCGCATGAAAGTGCCGGCCGGCACGCAATCCGGCGCCGACTTTAAGCTCTCCGGTCACGGCGTGCCCCATCTGCGCGGCGGCAGCCGCGGCGCCCACATCGTCACTCTAATTGTTGATACGCCCACCAAGCTGACTAAACAACAGCAGGAACTGCTCCAAGCCTTCGGTCAACAGGCCGGCGGCAAGCACAAGCTCTGGTAACTAAGCAGCTATCTGGTCGGATACGCAGACTTGTCCGCCGCCGTTTTCCTTAGCGGCGTACATGGCCAGATCGGCCGGTTCGTACACTTGTTTGAAGGGCTTGGAATAATCAATCGGGGCGATGCCGATGCTGAATCCCGTCAAAGCCATCGAGGAGTCTGTAGGCACTAAGGCCTCACGGCGTTCCAAAATTCTTTTAGCCACCGCCAAACCACCATCAAGCTCAGTGTTTCGAAGCAGAGCTATAAACTCATCGCCACCACATCTGCCTACCGCATCACCGCCTCGCACCGCAAACTCGATGATCTCTGCCGATCGGCGCAATAATTTATCACCCTCGGCATGGCCCCGACTATCATTTATTTTCTTGAAATTATCGATATCAAGCATGACTACCACCCCCGGGAGAGGAGTATCAGTCTGTCGCTTAACTTTTTGGCTTTCAGCATATCTGTCTTCCAGGCCGGCCCGGTTTAGAATGCCCGTGACCCTGTCGCGGTGCAGATTATTTATCAGGCCTTCCTGACGTAATTTTTGGACCTTAATCACGGAGGCCAAACCAAATACTATTTTATCCACTTCCCATCTTTCCAGACCGGCAACACGATCACGTAACTCAGCAATGGTAAGGTTACCATCGGTAAAGCTTTCAATAGCGCTGGGCTCAACACCGTTCTTATCGATCTCACTCATTGCAATGATTATAGCATAAACGGTATATAAAATCAAGAATTGGGGCGCGTTTGGCTTGCGTGACGACGCTTATGTATTAAAATGGAGATCATGAAGCGCCAACCCCTGAACCAATCCGGCTTTATCCCGCTGCTGGTGGCTATCCTGATTATTGTTACGGCGCTGATTTACGTGGCCTACACCCGAGTAAGCCAAACTCGGTAGTATTGATAAATATACAGTTTTATGCTATACTAGCCCTCTGGCCGACCAATGGCCTTACTTTGCTATGAAAAAAATAACCATTACCGGTACCAAAGGCAAAACAACCACTACTTACGTCGTGAGTCAGGTGCTGCAGCGGCTTGGTAACAATGTATTGCGCGTCGACACCGCCGGGCATTATGTGAATGGCGCCCAGCGCAGTACGCTTGATGATGCGAAACAGATCTGGGGGCTGGTGCCGACTGTGGCGCCGGGCCGATATTTATGGGAATTCCTGGCCGATCCGGCTCTGAAAAAGAATGGTGTCGCCGTCATGGAGGCCGCGCTGGGCAGCAGCGGACTGGCCGGTTTGGGCTACCGCCGCCACGAAGTCGGCGTATTTTTGAACGTCATGGAAGACCATATCGGTTCGAGTACCCGCCTGCAGAGCCGAGCAGACATTGTCAAAGCCAAGAGCTTCGTGTTTGGCAGAATCAAGCAGGATGGCTATGCCGTCTTTAACGCCGACGATGCGCTGGTAGTCGCCGCGCTTAAGGAGCTGCCGCCAGCACGTGACATTCGCCTGGTAGCGTGCGGCCTGGAGTTCAAGCACCTCGACCTTAAAAAACATCTCCGGCAGGGCGGTGTTGTCGTAACGACACGCCAGAATGAGGTTGTGCTTATAAAAGGCAATCAGGAGCAGGTTTTATTCGATATTAAGGCACTGCCCTGGACTTTCAACGGCACTTTTGAGCCTTCGGTTTATAACTTGCTGCACGCTGCCGGCGCTATCTATGCTTATTACGAGGGCCGGCTGCCGGCTAAATTTCGGGCCGTTATGGAAGCCTGCCGGCTGGATCCTGAAGGCGGCCGCCTGACAATTCTAAAAGCGGCCAACGGCGCGCGCATCCTGGTGGATTACGCCCACGAAAAGAACTCGCTGGTCAGCATAGGTGAGCTGGCCCGGACGCTGATCGGGCCCAAGGGAAAGGTTATTGGCCTGGTGCGGCTGGCATACGACCGTACGCCGGAGCTTATCCGTGATACCGGCCGCCATATCGCCGGGCACTTTGACGCTTTCGTGGTCTACGACAAAGTCGACGGTCACTTCGTGAAGACTGAAATTATTAAAGGGCGGCGTTTCCAGAAAGAAGCCGGCAAGGTTTCGGAACTGCTGGCCGCCGCCATCGCCGAGAAAAATCCAAACGTTCAAAGAATTGTGCGGGAGGACAAAGCAATTGAAGCCGCCGCTACGCAGGCAGGTCCCGAAGACATCGTGGTAGTGATCGCCAACGATGACGTCAAACAATCGCTGCGATTTGTAAAACAAGCCTCTAAGGCGGAGTATGTCTAAATGAAAAGCGTGCCTAAAACAGTCGGCAGTTTCGAGGCAGTTTCGTTCCCGGAACTGGGAGTCAAGCAAGTCATTGCCAAAATTGACACCGGTGCGTATTCCGGAGCTCTGCACGCCACCAACATCCGCGAAATTACGACCGACGAGGGCAAACAGGGGCTGGAGTTCTACCCGTTGGGCAAGGGGCAACTCAAGACGGTAACCACCCGCTATAGCAGCAAGCAGGTAAAGAGTTCTAACGGCCAGCCGGAAGTTCGTTTTGTGGTCAGGACAAAAGTTATTGTCAAAGATCAGGCATACCCAATTAGCATAAGCTTAAGCGACCGCACTGCTATGATGAAGAGTGTACTGTTGGGCCGGCGATTTTTGCGCCGCCACGGGTTTATTGTAGACGTACGCCGGGGCACTAAGCATCGCTATGTAGTAAAGGATAGGAAGGCCCGATAATATGAACGTAGTTATTCTGTCCAAAGGCGCCGCCAACTATTCGACCAGGCGGCTGAAGGAGGAAGCCGAAAGCCGCGGACATAAAGTCCGTATTCTTAACTATGCCAAGTGTTACATAACGGCCGAGGCCGGCAACCCGGTAGTGCGCTACAAGGGTAAGGAAATCACCGATGTGGATGTGATTATTCCGCGCATCGCTTCCAGCCTGACTAAATACGGCAGTTCGATCGTGCGCCAGTTTGAAATGCTGAACGTGCCGACCACCACCAGCTCAATCGCCATCGTGCGGGCTCGCGACAAATTGCGCAGTATGCAGCTGCTGGCCAAGGCCGGGGTAGGCATTCCAAAAACGGTGGTGGCCCGCGAGGCGGCCGATGTGGACGACATGCTCGACCAAGTCGGCGGCGCGCCGGTAATCATTAAGGTGGCCCGCGGCACCCACGGCAACGGCGTGGTGCTGGCCGAAACCCGCAAGGCCGCCAAAGCCGTGATGCAGGCCTTTTACGTCGAGGGCGTGAGCTTTATCGTTCAGGAATTCGTAGCCGAAAGCGCCGGTGTCGACATCCGCGCCTTCGTGGTTAACGGCAAGGTAGTCGCCAGCATGCTGCGCCAGAGCCTGGACGACGATTTCCGCTCCAATCTGCACCAGGGCGGTGAGGGTATCGCCGTTAAACTGAGCCTGGAAGAACGCAACACGGCCCGCAGTGCCGCCAAGGCCATGGGCCTGTCGGTTTGCGGCGTGGATATGATGCGCAGCTCGCGCGGGCCGCTGGTGCTGGAAGTTAACGCCAGCCCGGGCTTTCAGATTGAAAAGATAACCGAGCGCAACGTGACCTCCCGCGTGATTGATTATGCCGAATTGATGGCCAAGGCCGGCCGCCGCAAAGACAAAGTCGGCGCTTAAAGCCTAAAGCGCTCATGCTATAGTGGGATTATGTCCCCCGAAGTTATTTTAGGCGCCATGGTGCTGATTCCGGCCGTTGCCCTTATGTTATTAAGGATTAACGCCACGTTCGTTTTTCTAAGCTTGTGCCTGGGCAATGTATTAATGCAATTCGTGGCGCCCGACGCCGGTTCATTCCTGACGCTGTTTTCGGCCCGGGTGCCGGCCGGTTTCGACAACGGCAACGACAACGTTAAGATCATCCTCCTGCTCCTGCCGGTTCTGCTGACCGCCATTTTCATGATTCGCACCGTCCGCGGCAAATTTCGCCTGATCTTAAACGTATTCCCATCGGAAGGAGTCGGTTTGCTGGGCGCCTTGTTGGTAGTGCCGCTGCTACCGCCGGGCCTCAGCCATAACATTATCGACTCCCATCTTTGGTCTCAACTGCAGCGCGCCCAAAACCTGATCGTCGGCCACACGGCCCTGGTCTGTCTGCTGGTACTCTGGCTGCAGCGCCCTCACGTCGGCGGCGGCCATCGCAAACACGGCAAACGCAAGTTTAGCTAACCCAGCAAACCGTCCCAGATTGACTTTCCAGCCGAAACAAGCATAATTTAAGGAGTTAATTGCCGGCTTCCCGCACTGCGCGGGCCCATAGCTCAGCTGGTTAGAGCACCTGCCTTTTAAGCAGGGTGTCGTGGGTTCGAGTCCCACTGGGCCCTCCATTATTGTAAATTAGCCTTGGCGGGCTCTTACGCCCCCGGCCCGGATTCCAAGCTTCGTGTGATCTATAAGTGCTAGGGTGACATCTCTGACCATCGCAAGTTTCAAGGGCTCTATGGGCCCGAGTATTTTGCCGTTTATCATATCTCCAAATTTCATGGGGCGGTCTTTTGGCGGCGTGCCGGCCCCCGGCTTAATTTTCCACTCTTCGGTGTATTCATCCGCCGGGCCATAAAGAACCATTGCTCGTAAAGGTGTTCGTGCGCCGCGGGGTTGCCAGACTCGCAATAAATAGCCCACGTAAGGAACGACGGTTGGCGGGCGCTCCACGGTAGACTCAAATTGAACGTAATCATTGTCGTTTTCTCCCAGATTTAGAAATAGCCTTCTGGTGTAGTCAGGCCTGAGCGTGGTATTAACAAGCGAAGCCGGGGCGGTTTCGCCTATTTGATCAACTATCCGGGCGGCCACTAGAAGTTCGTGGGTTAAAGCGTTTTCGCCGGTTATTGCTAAGATCTCTGGGTCTGGCATATAACTCTCCTGATAGTTTTACTATGAAGCCGGGGTGTCGATAACACAAGCAAAAGCGGTATAAATATTGTTAAATAAAGATTAAACCCGGGTGGCTTGAGCGGTTTGGATTGCTAGAATGCCGCCATGCGGCAACTGTTTAGGCATCGGTTCCGGCGCGCCACCCTGTGGCTTATATTATTTATCGGCATACTGGCGGGGCTGGGTTTGAGCCGCACAGGCCTGGGGTTTGGGTTGGCGCCGGTTTTGTTGATGTTGCCGTTTTTGGCGATCGGTTTACGCCGGCGGCGGTTGTCGGCGCTGGTACTGATAGCAGTTTTTGGTTTGGCTTGCGGCTGGTGGCGCGGCGCTGTTTATACGCAACGGCTGTCAGCCTATGACCCATTTTATTACCGGAAAATTACCGTGACGGCCCGGGCCATGAATGACGCCATTTACGGCAAGAGCAAACAATTAACAGTTGATGTTAATAATCTTGAAATTGAAGGCCGTCATCTGACGGGCAAAATCCAGCTGAGTGGTTTTGGCGCCAACGCCGTATTTCAGGGCGATGAGGTAGTAGCGACGGGCAAACTGTATCCGGGCTTCGGGCCTTATCAGGGCCGCCTCAGCTTTGCGGTAATAATGGTGACGGGCCGTCATCCTACGTTGGTTGGTGAAATTCGCCAGCGCTTCACAGCCGGCGTCCAAACCGCCTTGCCAGAGCCGCTGGCGCCCTTCGCCATGGGTTTGCTGGTGGGGCAGAGGGCAACTTTGCCGGCCGAGATCAAACAGGACCTGTTAATGGTCGGGCTGACTCATATAATTGCCGTCTCGGGCTACAATCTGACTATTATTCTGCATGCCAGCCGGCGCTTGCTGGGCAAGCGCTCCAAACGCCTTTCAACTTTTCTGTCGCTGGCGCTAATAGGTGTGTTTTTATTGCTGGCCGGGGCTAGCGCCTCGATAGTCCGGGCGGCAATAGTTAGCATGTTAAGTATTCTCACATCTTATTATGGGCGTAGCCCTAAACCGCTGACTCTAATTATGATGGCGGCCGCTCTTACGGCCTGGGCTAACCCGGTTTATTTATGGAGTGACATCAGTTGGTACCTGAGCTTTCTGGCCTTTTTTGGCGTTATGGTCCTGGCGCCACTGGTGCAGGCCCGCTGGCCGGGTCGCTGGCATGGAACGTTAATTGGCGGCGTGGCGCTGGAAAGCATCTGCGCTGAGCTCATGAGCCTGCCGTTTATCCTGCATATTTTCGGGCAAATGTCGCGGGTTGGCCTGCTGGCAAACGTGCTGGTGGTAACGCTGATTCCGCTGGCCATGCTGCTCAGCGTGATCGCCGGTCTGGCCGGTATGCTAGCCGGCAGCTTGGCGGGCTGGTTGGCCTGGCCGGCAATCATCGTACTTAATTACATGCTCGACGTGGCCCATCTGCTGGCCCATCTTCCGCATGTTTTCGTGCAAAACATCGGCCTCAGCTTAATGCAAATGCTGCTGCTTTATGGCTGCATTATTGCCATAACCGTCGTGCTGTACTATAAAAAGCGTCCAAAAAGTGTTAGAATAACAGATACAAATGTCGGGTCACAGCAAATGGTCAACAATTAAGCGCCAAAAGGGCGCCAAAGACGCCGCCCGTGGCGCGGTATTCACCAAGTTGGGCAATGCCATTGCCATCGCCGCCCGCGCCGGCACCGATCCGGAGATGAACTTCACCTTGCGCCTGGCGATTGACCGAGCCAAGGCTGCCAACATGCCGTCGGCCAACATCCAGCGCTCTATAGACCGAGTTAAAGACAAGAACAGCGCCCAGCTCCAAGAAGTAATGTACGAGGGCTACGGCCCGGGCGGCGTGGCCGTGCTGGTGGAAACCGCCACCGACAATACCAACCGCACCTATCCAGATGTAAAGGTGGCTTTTTCCAAACATGGCGGCAGTATCGGCGAAAAAGGCTCGGTGGCTTTCCAGTTTGACCGCAAAGGCGTTATCCGCGTTAAAGCCACCGGTGACGATGTACTAATGCAAGCCCTCGAAGCCGGCGCCGACGATGTCCAGGAAGAAGACGGCGAATCACTGATCTACACCGATCCCAAAGACCTGGCCAAAGTCCGCGAGACTCTGGCCGCAGCCGGCCTGGACATTACCGAAGCCGAACTGACCTACGTCCCAAATAACACCGTTGAAGTAACCGACGCCGCCACGGCCGGCAAAATCATGCGCATGATGGACGCCCTGGAAGACATAGACGACGTCACCGCCACCCACGTCAACTTCGACATCCCCGAAGAGCTACTGGGTTAAATTATGAGAATTATTGGCATTGATCCCGGCACCGGTATCCTGGGCTTTGGGGTGATTGATGTCGAAAAGGGCAAAGCTGTGCTGGTGGACGCCGGGGTGATCCGTACTCCGGCCAAGGAAGATGATGCAATCCGACTGCAGACTATATTTGACGAGCTAACTTCAATTATTAAAGATACCAAGCCGACCGAAATGGCCGTCGAAAAACTTTTCTTTGCCCAGAATGTAACCACGGCCATGACGGTTTCGCAGGCCCGTGGCGTGGTACTGCTGTGCGGCAAACAGGCCGGCCTAAGCATTCATGAATATACACCACAACAGATCAAGCAGGGCCTAACCGGCTACGGTAAAGCTACTAAACAGCAAATTCAGGAAATGGTACGCGTTATTCTACAGCTTAAGGAAGTTCCCAAGCCAGATGACTGTGCCGACGCCTTGGCCACAGCTATCACGCACAGCATGGCTACGCGATAGACATCCCCGTTACCCTTTTTGTTACGATGCCGTATTGTAACAAAAAAATGTGACAATACGACATGTACTCCAAAGGCATATAGAAAAAGGCCGAACATGTCAGATTGTGCGATAATAGGCGTATGATTGCGAGTCTTAACGGTGTGGTCGGCGAAAAGCTGGTAAATGAAGTCATTATCGACGTGCAGGGCGTGGGCTACGGTGTTTACGTTACGGCTGAAGATTTTGGCCACTTGAAGCCCGAAGAGCCCGTCAAACTCTACATTTATGAATACGTGCGTGAGCAGGCGCATGACTTATTTGGCTTTCTGGCGCGCGATACGCAATATCTTTTCGAGCAGCTGCTGGGTGTTAATGGTGTCGGGCCTAAAATGGCGCTTAACATGTTAAGTGTTGGTTCGGGCCAAGACGTGCGGCAGGCCATTGCCTCCGGCGATGTTAAGTTTATCCAGCAGGCCAGCGGGGTCGGCAAGCGTGTGGCCGAACGGGTTGTCGTGGAGCTTAAGGATAAGGTCGGCTTGGTTGGCGTTGATTTGGAAGCTAGCGGGTTGCTCCAGGGCGAAAGCGGCGGCTATAAAGACGAGGCCGTTGAGGCGCTGGTGGCGCTGGGCTATTCCCCACAGGATGCCAACAAGGCTTTGCAGGGGGTTGATTCGGAACTGGCGACGGCGGCACGCATAAAGCTGGCTCTGAAAAATCTGGCTAAATGAGCCTGCCGAACATTAAGCTGGCCGATGGTAATACGATTCCCCAGATTGGCCTGGGCCTGTGGCAGGTTAAAGACCAGGCCGAATTTAACACCGCGGTCAATGCCGCCATTGAGGCGGGCTACCGGCATTTCGATACCGCCCAGGCTTACGACAACGAGTACTTTCTGGGCGAGGTCTGGAAAAAGTCCGGACTCAAGCGTGACGAACTATTTATAACCACTAAAATCGCCGTCACCAATTTTGGCCACCGCAAGGCGCTTAAAAGTTTTGAAGAATCGCTAAAAAATTTGCAGACCGACTACGTTGATCTGTTATTGCTACATTTTCCGGTAACGCTGTTAAGAAAAGGCGCTTGGCAGGCCCTGGAGGAAATCCGGTCCACCGGCGGCACCAAATCGATCGGCGTTAGCAACTACACCATCCGCCACCTCGAAGAAATGAAAAGCTACGCCAAAGAGATGCCGGCCATTAACCAGGTCGAACTGCACGTTTTTCTGCAGCAGCCGGAACTTGTTAAATACTGCCGGGATAACAACATCGTCGTCGAAGCCTACTCACCGCTGGCGCACGCCAAAGCCATGGACAATGAAGTTATCGCTCAGATTGCCAAGAAGCACGGCAAAACCTACGCCCAGATAATGCTGAGCTGGCTGGTTGAGCAGGACATGGTGGTGATACCAAAGTCGGTTACGCTGAGCCGTATCCGGGAAAACATTGATATTTTCGACTTCAAGCTGGACAAAGAAGACTTGGCCGAACTGGCCAATCAAGACCGCGACATGCGCACTTGCTGGAGCCCCGTCCACGTCCCCTAAAACCTCTCGTTAAGGTATACTAGACATATGATTGATCGGATTGTAAATGCCGCGCCGGAGCCTGAAGAACCGCAAGAAGTCGAACTGGAAATCACCCTAAGGCCGCATGATTTTAAAAGCTATATCGGCCAGGAACGGATAAAGAAAAACATTCAATTGGCGATTGATGCCGCCAAAAAGCGCGGCGAGCCGCTGGACCACGTGTTGCTGCACGGCCCGCCGGGCTTGGGCAAGACCACCATGGCCAGCGTCATCGCCCATGAAATGGGCGCCCAGGTTCGGGTTACCAGTGGGCCGGCCATCGAGCGGCCCGGCGACCTGGCCAGCCTGCTAACTAACCTGAGCGACGGCGACATCCTGTTTATAGACGAAATCCACCGCCTGAACCGGACGGTCGAAGAAGTTTTGTACAGCGCCATGGAAGATTTTAAGCTGGACATTATGCTGGGCAAGGGGCCGTCGGCCCGCTCGCTAAGGCTGGACCTGCCCAAATTCACTATTATCGGTGCCACTACCCGTACTGGCGAGCTGGCGGCGCCATTACGTGACCGCTTTGGCATGATTCACCGGCTAGAATTTTACAAGCCCGACGAAATCCGCCAGATCATCGAGCGGGCCGCTAAAATCCTGAAAGTTAAAATCGATAAACCGGCGGCTACCGAACTGGCCCAGCGCTCCCGCCTGACGCCGCGCATTGCCAACCGCCTGCTGAAGCGCGTCCGCGACTACGCCGACGTTAACGGTGACGGCATTATTGACACAAAGTTGAGCCATCAGGCGCTCGACCTGCTGGGCATCGACGAAATGGGGCTCGATACCACCGACCTTATGTTGCTGGCGGCCATTATCGAGAATTATAACGGCGGCCCGGTCGGCGTCGAAACACTAGCTGCCATAACCGCCGAGGAACGCAGTACCATAGAAGATTTTTACGAACCGTACCTCCTGCAGATCGGCCTGCTGGAACGCACGCCGCGCGGCCGTAAGGTAACCCACAAAACTTATAAGCATCTGGGCAAAAACCCGCCCGCCGCCAGCCAGCAGTCCAGCCTGCTTTAGCGTATACTGAAAATCATGAATCCCCAGGACTCCTCTCAAAACCCGCCCGCCGCCGATAATCCGCTATCCGTCATGCAGCCCGGCGAGCGGGTAATTTGCGAAATCAAGCGCCACCCCATCGGCATTTTTGGTATCTACCTGGC
>DHXS01000015.1:12516-15753 GCA_002413795.1 Candidatus Saccharibacteria bacterium UBA5150 | reverse complement strand
CAGGGCTACAGCCGTTCCAATATCCCGGCCGCTCTGGCTGGCGATATCGACGACCTTATCGATCAACTTCAAACCGCCGAACACGACCTGCTCAGCCATGAAGGTTGACGACTGGCTTAGGCGCTCGGGACACAAACTGCAGCAAGCCGGGATTGGGACGGCGCGTTTGGATGCGCTGGTATTGCTGGAGGATGTCACAAAAGTTGCTCGGGCCAAGCTACTGGCCGAACCGGAACGCGAATTGGCGGCGGCCAAACTGGCAAAACTACAAAAGTTGCTCAATATGCGAGTCCAGCATGTGCCGCTGGCCTATGTGCGCGGCAAGACCGAATTCTATGGTCGCGAATTTGTGATCAGCCCCGCCGTACTGGAACCCCGCCCCGAATCGGAGACCATGATCGACATGCTGAAGGCTCTGCCGGATTTGCCGCCTAAACCGTGTATGGCGGACGTTGGCGCGGGTAGCGGCGCCTTAGGAATAACTGCTAAGTTGGAATTACCACAGCTTGCTGTTGACCTGCTGGAGGTCGACTCCAAGGCCCTGAAAGTGACCAGAACTAATGTAGATAAATTTACACTGAAGCTCAACGTTGTAAAGAGCGACTTACTCGACTCAGCCGAGGGCAAATACGATGTATTACTGTGCAATCTTCCTTATGTGCCAGATGATTACCAGATAAACACGGCGGCCGTGCACGAGCCGCGCCTGGCTATATTCGGGGGTCCGGACGGGCTTGATGTCTACCGTAAGCTCTTTGAGCAGCTGAATAGCCTACCCTGGAGACCGTTGTATCTTTTACTTGAGGCTTTGCCGCCGCAACATGCCGCTTTGCAGGCTATAGCCACTAAAGCGGGCTATGAATTGGTCGAGATAAATGATTTTATACAGCTCTTCCGCCGAGCACAATAATTAGACTACTTTATCGCCCCAGTCCGAAAAGGCCAGTACTACTAACACTATGGCTAGCATAATAAAGATGAACTGTCGGCGGGCGCCCTTGCCCAAACGGTCGCGGTGATCCAGGTAATACAGCACCGCCATGCCGTAACCCAGGGTGCTGAGTAATAAAGTGGGCTGGGCTACTCCCCGGTAAAACAACAGCCAGTGACTTAACAGCCAGGCCAGCGCGGCGCCGAAATAGCCCCATACGTAGGACAGCATTCTGGCGTAGGGTTCATCGAAAGCGTCCAAAAAGTGGCGGGCCGCCAGGAAGCAGAATAGGCCGGTCAGAAAAGTCAGACCGTAGGTCGGGCCATCGGCCCAGACCAGGTAAAGCGCCGACAAAGCCGATAGCTGCCCCAGAAAGGCCTGCAGCGTGACCATCGGAATATCATTACCGGGCTTTATGGCCAGCAGCCAGACGGCGTACAGCAGAGCCCAGACGGCCTGCTCCCACAGATTGCCGCTATTAATCATAAACACCACCGTAGACAGGCCTACCATCAAATCGACAGCGTTGGCACGGATATTAGCCGCCCAAAAACGCGGCCGGACGGCAAACATGCGCCACTTGCTGAGCACAATCGTCAATAAGGCCAGCTGGGCCAGATTCAGCCACACCAATACGAAGATAACGGCCGGCAAAACCAGTAGCAGTCCAAGGTGCAGGAAGTGGGCAATGCCGCTGACTGGCTTAAGGTTGTGTATTAGAGGTCTCATTGCTACCTATTATGATAACAAAGTCGGCCCCATTAGTAGGAATCGTAGTGTCCGCCAAGCTGGCAGCGGCCTTTTGATTAAGGCGCTGCTCCAGATAATTCTTGGTGTATTTATTTTTATGTGTCAGGTCAATCAGGGTGGTTTGGGTCCAGCCGCTGCTCGGTGTGTTGGCGGTACCGATCACGTTATAGCCATAACCTTTCAGTTCGTCCGCCTTGGCGGTAGCCAGGCCAGGCACCAGCGTGCCGTTAAGAATCAGCACTTTGGCGTTTTCCTTCAAAATATAGGGATCCTTGAGCTTGCCGCGGACGAATTGCTGGATGGGCTCATAGCTGAACAGGCCGGCCTTGGGCAGCACCACCGACTGGCCGTTGATATTGCCGCCCATAACCTGCGGGTTATCGGCATCTGCCAGACTGACCGAACTGACCCTATCGTCGCTAACTCCCTTGGTGATGGAGTACAGGCGGTTGGCGTTGCTTAAGCTGAGGTCGGTCTGGACATTGTTTCCAAAGGTGTTGAGTAAGCTGGACATCTTTAGAGGATTGCTGAGGGTTCCCAGAGTGACAACCTTGCCCTTTAAAGCCACCAGCAGGGCGCGCTGGCGTTCGGCGCGGGCAAAGTCACTGGTGGTTTCGCGGGAACGGGCGTATATAAGAGCGTGCTTGCCGTCAAAGGCCTGTGGACCGGCTTTGGCCAGCACCGAATTACCGGCGTTCTCCCAGGACATGGTCGGGTCTACCAGATCGGTCGGGACGTTCATGTTGACCCCGCCGACAATGTCGACAGCCTGCTGGAAAGCCTGGAAATCAACCATCATATTGTAGTCAATGGTAATTCCCAGCACCTGTTCGACCGTCTGATCGACCAGTTTGAAGCCGGCTTTAACGGCTTTGGGGTCGGTACTGCCCGTCTTGCCGCTACCCTGGTACTTGAACTCGCCTGCTTCCCAGGCGGCATTCAGCTTCATGACCCCTTGCCCGGGCACGTTGACCCAGAGGTCGCGTGGGATGCTCAGCAAGGTGGTGGTATGGTTGACCGGATCAACACTGGCCAGCATCAGGGTGTCGGTCAGGTCCGGCGCGTCGTGCGTGCCACCGCCCCGGCCGAGCAACAGGATGTTGACCCGGCCGCGGCCCTCGCCCTTCAATAGATCCGGATTTACATTGGCTTTGAGGGCCGCGGCGGTGCTGGTGCCACCCCTGAAAACCTTGTGCAGTTTTAGGTAGCTCTGCGAGAATAACAAGCCGCCGAAAGTAATGGCCACGATGACGGCTGCCGCCAAGCCGCGCGAGGCAAAGCGGCGGGCCCGGTGCCATTTAGTCTGAGCCAGGCGTAAGGGGCTGTCCTCGCCGGGCAGCTCCATGTCAATCGGCGGCCTGGCGGCTGGCGGCTGGGTCATAACATGAGGCGCCCAGGGCATGGCCGCGGCCGGCACCGGCGCTATACGGCGCTTCGGAGCCGGCGGTTTTATCGCCTGGACCGGCTTAGCGGGCGCAACTATGCGTTGTGCCGATAAAGTCCTGGACAACCGCGGCGCGGTCGACACCGGTCGCCTTAACGGCGGGCGGGACTGC
>DHXS01000015.1:0-12231 GCA_002413795.1 Candidatus Saccharibacteria bacterium UBA5150 | reverse complement strand
GTATAAGAGACAGGCCCTCGGCACGGATGGCGAATATCCAAGGGGAGTTTTTAGTGTTTGGCGCTGTGTTTGTGTTGCAGGCCGTTTGTATCTTGACGGATCCATCTCTTGACTGCCCCTAGTATAACGCCATAACGCTTATGAGTAAACCCCTCGGCTATGCTATAGTGAAAACCTGTATGAACCCTAAAAAGACCCCTGCCAGCCACCAGTCTCCGCCCGATAAGTCCCAACATCCGGCCTCAGGCTGGCGCGAACTTCTATCCTTTGTCGGCATTGTGGCAACCGCCCTGTTGGTGGCCTTATTTATTATTACTTTCATCTTCCGCTCCTACGAGGTTGACGGCCCCAGCATGGAAAATACCCTGCAAAACTCCGACAAGCTGATTATTTGGAAGGTCCCCCGTACCTGGGCCCGGCTGACACACCACGATTACATACCGGCCCGCGGCGACATAATTGTTTTCAACCAGAGCGGCCTGAGCCAGTTCGGCCAGGAAGACAGCAAACAGCTTATTAAAAGAGTTATCGGCCTGCCCGATGACCGCGTGGTGGTCAGCGACGGCCGAATCACCATCTATAACAGCGCTCATAGGGGAGGTTTCAGCCCCGACACCAGCCTGCCTTACGGTAAGAACATTCCGATAACCACCGGCAACGTCGATGTCACCCTGGGCGCCCACAAGCTATTCGTATCCGGCGATAACCGCCCCGATTCACTCGATTCACGCAGTTTCGGCCCCATCAACGCCAACCAGGTGGTCGGCAAACTGGTACTGAGGGTCCTGCCCATTGGCCAAGCCAAAGCCTTCTAAGGCTTATGATATAGTTGAGGGTATGAGCCAGACACCAAAACGAGGGTTGGGGCGCGGTTTCGACGCCCTGATTTCCAGCGATTTTGACAAAAGCATCCTGCTAACCCCTGAGGATCGCGTCGAAAAGATACCGGTCAGCAAGCTGCAGCCCAGCCCCTACCAGCCCCGCAAACACTTCGATGAAGTCGCCCTCACCGAGCTGGCGGCCTCCATTAAGCGCCACGGCATCATCCAGCCGCTGGTCGTCACCCCTGAACAAAACGGCAAATATACTCTGATTGCCGGCGAGCGCCGCTGGCGGGCTTCGGAAATCGCCGGGCTCAACACAGTGCCGGCTATTATTCGCAGTCATAAGGAATTGGAACAGCTTGAGGTAGCCCTAATCGAGAATGTCCAGCGCGTCGATCTCAGCCCCCTCGAACAGGCCGTCAGTATCGAACGCCTGCACGAGCAGTTCTCACTGTCTTATGACGAAATAGCCCGCCGCCTCGGCAAGGCCACTTCCACGGTTAATAACACCGTGCGTCTGCTCCGCCTGCCGGAAGCCGCCCGCGACGCCCTGGCCGCCACCAAGATCAGCGAGGGCCACGCCCGGGCCGTTCTGGCCCTCAAAGGCGACGCCGAACGCCAGGCTTACCTCCTAAAAACCGTCATCTCACAGGGCTGGAGCGTCCGCCAGGCCGAACGCTTTGTCACCAGCGTTAAGTCCGGCGTCCAGGAAACCAAAAAAGTCCACGAGCATGTACAAACAGAGACGCCGGTTACCAAAAGATTGAGCAAAAAAATAGGTACACCGGTTCATATTCGCCGTACCGCCAGGGGTGGCAAGCTGGAAATCTCTTTCAAGACCGACCAAGAACTCGAAAACATCATCAAACTCTTCGATTAACGGGGGTTCAGTCCAGCCGGGCCTGGACTTCTTTGGCCAGCGCTTTGTAGGCCCGGGCGCCCTTGCTCCAGCGATCGTGCTCATAAATAGTGCGTCCGTAGCTGGGGGCTTCGGCCAGCCGCACATTGCGCGGGATCACCGTCGCGAACAGCTTGTCACCGAAGTAATTCTGTACTTCCGTCTGGACCTGTTCGCTTAAAGAATTACGCTTGTCGAACATGGTCAGAGCAATACCGAGCAACTCCAGCCGCGGGTTGGTACTGCCCCGCACCGCCTGAATGGTATCCAATAATTGACTCAACCCCTCGAGAGCATAATATTCGGTTTGAACGGGTATCAAAACACTGCTGGCCGCCGTTAAGGCGTTAATGGTTAGTAATCCCAGCGATGGCGGGCAGTCAATAATAATATAATCGTAAACTGCCGGCTGGAGGGCTTTTTGCAAGACAAATTCCCTTTCCGCCTGGTTGACCAGTTCGACCTCGGCGCCGGCCAGGTTGGCATTGGAGCCCAATACGAATAATTGTGCGACGTGGCTTTCCTGGACCGAGTTGGCTAATGAACTGCCGCCGCCCAAAACATCATAAGTCGTTTTGCGGGCCTTTTCTTTTGGCAGGCCAAGCCCGCTGGTGCTGTTGCCCTGCGGATCCAGGTCGACCAATAAAACTGATCGCTTTTCGTTCGCCAGCTGGGCGGCAACGTTAATCGCCGTAGTCGTTTTGCCGACCCCGCCTTTTTGGTTTACAACCGCGATGATTCTTTGTGTCATGTCTGCTCCGATGGCCTCAGTATATCATTGTCCCGGCCATAATGGCTATCTCGCATATAGCCTTACTAGACTAGCCTTATAATACCAATATACGCTAGTGACTATTTACTCACTTTTACTAGCATTAGGCCCTTAGCCGCTGACTAGTAGACATATTTTACGAACCGGCATAATAAGACCAAGCCTCGGTAGGCTTGGACATTTGTTTAGACTTAAACAGCTTGTGGCGATTCGCCATATAAACGCCATAAGATTTATGGCTATGCTCGGCGGCTTAGTGGAAATGAGCCGTCTGTGTTGCTTGATCAAGCGGTTAAGCTTCCGCTTCGTGTGTAAGATTCGGTATCCATCCATGATATGGATGGATTATGGGTGGATTATGGGTGGATGTCTAAAATTTAGTAGCAGAAGGGCGATTACAGAACTTTTATGGGGCGGCATACGACCAATCGACCCTTAAAGAACTTAAAAGTCCCCCGGGGCGATGCCTCGGGGGACTTATTTAACATTTTTGTTTGAGATTTTAACCACTGTTTGTTGGTTAGGATCAGCCCTCACACAAGTTCCGATCCTGTATACCCAGTATGGCCCGCCTAACAGAGGCATGCAAGCCTTTTTGAATAAAAATACTATACAGCTGTAACGTATAAAATAGCGACATTTTGATTAAAATATCGTTGTTAATTATCTTACAATGGTCAGTTTTCCTGATGATTTAATCTAAAACGGTTAAGCTAGCCGGTGAGCATATTTCAAATGGGTGTTGTTAAAATAATAACTGCAGATGAATCGGCTTAAAGTTATCCACAGCGGAGTTGGCTTAAATAACTAGCTGATCTTGGTAATCTTGATAATACTCTGGTGCTGGCGGTGGCCGCGTACCGTGCGGACCCGCTTTTTGGCCTTGTAACGGATAGAGGTTACCTTGTCGGCCTGGACGTCTGCTTCCAATATTTCAGCCGTTACCTTGGCTTTGTCTAACGTGGGCCTGCCGATTTGCACATCTTCCCCGTTAATTACCAGTAAAGGTTCGAAGCTGATGCTGTTGCCGGTGGCCTTTAAGAGCTCGACTTTAACAATCTCGCCCTCGCTGACGACGTACTGCTTGCCTCCGGTGGTAATAACTGCCTTTTTCATAAATACGTTAATAGAGCATAACAAAAATCCCCGCCCCTGTAAAGGCTCGTCGGGCGGCGGCACGCATACGCCCTACTGGCCCCTTACGATTATTATAGAAATTTCTATAATAATCCGAACCGGCCCAGACCAACATGTAAAGAACTAGGCTTTAATGAGGGTTATGATCAGCGACGCAGCCTCGACTTTGACCTCGGCCTTAAAGCCCTCGACAGCTGAATGCTTGAGAGAGGTAGCTAGTGTTTCGTGCTTGATCACCTCTGTTAATTCCTTGTCCTGTAGGACTTCTTGGAGATCTTTATCAGTGGTTTGCAGACCTAAAATGATGCGGTCGTCGACTTCCAGGCCGGCTTGTTTGCGGGCCTGCTGGACGTTGCGGATGAGCTCGCGCATCAGGCCTTCCCGCTTGAGCGGAGGTGTAATTTTGGTATCAAGCTCAACCACTAAAGGCTCGCGAACAGCGATAATGACCGCCTTATTGGTGGGTTTATTCATTCGTTCGACGCGACTGGCGTCGGTATTGGTAAACTTAACTTCTTTGACATTGAGTTCTTCGGCAATGATATCCCGATAAGTTTCCTCGCGGGCAGCCGCATCCGTAAACTCATGAACTGGCACGGTTACCTTAGAAAGTGGCTGGCGTACTTTTATGCCCGCTTGAGCTCGCAGCGCTAAGCCGCTCGTTATAGCTTCGCGGACTAGGCTCATATCCCGAAGTAGCAGCTCGTTGACGTGGCCCGGTTTTGGCCAGTCCAGCAGGTGCACCGATTCGCCGCCGGTGATTAGCCGGTACAGCTCATCGCTCAAAAACGGCGTGAAAGGCGCCAGAATGACGCTCAGGTGCGTTAAAACGTAGTGCAGAGTCTGATAGGCCTGCTGTTTGTCGGGGCCGTCTCCGGCCTTCCAGAAACGCTTACGGCTGCGGCGGACGTACCAGTTGCTGGCGTCGTCCAGGAAAGGCAGGACCGGCTTGAGGGCGTTGGGCAGGTCATAGCCTTGCATATGGCGGTCGATCTCCTGGGAAAGCTGGTGCACGCGGCTGACCACCCAGAGGTCGAGGGGGTTTTCGAGAGCCGGCATGGGATCGTCCAGCTTGCCGTCCCACTGCCAGCCGTCCACCTCGGCGTAGAGGGTGAAAAAGTCGTACATGTTCCAGACCATGGCCAGTTTGCGGTGGACGTCGGCCACGTCTTTGTCCTGCAGGGCGAAATCTTCGCCGTTTAACACCGGTGAGCTGAGCAGCAGGAAGCGATAGGCATCGGCGCTGTACTTGTCGACCAGCTCGATCGGGTCGGTGTAGTTGCCGTAGCTTTTGCTCATTTTGCGGCCGTCGTTGCCGGCCAGCGTACCGGTGACAACGACGTTCTTAAAGGTGTGTTTGCCCCAGATGCCAACCGAAACGGCGTGCAGATAGTAGAACCAGGCCCGCACCTGGCCGACGTACTCGGCGATGAAGTCGCCGGGGTAGCTTTCTTCGAACTTTTCGACGTTTTCAAAGGGGTAATGGAATTGGGCGAAGGGCATACTGCCCGATTCGAACCAGGAATCCATCACCTTGTCGATGCGCCGGTATTCCACGCCGTTCAGCTTGAAAGTCACCTCGTCGATCCAGGGGCGGTGGTAATCTTCCAGTTCTACCCCTGATAATTCTTTGAGTTCGGCGTAACTGCCGATGACTTTAACGTGCTCCTGGCCGGCTTTGTCGGTGCCCTTCCAGACCGGCATGGCGGTGGCCCAGAAGCGGTCGCGGCTGAGGTTCCAGTCGGGCGCCGATTCGACCGTTTTGGCGAAGCGCCCCTGTTTGATGTGGCCAGGGAACCACGTGATGTGGCTATTTTGGGCCAGCATTTCCTGGCGCTGGCCGTCGATATCCATGAACCAACTGGGGTGAGCACGGTACATCAGCTTGGTGCCGCAACGGTGGCAATGCGGGTAGCTGTGCGTGATGTAGTCGATTTTCCAGACCGTGCCGCGTTCGTGGAGGGCTTTGGCTATCGGCTTATTGGCTTCCCAGACGTACAGACCCTTCCATTCGCCTTCGGTGTAGAAGCCGTTGTCGTCGATGTTTTGGACCACCGGGAAATCGTTGGCCTTGGCCAGGTCGTAGTCTTCCTCGCCGTAAGCCGGCGCCAGGTGAACCACGCCGGTGCCTTCTTCCAGGTTGACATAATCGGCCGCCCAGACCTTGTGGGCATTAGGGCTTTGCCCGTTACCACGATCTTCGAAAAGCGGTTCGTAGGACTTGCCGACCAGCTCTTTACCCCTGTAAGTTCGCTTTATTGTATGTGGCACAACGTTGTGTTTCTCATCGCGCAGAACCTTGTCGACCAGCTCTTTAGCCATAATGAAGGTTTCCTTGCCGACTTCGACTTCGGCGTACTCCAGGTCGGGATTGACGGCCGCCGCCGTGTTGGCCGGCAGTGTCCAGGCCGTGGTTGTCCAGGCCAGCAGTGAGGCAGCCTCGCCCTTCAGCTTGAGTTTGACGTAGACCGAGGGGTCGGTAACGTCCTGGTAGGAATTATCCATGGCCACTTCGGCCTTGCTAAGCGGCGTGGCGTCGCGGGTGCAGTACAACAGAACCTTTTCACCCTCGTAGATCTTGCCGGCCTCAAACAGCGTTTTGAAAGCCCACCAGACCGATTCCATGTAGTCCTTGTCCATGGTTTTGTAGGCGCCCTTAAAGTCGACCCAGCGGCCGATGCGGGCGATGGTGCCCTCCCATTCGTTACCGGTCTGGACCATGTTGGCCCGGCAGGTGTTTATGTATTCTTCCAGGCTGACTTTGGTGCCGATGTCACGTTTATCGTGAATGCCCAGCTTTTGCTCGGTGAAAACTTCGGCCGGCAGGCCGTGGCAATCCCAGCCCCAGACGCGTTCCACACGCTTGCCTTTCATAGTCCAGTAGCGCGGCACGGCGTCTTTGATAATCGAGCTTAGCAGCGTGCCGTGGTGCGGCACCCCCGTAATAAAGGGCGGGCCGTCATAGAAAACATAGGCGTCCTCGGCCGGCCGCTGGGCGATCGACTTCTCGAAAATGCCTTTTTGCTGCCAGTATTTGACCAGCTCCGGCTCGTATTCCAGCGCCGGCCGCCGGGTACCCTTCTTAAACTTCATTCTTCTCCTTAGCCGGTCTTTTCATAACCATTATAGGAATTTTATCTCGGTGTAGGTGCTTTTTTGCATCCCCGATCTGCTTTTCGAACCCGTACTTCTCGTAAAACCTAATCGCCCTGTCATTATAGTCAGCGACCTCGACCGTCATCGGTAGATGGCCTGCGAAGTCTAGAGCCCTCCCCATGAGTTCATCAGCAATTCCGATGCCTTGTGCTTCTTGAGTAAGGTATATGGCGTCAAACGTAGCATGGTCGACCTCTCTAGTAATGTGCAGAAAACCCCTTACTCTGTTTTGTTGATTCTTAACTACCAGGTAAAGTTGATTGGATCCCGGCTGCTGCGAGGCTTGGACGGTCTTGCGTCGAAAATCATTGCCGCGTTTTTCTGCCAAAAAGCCGACTTGGTCTCGTATCCACTCCTCGTCAATCCCTAATTCGGCATTAGGATATGTTTGAACCCAGGATTCAAGCTGAGCTTCACCAATACCCTCAACGTCAGCTTCCGTAGCTGGCGATACTGTAAATTCTTCTGTGGTTATATGAGTCATAGCTTTTAAAATTAAAAAGTCCCCTCGTTGCAGGAGCTCCTCTGGGGAACGGTACCATCCTGCTTTGGGACTTAATTTCGGTTTAACGGCTCTCGGCCGTCGGGTTCTACTCAGTTTTGTTAAACTTTTCTTCCCACTCCTCGCGGTTGATAGCCGCTCACGGAGCCTTTCGGCGCCTACGGATTTGCCAAATTGTAGTGCCAGTATAGCACCTTGACACCTGTGATTGAAAGATTTAGGATTAAATTAGCTGTAAGTGTTCGCCGTTCAAGGCATAAATAAACCCCTCGCGAAAGCTTGGGGTTTATTTATTACAGGCGTGGCGGTGGGGACGGGATTCGAACCCGCGGAACACGCTGTAAGTGTTCGCCGCTCCCTGAGGGCGGTGCAATAGACCGCTCTGCCACCCCACCTCGGCGAACCCCACGCGAGGTGGGGTTTTCAAATTTTATGCCGACAGCCGGGTATGCCCAAGAAGTTTAATGGTTTTTTAATAAATAACTAGGCGCGGGTGTAGCCGACGACTTCGTCGATGAGGGGCATGCGCTCGCCTGCCCAGCTTTTTTGGAGATAACCGTCACCGCGGATAACCAAGATGGCCGGGTGCTGCATAACGTCGTACAGACTGGCGGCGGCACTGCCCTCGCGACTGTCGATATTCAACACTTCCAGCTGCTGGCCATTATGGCGGCTTTGGAAATCGTGGACGAATTCTTCGACGACGCGGCTGAATTCAGAGTCCGGACGGTAAAGGATAAGTACTTTCATAACTAGAGTTTAGCACAAGGCGACTCAGCAATGTTTTCCAAGCCAACGTGGTGTAGCTACCTGTTGGCGGGAAAATTATTGCTGATGTCGCTTGTTGTTTACGAGCAGCCGGTGGTGCTGCCGCAGCTGGTGCAGACATAGCAGCTGCCGGAGCGCTGGGTCTGGTTGCCGCAGTTGTAGCACATTGGTGCCGTGTCGTCTTTCTTGACAGCGGCGGGCTTGGCCGAAAGTGCCGGTTCGGGTTCGGGCTCGGGAGACGGGACTTGCTCTGCTACCGGCGGCACCAGTGGTTCGGCCGGCGTGGTGTCGGCCAGCAGACTGGTCTGGTCGTCGGGCATGTCGTCTATTGAGGCCAGTCCGAGTTCCAGGCGGTCTTCGAAGTTCAGGTAGGTCAGGCCCAGGCGCCGGAAGATGTAATCCACCAGGCTGGAGGCCGTGCGGATCTCCGGATCGTCGGTCAGGCCGCTGGGTGCGAAGGCCATGTTGGTCAGGCCGTGGACGTAGCTCTTTAGAGGCACGCCGTACTGCAGACCGTAACTGATCGAAACGGCCAGGGCATCCATGACGCCGGCCAGGGTGGAACCCTGTTTGGCGATCTTTAGGAAGACTTCGCCGGGGGTGCCGTCTTCGAATTCGCCGACCGTTACATAGCCCTTACTGCCGGCAACGTTGAAGGCGATGGTTTTGGCGTTGCGGCTTTTGGGCAGTTTGCGTCGGACGGCGCCTTTAACGATGAACTTGTCGTTCATGGTTTCGGCAACGGCTTCGGCGGCCACGGTGGCGATGACCGGGGCTTCGGTGGCCGGCACGGCGTGGTGCACGGCCGGTGACGGCACGCTTTCTTTGGCGCCGGCTTTTTTGGCCATGCTCAGCGGCTGGGCCACCTTACAGTTGTCGCGGTAAATGGCGACCGCCTTGAGGCCCATTTTCCAGGAGTCGATGTGGATCTGTTCGATATCTTCGACGGTGGCTTCTTCGGGCATGTTGACCGTTTTGCTGATAGCGCCGCTCAGGAAAGGCTGGACGGCGGCCATCATCTTGACGTGGCCCAGGTAGTGGATGGAGTTGTCGCCCATTGAGCAGGCGAAAACGGCTTCGTGGTCTTGCGTGAGGTGCGGGGCGCCCAGAATGGTCTTTTCTTCGTCTATGTAAGCCACAATGTCGTTGATTTGCGGTTTGCTGTAGCCGAGGTTCTTAAGAGCCCGCGGCACGGTCTGGTTGACGATGCTCATGGTGCCGCCGCCGACCAGTTTTTTGACCTTGACCAGGCCCAGATCGGGTTCGATGCCGGTGGTGTCGCAGTCCATCATCAGGCCGATGGTGCCGGTGGGAGCCAGCACGCTGGCCTGGCTGTTGCGGACACCGTAAATTTCGCCCAGTTCAACGGCTTCGTCCCAGGCGGAGGCGGCGGCGCTGAGCAGTTCTTCGGGCACCAGCGAGGCGTCTATTTTGGAGACTTCGGCGCGGTGCATGCGCAGAACTTTCAGCATGCCTTCGCGGTCTTTGGCGAAGCCGGCGAACGGGCCGACGCGGTTAGCGATTTTAGCGCTGGTGGCGTAGGAATGACCGGTCAATAGTGCCGTGATGGCAGCGGCAATGGCGCGGCCTTCATCGGAGTCGTAGGGCAAGCCCAGGGCCATTAACAGCGCGCCCAGGTTGGCGTAGCCGATACCGAGCTCTCGGTAAGCCTTGGCGTTCTTGGTAATGCCCTCGGTGGGGTACTCGCTGTAGCCGACCAGGATTTCCTGAGCCGTAAAGATCAGTTCGGTGGTGTGCATGAAAGCCTTAATGTCGAAAGTATCGTCTTCCTTAAGGAATTTCAAAAGATTTAGGCTGGCCAGGTTACAGGCCGAATTGTCGAGGTGCATGTATTCGCTACAGGGGTTGGAGCCGTTAATGCGGCCGGCGTTGGGCGTGGTGTGCCAGTGGTTGATGGTGGTGTCGAACTGCATGCCGGGGTCGGCGCACTCCCAGGCGGCTTCGGAGAATTGCCGGAACAGCTCGCGGGCTTTGACGGTTTTGACCGGCTTGCCATTGGTGACGGCGCGTAAGTCCCAGTCGGCGTCATCTTCGACGGCCTGCATGAATTCGTCGGTAACACGGACCGAAATGTTAGCGTTTTGGTACTGGATGCTGAAGCTGTCTTTGCCGTCGAGGCTCATGTCCCAGCCCAAGGTTTGCAGGTCGCGGGCTTTGCGCTCTTCTATGGCTTTGCTCCAGATGAATTCTTCGACATCTGGGTGGTCGACGTTGAGGATGACCATTTTGGCGGCCCGGCGGGTTTTGCCGCCGCTTTTAATGGCCCCGGCCGAGGCATCGGCGCCGCGCATGAAGCTTAAGGGGCCGCTGGCCGTGCCGGCAGACTTGCCCAGGCGCTCGGCGCTGGAGCGAATCGGGCTGATATTAATGCCCGAACCGCTGCCGCCCTTAAAGATCATGCCTTCTTCGACATACCAGTTAAGGATGGCCGGCATGGTGTCTTCTATGCCTAGGATGAAACAGGCGCTGGCCTGCTGGGCCCGTTCCGGGGCGCCAATGTTAAACCAGACGGGGCTGTTGAAGGCGGCCCGCTGGGTAGCCAGCACGTATTTTAGCTCTTCGCGGAAGTCTTCGGCCTCGGTTTCGCTAGAGAAATAGCCCTCCTGCAGGCCCTGACGGGCAGTAGTGTCGACGACGCGGTCTATAAGATCGCGCAGTGAGCTTTCGCGGCTTTTGGTGCCGGGCGTGCCGGTAAAATATTTCTGGGCCACGATATTAATGGCGTTTAGTGACCATCCTTCCGGGAATTCGACGCCGCGCTGTTCGAAAACGGGGGTGTCGGTGGTCGGGTTTTTGATGATCGAATCACGCTTTGACCACTTTAACTGGTCGTAGGCCTTAGTTTTCTGGGGGGTGAAAAGCCTTACCACTCCCAGGCTGGTTGTCTGTCTCATAGTTAATTTCCTTCTTATTGCTTATTTGGTTTTTATATTTTGGCTTCGGTTACCCGATGCTTGCCCTGTTTGACGAGCGATACTTCCTGCTCGAAACTGGCGATGTCCTTGAAGCGCCGGTAGACGCTGGCGAACCTTACATAGGCAACTTCGTTGAGCCGGGCCAATTGATCCATCACCAGTTCACCGACACGTGTCGACTTAACTTCCGATTCTCCGCAGGCGTAGAGTTCCTGTTCGATCGCGTCGACAACCTGTTCCAGCTCCAGGCTGGTGACCGGTGTCTTCTCGCAGGCCCTGTAGAGGCCTGCCAGTAACTTGGCGCGGTTAAACAATTCGCGAGTGCCATCGTTTTTGACGACGATGAGCTGCGGCCTTTCCAGGCGCTCGTAGGTAGTGAAGCGGTGTTCACAGCCGTTACACATGCGGCGGCGGCGGATGGCTTGGCCCCCTGCCACGTCTCGCGATTCTATCACTTTGATGTCTTCGCTTTGGCATTGGGTGCATTTCATTGAGCCTCCTATTACCATTAAATGTGCTCAGCTTTTACCTATTATGTGTTTTTTGGTTTTCCACATATAGTGCTGTGTGCCTCTAATATAGCCCCAGCTGTAGCGTTTTGCAAGCTTTTTTCGCTGTATTATTTATCACGGGCTGAACGGGGGAATTCTAGGAATCGCCGTCGCTTTCGGTCTCTTCGGGCTCGTCGTCATCGTGCTTGCGGCGGCGGCTCAGGCGGCGCAGGAACGACGGTTTTTCCAGCTCATCTTCCAGGCTGCTGCTGATGACGTCGTTATTGACCTCGTCTTCTTTGTCTTGGTCGTCGGCTTTCTTATCGCCCTCTCCTTCGTCGTGGATGGACCAGATGTTGGGTATTTCGGTTTCGCGGTTAAAGTCATGGGTGGCGGGATGGTCTTCATCCTGGTCGTCGCCCAGGTTCATGTCAATTTCGGATAGTGCCTTCTCTTCCTGCTTGGAGCTCTTGGGGCTGGTGACATCCAGCTCGGTCTTTTCGGTGATGGTGCCGGCGGCGGTCGGCTTGGCGTCGCGCTTGGCATAGTAAGAAGCGTCAAACCCGGTGGCCACAACGGTTATGATAACCTCGCCGTCGAGCTCGGGGTTGATGGTGGCACCGAAGATAATGTTGGCTTCGGGGTCGGCGGCCGTGGTGATGGCTTCGGCGGCGGCGTTAATTTCGTGCATGGCCAGGTCGTTGCCGCCAATCACGTTGAACAGGATGCCGCGGGCGCCGTCGATGG
>DHXS01000024.1:9176-15948 GCA_002413795.1 Candidatus Saccharibacteria bacterium UBA5150 | reverse complement strand
ATTATTGCCGCAGTGCTCCTTTCCGGCCAGCAAATCCATTCTGCAGTTCGAGGGTAACAACGGTCCGGACGGCATTAAACGCAAGAGCCCGGCCCAGCACGAGCCCTGGCACTTCATGGAGCCGTACAACCCCAAAGATACCAAGCTCATCAAGTCTGTGGAATCGCATTACGCACGCTTGGTCCAGGCCCTTAAAGCCATGGATAACGTGCGGGCGGCTTTCGAGGCCGCCTGGCTGGCGCACGCCGTGGTTGACGGCCTGACGCCGGCTCACCACTTCCCCTACGAAGAAAAACTGGTCGAACTGGGGAATACCGGCGGCAACAAGGGGCGCACCAGCGTGGCACGCAAACTGATCATGCCCGGCGAAACCGTCGGCCGCGCCGTCCGCAACAACTGGTTAATGTGGGGGCCCAAAGGCCTGTTCACCAACCACGCCGCTTTCGAAATGGGCGTGGCCATGATAATCGCGCCGCTTAAAATCGAAGCCGCCCTGCCAACAGAGGTGGATATTAGAGAATTCACCAACCAGCCGCTCAGCCGCTGGTTTCGCCAAAACGCTCAGGACATAGCCGACCTGAAGCTTTACGACGCCTTCAGCGCCAAGGGCTGGACGACTTCGCTGGGCCGCCGGGTACGGAAACAGCTGGTGCCCTCTCTGGTGCAGGCCGTAACCTTGGTATGGTACGGCGCCGCCAGGGAGGCCGGCCTGCAGGAAACCAAACCGGCATGAGGGTCATCGCCGGCCGGCTGGGCGGCAGAAACTTCGCGGCGCCCCACGGCCACCGCACCCACCCGATGAGCGACAAGATGCGCGGCGCCATTTTTGGCGTGCTGGGCGACATCAAGGGCCTGACCGTGCTGGATGCTTTCGCCGGCAGCGGCGCACTGAGCTTCGAGGCCATCAGCCGGGGCGCCAAAAGCGCCGTCGCCATCGAAGTCGACAAAGGCGCCCACACCGTAATCAAGCAAAATATTCAGGCTCTCGGTATTGCCGAGCAGGTCAAAGCTACCCGTGCCTTTGCCAACGCCTGGTCCACCCGCAACCAAGCCCAACTGTTCGACCTTGTCTTGGCCGACCCGCCTTTCGACGACGCTCCTTACCGTGATCTCAAAATTTTGCCCCGTCATCTGACGCCGCAGGGCACACTGGTGCTAGCCTGGCCGGGCCAGGCGCCACCGCTCAAATTTGACGGCCTGCAAGAAGTAAAAGTCAAAAACTACGGCGACGGCCAGCTGGTCTTTTACCGCAAAGTTAGCTAAAATACCTCTGTTCCACGGGGATGTGGTGGAATTGGTAGACACGCTAGTTTTAGGAACTAGTGCCGCAAGGCGTGAAGGTTCAAGTCCTTTCATCCCCACCAAGAATTGTGAAAAAACTACACCTTATTTTTGTGCCCGGCCTCGGCGACCACATGCCTACCGTCCAGCGCTGGGCCGTCCGCACCTGGAGCTGGTACGGCGTGGAAACCGAGCTATTCCGGATGAATTGGGCTGACAATGTTACCTGGGAAACCAAATTTCAGCATTTGTTGCAGAGGATCGACCGCCTATCTAAACAAGGCAAGCAGGTTGGGCTGGTAGGTGCCAGCGCCGGCGCGGCGGCGGTGATTAATGCCTACGCCGCCCGCCCAGACACCGTTAGTGGTGTAATCTGCATAGCCGGCAAGATCAACCACCCGGAAACCATCGGCGAGCGCTACCGCCGCCAGAACCCCTCATTTATCGCCTGCGCCGAAGCCACGCCGGCCGCTCTAGCCAGCCTGGGCCGCTCCGAACGTCGGCGAATCCAATGCCGCTACGCCCTGTTTGACGAAACAGTCCGCACCGTCGACAGCATTATCCCCGGCGCGCATAACCGCCGCGTCTTCTCCTTCGGCCATGCCCTTACCATCGGCAGCCAGCTCACCTTCGGCCCCCCCAGCTTCATCCGTTTTTTGAAGAAGTTGACATAAGTGGTATAATTACCTCTAGTATGAAAACTTATACTAACCAGCATCATCTGCATATCTCGCCGGAGCCTGTCGGTTAAGTTTTCTGTTACCCTGAAATCCTAACGCCGGACATCGCTCCGGCGTTTTTGTTTAATTGAATTAATTTTGGAGAAAAGAAATGAAAGAAGTATATACGGCTGTAGGAGCAGTCGATGCCGGTACATATAACGGCATAGGTACACGGTTCGTGAATCTTGGTTGCGAAGTCGTAGCGCCTGAAGGCGTGAGCGTGCCGGATCGGGACAGCGGTTTTGGCTGGGTTGGTAAATATCTAAGTTCTACAGCTTTAGAGGCTGCTCGTAGCTTTCCACTTGACCTTACGTCGTCTATTGAAAACGGTAAGATTGTCGACAAGCGCCTGCTAGCCTGGCTGTTAATAGCTCGTGATATGCGTCCACTAGGGGAATATGTAGCCCCTTTGGGAAACGAAGGCTTCGCTACGACAGCACGAGATGTTATTTCCGGAGCTATCCAGACGACAGCTGAGATTGCCAACATGAAAGTCCTGCAAGGAGCCAAAAGGTCGGCCACTAATTGGCGGTCATTGTTCGAGGGTTTGGTGAAAGCCGATGTGCTAGGACCAAGTTTCTATCCTAGGATTTACACCAGCTTTGGTGGCTTTGACGGTGAAGTGCCACTGGCTGCTCCTTTTAACGCATTGCCAGGTTTAGAACTCCTCATGAAACTTCGGGAGAAGAATTATGGCTTTACGTTCCTAAATCTAATGTCGGCTGCAGAGTACGGCGTGGAATGCAACGGGCTTGACCGGGCAGGAGCTACCACAAATACTAAGCAAACGTTCGATGCCTACAAGCTGTTAGCTGATAAATATTACCCGGAGGCCTACTGGAGCACGGTTTATGAAACGCTCGATCCAAAAGAGATAGATGGCTACCCAGAGGCACTGTGGGTAGCAGCCAGGGAGTGTTGCGAGGCCGATCCAAGTCTACAAGAAACGTCCGCACAGTACGGTGCCGATAACGAGGCATTTGTACGTTACATGCTGTCACACACACAAGCATTCCGGGACTATGCGCAGAATACGACCCCTTTCGCGATTAAAGTGGGGGCACCTAGTGAGCTTCGCTTTTCGAAATGGCAGAAGCAAGTAATTGAGCGTGCACTGCCAGAGCTCGATGATGGCACAGTGCCGAATATGGTGATCCGTAGCCCCGAGGGCAATCAATACGGTCAGATCTCGCTTTACTATCCGCGTCTTGGCAACCGGCCGCCGTACTATCCAGACGCTACTGATGAACCGACTATTGGCGATGCAACCCCAGTTGATTATCAGGATTTTCTGGAGTCTATTCCGATTGATGATCCTTGCTTGAAGCGCTATGACGATCTGGAGCGTGCTTTGGAAGGTACGCGAGTTGAACCCAGGGATTATTTAGCATCATTCCGCGGGGAGGAATTATGAGTCGCATTAAGCAACTTGTGGTGACATATCCGTCGGGCAACACCACGGCATTGATTTTCGATGATCTTCGTTTTGTCAACAGGGAACGGCTGAACAATGCTATTTGTCAGACATGGCAGGCTCGGAAGCCCGATGAGCCGAAAATTGAACAGTGCGGTTTTGTTACTAAGCCGGACGATTCGCAGGCCATCGGCCGATTGGATATGTTGGGCGGTGAATTCTGCGGCAACGCAACCAGGAGTGCCGTCTGGCTGTTAACGGGCGGCAAAGACAGTGCTGGCTTGATTGAGGCTTCTGGCTCAAGTAGGCCTCTGCAGTACTCTGTCAAAAATGGTGAAGTGTCGCTTGAAATGCCTCTATCCTCGCCAAAACAATTAGTGACTGAAATTGCCGAGGGTCTATTGGTACAGCTCGAAGGCATCGCGCAATTAGTGGTTCTTCGTTCAATCAAAGAATCGCCACGTCAATTACTAAAAAAGCTGCTGGCAGATAACCGATATAAGCTATGTCTGCAACCAGCAATCGGAGTGACCTATTACGATCCCAACAACCAGCAAGCTCGCTTTGCGGTCTGGGTGAGAGACGTCAATACGCTGTTTGATGAGACGGCTTGTAGCAGCGGCACTGCTGCAATCGGCATTGCTTTGGCCTCGCTTAGTAAACGAAGTCAAAAACTCGAAGTCGTCCAACCATCAAGCCAGCCTATCGGTGTTCAAGTTGAGCTAACGAGTAAAGGAAAAGTCAGAAAAGCCAGAATTTCCGGTCCCATAAAAATCCTCTACGAGGGAGAAATGGAACTTATATGAAAAAAGCCGAAGTATATGAGTTACTCGAAGATAAAATGCTTCGATACAGTGACCTAGCAAGCCAAGCTGTGGTGCCCAGTGGAGAGCCGATGGTGGGGGTGCTAGAAACACCTAACCTGTCGGTTAAACCTATTGACCCTGACATGGCTAAATTTACGGGCAACGAGATCTATGTTCGTAAAAGTGTTGCTGAGCGGCTGGGCGAGGCCAGCTTAACGCTTACAAGTTTCAATGCCGACTATAGATTGCAGATTGTGTACGGCTACCGTGCCCTAAGCATCCAAACAGCAAAATATCAGAAAATTAAACAAGGTTTAACGGATGAGTACGCAGATATGGAGTTAATGGAAGCCGTTCACCGTATGGTAGCGGTACCTGAGGTAGCGGGTCACCCAACCGGTGGTGCCGTTGACGTACAGATTGCGCAAGGCGGAAAATTGTTGAATTTTGGCACTAAGATTTTGGAGTTCGTGCCGGACACCTATACTTTTAGTCCATTTATTGATCGAGAGGCTTGGTTTAACCGCCAACTGCTCCGACGCTGTATGACGAGCTCAGGTTTTGCGCCATTTGATGGCGAGTGGTGGCACTTTAGCTACGGTGATAAAGAATGGGCGACCTTTTACAACCAGCCAAACGCTGTCTATGAACAGATAGAGTTTTCAAGCCTACAAAATACCCTATAATGGAGATAATCATGGCACTTTCGACACAACCCTATAAAGGCGCGCGCGACTTTTACCCGGAGGATAAGCGCCTGCAGAAGTACATGTTTGGCAAATGGCGGGAAGTTGCCGAGTGTTTTGGCTACGAGGAGTACGACGCCCCCATTTTGGAGCCGCTGGATATTTACCTGGCTAAAACCGGCGACGAGATCGTTAACGAACAAACCTACGCCTTCGAGGATCGCGGCGGCCGTCAGGTGGTAATCCGCCCGGAAATGACGCCGACGGTCAGCCGGATGGTGGCCGGCCGCCGCCAGCAACTCGGCTATCCCTTGCGCTGGTACAGCATTCCGAACCTCTGGCGCTACGAACGGCCCCAGCGCGGTCGCTTGCGAGAACACTGGCAGCTCAACGTTGATATTTTTGGCGTTAAAGACACCACCGCCGAGCTGGAAATGATCGGTCTGATTGACGCCATTTTCAAGTCGTTCGGGGCTCGCGACAACACGTACGAAATCCGGCTTAATAACCGCGGCCTGACGGATTATCTGTTAAAAGATTATCTGGGCCTGGCCGAGAAAGCTCGCCGGGATGTTAGCCGACTGATAGACAAGCTACCCAAGATGGAACGCGGCAAGTTTATAGCCGCCGTCGATGAAATGCTGACGGCAAAGCAACGTGAAGCCGGCACAACCGAGAAGCTGCTGGCACTGCTGGACGCCAAAAAACTAGCCGATTTGCCGGCCGAAGCCCAAAAGCAGCCGGCCGCCAAAGACTTGAAGGCTTTAATGGAGCAGCTAAAAACCGCCGGCATCAAAAACGCCGTTTTTGACGGCACGCTGATGCGCGGCTTCGATTATTACACCGGCATTGTCTTTGAGGTGTTTGACACCGACCCGGAGAACAACCGCTCCATGCTGGGCGGCGGCCGCTACGATGGCCTGGTAGGGCTATTTGGGGTTGACCCGGTGCCGACGGTCGGTTTTGGCTGGGGCGACGTCACCCTGGCTAATTTCCTGGCCGGCCATCGGCTAATGCCGGCGCTGAAACCGGAAACCGATGTATATGTTGCCCGGATAGGTGAGGTTGATGCCTCAAAAGTTGTTGCCGAACTCCGTAAACAAGGCTTAAACGTGGCGGTTGACCTTTCCGGCAAGAAGATCGGCGACCAGCTTAAAACGGCCGACAAAAAGGGCATCGAACAAGTAGCTATCATCGGTGAAGAAGAGCTAAAGGCCGGCAAGATCAACCTCAAAAACCTAAAAACCGGCAAAGAGTCCAAGCTTAGCCTGCCGGCCGCCGCTAAGGCTATTAAGGGAGCACGCTAGGATATGACCGCCACCAACCATGCCCTGACGGGCGCGGCCATCGGTCTGTTAATCGGCCAGCCCGTGGTAGCCATTCCGGCCGCCCTGGCCTCGCATTTTATTTGCGACATCATCCCCCATTACCGGGCTGACGTAACGGAGAAGAGGCTTTTAAAAAGCAATAAGTTCCGCAATTATCTGTTACTGGAAGCCGCCGTCTGTCTGTTAATCGTAATCGGGCTAGCCGTTCTGCACCCCCTGAACTGGCGACTGGCCGCCATTTGTGCCTTCGTGGCGGCCTCTCCCGACCTGTTATACATCAATCGTTATCGGCAAGTACGCCGCGGCCATTCCTGGCGACCCGGTCGTTTTGTGGCTTTTGCCAGCCGCATCCAATGGTTTGAACGTCCCATCGGCGGTGCCGTAGAAGTTGCCTGGTTCATAGCCGCCATAGCAGTGCTGACGCCGTTTCTGTTAAGATAGAGCCTTATGCAGGTAAAGCGCGAGCAGTTAAGCCCCACCACGACCAAGCTGACGGTAGCCGCCGACCAGGCCGAGCTGGACCGTGTTAAGCAGC
>DHXS01000024.1:2400-8892 GCA_002413795.1 Candidatus Saccharibacteria bacterium UBA5150 | reverse complement strand
CACGCCGTTAACGATCTGTATGTTGAGGCTATTAAGGAGCAAAATCTGCGGCCGGCCGCCCAGCCAAAGGTTGACGTGACCAAATTTGTACCCTTCAGCACTTTGGAATTCACCGCCGAAGTCGAAGCCGTCGGCGAGGTTAAGTTGGCCGATTATAAGAAGATCAAGCTCGACCTGCCCAAAACCGAGGTCAGCGCCGAAGAAGTCACAACCGTCGTCAATAACTTGCGCCAGCGCGCCGCCGACAAAGAAGACGTCCAACGGGTGGCCAAAACCGGCGATGAAATCACCATCGACTTTAAGGGCGTTGACGCCGACACCAAGCAGCCCATTGCCGGCGCTGACGGCACCGATTACCCCTTGGTGCTGGGCAGTCAGTCGTTTATACCCGGTTTCGAAGAGGAAGTGGCCGGCCTCAGCCCGGGCGAGGAAAAAACCTTCACCATTACCTTTCCTAAAGATTACGGCGCCCCCGAGCTGCAGAATCGCAAAGTCAGCTTTACTATTAACGTCAAAAAGATCCAGCAGCTCAAGGAACCCAAGGCCGATGACGCCTTCGCGGCCACCGTCGGCCCGTTCACTACGCTGGCCGAACTCAAAGCCGACATCAAAAAGCAGCTGACGGCCGAAAAACGGCAGGAAGCCACCCAGAATTTCGACAACCAGCTGGTGCAGGCCATCGCCGAAAAGAGCGCCGTAGACATACCGGCCGCCTTGGCGGAAGAAGAAATGGACCGCATCGAAGAGGAAGAAAAGCGCAACGTCGTTTACCGCGGCCAGACCTGGCAGGAACACCTCGACGCCGAGGCGGTGACGGCCGAGGAGCACCGCGAAAAACAGCGACCCGGCGCCGAGCTACGCGTAAAAGCCGGCCTGATCCTGGGTGAAGTCGCCGACCAGGAACAGATCAACGTCACTCCCGAAGAACTGGAAATCCGTATGCAGCTACTCAAGGGCCAGTACCCCGATCCGGCGATGCAGGCCGAGCTCGACAAACCCGAAAACCGCCGCGACATTATGAGCCGCCTGCTAACCGAAAAAACCCTTGCCAAGCTCCGCGACTACGCCACTAAACAGTAGCAATTAGCACTCTTGACTAGCGAGTGCTAATTTTCTATACTGGGATTCAATGAGTGTTTTGATCCCAACCGTTATCGAAAGCGAAGGCCGCTACGAGCGGGCCTACGACATCTACAGCCGCTTGCTCAAAGACCGCATTATTTTTCTGGGCAGCGACGTCAACGAAGCCAGCGCCAATATAATCGTCGCCCAGTTTCTGTTCCTTCACGCCGAGGACCCCAAAAAAGACATTTTCTTTTATATAAACAGCCCCGGCGGCAGCGTTTACGACGCGCTGGCCATCTACGACACCATGAAGTATGTCACCAACGACGTGCAAACCGTCGGCATCGGCGTCCAGGCCTCAGCCGCCGCCATTCTAATGAGCAGCGGCACCAAAGGCAAGCGCTACATGCTGCCCAACTCGACCGCTATGATCCACCAGCCGTCGTCGGGCACCCGTGGCAAGGTTACCGATCAGGAAATCGACCTGCGCGAATCACTGAGGGTCAAGAAGTTAATCGAAGAGATTATGGCCAAAAACACCGGCCAAACCACTAAGAAGATTCACGAAGACATGGAACGCGACTTTTGGATGACTGCCGAAGATTCCAAAAAGTACGGCCTGGTAGACGCCGTCATCACATCCCCTCCCAAACTTGGTTGACAGCCCCGCCATTTTCCGTCACAATGTAGTTAAGAAGTAGTGTAAGCTCAGGGCGCTTATGATTTTTTATCGATTTCAAGCCCAATACCTCTGAGCTTAGGATCTTCGGCCGAATCCAACAAATTAAACAAAAATTAGCAGATATAGACTAGCGGGCAGTTGCTTGTTATCAAAAACCATCACTATATAAACAGGGGATCGTATTATACATGGCGAAAGCACCGACACTTAAGCATACAAAATCACAACGTGTATTTTTCACAAATACCGACGAAGACGCCCAAGAGCTGCCAAACCTGGTAGACCACCAAAACCGCTCTTTCCAATGGTTCGTGGACGAGGGTCTGACCGAATTGCTGGACGAAATCAGCCCGATTGACGATTACACCGGCGGCAAATTATCACTGCGTTTTAAAGGCTACCGCTTTGGCGCGCCCAAGCTGACCGAGGCCACCGCCCGCGAGAATAACGTTAGTTTTGACGCGCCCCTGATGGCCGATGTTGAGCTGACCAATAAGGTTACCGGCGAAGTCAAGGAGCAGGAAATCTACCTCGGCGACTACCCCTGGATGACCACCCGCGGCACCTTTGTGATTAACGGCGCCGAGCGCGTAGTTGTCAGCCAGCTGATCCGTTCAGCTGGCGTTTTCTTTACGGCCGACCCGCACGGGGCCACCAGCCTGTACGGCGCTAAGGTTATCCCCGGTCGCGGTGCCTGGCTGGAGTTTGAAACGGCCGCCAACGGCGCGCTGTACGTTAAAATCGACCGTAAGCGCAAGCTGGCCGTCACCACCTTGCTAAGGGCTTTGGGCGTCACCGAAACCCACATGCGCGAGCAGTTCAAGCACGTCGACACCGGCCCTAAGAGCTACCTGGATGCCACCCTCGAAAAAGACCCCACCAAGGGCCAAAACGATGCCTTAATTGAAGTTTACCGCCGCCTGCGCCCCGGCGACCTGGCCACCGTCGACAACGCCAAGTCGCTGATCGAAAACATGTTCTACAACTACAAGCGCTTCGACTTTAGCCGCGTCGGCCGCTACAAAATCAATAAGCGTCTCGACCTGGATGTGCCCAACACCCTGGAAAACCGGGTCATGCGCCTGCAAGACATCGAGGCCATTATCGCCGAATTGATTCGTCTTAATAATACCCAGGATCCGGCCGACGACATCGACTCGCTGGCCAACCGCCGCGTCAAACTGGTCGGCGAACTGGTCCAGCGCCAGTTCCGGATCGGCCTTTTGCGCATGGAGCGCAACACCAAAGACCGCATGTCGATGAGCGAAATCGAAACCGTCACGCCAGGCCAGCTGATTAACGCCCGCCCCATCGTGGCCGCCGTTCGCGAATTCTTCGCCAGCTCCCAGCTCAGCCAGTTCATGGACCAGATTAACCCCTTGAGCGAACTGGCCCACAAGCGCCGCCTCAGCTCGATGGGCCCCGGCGGCCTGAGCCGCGAACGCGCCGGTTTCGAAGTCCGCGACGCCCACGAAACCCATTACGGCCGCATCTGCGCCGTCGAAACGCCCGAAGGCGCCAACATCGGCCTGGTACTGAACCTGGCCAACTACGCCCGAGTCAACGATTATGGCTTTATAGACACGCCTTACCGCAAGGTCATCAATGCCGTCACCGCCAAAGAAGCCGTCGGCCACCTTGCCGCCGAAGACCTAAAGGACGATAAGGGCAAAGTGTTGGTCAGGGCAGGCGTCAAGATTACGGCCGCCATGGCCGCCCGGCTGGCCAAGGTCACTGCCAGGGTCACCTGGCCGGTCAAAGCCAAGGTCACCAACGACGTGATTTACCTGGACGCCTACGAAGAAGAATCGGCTATTGTCGCTGGCGGCGGCAGTGAAATTGACGCCGACGGTTACTTCGTGCACGACCGCGTCAGCGCCCGCACACACCTGAAATCCGGCGAGGTTGACGCCAACGACGTCACCCACATGGACGCTTCACGCAATCAGATTATCGGCAGCAGCGCCGGCCTGATTCCGTTTATTGAAAAGAACTACGTCTACCGCTCGCTGATGGGCAGTAACCAGCAGCGCCAGGCCGTGCCGCTGATCCAGCCCTCCAGCCCGATTGTCGGCACCGGTTTGGAAGTTGACGCCGCCCGCAACACCGGCCAGGTCATCCTGGCGGAAGCCGCCGGCGAAGTCACCAAAGCCGACGCCCAAAAGCTGGTCGTTAAATATAAAGAGAGCGCTATTACGTACGAACCGGCACGGTTCGTACGTTCTAACGAAGGCACTTCCATCAACCACAAAGTGGTGGTTAACACCGGCGACAAGGTCAAGAAGGATGATGTCCTCATCGAAGGCATGTCCATAGAAGACGGCGAACTGGCGCTCGGCAAAGACCTGATCGTGGCCTTTATGCCCTGGGCCGGCTACAACTTCGAGGATGCCATCATCATCAGCCGCAAGCTGGTTGAAGACGACAGTCTGACCAGCGTCCACATTGTCGACTTCATGATAGAGGTCCGCGAGACCAAGCTGGGCCCCGAAATCGTCACCGCCGACATTCCCAACGTTTCCGAGGAAACCCTCCGCCACCTAGACGAGGACGGCATCGTGCGCATCGGCGCCGAAGTCCATCCCGGCGATATCCTGGTCGGTAAAATTACCCCTAAGGGCGAGCAGGAGCTCAGTTCCGAAGAACGCCTATTGCGCGCCATCTTTGGCGAAAAAGCCAAAGAAGTCCGCGATACCTCACAGCGCATGAGCAACGGCAAACACGGCAAAGTCGTCGGCGTCAAGGTGTTCAGCCGCGAAAACGGCCACGAACTGAAAGCCGGCGTTATTATGCAGATCCAGGTCTTTGTGGCCCAGATGCGCAAGATCGCCGTCGGCGACAAGCTGGGCGGCCGCCACGGCAACAAGGGGGTCATCGCCCGCATCCTGCCGGCCGAAGACATGCCTTTTATGGAAGACGGCACCCCTGTTGAGATTGCCCTAAACCCGCTGGGCGTGCCTTCGCGCATGAACGTCGGCCAGCTGTTCGAAACCCACCTGGGCATGGCCGCCCGCGCCCTGGGCATGAAAGTCGCCAGCCCGTCCTTTAACGGCGTCAGCGTCGACAAAATCAAATCATTGCTTAAGGAAGCCGGCCTGCCGGAAGACGGCAAACAACAGCTTTACGACGGCCGCACCGGCGAAGCCTTCACCGAACGCACCACCGTTGGCAGCATGTACATGATCAAGCTCAACCACATGGTGGCCGACAAGATCCACGCCCGCTCCACCGGCCCGTACACCATGGTCACCCAGCAGCCGCTGGGCGGCAAAGCCCAAAACGGCGGCCAGCGCTTCGGCGAAATGGAAGTCTGGGCCCTGGAGGCCTACGGCGCCGCCAACACCCTGCAAGAAATGCTGACCATCAAGTCCGACGACGTTTACGGCCGCTCCAAGGCCTACGAGTCAATCATTAAGAAGACACCGATTGTCGGCCCCAAAGTACCGGAAAGCTTCAATGTCCTGGTTAAGGAATTACAGGGTCTCGGCCTGAAGGTCGACCTGGTCCACTCCGACACCGTCGTCGACGCCGAAGAAGTTCTGGCCACCAACATCCACGAGGAAGCCACCCATCCGGCCGAAGTCGACGTTCCCCAGGACTCGGTTTCGGACATTGACGTTACCGAAGAAGCCGCCACCGACGAATTCAGCATTGTCGGCGTGGACGACAGCGGCAGTCCCGATGCCGTCGCCAACGCGGCTGACAACAAAGGGCAGGAGGCCTAAATGACACCAACAACACGCTACCAAAACACCGGTACCGACATTGCCGATTTTGACGCCGTCCGACTGGCCGTGGCCAGCCCCGAAGACATCATGGACTGGAGCTACGGCGAGGTCACCAAGCCGGAAACCATCAACTACCGCACCCAAAAGCCGGAACGCGACGGCTTGTTCTGCGAGCGCATTTTCGGCCCTGTTAAGGACATTAACCCGCACGACGCCAAATATAAGGGCGTCCGCAGCCGCGAAGCGGCCGTCGACAAGAACGGCGAGCTGGTTACGCGCAGCATTGTCCGCCGCGAGCGCATGGGCCACATCAATCTGGCTGTGCCGGTGTCGCACATCTGGTTCCTGCGCGGCACGCCCAGCGCCATGGGCCTCTTGCTCGGCCTGACCGTCAAGAACCTGGAGCGCGTGGCCTATTTTGCCAGCTACATCATCAAAACCGTTGACATCGAAAAGCGCAGCAAACTGCTGGCCGACAAGGAAGCCGAATTGGCCGCCGCCGGCGAGGCCATCAAACTGCGCTTCGAAAAAGAAGCCAAGGCCAAGGAGGCCAACGTAAAGGCTCTGGCCGAAATGCAGACCAAAGAGCTGGAACAGGTTACAAAAGACTTCGAGCTTTATAAGGACCAGCTGACCGCCCTCAACCAGCTCAGCCTGATTAACGAAACCGACTACCGCAACCTGCCCAGCGAGCTGCGCTCGCTGATATCCGTCGGCATGGGCGCCGCCGCCCTGAAAGATCTGCTAACCCAGATCGACCTCCAGGATTTGATCAAGGCCTTAATGACCGAAGCCGAAGACGCCAAAGGCCAGCGCAAGAAGAAGCTGATGAAGCGCTTGCGCCTGCTGGAAAGCATGGACCGTGCCGGCATCAAGCCGAGCAGTATGTGCCTTTCGGTTCTGCCCGTCATACCGCCGGACCTACGACCGATGGTCCAGCTGACCGGCGGCCGTTTCGCCACCAGTGACCTCAACGACCTCTACCGCCGCGTCATTAACCGCAACAACCGCCTGAAG
>DHXS01000024.1:1671-2188 GCA_002413795.1 Candidatus Saccharibacteria bacterium UBA5150 | reverse complement strand
AGCGCATGCTCCAGGAGGCCGTCGACGCTCTGATTGACAATAACAGCTCGCGCAGTGGCCGCGCCGTGGCCGCCACCGGCCAGCGTCGGCGCCTGAAGTCTCTAAGCGACATGCTGAAAGGCAAGCAGGGCCGTTTTCGACAGAATCTGCTCGGCAAACGCGTTGACTACTCCGGCCGCTCGGTTATCGTAGCCGGCCCGGAACTGAAAATTAACCAGTGCGGATTACCTAAGATGATGGCGCTGGAGCTGTTCAAGCCCTTCGTAATCGGCGAGCTGATCGCCCGCGAGCAGGCTCACAACATCCGCAGCGCTTCACGGCTCATCGAAATGAGCGAAACCAGCGTCTGGGACGCCCTCGACGAAATCATCAAAGGCAAATATGTGCTGTTGAACCGCGCGCCGTCTCTGCACCGCCTGAGTATCCAGGCCTTCCAGCCGGTTTTGATCGAAGGCCGCGCCATCCAGCTGCACCCCTTGGTTTGTAAGGGTTTCAACGCCGACTTCGACGGTGACCA
>DHXS01000024.1:490-1437 GCA_002413795.1 Candidatus Saccharibacteria bacterium UBA5150 | reverse complement strand
GACCAGATGGCCGTGCACCTGCCGCTGAGCGACAAGGCCCAGGCCGAAGCCCGCGACATCATGGCCGCCAACCGCAACCTGTTGAAGCCGGCCGACGGCTCACCGATTCTGCACATCGAGCAGGACATCGTCCTCGGCTGTTACTACCTGACGTACGAGCGTCCCGGCCAGCCGGCCAAGGACCCGGTCGCTTTCTCGGGCATAGAAGAAGCCCTGATGGCGCTCGATAAGGGCAAAGTCAGCCTGCAAAGCCAGGTCCGCCTGCCGTTCCGCGGCCAGACCCGCCAGACCACTCTGGGCCGTCTGTTGTTCAACGAAATCCTGCCGGAAGACTTCCCCCTGCAAGACCAGACCATGACCAAAAAGCGTCTGCAAAAGGTCATGTCGGCCGTTTACGCTCGCTACGGCCAGGAAAAAACCGCCGAAATTGCCGATGATCTCAAAGACCTGGGCTTCAAATACGCCACTAGCTCCGGCCTAAGTATGGGCATGGGCGACTTCGCCCCCGTTGAAGGTATGCAGGCCATTCTGGAGGGAGGCGAAGTGCGAGCCACGGCTATATCCGAACAGTACGATGCCGGCTTCATCACCGACGACGAACGCCACCGACTGACCATCGATAATTGGACCAAGGTCGAGACCAAGGTTCAGTCCATGCTGGCCGAACAGTTAGTCGGCCAGGATTCGTCCATGGCGATCGCCATTGATTCGGGAGCCCGCGGTAACCTATCCCAGCTTAAAGACGCCGTCGCTATGCTGGGCGTTAAGCAGGACGCCGGCGGCAACGCCATCGAACTGCCGATTAAGTCCGGCTACATCAACGGTTTGAATCCGCTGGAATACTTCACCGGCACCCGCGGCACCCGTAAAGCCCTGATCGACATCGCCCTTAAAACGGCCGATGCCGGCTACCTGACCCGCCGCCTGGTCGACGTCTCGCAGGACGT
>DHXS01000024.1:0-347 GCA_002413795.1 Candidatus Saccharibacteria bacterium UBA5150 | reverse complement strand
TGGTCGACGTCTCGCAGGACGTCTTCACCATCGAAGAAGACACCGGCGACCCCGGCTTCGCCATGCTGCGTGCCGACGCCGAATACATAGGCGTTTCCTACGCTTCGCGCCTGACCGGCCGCTTCGCGGCTGAAACCCTTAAAGGCTACCTCAAAAAGAGCGCCTTAATTACGCCCGAAGCTGCCGAGCAGATCGAAGCCGACGCAGCCATTGACGGCGTTAAGATTAAAAGCGCCCTCAGCTGCACCAACGTCCGCGGCGTTTCGCGCAAGTCCTACGGCCTCGACCCGGCCACCGGCGAATTGGTGGCCGATCACCACCCCATCGGCGTCATCGCCGCCCAGAGT
>DHXS01000008.1 GCA_002413795.1 Candidatus Saccharibacteria bacterium UBA5150 | reverse complement strand
CCTGCGCGCCGACATCGATTACGCCCAGGTCGACGCCAAAACCGTCGCCGGCATCATCGGCGTAAAAGTCTGGATTTACAAAGGAGAGGCCCAGTAATGTTACTGCCAAAGCGACAAAAGCACCGCAAGGTGCGTAAAGGCCGTATCAGGGGCGTTGCTACCAGCGGCCACTACATTGCCTTCGGCCAGTACGCCCTGCAATCCCAGAGTAACGAGCGCATTACGTCGCGCCAGATCGAGGCCGCTCGCCAGGCCATGACCCGCTACATCAAACGTGGCGGCAAAATCTGGATCCGTATCTTCCCGCACACGCCCGTCAGCCGCAAGCCACAGGACGTTAAGATGGGCAGCGGCAAGGGTAATCCTGAATTTTATGTGGCCAAAGTCCGCCCCGGCACCATCATGTTCGAGATGCAGGGCGTCCCCGAAGAAGTTGCCCGCGAGGCCATGCGCCTGGCGGCCCACAAACTGCCGGTCAGGACTAAGTTCTTAGTCAGGGAAGAGTCATAAGCCATGAAAGTCGCCGATATTCGTAAATTATCCACCACCGAGCTCACTACCGAGAGCACCAAGCTACGCGAGGAAATCGTCGAGCTGCGGCGCCGTTTGCACCTGGGCGAAATCCAGAATAATCGGGCGATTCGTAATAAACGTAAAGACCTGGCCCGCATGCTGACCGTGCTCGGCGAAGCCCTGGTAAAGGAGGCCAACTAATATGGCAAAACAAATTATCGGCATCGTCTCCTCTAATAAGGGCGATAAAACTATCGTGGTGACCGTACACGAGCGCAAAACGCATCCTCTGTACCGTAAGCAATACACGGTCAGCCGCAAGTTCATGGCTCACGACGATAAGAACGAGGCCGAACCCGGCGACAAGGTCATCATTGAGGAAACCCGCCCCGTCAGCGCCCGCAAGCACCACCGCTTGAGCCGCATAATCGAAAAGCCGATCCTGCGCGCCGACACTCTGGCCGCCACCAAAGCCGACGAGCCCGAGAAACCGGCCAGCAAGTCCAAGGCCGCCAAAGCCGAAGAGGCCGTTGAGAAGCCTGAGAAGGCCGAAAAGACCGAGGAGGCCGCCGAATGATCCAGCAGGAAACCCGTCTAGGCGTCTGCGATAACAGCGGCGCCAAAGAAATCCTCTGCATCCGGGTACTCGGCGGCAGCCGCAAGCGCTACGCCCGCGTCGGCGACGTTATTGTGGCCACCGTCAAACAAGCCAGCCCGAACGGCCAGGTAAAAAAGAAGTCGGTTGTCCGCGCCGTTATCGTGCGCACCCGCAACCAAATCCGCCGCAAAGATGGCTCGACCATTAAATTCGACGACAACGCCGCCGTGGTCATCGGCGATGATAAACAGCCCCGCGGAACTCGCATTTTTGGCCCGGTGCCACGCGAACTGCGCGACCAAGGCTACGCTAAAATCGTCTCGCAAGCGCCGGAGGTACTGTAATGAGCACTCCCAAACCGCAGTTCAAGATCCGGCTCAAAAAAGGCGATACCGTGGTGGTGCGCGCCGGCAAATACAAGGGTAAAACCGGCAAAGTTACGGCCACCCACCCCACCCAGAACAAAGTCACCGTCGAGGGCATTAACATCGTCAAGAAGCATCAGAAGCCCAGCCAGCAGCACGCCCAGGGCGGCATCATCGAGATCACCAAGCCGATTTGGGTCAGCAAAGTCAGCATTGTCGAGCCGACCGGCAAGGCCGCCAGCCGTATCGGCTACAAGTTCGATAAAGAAGGTAACAAAGTCCGCGTATTCAAGAAGACAGGCAAGGAGATCAAGTAATGGCTACCGAAACCACCCAGCCCCAGCCTGTGGCCGCCAAGCCGGCTAAGCCCGCCGCCAAAGCCGTGGCTCGTCTTCGCCTGCAGTACAACACCTCGCTTATCGATGAGCTTCAAAAGGAGCTTAGCCTGAAAAACCGCCATGAGGCGCCGCGTCTCGAAAAAGTCGTCGTTAATGTCGGCCTGGGCAAGGCCAAGGACGATAAGAAAGCCATGGAAGTGGCCACCAACACCCTGCGCAAAATCACCGGCCAGCAGCCGGTCGAAACTACCGCCAAGAATTCCATAGCCGGTTTCAAACTGCGTGAGGGCAACAAAATCGGTCTAAAAGTTACCCTGCGCGGCGACCGGATGTACGAGTTCATGGATCGAGTCATAAGCCTGGTATTACCTCGTTTGCGCGACTTCCACGGCGTCAGCCCGCGAGCTTTTGACCGCCAAGGCAATTACGCCATCGGTTTCGGCGATCAGTCGGTCTTTCCGGAACTTTCATTCGAGGAAACCACCACTTCACATGGTCTGCAAGTAATTTTCGTAATTAATTCTAAAGAAAGGGAACATTCCCGCGCTTTACTGGAAAAGTTCGGCATGCCCTTCGAGAAGGAGAATCAGTAATGGCTAAGAAATCAATCGTGGCCCGCGACTTAAAGCGCCTCAAAATGATCGCGCAATACGCCGCCAAGCGTAAAGAGCTTAAAGAACTGGGCGACCAGGAAGGCCTGGCCAAACTGCCGCGCAACTCCAGTCCGACCCGCCGCACCAACCGCTGTTCCGAAACCGGCCGCAGCCGGGCGTACATGCGCCAGTTCGGCCTCAGCCGTATTAGTTTCCGGGAACACGCCAGCAAAGGCGAAATTCCGGGCGTAACGAAATCAAGCTGGTAGGAGACAGATATGAGCACAACCACAACCGATCCCATCGCCGACATGCTGACCCGTATTCGCAACGCCATCCTGGTGCGCAAATCCGAGGTGACTCTGCCGCACTCCAACATTAAAGAGTCGGTTGCCCGCCTGCTTAAAGACAGCAATTTTGTCGATAACGTTTCGGTTAGCGCCGACAAAGTCGGCAAGCTGTTAACCGTCCGGATCAACGGTGAAGACAGCAACGCTCGCATCACCGAGATTGTCCGCCTGAGCAAGCCGGGCCGGCGCTACTACGTCAACGCCAAGGAAATTCCGACCGTTATGCGCGGCCGCGGCGTGATTATTATTTCGACCAGCAAAGGCCTGATGACCGGCGACCAAGCCAAGACCGAAAAGGTCGGCGGCGAATTAATTTGTAAGGTTTATTAAGGGGTTTAAGGAAATAATATGAGCCGAGTAGGAAAATCACCCATCGCCATCCCGAGCGGTGTGACAGTCACTACAGCTGACGATGCAATTACCGTTGCCGGCAGCAAGGGCTCGCTGACCCAATTCACCATGCCCGACATCACGGTCAAGCAGGAAGGCGAAGAAATTATCGTTAGCCGCGCCAACGACGAGCCTAAAGTGCGCGCCAAGCACGGCTTAATGCGCGCTCTGCTCAACAACATGGTCACCGGTGTTAGTGAGGGCTTCAGCAAAAAACTGGAGATCAACGGCGTTGGCTACCGCGTGGCCCTGGCCGGCACCGACCTTAAGCTGAACGTCGGTTTTTCACACGATGTTATCTATAAAATCCCAGCCGGTATTACCGCCGCGGTCGAGCAGAATACCATCACCATCAGCGGCATCAGCCGTCAGCAGGTCGGTCAGGTAGCCGCCGAGATCCGGGCGCTTAAAAAGCCGGAACCCTACAAGGGCAAGGGCATTAAGTACGAAGGTGAACGCATTTTACGCAAGAGCGGCAAGAGCGGTAAGGACAAATAATGAGCAAGCAACTAATCCACAAGTTAAATAACCGGGCCCGGCGCAAAAACCGCATCCGGTCGGTTGTCACCGGCACCGCCAAACGGCCGCGCTTGAGCGTTCACATCAGCAACCTGCACGTAACCGCCCAGCTGATAGACGATGCCAGCCACAAGACTCTCGGCCACGTCACCACCGCCGGCCAAAAGACCGCCACCGGCAGCCTGACCGACAAGGCCGTCTGGGTTGGCGAAGAAATCGCCAAGCAGGCCAAGGCACTTAAAGTAAAAAACGTAGTTTTTGACCGTGGCGGCAAACTCTACCATGGTCGTGTCGCCGCCCTGGCCGACGCCGCCCGTAAAGCAGGATTGGAGTTCTAATTATGGCAAATACACAGGCACCCCCCGAACGACGCAACCGCCGGCCGGAAATCCAGCCGGAAGAAAAGCAGTTCGACGAGCGCACCCTTCACATCGACCGCGTGGCCCGCGTTGTTAAAGGCGGCCGCCGCTTCCGCTTCCGGGCGCTGGTAGTAGTCGGTGATAAGAAGCATAAGGTCGGTATCGGTACGGCCAAGGGCGCCGACGTGACGGCGGCCGTTACCAAGGCTACCGAGGTGGCTAAGAAGAGTTTCGTTACAGTATCGCTATACAAGGGTACTTTGCCGCACGATATCGAGTATAAAGTCAGCGGCGCGCACATCCTGCTCAAGCCGGCCAGTCCCGGTACCGGCCTGATCGCCGGCGGTGTGGTTCGTTCCATCTTGGAAGTAGCCGGCGTCAAGAACGCTCTCAGCAAGTCGCTTGGATCGTCCAACAAGACCAACACCGCTTACGCCACCATCGCCGCCCTGCAGAGCCTGGTACCGGCCGATAAGTGGGTAACGGCTGCCAGCCGAAAAGCGCCCGCCAAGACAACCTCACAGAAGCCAAAAGCGCCAGCCGCCGCTAAGCCGGCTACCAAGAAAACTACGAAAGCCAAGGCCTAGAGCATGAAGTATCACGACCTTAAAACCTCCACGCCTAAGCGCGGCAGCCGCGTCGGTCGCGGCATCGCAGCCGGCCGGGGCAAGACGGCCGGCCGTGGCACCAAGGGCCAGGGCTCTCGCGGCGGCTCCAGCGCCAAGCCGGGTTTTGCCGGCGGCTCCAACCCGCTGATGCAGAAACTGCCCAAGCTGCCCGGCTTCCGCAGCCACAAGGTAGCGCCCGAGAACGTTTACACCGGCCAGCTCGAGCAATTCGCCGGCAAAACCGTCGACACCGAGGTGCTGGCCAAAGCCGGCTTGATCAGTAACGCCTACGTCAGCGTTAAGCTGATTGTCCAGGGCGAACTGACCAAGAAAGTCACCGTCAAATTACCAAAAGCTTCAGCCTCGGCCATCGCGGCCGTAGAAAAGGCCGGCGGCAGTTTCGAGCCAGCCGCCCGCCTACAACGCCCGAAAACCAGCCAAAAAGAAGGCAAACCCCAAGCATGAACTGGAAAATCATAGGTAAGTCGCTGACGCATCCGGACATGCGGAAGCGCATTCTGGCCGTCCTCGGCATTCTGTTGGTTTTTCGGATCATGGCCCACATACCGGTGCCGCTGAGCAATCCCGAAACCCTCCGCCAGGTCCTGCACAACCTTTTCAACTCCGATAACACGCCGCAGCTGCTGAGCTTTATCAACGTCCTGTCGGGCGGCGCGCTGGCCAATTTCTCGATTATGATTGCCGGCCTGGGGCCGTACATTAACGCCTCGATCATCATGCAACTGCTTACTAAGGCCGTGCCGCAACTGGAAGCCCTGCACAAAGAAGGCGAATTCGGCCAAAAAAAGATTAACCAGTACACCCGCATGCTGACCCTGCCGCTGGCCATTATCCAATCCATCGGCTCGATCTACCTGATACGCCAGGCCGCCCAATCCATCGGCGGCATCGGTGATATCACCGCTAACGCTTCGCCTTTCCAATGGGCGCTGATGGTGGCCGCCCTGACCGGCGGCTCGATGCTGCTGATGTGGCTCGGCGAGCTGGTGACCGAACAGGGTGTCGGCAACGGTATTTCACTGCTGATTACGGTTGGCATAGTCAGCCGTCTGCCCACCGAAATTGCCAGTATAGCCCACTCCATTTTCAACAAAAAGGACCACTGGGTATTGTGGGGCCACAGCCTGCCGGTCAATAAAACAGCCCTCATTTACGGAGTGATAATTCTGGCGGCCGTTCTGGCGGTGACCTGGATTGTGGTAATGCTTAACGAGGCGGCTCGCAACCTGACGGTCAATTACGCCAAACGGGTCCAGGGCAACCGGGCTTACGGGGGTATTACAACCGTTCTGCCGGTTAAGCTGATTACGGCCGGGGTGGTGCCTATTATCTTCGCTGTGGCTTTCCTGAGCGTGCCCAGCTTCGCCGGACAGCTGCTGGCGGGCAATCATAGCCCGCATCTGGCCCATCTTGGTATACAGCTCGGAACCTGGTTCCGCCAGCCGTCGGCCCAAACCTTCGCCCAGCTGGGTTGGCAGGCCTACATTTACCCGGTCACCTACTTCATGCTGGTCTTTACTTTTACCTTCTTCTACACCAGCATCACCTTTAATTCCAAGGAAATCGCCGAAAATCTGCATAAGCAGGGCGGCTTCATAGAAGGTGTCCGCGGCGGCGAACAGACCGAAAAGTATCTGTCTAAAATCGTTAACCGCCTGACCTTTTTCGGGGCCGTCAGCCTGGGCCTGCTGGCCGTTCTGCCCATCCTGGCGCAGGTCTTTATTAACGTCAACATTACCATTGGCGGCACCAGCGTGCTGATCTTGGTCTCCGTCGCCCTGCAAACCCTGCGGGCCGTCGAATCGCGTGCCCTGATGGTCACCTACGACCAGTATTCCCAGCCCGACTTCTTTTACGACCCGGAAACGCCTGCTGACGCCGCTACCGGTGGACGCCGCCTCAAATTCGGCCCCCGCCTAAGAAACCGCTCCAAGAAGTAAAACCCCTTTACAAACTGTGGTCAGCCATGCTACACTACTTCTCTAGTTATATTTTATGGCCGCCAACAAGGAAGTAATCGAACTCACCGGAACAATTGTCGAGACCCTTCCCGGGACTCAGTTTCGTGTAGAACTCGAGAACGGCCATCAAATAATAGCTCACGTTGCCGGAAAGATGCGGAAGCACTTCATCCGAATCGTCCCCGGTGACAGCGTTACGGTCGAGTTGACCCCTTATGATCTTACTAAGGGAAGAATCACCTATCGCAAAGGATAAATTAGAGCAGAGAGTCACCCTCCTGAAAGGAGCATGATCCGCATGAAAGTGCGTGCCAGTGTCAAAAAGATCAGTCCAGACGATAAAATTGTCCGCCGCAAGGGCCGGGTTTACGTTATCAACAAGTTCAAACCTAAGCACAAGCAAAGGCAAGGTTAAGCATGGCGCGAATTTCCGGGGTTGTTATTCCTGATGGCAAGCAAGTGTGGGTGGCCCTCACCTATATTTACGGCATTGGACCCAAAAGCGCCGATGAGATTCTGGCCAAGGCCAAGGTCGAGCGAACCACCAGAGTTAAAGACCTGAACGATGCCGAAATCGGCCGCATACAGGAGCTTGTCAACGCCGATTACCTGGTAGAAGGCGAATTACAGCGCCTGGTCAGCGGCAACATCAAGCGCCTGAAAGATATTAAAGCCTACCGCGGCCAGCGGCACGCCTCCAACCTGCCTTCCCGCGGCCAGCGCACCAAAACCAACGCCCGTACCCGCCGCGGCCGCAAGGTTACCGTCGGCGGCACCGCTAAGAAAGTAGCCAGCAAGACTTAATATGGCAGAAGCAGAATCAAAAGCACCGGTTAAGGAAGAGTCGACAGCGGCAACGACCGCCGAAGAAGGGGCTAAGCCCGAAGTTACGGCTACCGACAAACCGGCCCCCAAGCGCAAGAAAGCCAAGCGCTCGGTTCCCAGCGGCCAGGTGCACGTTTTGGCGACTTTTAATAATACGATTGTTACCTTTACCGACTCCAAGGGCAATGTCCTGACCACCAGCAGCGCCGGCGCCTGCGGTTTTCGCGGTTCCAAAAAGGGCACCGCTTACGCCGCCCAGGTCGCCGCCGAGCGCGCCGCCCAGGCCGCCAAACAGCAGTACGGCTTTGGCAAGGCTGAGGTCTTTATCAAAGGTATCGGTTTGGGCCGCGACGCCGCCGTTCGTGTCATGGCCGGCATGGACATAAGCGTCGAAACCATAACCGATGTTACCGGTATTCCGCATGGCGGCACCCGGCCATCTAAAGCGAGGCGAATCTAATGGCCCGCGATCGTCAATCAATCGTCAAAATGAGCCGCCGCGAGGGCTACGCCCTGCACCCCAAGGCTCACAAAGTCCTCGTTAAACGCACCGGTAAACCCGGCCAGAACCCGCAGAGCCGCGGGCCGCGCCGCGGCGGTATCAGCCAATACTCCCTGCAGTTACGCGAAAAGCAAAAGGTTAAGCGCCTCTACGGCTTACTGGAAAAGCAGTTCAGCAACCTTATGAAGGAAGCCGACCGCCGCCCCGGCCAATCCGGCCACAACCTATTGCAGTTCCTGGAACAGCGGGCCGATAATGCTCTGTACCGGGCCGGTTTCGCGCCGTCGCGCCGGGCCGCCCGCCAGCTGATGACCCACGGCCACTTCTTGCTCAACGACAGCCGGGTCGATATTCCTTCCATCCGCCTGCAGCCCGGCGACGTACTGGTCGCCCGCCCGCACAGCCTCAAGACCGAATACTTCAAGAAGCTCGATGATGTCAGCCCCGTACCGGGAGAGATTCCGGACTGGCTGAAGGTCGAACGCAAGAAAGTTACCGTGTCCGTCACCGGTTTGCCCACACGGGACAACGCCGAGCCGGACATTAACGAGCAATTAATAGTCGAGTATTACTCACGCTAAATAAGGAGCCAAGCCACATGTCAAATATTATTCACACCCCGGGTCTCGTCAAAGTCGATGACCACAGCAGCACCAGCGCTTCTTTCGTTGTCGAACCGCTGCACAGCGGCTACGGCATGACGCTGGGCAACTCGCTACGACGCGTACTGCTTTCCAGCATCTCGGGTGCCGCCATAACGGCTTTCAAGATCGAAGGCGTCAACCACGAATTTACCGACTTGCCGGGCGTCAAAGAGGATGTCGTTGACATTATGCTCAACCTGAAAGGCGTCCGCTTCCGAGTTTACGGCGAAGAGCAGCAGACTCTGCGTATAGTTAAGTCCGGCAAGAGCATGGTTACCGCTAAAGACATCCAAACCAACGCCGACGTCGAAATCGTCAATCCGGAACACGTTATCGCCACCATCGATGACGCCAAGGGCAAACTGACGGTTGACCTGGCCGTAGAAGTCGGCCGGGGTTATCGCACCATCGAAGAAGGCGCTATCAAGAAAGCCAGCGACATGATTGCCCTGGACGCCATCTTCAGTCCCGTACTGCGGGTCCGCTATAAGGTGGAAAACACCCGCGTCGGCCAGGCCACCGACCTTGACCGCCTGCTATTGACCGTCGAAACCGACGGCTCAATCACTCCCCAGGATGCCTTCGAGGAAGCTTCCGCCATCCTGGTCAACCAATACACAGCTCTCGCCGGCAAAACCCGTGTATCCACGGCCGAAGTAACCGCCGAAACCGGCGGCTCGGACGGCGAATTCAACTCCGACATCATGGGCGACGAATCAACCGCCCTCAGCACTTCCATCGAAGACCTGAACCTCACCGCCCGCACCACCAACGCCCTGATCAACAACGAAATCCACACCATTCGTGACCTGTTCGCCCTGAACGACGCCGAGCTGCGCGACCTGAAAGGCTTCGGCAGCAAAGCCCTCGACGAAGTCAAGGAAAAACTGGCGGAGCTGGAGCTGTAAATGCATCGCCACGGCTACCAAGGTCGAAAACTGCACCGCGAGCGCGACCAGCGCCGCGCTTTGATCAAGAGCCTGGCCGACTCGTTGGTTAAGTACGAATCCATCGAAACCACCTTGCCCAAGGCCAAGGAAGTCGTGCCCTACGTAGAAAAACTGATCACCAAGGCCAAAAAAGGCGACCTGCACAACCGCCGTCAGGTGATTAGCGGCCTGCAGACCCTCGCCAGCGCCCACAAACTGGTCGACGAAATAGCTCCCAAGCTGAAAGGCCGTGTCAGCGGCCACCTGCGTATCGAAAAGACCGTATTGCGCCGCGGCGACAACGCCCAGCTGGCTCGCGTCAGCTTTGTCGATGACCTCAAAGAAGCGCCCGTAGCCAAAGCAGCCGCTCCGGCTGGCAAGCCCAAAGCGCCAGCCGCACCCAAAGCCACAGCCACAGCTAAACCCAAGACTCCGGCCAAGAAACCGGCCGCCACCAAAGCCGCAACCAAGCGAAAACCCGCCGTCAACGCCGCTAAAGCGGCTAAGGAGACCAAATAATGAAGACCTACAGCGCCAAGCCGACCGACGTTGACCGCCAATGGTATGTTGTTGACGCCGGCGAAGCGCCGCTGGGCCGCCTGGCCACCAAAGTAGCCACTCTGCTCACCGGCAAGGGTAAACCGCAGTTCACCAAGCACATCGACTGCGGCGACTACGTGATCGTCATCAACGCCGCCAACACCGTCGTCACCGGCGACAAACACAACAAGAAGATGTACTACCGCCACAGCAGCTACCCCGGCGGCCTCAAAGAAGCCACCCTGGCCGAAAAAATGACCAAAGACCCGACCTTCGCCATTACCAAAGCCGTCCGCGGCATGCTGCCGGTCAACAAACTGCGCGACCCGCGCCTCCAGCGCCTCAAAGTCTACGCCGGCGCCGAACACCAGCACGAACCCCAAAAGCCAACTCCCATATCTGTAAAGGACACTAAATAATGGCTAAGAATTCCTACTTTTACGCCCTTGGTCGACGCAAAAGCGCCACCGCCCGTGTGCGGCTTACCAGCGGCAAAGGCACCATCACCGTCAATAGCAAACCGGCCGAAGAATACTTCGCCGACAGCAAATACCTGCTCGGCAAATTGCAGGAACCCTTCACCGTGCTCGACCTAACCGGCAAATTTAACGTCAGCGTTGTGGTTTCCGGCGGCGGTCACATCGGCCAGGTAGAAGCTATTCGCCTGGGCATCGCCAAAGCCCTGGTCGTCTTGAACGAAGACTACAAGAGCACCCTCAAACGCGCCGAACTGCTCAGCCGCGACAGCCGCGAAAAAGAGCGCAAGAAGTTCGGCCTCAAGGGCGCTCGTAAACAGCGCCAGTTCACCAAACGCTAGCGACTGTTTGACACCCATTGACAAAAAGTGTATATTGTTTCACATGACAACTTTTAACACCTCACCCCCTATATTTGAGAACCTAAACGAAGCCCGCGATCATTATTATCCAGATGCCTGGATGTTTGGACAGGAAGGACAGCAGCCGAGAGAATCAGCCTGCCAGCCCCATTACACTGTCATTTATGAGAATGAAGAAGAACGAAAACTGGCTTATGCGGTACGTCCATCCTTTGTGGTTGCACGTATAATCTCTCTAGAAGAAGCTAACGCCGAACTAGCGATTTCTTGACACTTATTGAAAGAGGGTGTATATTTGCCCTCATGTCCAGCCTACAGAACAACCAGTATTGGTTTACCGACACATCTCGTGGCGGTAAGTTCTGCATGTCTGCATAAAAGTAAGCACCAAAGAAAAGCAACCAACCGCCACATAGGCGGTTTTTTAATTTAATGAGGACGAAGAGGACGAAAGCGATATGACACAAGCACCGGAGACACCAACCACGCAGGACCTTCACTCCAAGTACCCGCTTGGCGAGGCGGCTACGGCGGATATTGAGCGGATGAGAGGGTTGGTTTCACATGCCATCAATAACCACGAGACGTATACAGTGGGCATAGTTGGTTATTGTGCCCGTCCTGGTTTGGCGCAAAGGGCCGAGATTATGGACGAAAGTAGCCAGATTGCTGAAGTCAGTGACCCTGAAAACAGGCTTATTGCCTTGCATCGGGGGCCTATGTGGAAGCCCAGAACTAAGCCCGAGGATTGGCATGGCGAAGAAACGACTGACCCGGACGGTGCCTACGTAACTATGCGAGACCAAGCGGAACTCTACGCCAACTTGGCAGTTGAGATCGGACACCGTTACCATTTGCCGCGTTATGGCCATTTGTTGTCGTTCATGTGGACCGGCGGCAGAAACGTCGGCGACAATGATTTAATTAAGGCGGCCGCACTGGAGAACCCAACTATCCCACTGGGCATCAAGAATGGCTTAGACGGCACGACGGATCAGGCTTTGGAGCAAGTAGCCCGAGCTACTGAGCTAAGAGGCCCCAACGACGCTCCGGTAGTTTTGATCTATCGCGGTGGACTAAAAGCCAGTAGTCCGAGCGAGTGGGAAAAGGCCGTCATTGACGTTCATGAAGAAACTGATGGACGTTTCCTGCTTGATACAGCCCACGGCACGGAGATGGCACACGATCCGGGCCGCCTTTTCGGCAAATCTGTTGATGGCCAGGTATTAGCGGTGTACGCTATGAACAGATTGGCTCAACGAGGGTATGCACCGGCCGGTTCGATGATGGAAGCCAGCCGACTGGAGAGTCCAACCGATCCGCACATGCCGTTAGCTATTGCTCTCGAAGGTGTAAAGGAGCAGCATAAGTTAAAGGTAAGTTACATTGATTCCCGCTTCATGCAAGCGCGTAGTTCATACCCTTGAAAAGACTGACGATAAACCGAAAGCTCCGCTATAATAAGGAATAAGAGATGAGTAAACCAGTAATTTTGACCGGCCTGAGGGCCAACAACGACCTCCACATAGGTAATTATCTGGGGGCTTTGCTGCCTATGGTCGATTTGGCGCGCCAGAAGGGCGGTGAATACCAGGTTAACCTGTTTATTCCAGACCTCCACAGCTTCACTACCCCGATTGACCATGCCAAACTGCAAGACGGAATTATGCAAAACCTGCGCGTCTTCGCGGCCGCCGGCTTACCGCTGGATAATCCGGACGTTCATATTTACCGCCAAAGCTATGTGCCGGCCCACAGCGAACTGACTTGGATTTTGGACTGCTTTACCGGCATGGGTGAAATGGAAAGAATGACCCAGTACAAGGATAAATCCGGCTCGCTTAAAGATGATCGCGTGAGCCTCGGGCTGTTTAACTATCCGGTGCTGATGGCGGCCGACATTTTACTCTACGGCGCCGAATATGTGCCGGTTGGCGATGACCAGACACAACATTTGGAGTTCACGCGCGATATAGCCGAGCGGCTCAACAGCCGGTTTGGCGATCTGTTCGTGGTGCCAAAACCTGCTAAAGAGCAACATGAGTTTTTCGGTAAAGACCAAGGCCTGCGCATCAAAGACCTGGTCGACCCGACCAAGAAGATGAGCAAATCAGATGATACTGGCAAAGGCGTCATCTTCATGACGGATTCCCCCGATGAGGCCCGCAAGAAGGTAATGAGTGCCGAAACCGATAGCCTGGGCAAGGTCCAGCACGATTATGAAAAACAACCGGGCGTATCCAATTTGCTGGATATTTTTAAGTTATTTGGCGGTAAGCCGGAGGAATTTATCGGGCAGGAGCAATATGGCCCGCTCAAAGAGGCTGTGGCCAGCGCTGTGGGCGATTTCCTGGCTAAATTCCAGGCTGAACTGGCAAAAGTTGATGAACAGGCAATCCTTAACAAGTTAAGTAATTCCGAAAAACTTATGAATGAGCAAGCCAATGCTACCTTACTTAAGGTTCAAAAGGCCGTCGGCCTGAGAGGTTAAGTGAGCAAATTGGAGATTTCAAGGGCCGAACGGCTCGACCAGTACGTAATCCGGCAAATGCCGCATTTGAGCCGGGGCTACGCCTCCAAATTGATCAATCAAGGCAGTGTGACGGTTAATGGTGAGCCGCAGCTTAAGGCCGGCTATAAAATACGTTCCAGCGACCGGATCAAGATTGACTATGACGAGACCAAAGAGCTGGCGATCGAAGATATCGAACTGCCGGTGCTGTATGAGGATGACGATTGCGTGGTCATTAACAAGCCGATTGGTCTGCTGACGCACAGCAAAGGACCTTTCAACCCTGAGCCGACGGTTGAATCGTGGCTGCGCAGCCGGCTCAAGACCAAGGCCATGCCCGGTGAGCGGGCCGGCATTGTTCACCGGCTGGACCGGGCCACCAGCGGTGTTATGATTGTCGCCAAGACGCCGAAGGCGCTGGGCTGGCTGCAAAAACAGTTCTCTCAGCGCAAGGTCAAAAAAAGCTACATAGCTGTAATTGAAGGCGTCCTGAAAGAGCCCGAGGCCATAATTGATATGCCGATCGAGCGTAATCCCAAAAAGCCGCAGACCTTCCGGGTTGGCAGTAACGGCAAATCGGCTATTACCAATTACAAAGTGCTTAAAGCCGGCGAGGCATTTAGCCTGGTGGAATTGCAGCCGGCCACCGGACGCACGCACCAGCTGAGGGTTCATCTGGCGCACCTGGGCCACCCGATAGCCGGCGACACGTTCTATGGCGGTCGCACGGCCGACCGGCTCTTCCTGCATGCCCGCAGCCTTGAACTGACCCTGCCCAACCGTCAGCGCCAGAGCTTCGAGGTAGCTATGCCGCCGGAATTCAAGGAGCTGTTAAATGCTTGACGATCTGGTGCTTCAGCCGCAGACCAGGCAACATCTGGAGGCTTATGCCAAAACGCCGTCCCACGCCGTTATGCTGGTCGGGCCTACCGGTAGCGGCAAATTACGGCTTGCCACTCGCTTGGCCGAGAATATCCTGCAACTGCCGGCCGACAGCTTTGCGGATCACCCTTACGGATTGACCCTAAGCGTTGAGGCTGACAAAAAGCTCATTGCTATTGAAGCCGTGCGCCGGCTGGACAAATTCCTGGCCCTAAAAGTGCCGGGCAAATCGAGCCACGACCGCGTCGTTATCTTCGAGGATGCCCACCTGCTGAGCCTGGAAGCCCAAAACGCCCTCTTGAAGACGCTGGAAGAGCCGCCGGAGGGCACCTTGCTGATCCTAACCGTTAATCATGAACAGGCCATGTTGCCGACTATTCGCTCGCGAGCGCCGGCCATCGCCGTTAACCGCCCGCCTCGGGAGCTGGCCGAAGCCTTTTTCAAGGCTCTGGGGCACCCGGCAGCGGCCATTAGCCAGACCTATGCCATCAGCGGCGGACTGCCCGGCCTAATGCAGGCTCTGCTGGCCGACCAGGAACATTCGCTAAGAACGGCTACCGAATGGGCCCGCCGCCTGCTCAGCCAATCGGTCTACGAGCGGCTGATCGCTGTTGACGAGCTCGCTAAACAGAGGTCTTTGGCGGCCGACATCGCTTTTATACTGCAGCAAATGGCCCGAGTCAGCCTGCAAACCGCCAGCGGCGAGGCCGCCAAGCGGTGGCAAAACGTCCTGGAGGCCGGCTACCAGGCGGCCGAGGCCTTAAACGGCAGTGCCCAGCCCAAATTGACGCTCACCAAGCTAATGCTCAGCCTCTAACGACCTGCTATAATAAAACCCCAGATGTATGACTTGCTGATAGTAGCCGGCTTCGGCGCCTTAGCTTACCGAAATCTCCGTATCCGGGACGATGAATTCGCCGACGTTTCGCGTAAGGTCGGTGACCGCCTGGGCAAGCTCTGGGATATAGCTCACCTTGGCATGCGTGAAAATCGTTTCCTAAGGGCCGAAAAAGCCTTGCTGACCATCCTGAAAATCGACGAAAAAAATGCCCCGGCCTACAACCGGCTGGGAATCCTTTATGCCAAGCAAAAAGAGTACCGCGACGCCATCGACTGTTTTGAAATCGCCTCTTCCATAGAATCCACCCCCTCCAGCCTGCATAACCTGGGCCTCATTTATTACGAAACCGAAAACTACGAAAAAGCCGCCGTGGCCTTCGAGCAGGCCCTAAAGCTGGAAGGTGATCTGGCGGCCCGCCACGTGGCCTACGCCAAAGTCCAGGAGAAGCTGGGTAACGACAAGCTGATGTTCAAGGAGCTCGAAACGGCCGCCGAGCTCGAACCCAACCGCGAAACCTATATGCTGCTCCATAAGGCCTACACCGCCCACGACATGGCCGCCGAAGCCGACTTAATCGGCGACAAGCTAAAACGCCTCAAGTCACCGGGCCGGGCCAAGCGCATTCTGCGCCCCCGCCGCGTCGTCTAGATTTTCTAACGCAATCATATATGAAATCAATAAGTCCCAAAACCATAGCCCATAGCCTGGTCGCTATCACCGCCTTGTTGCTTACTTTAGCCACCGCCTATGTTGTTAGAAGCGTAGACGTCTTTGGTTCTCCTCTCCTTTTTGCCTTTGGTATATTGGCCGAACTAATTTTAATTGTCATTTTTGTTTACAGCCTTGTACGAGCTTTACGTACACCGCTCCACATTCTCGGCTCAATCCTTAAGTCCGCCTGGGCGGGTATACTCACCAACCCTTACGTAAAGCGTCTAAGAAAAACCAAACTACCGTTCTCACAATGGCTGGCAGCTCGAATCGACCTCAAAAATCCTTTTGGCTTATTTTTAACTATCGGGGTCGCCACAGCGCTGCTGTTCTTTATTGGCTTTAGCGGCATATTGCAGGACGTATGGTTCCACGATCCGCTAACCAAGATCGATACTCGCGTAGTTAACCTTATGCCGAGCATACGCACACCCCTACAGACATCATTCTTCCGCTTCGTTACGTTTACCGCCAATATAGAGGCTGTTTTGCTCTTGATTTTGCTAGCCTCCTTTATTTTATGGAGAAAGCGTCAGAAGGTAGCCGTAGGTTTACTTCTTTTTGCTCTAGTTGCCGAAGAAGGAAGCTCGTTTGTACTGAAACACCTGGTTGGCCGTGTGCGGCCAGCGCAGTCGCTAAGCCTAATAAAAGAAGATAGTTTTAGTTTTCCGAGTGGTCACGCCTTAAGGGCTACAGTGCTATTCGGGCTATTGTCTTACCTGCTATACCGTTCCTTCAAGTCTTCCATGCTTAGGCTCGGTATTATTCTTGGCTACCTGATTTCGGTGATGTTAGTAGCTCTTAGCCGTGTCTATCTTGGAGTACATTATCCCAGCGACGTACTAGCCAGCATCTTATTTGGCGCTTCACTACTTACGCTTCTTATTACGGTCGTAGAAATAACAGTTCGCTATAAGCTGTGGGGTCAAAGCGCTAAGATGTTCGCTAATAAGCTTCTGGCAATCCTGCCAATAGTGGTAATTTTAGTATCGCTTATGGCTAGCCCAATTCTTATAAAGATTGCACCTGTTGCAGTTGTGCCTAGTTTTACCACTCTGCCCACAATCAACGAGATGACTGTTAAGAAGCTGCCATTGTACAGCGAAACCCTGACCGGCAAAACTATGGAACCGATTAACTTTATCTACATTGGTTCTGAGCGGCAGATTGAACAGCTTTTCTTGTCACATGGTTGGTATAAGGCAGACCCCTCAACCCTATCTAACACTCTCAAGGCATTGTCTGTCGGGTTTCAAGGACATCAGTATCTCAAGGCGCCCGTTACCCCCTCCTACCTGAACGCCGAGCCAGAAAACTTAGCCTTTCAGAAGCCAACCGATTCCAATACGTTGCGCCAGCGCCACCACACCCGCCTCTGGCAAACAGACTTTAGGTTAGCTAGCGGCCAGGAAGTCTGGGTTGCGACTGCCAGCTATGACGAAGGTATTGAGTTTGCTGGCCCAGCCAAGTTACCGACACATCACATTGACCCTAACATTGACGCCGAACGTAGCTATATTGCCAGCTCACTAGGGTTAAAGAATGTGAGCTATTTGCAAGTTGTTAATGCCCAGGCAGGCAAGAATGCAAGCGGAGACGTGTTCTTTACAGACGGCAAAGCAGCTGTTATTAGGCTCTAGTTAATCCCGGAAAAGCTAATTTGGTGCAGGGAGCAGGATTCGAACCTGCGAAGGCTAAGCCAGTAGATTTACAGTCTACCCTCGTTGACCGCTTGAGTATCCCTGCATGCGTGGAGCCATCTCGGGGATTTGAACCCCGGACCCCGTCCTTACCATGGACGTGCTCTACCCCTGAGCTAAGATGGCGTTTAACTGGCCTACTATAGCAAAAAAACAGAGATAAATAAAGCATTACTAGCATTAAGAAACAGCCGGTGCTACGATTAATTTATGAGCGTAAATGGCCCGCCGTTTAGAATCACAAACGAGCACGCCACTGTTGATAGATTTCGTTTACCGCCGCTGATGAGGCACAGTGTCCACCGCCAAGAGGGTTATATGGGACGTACGAGTTATGGAGCCGATATGAGGGATCGCGGTGTAAAAGGCAAAAAGCTTTGGCTGAACGGCCATGACGTGGTTTATAAGGCTGAGGACGTGCCCCAGTTGTTTGAGGACGACCCGGAAACGGAACTCATCTATGTAGTACGCATAAATATTAAAGAAACAACCACGGTACCTGGCATCGACGGCGTTTGCATAGATGACTCTTTCTACGAGCTTAACGAGGACTCGCATCCTGATGACCGTATACCTTATATTGATACCGCTGATCCTGAGTGGCAGCCCATGAAGGTATTAGAGAACGGCTTCGCCACTAACTCTGTTAGTGCGGAATTTATGCGCATGGCACTAAGGGAACAATTCGCTATCGAGCTTGGCAGAAACATACTCTTTGATGTAGCGCCCCGCCCCGAAGGTTTAACCTAAACGTTTATTTTGCTAAGCTTTTAGGGTACTTCGCCACCTTAGCTCAGCTGGTCAGAGCATCTGTTTTGTAAACAGAGGGTCGTCGGTTCGAATCCGACAGGTGGCTCCATTTACAAGCACTGATCAATCTGTTAATATAGGATTCTATGGCTAAAAAAGGCGACAAGCGCAAAATTATCGGTCTCGTCAGCGAGGAAAGCGGGGAGCGCCTGTACTACACGACCAAAAATACCATGAACACCCCTGATAAACTTGAATTACGAAAGTATAGTCCTAAGTTGCGCAAACACGTTGTCTTTACCGAATCTAAAAAAAATCTGGGCCGCAACGAAGCTCCTAAGCGCTAAAATTATGGCAGGGGCACGTGGAATCGAACCACGATCTAGGGTTTTGGAGACCCTTATACTAGCCGTTGTACTATGCCCCTTTAGTAACAGGTTATATGATAAGTCAAAAGCGGCCGACTGTCACCTGAATCTGCTTTTCAAACAGATTAAAATCTGCTATACATAAATATATATGGCGAAAATTTATCCAACAAAACCGTTTTTGTTGTTGTTTTACGGTTACCCCGGTGCCGGTAAGACCTACTTCGCGCGTCAATTTTGTGAAAATGTGCAGGCGGCGCATCTGCAGTCCGACCGCATCCGCGGTGAGCTTTTCGAGAAGCCGCGTTATGACAAGCAGGAAAACGGCATCGTCAATCACCTAATGGATTACATGGCCGAGGAGTTTTTGTCGGCCGGTGTCAGCGTGGCCTACGACACCAACGCCATGCGCGCCGGCCAGCGCCGGGCACTTTACGAAAAGGCCTACCGACACCGGGCCAAACCGCTGCTGATATGGTTCCAGATGGACCAGGAAACGGCCTTTACGCGCAATGTTAAGCGCGACCGCCGCCGGGCCGACGACAAGCATGCCGCCAGCTGGGATAGGACGACGTTCGATACCGTCATCGCGCGTATGCAGAACCCCGGCGCTAGCGAAGACCACGTGGTGGTCAGCGGCAAGCACGTGTTTAAGATGCAGCAGAGCTCCGTTGTCAGTAAATTGCGTTCCGAAGGTGTGCTGGGGAATAACGACGCCAGCTCGCGGGTTATTAAGCCGGGCATGGTGAACCTGGTGCCCAAGCACCAGGGCCGTGTCGATATCAGCCGCCGTAACATCTCGATTCGCTAAACGCGGCCAGTTTATGCCCGGCAAGGATTTTCAGTTGGAGGGTGGCCTGGCGGTCACCGTTTATAAACGCCGCACTAACCGGCACCTGAGGCTGACTATCGGCCCTAGCGGCGAGGTGCGGGTCAGCATACCCGCCTGGGCGCCTTATAAGGCCGGCCTGGCCTTTGCCCGCTCGCGATACGACTGGATCATGTCGCGACGGCCGTCAACGGCACTGCTGGCGGACGGGCAAGCTGTGGGTAAGGCGCACCGGCTAGCCTTTGTGCCGTCCAAAGACTCTAAACTGAGCTCACGGTTATCCGGCGGCACGGTAACGATCCGCTACCCTTCGAACATGACGCCGGCCAGTCCGGCGGTTCAGGAAATGGCCCGCAAAGCCTGTTTTCGGGCTCTGAAGGCTCAAGCCAATCAATTGCTGCCGCAACGGCTGGCCGGTTTGGCCGACGCGCACGGCTTTGAGTACGGTCGGGTGAGCGTTAAGCGGCTCAAGAGCCGCTGGGGGAGCTGTGACCACGCCGGCAACATCGTGCTCAATCTGTTTCTTATGCAGCTGCCCTGGGACCTGATAGATTACGTTCTGCTGCACGAGCTGGCGCATACCAAGGTATTACGCCACGGCCCGGATTTCTGGCAGGAGATGGCGCGCGTCCTGCCCGACGCCAAGCAAAGGCGCAAGCGCCTAAAAGACTTTCAGCCGATACTCGATAGTTAGGTTACGCTTATGGCATAATGTCGGTATGCCTTTTAAGCGCGGTCTGCGCCGCAAGACCAAGTCTCTGCCCAAAACCGCCCGGCTCGAGCACGAGCGCCTAACCAGCCTTATTAACAGCATGGCGGACGCCGTCATAGCCGTCGACGAGGATGTCAAAGTCGTACTGTATAACGCCGCCGCGCTCAACATATTCGATATTAACAATATAAAAGTCGGCAGTGACCTGGGCAGTCTCTTTAAGCCGTTGGATCATAACGATCGGCCGCGCGAAGTTGACGCCATGGTCAAGGCCGCCGACCGGCCGGTTACCAGCCGCGACCTCAGGCTGAAGTACGCCGACGGCAGCCTGATCAACCTCTACATCAGCATCGCGCCGGTCCATTTGGGCTACGCTTCCAAGGGTGATCGCGGCTATGTGTTGCTGCTGCGCGACATCACCCACGAAAAGTCTTTGGAAGAAGAACGTGACGAGTTTATCAGCGTGGTCAGTCACGAACTGCGCACACCGATAGCCGTGGCCGAAGGCAACATCGGCAACGCCCAATTCATCGCCAGCAAAAGCGGCGATATGGACGCCATTAAACAGTCCCTTAAGGAAGCCCACGAGCAAGTGTTATTTTTGGCCGACATGGTCAACGACCTGTCAACGCTCAGCCGGGCCGAGCGCGGTAAACTGCACGTAGAAGTCGCCGCCATCGACGTCAAAGGGTTGGTCGAAGAGCTGGCTAGCAACTATCAAAAGGAAGCGGCCGCCAAAGGCCTTAAACTGGAAGCCGAAGTGGCGGTAGACGTTAAACCGCTTCATTCCAGCGAGCTGTATGTACGCGAAATCCTGCAAAACTTTATTACCAATGCCCTAAAATACACCCATCAAGGCGAGATAGACATTAAAGCGGCAGTCGATCCGAAAGGGGTACGCTTCACGGTGCGCGACACCGGCATCGGCATCAGCAAAGCCGACCAGGAGCGCATTTTTGATAAGTTTTTCCGCTCCGAGGACTTTCGCACCCGCGAGGCCAGCGGCACCGGCCTCGGCCTATACGTAACATTGAAACTGACGCACCTGATCCACGCCGAAATCAGCCTGGACAGCGAGCTCAACAAAGGCTCTACTTTTACGATCCTTATCCCAGAGCTGGCTTAGTCAAGCTGGGACTTGACCTCTGGGCGGCTAACTGCTAAGCTTGACAGCAACGGCCTACAAAATATTGTAGGCTTTTTAATTACGGCGGGAGATGCCATAGTGGCGGACGAACCGGTTAAATCGACGAAGAAGCGGCGTGTTCGCGACCCTGAGACATTCCGGGAGCGGGCCATCAAAGTTGCCGAAACGCCGGATAAGCCAAGCCGTCGCCAAGGGCTGAAACAAGCCGGCGGCCGCCTGGCCTCGCCAGCTCGCAAGCCCTTTAAAGCAGCCGCCAAAATCGGCAACCGCAAGGGTCTCCGCTGGCTTAAAAAACCCTTTAGCCTGATCGGTAAGATCCTCCTGCCGGTTTACTTCCGTAACAGCTGGCGAGAACTGCGTAAGGTGCAGTGGCCCAGCCGCCGCCAAAGCCTCAGCCTGACCTTCGCCGTGCTGGTTTTCGCCACGATCTTCGGCGCCGCCATTGCCGTCGTCGACTACGGCCTCGATAAAGTCTTCCGCAACGTATTATTAAAGTAAGAAGGACAGAGTATTAGCCTATGAGCACCATCAAACGTTATGACACCACCAAGCAGTGGTATGCCATCCACACCTACAGCGGCTACGAGGAAAAAGTCGCCGAAAGCATCCGCCAGCGCGCCGACAGCCTCGACATGAAAGATAAGATCTTTGAGGTGCTGGTACCCAAGGAAAAGATGATTGAGATCAAGAATGGCAAGCGTCGGGTGGTCGAAAAGCGTATTTTCCAAGGCTATGTGCTGGTACACATGAAACTCTCCGAGGATGCCTGGTACATTGTGCGCAACACCCCTAGCGTCACCGGCTTCGTCGGTAGCGGCAGCGACCCAACACCTATCGAACAGGACGAAATCGAAAAAATCCAAAAGCGCATGGGCCTGGAACAGCCCAAGCACAAGATCGACTTTGCGGTTGGTGAGGTGGTCAATATAATCGACGGGCCGTTCAAGGGCTTCGACGGCAGTATCAACGAAATCGACGCCGCCAAGGGCAAACTTAAAGTCCTGGTCAGCATGTTCGGCCGCGAAACTCCCGTCGAACTCGACGGCCTGCAGGTGAAGAGAGTTTAATGTGGGTGAAGCAATTAACAGCGAACACAGCCTGCCGGGGGAAGTATCCGTCTACGTCTTTGGTAAGCCTCTTTTCGTGCCACGCCAAGTGCTTGGTACGGACGTTCTATCGATAGCTACGGCGGCCGAAGAAGTCGGGGTAGCTTTGGAACCCGCTCAGTTATCACTGATGCCTGAACCACGGATGCCAGTTGAGAGAGCTGATAAAGAAAAAATGCAAGAGCACATCGCCCTACGTGTTGACCTGTTTCGTCTTGACAACAGAGGTGAAGCCTAGTATAATAGGCGATTATGCCCATTCGCGATACCAGTGTAGAAGAAGGCGTCAGGGCCTTTGACCGTCGCCAAGCTATGAGAAGCAAAGGGAGCGGTATTGGCTATACCGTGCTGAGCACGGTTATGTTAGCCGAGAGCGGGTTGGAGTTTCTGCAAGATAGCACGCCAGCGGGAATAGGCGCCGTTGCGCTTGCCGGCTGGTTTGGCTACAACGCCCGTAAGAAGCTACTGGGGGCTAGGCAGAGTTCATACGAAATGGAGCAAGACGATCAGCATTTGGCATCTTTGTCACAGGAGGCACAAGATGAGCAACCGGACGAGCCGTCTCGACAATTATCCTTTCCTGGGGTAGAATAAACAGGTTACGCACTTCTGTCTTAATGCTTCACTTAATTAAGAAAGGGAAGGAGAACGTTGAGCATCGCTCCGTTCGCTAATTACTATGGCAAAAACAGTTAAAGCTAATTTAAAGATGAAGATCCGCGGCGGCCAGGCCAGCGCGGCGCCGCCTGTCGGTAGCACACTCGGCCAGTACGGTGTTAACATGATGGATTTTATCCAGCCGTTTAATGATGCTACCAAAGAAATGCAGGGCGCCATGGTCACGGCGCACATAACCATTTATGACGATCGCAGTATGGATTTCAGGGTTGTCGGTGCCCCCACAGATGATTTGATCCGTTCCAAGCTGGGAATCCAAAAGGGTTCCGGCAAGCCGAACAGCGAAAAGATCGAGAAGAAACTAAGCCAAAAGGACCTTCAGGAGATCGCCGAAACCAAGGCCGGCGACATGAATGCCGAAGACGTTGAAGCCATCAAAAAGATGGTCGCCGGCACTGCCCGCAGTATGGGGGTCGAGGTTGAGACCTAAAGCAATTCAACCGGGCCCAGAAGTTGTTAACGGGCGAATTGTCCCACCGCATAATACGGCATTTCCCGAAGGACATATCGGCGCACCGGATATAGCAAACCAGATTGATGCGGTTGCCGAGCAGAAGCGTAACCCGCCGCAGGCGCCTGTCGGTTTTAGCCTTGAAGGCTTGATTCATGACGCGATAGAAGATTCCGAGATACGTAATTAATTTGTGGGAGGCCTGAAAAGCCGCATGCACCACGAAAGGAGTAAACATGGCACTAACTAAGAAAGAGGTCAAAACCGAGCTTGAGGCTTTGGGTGTGGAGTTTGACCACACAAAGACCGTTGCCGAGCTACGTGAACTGCTGGCCCAAAACGCACCGGCCGAAGCTGAAGAGCCCGCTAAGGAGCCGCCCAAGGCTGAGGCTAAGCCTAAAGCACCGGTCAAGCCGGCCCGATCGCGGCTGGAACGGCGCGGCAAACACTTCCGCAAGAGCGCCGAACAGATTGACCGCTCTAAAACCTACAGTGTAGCTGAAGCCGCGGAGCTGGCCGTGAAGACCAGCCACGTCAAGTTTGACGCCACGGTGGAACTGCACGTCAATCTGGACGTCGATCCGCGCCAAGCCGATCAAAATATTCGTGACAATCTGGTTTTGCCGGCCGGCAGCGGCAAGAGCGTTAAGATCGCCGTCTTAACCGACGACGCCGCGGCCGCCAAGAAAGCCGGCGCCGAACTGGCCGGTACCGATGAACTGCTGGCTCTAATCGAAAAGGGCGATATCACCTTCGATATCCTAATTTCCACGCCGGCGTTGATGCCCCAGCTGGGCAAGTACGCCAGGGTGCTGGGTCCGCGCGGCTTAATGCCGAATCCCAAAAGCGGTACCGTTACCACCGATATAACCAAGGCCGTGGCCGAAGCCAAGGCCGGACGCGTCGAGTACCGGGTTGACAGCACCGGTATCATTCATCTCGGCATTGGCAAGGTCAGCTTTACGCCCAAGCAGCTGCAGGACAATGTCCAGGCTGTTCTGGCCAGTATTAAGGCCAACAAGCCCCAGGGCATCAAAGGCGCTTACCTTAAAAGCGTGCACCTGACGACTACTATGGGCCCTTCCATCCCGCTAGACGTAAGCGCTATCGGCTAAAGCCGGCCGGTCTGGCATAATTGACGTATGAGCCAGGAAGCCACCAAGCTAAAAGACGGCCTGTTAATAGTCTTCGAGGGCATTGACGGCGTTGGCAAAACCACCCAGCTAGAACTGGCCAAAGAAGCGCTCTTAAAGGAAGGGCTGGCCGTTGAAACCAGCCGCAACCTGGGCGGCACGCCTATAGGCGAAGCTTTAAGAGAGGCAATGCTTTCCCCGCACCCCCGACCGGAAACTACAAATCTCTATCTATCGGTGGCTATCCAGGAAGCTTTGATAGAAGCTACCGAACACCGGCGCCAAGGCGGTTCGGTCATTTTGATGGACCGGGGGCCGCTGTCGCTGGCGGCTTACGAAATTTACGGCAGCGGCCTCAGCGAAACCCTGGGCTGGCCGCATGTCGACAATGGCATGAAGCGTCTGCGCCCCGAACTCACCATCATTTACACGGCCGATGTTAAAACCGCGCTGGGACGGGCCAGGACAAAATCCGGCGGGGCCGATTATTTCGAAAGCAAGCCGCTTGACTATTTTGAAAGGGTGGCTGCCGGCTATGCCTCGGCGGCCGGCCGCTATCCGGCCCAAACCTTCATGGTCGAAGCCGACCGTTCCATCGAGGTCATACACCAGGAGACCATGAGACTGATCCGCCACATACTCCAAGCCAAACGACGCAGTTCTTAAACCGCTATAAACACCTTTTTGCGTAAATATCACATTATTATTATGCTTGCCTTTAACAGTGGCCCTAAACTACAATAAATACAGCTTATAAGGAGGGCTCAAGGTGGCTGTTTACAGCAATATTCAGATTCGCGCGGCCATCGATGACGGGCATATAGTCTGTCATCCCTTCAATCCCCAACACGTCAGCCACGCCAGCCTGGACGTCACGCTCGGTTATCATTTCTACCGCATCGAGCGCATGAACGACCGGACCATTTATAACCCCTTTGATTCCGAAGACGTGGAGCGCTATTTCGACGGACCGTATAAAGCTATGCCGCACGGCGAATGGTGCAAACTGAACGGCTTCAAGCCGGTCAATAACATTCCGCTGGACCATCCGGTAATCAGCCTCAAGCCGTGCGAACGCATTCTGGCCCACACCCACGAATTCTTTGGCATTAAGCCGCCCGGCGCCTACGAGGTAAAATCGCGCTCCAGCTGGGGCCGCAATGGCGTGGCCGTCTGCTTTGACGCCGGCTGGGTCGACCCGGGCTACATCAACCGGCTAACGCTGGAGATTTATAACCTTAACGAGCGCGAAACGGTGCTGCTGCCGGTCGGCGAGCGTATCGCCCAGGCCGTTTTCCTGGAAACCGGAGAGGTCGAGGGCAGTTACGGCCAGGGCCGCAACGACGGTTTTAGCGGCAAATACCAGCAGGGCAACGATTTGGACACCATCATCAAAACCTGGTCGCCCGACATGCTGCTGCCACGAGCCTACAAGGACCGCCGCGAACTGCCGCCTAAAATCGAAGGACTCTTTTATGAATAGGGGCCGCTACATCGTAATTGAGGGTCCGGAGGGTGTCGGTAAAACCACTCAATTACACGAGCTGGCCCGCCGCCTGCGAGCCGCCGGCCTACCAGTGCGCACCCTGCGCGAGCCCGACAGCCAAAGCGAGCTGACAGCCCGGGCCATCCGCCAGCTGACCCAGGATCCGCGCTACCCCATGAACACCCGCACCGAGGTTCTGCTTTATAACGCCGCCCGCTCGCAAAGCCTGGAAGTCATCAAAAAAAGCGTCGAACAAGGTGTTATTTGCCTGGTGGACCGCAATTACCTGACCACGCTGGCTATCCAATATTACGGCCGCGGCGACGTGCCGGACTACGAGGCGATTAATAACATTATCAATTTCGCGGTCGGCGGCATAGAGGCCGACCTCTGCATAGTGCTGGACGCTCCGGTTAACAGCCTGCGTGAGCGCCTGAAAGACCGCTACCATGGCGAGCGCTTCGACAACTTAGACGATGCCTTTCTGGAGAGGGTGCGGGCCGGCTATTTATGGGAAGCCAAACAGCGTAATCTGCCGGTAGTTTATGCCACCGATGACACGGATACGGTAGCGCATCACATCTGGAATCTGGTCTCCAAAGAACTGGCCGTGCGTCGACCGGCCCAGGCCAGCCATTCCGTCGCACCGGCTTCGCTTAAAGAAATACTCGAGCAAAAGCAAGCCGCCAAGACCCCCGAAGGCGATACTTACGTCACCAAAGACAAAGACGGCCGCTACATACTCACCGATCAAGGCCGCGCGTTCCTCAAACAAAGCGTCACCGATTCCGAGGGCGACGTTTACGCCTTTACAGATAAGCTAAGCCCGGTCACCATCGCCGCCGCCATGGCCCGCCTCAGCCGCCGCAGCGATGACATGCGGGTCACTATTCTCGACGAATTCGCCGGCAAAGTAGATAAAGACGCCCAGCTATTAAAACGCGTCATAACGGCTTACGGCGATGATTCTGTCCAGCAATTGGCCGGCATCCACGTGGTTGTCGAAAACGGTTCCAATCTGTTAACCAAAAAGCTCGAGTGGGGCCGCTTGGCCGCTTACCTGGAACAGTCCACCCGCTACATCTACTTCGACCAAAAGAACGCCCAGGGCAAATACCGCTACCACACACCGGCGCACCTCAAGGCCGGCGTTAAGAAACAGTACGAAGAGGCTATGGATGGTATTTTTGACTTGTACTCGGACATGGCCAAGCGCCTGACGGAATACGTCCGAGCCAGCTCTGCCACGCCCGAAAAAGAACGCGACGGCGCCTGGAAAAGCGCCACCAAAGCCCAGGCCTGCGATGCCATCCGCGATGTCCTGCCGGTGGCAACCACCTCCACGGTCGGCATTTTCGCCTCCGGCCAGGCCCTGGAGAGCCTGATTATGCACCTCTTGAGCGACGAACTGCCCGAAGCCCGCGAGGTCGGCCAAAAACTATTGGAACAGAACCGCAAAGTCGTGCCGATGTTCCTGGAAAGAGCCGATAAGCCGGAGCGTGGTGGCGCAGCTATCGCTTACCGCTCTAATACTGCCGAGGCCATGAAACAGCTCGCCAAGTCTTATTTACCGGATAGCCATGCCGCCACGACCACCCAAGCGGTAACGCTGGTCGATTTCTGGCCCAAAAACGAAATGCTGTTAGTGCCGGACATGCTCTACGAACACAGCAATCTGCCGCTGGAACAGCTCCAGACGGATGTCAACGCCTGGCCCTACGAGAAGAAAACAGATGTCTTTAAGGCTTATATGGGCGAGCGTCTGAACCGCCGGCACCGCCCCGGCCGGGCGCTAGAAAAAGCTCACTACAGCTGGGACCTGGTGTGCGACTACGGTATCTTCCGCGACCTCCAGCGCCACCGCATGGTCGACGACATGAACTGGCAGCTCTTAACCCCACGCTACGGCTACGATGTACCCAAACTGGTAGAAGAAGCCGGCTTAACAGATGAGTTTGAGGCCTGCTTCGAGATCAGCCTTAAGCTTTACAGCCTCCTGCAAAAGGCCGGCTACCCGCTGGAGGCCCAATACGCCACGCTTCTGGGCCACAAAATGCGCTGGAAGGTCACTTATAACGCGCGCGAAGCCTTCCACCTGCACGAACTGCGCACCACGCCGCAAGGCCATCCCGGCTACCGTAAGCTGGTGCTCCAAATGCACGAGAAACTGGCTGAGGTCCACCCCATGCTGGCCGAGGCCATGACGTTCGTCAACCAGGACGAAGACCCCGAGCTGACCCGCCTGGCCGCCGAACGCTACACCCAGTTCAAGCTACAAAAACTTGATCACCAGCAATCAAACTAAGACAAGCCAAACCAGTGACGGCGTCTTTCCCCGTAAGCCGCCGCTACTTCCTGCGCCAGGATACTGGGGTGGTCATCTTCACAGAGAGGAAAGAGCCTTTGCCCGACAGTATCTTTGTCGGGAGGGTTAAGAGGCTCCATGTCTTTCAAGGCTTCTACGGCAGTATACAAAACCGCCTCTTCGCGGCGTTTGATTTTAGAAACCACGATCGCCTTATAGAAGCCTTCACCAAAATTCGGTATAGCTAGCCAATTCTCATCAGTAGGTATGGCCTCAAAGCCAATATTTTTAAATATACCGTCGTAATCGCACCCGCCTTGAGAATTCTTGAGAGTCGAGTAGTGCCGGGCGCCGGCGGTACTAAATGCCACGGCATAGCGAGGCTCTAGCTCGCGCATGAAGTAGAGCCCAATAAGGCCAAGCAACCTCTGCGGCAAAATATTGTGGCGTCTCCTAAAATGGTAAAAAGCGGCCGATTTAAAAGGATCATTGTCCTTAATACCGCTGCCTGTGCGGATAAAACGGGCTCCGATACTATCGTCTAGGGGCACAGTATCAACCCCGGTCCTCCATAACTCCTTGTAGTTGGGTACGTTAGTCCGGTTTTTGCGGTCAATGACGCCTAGCCCAAAGTCGATCGAGAAAGTACCAGAACCTGAGCCGCCCCGGACGTGCAAATGAAAATCTTCGTCTATCGGTGATATCCAGGTGGCGGCCCGAACTGTGCGCTTGGCAGCTACTTCCGCGGCGAAGGCCGGCTTGCCAAAATGCTCCAGCATGTAGTCCATATTATCGCCGGCGGCCACAACAGTACTTTCTGCCGAAAGTTGCACGCCATACTCAGGCATATCAGGAGGTGGTGCGTAGCGGAACGGCTTAACGCTGTATAACGGCAGTTCACTTTCGTACTCGGCAAGGCCAGTGACCAGCCTTGAAGCGGAATCCCGATTAATGGGGCCGGGCAACATATTAACAGTAGTGGCAAAATATTTCTTAAGCCAACCGTTGATGTTGGGGTCAAGAGGTTTTATACCTTCTGGCAACAATGACTGAGGATTAAGATCACGCACATTGCGTGTTGTTATCACACCGGCTTCAAAAGACATAAAGAGTACAGTACCACATTTACAACCTTATAGCAATACCAGCTAGGCTGTCGTTTTAACGCCCAGGCGAATGTTGCCAGTGGGTACTTCGATCAAGGATTGAAGGTCTAGTCGCTCAACAGGCTGAGGGGTGGTGGCGAGGGTGGGTTCTCCTAAACACTGCACCGGGTTGCCGGCTACGTCCAGTTCAACGCCGGTCTTGAATTTACTGATCAGGTGTGCCGGCGTCCCCCTGTCAGCCTCATTAGGCAGAGATTCCAGCCTCCAGCGAGCGGTGCATATGGCTAGTAACATGGGTTCGTTGGGTTTGTTAATGACATCCTCGGCTAAGACTTCCAAGGCTTCGGCGTTAGCGCCTGATCTGGTCTGTCCATCCATGCCTTTAATAATGATCAATTTGTCGGCGGCGTCTTCGCTGTCCCTGAACGCTTCAATAGCCGCCCGACCGCTAATTTGTCGATCATGACTGCGCTGGCCCCCGAAACGGCGTTCGCCGCTGTAAAAAAGGCCGCTGGCGTCTAAAAACAGAGTGCCCAAGCGCCCTTTTAGCCGACCTTCGGTGCCGCCCCTGAGTTGCAGCATGTCATTTGTAAGGCGGCTCGATTGCCTGGCTTCAGGTATGCTCACAATACAGCTGCGGGCAAAGCGCAAAGATTCATGCACCAGTGGGCTGGCCGGTAAATCAATTTCAAGTGTTTCTGGCACGCGCAGACTGCTTGCACTCACGTTATCTTCCTGTCTCTTTGTTTAGGTCCGTCTTCCGTTGCTTTCCACTACATTGTATAACAAGTGTCAAGTTTAACATAAGCTCTCTGGCTGTTTGGCTCTGTTCTAAGATGGGATATGATATGTCTATGGCCACCACTGCCCACGAGCGGCTTATAAATATCCTCGCCGACCTTGTAGCTTTTCCTTCGGAAAGCGGCCGGCTGGCCGACTGCGGCAAGTGTTTCGATTACCTGGAGGAGTATCTGATGAAGCGTGGTTTGGAGACAAAACGCCATACGAGCAAAGGTCGTCCGTCTTTGGTGGCCACCAGCCGTAAAACCAAGCAGCCAAAAGTGCTGCTCCAAGCCCATATAGACGTAGTCCCCGGCGGCCCCGGCGCCTACAAACTGGTTAAGAAAAACGGCCGCCTACAGGGGCGGGGCGTCTATGACATGAAGTTCGCGGCGGCCTGCTATCTGCTGTTGGTGGATGAGTTGCAGGCCCAACTGGATGAGTACGATTTCGGGATTATGTTTACCAGTGACGAGGAAGTCGGCGGCGAGAACGGTGTGGCCATGCTGCTCAAAAAGGGCTACGGAGCCGGGGTCTGCGTCCTGCCCGACGGTGGTAATGACTGGAAAATTGAAACGACCAGCAACGGCGGCTGGATGGTCAGGGTGATAGCTGCCGGGCGCAGTGCTCACGGTTCACGGCCCTGGGAAGGCGAGAATGCCATCTATAGCCTTATGGAAGCACTTCACGAGATCAAAGCCGAATTCGGCACGCCGGCGCCCACGGAATGCACCCTGACGGTCAGCCAGATCGAGGGCGGTCAGGCCGTAAACCAGGTGCCGGACAAGGCTGAGGCCACGCTCGATATCCGCTTCGCCGATGACAAAAGCTACGCCGCCAAGCGCCGCAAGGTTGAAGCCGTGGCCGGCAAATGGGATTTAAAATTGCAAACCATTGACCACGCCAAAGCCTACGCCACCGACATAACCCGGCCGCCAATAGCGCACTTCATGAAGCTGGCTGAAGAGTTACGGGGCGAACCCCTGAGCAAAACACGCTCCTTCGGCTCCAGCGACGCCCGATTTTTTGCAGAACAAGACATTCCGACCATTGTGATGCGCCCGACCGGCGGCGGCGCCCACAGCGCCGACGAATGGATCGACGAGGCGGCGCTGGGCCAGTTTTATGAGTTGCTGAAGGTCTACGTCAAAGAAGCCGCTTACGCCAAAGCTTGACACCTCTAAGGCCCTTATGGCACTATGAGCCTATGTGCATAAACAATAAGCTCGAGGTGATTATTATTAACGCTGACTAGCGGGAGCTTTTGCATTTATTAGGCCAAACAGCTCCCGATCAACCGGGAGCTTTTAAATTAAAGAGGAGAGACAAAATGGCAGGCGGAGAACATGCACCAGACGTAGATGAAGACGCGGTAGCAGAAGTACATATTTTGGCAGAACATCGTGCCAGACGGGGCTTGGCGCCCGTAGTTGGCACTATGTCTTTACGCGGCACTGTGGAAATGCTAAAAGCTAACATACCATCCAACCAGGAGGTTCGGACAAGCTCGGATGCGTCTCTGGATCTGCTCGACCCAAGGGGCGCAGAGTAAACTATGGAAACGGGGGAGTTTGGTCCGGAAACTTCGGGATCTGTCGAGCCAGACCTTATAACAGAAGAACGCCGGCAATACATGCTGCAATTTTGTATGACCGACGCCGAGCGCGAGCACGTTGACCCCAAGAACATATATGGTACAATGGAAACTAAGTTGCCAGAGACAGCGACGGGCCCAGAGCCTTGATAATGTCGCCGAGGTACAAACAATCTATTTGATAGTTTGAACGTCTTTGGATAAAACGAAGGCGTTTTTGTTTGGCAACAAGTGAGGCAGCGGTCGATAGCCTTACACACTAAGTAATTTGGAGAAATTACATGGCACTAACCAAAAACAAGAAGCAAGAGCTCGTTAAGGAAGTCTCCGAACTTTTAGGTACTTCCAAAATGACGGTGGTCGCCAAATACGAAGGCACTACCGTTAAGGCCCTGCAGACCCTGCGCCGCGATGCCAAGGCCAACGGCACCAAGGTAAAAGTCATCAAAAACCGCCTGGTTATACAGGCCCTAAAAGCCACCGATGGTTTTAAGGACACCGACACCGGCGCTCTGGAAGGCATGCTGCTCTACGCCTTTAACGGCGAAGACGAAGTGGCCGCCGCCCAAATCCTGAACACTTTTGCCAAGCAGAACCCCAGCCTGCAGTTTGTCGGCGCCATCAACGCCGAGGGCGAGTTCGTAGATGCCGCCAGTGTCAAAGCGCTGGCCGGTTTGCCGGGCAAGAACCAGCTGATAGCCGGTATTCTTAATACCCTCAACGCCCCGCTGCGCGGCGCCATAGGCAGCCTATCGGGCAATTTACACGGCCTCTTACAGGGGCTGGAAGCCAAGGCCACCAATTAATTTAAAGGAGAAATAATCATGGCAACAGATCTAAAGAAAATCGCCGAACAGCTCGTCGGGCTGACGGTACTGGAAGTTAACGACTTAGGAACCATTCTAAAGGACGAGTACGGCATCGAGCCGGCTGCCGCTGCCGTGGCAGTCGCTGCCGGCCCGGCCGCAGGCGGAGAAGCCGCACCGGCCGCCGAAGAGAAGAGCGAATACGATGTCGTTCTTAAAGACGCCGGCGCTCAAAAGGTGGCCGTCATTAAAGCTGTCAAGGACATCACCGGCTTAGGCCTGGGTGAAGCCAAGGCTATCGTCGATGGCGTGCCCAAGCCGGTCCTCGAAAAAGCCAAGAAGGAAGACGCCGACAACGCCAAGAAAGTCCTGGAAGACGCCGGCGCTACCGTCGAGCTGGCCTAACAGGCTAATTGTCACTTTTCCACAGCCCTGTCAGAATTTTTGACTTGGTATCTTAAACATGGTAGTTTTAGGGGGATAAGTGTACCTAATATAAACACTTTGTAGCGAGAGACAGACATGCCAGACGTACCAGACAAACAAGTGAAGCGCCTACGGGCCTTAATCCAAGAAGCGGAAACCAGTCTAGCCGCAGCCAGCGAGCTGCTGGTTAGTCTAGTGGGCGATGACGACAAAGTCGCGCCGGTTGCTCGCGAAGACACCCTCGGTAAAGTCATCGAGGGAGTTTTTGACGGCCAAAACATGGTCGGTTCCGACGGCAAAACCTATCCGGTGCCCGCCAACTACGCCAGCAAATCCAAGCTGGTTCAGGGCGACATTCTTAAGCTCACCATCGCCGAAGACGGCGCTTTTCTTTATAAGCAGATCGGGCCGATTCCCCGCAAGCAGGTGGTCGGCACCCTTACTCTGGAAGGCGGCCATTACTTCGTAGACGTCAACGGCAAAAAACTGCGCGTTCTGCTGGCCAGCGTTACCTACTTTAAGGCCAAGCCGGGTGATCAGGTCAGCGTCAACGTGCCCGAAGACGACAGCACTGCCGAGTGGGCCGCTCTTGAGGCCGCTCTCTAATTATTGACTTATTTAACAACGCCCCAGGCAGTCGTTAAGCGTTATAATAGATAGACTATGGGGCAGGCTTTATATCGCAAGTACCGTTCAAAGTCTCTTAAAGAGATCATCGGACAGGAACACATTACTGATACGCTGGAACAAGCCCTCAAACAGGGGCGGATTAGCCATGCCTACTTATTAACCGGTCCGCGGGGCGTTGGCAAAACCTCAATCGCCCGTATCCTGGCCCACGAAATCAACGGTTTGCCGTACACCGATGATACGCCGCACATCGATATTATTGAGATAGACGCCGCCAGCAACCGCCGGATAGATGAAATCCGCGAACTGCGCGAAAGGGTTTATGTGGCTCCGGCCATTGCCAAGTACAAGGTTTATATAATTGACGAGGTGCATATGCTGACCCGCGAGGCCTTCAACGC
>DHXS01000020.1:3516-14035 GCA_002413795.1 Candidatus Saccharibacteria bacterium UBA5150 | reverse complement strand
TGGACCCAGTTTATAGTCGACGAACAGGGGCTGGCTCTCAAACTGGATGCCTTGGAACATACCCATCCGATCGAAGTCGAGGTTCGCCACCCCGACGAGATCCGCACCATTTTCGACGCCATCAGCTACGAAAAGGGCGCCAGCGTACTGCTGATGCTGCACGATTATCTGGGGCCCGACGATTTCCGCGACGGCCTGCGGCTTTATTTAAAGCGCCACGCCTACGGCAACACCGACACGGTCGATTTGTGGGTAGCTCTGGAAGAAGTTTCCAAAAAACCGATAAAAAAGTTTATGGGCGCCTGGACTTCGCAGAGCGGCTACCCGATCGTCCGCGCCAAACTCAGCGGCGCCAAGCCTCATCTGCTACAAGAACGTTTTTATCTCAACCCAAACGCCAAAAAAGAAGCGACCAGCTGGCCAATTCCGCTTTTGGCCGACGGCGTTAAGCTGCCCGTCGATACCCTGCAAACGACCCGGCAGGACCTGCCGGAGGTTCAAGCCAGCAATACCGCCTTGCTCAATCATAATCGCACCAGCTTTTTCCGAGCCATTTACGACTCCGAGCACCTCGGGAATCTGGCTAAGGCCGTTAAAGCGAGCAAGCTCAATGAGCTCGACCGGCTGGGCCTACTGAGCGACAGCTTTGAAGCGTCCAAAGCCGGCTACGCCTCCACAGTAGACGCTTTGAAGTTGCTGGAAGCCTATGCTGACGAGGACAGCGCAGTGGTGTGGGACATTATCGCCACCGGCATCGGCAGTATCCGTCTGGTCATGGATGACGACCAGGTGCGCGCCGGCCTGAAGCCGTTTGTGCGTCAGCTGGCTTCTGCTCAGCTGAAGCGCCTCGGCTGGGAGGAAAAGCCCGCCGACAGCCACTTTGACCGCCTGCTAAGGCCGACCATCCTGGGTTTAAGCTCCTACGGCGAGGAGCCGAGCGTACTCAAAGAAGCCCGCCGCCGTTTCGACGCCATGAAGCGTCCCGAAGATGTCCACCCAGACCTGCGCGGCGTGGTTTATGGCACCGTTGCCCGCAAGGGCGGCAAGGCCGAGTTTGATAAAATGCTGAGCATGCACAATAAGTCTGCTAACAGCGAAGAAAAGGTCACCCTGGCCGGCGCTCTGACCGGTTTCGAACAGCCGGCCCTCATTAAACGCGCTCTGGAACAGGTTACCGACGGCGAGGTGCGCCTGCAGGACGCCCCCTACTGGATCGCTTACAGCTTTGTGAACCGACACGCCAAACAGCTGACCTGGCAGTGGCTGCAAGACAACTGGGACTGGCTGGTCAAAAACATCGGCAGTGATCTTAGTTTTTTCCGGATGCCGATTTACGCCGGCCGCGGCTTCAGCGACCAATCTTTTATACCGGAATTCAAACGGTTCTTTGAAAGCCACATGAGCCCGGCCTTTGAGCGGCCGGTCAAGCAGGCCGTTGAGAGCATCGAGTGGCAGGCCGCCTGGAAAAAGCGCGACCTTCAGCCCATCAAAAAACACCTCAAGCCCTAGAAAACGTTTTCTATAAAGCTCAGTACGACGAAATCCGGGCCGGCGATTTCGACCGCCGATAGCACGTATTCGCCGCGCCATTTGTACTCATCCACCCAATACCAGGCCGATCTTTGCATCTGTTTCAGCTTGGTGGCGGTGAGCGCGTCCAGGCCGCTGCCCTGCTCATCTTTCGCCCGGTATTTAACCTCCACGAGGTGAATCACGCCGTCTTTGCGGGCCACGATATCGATCTCGCAGCGCGGCCGGCGCCAGTTTTGTTCGACAATCTCAAAACCGCGCATTTCCAGGTAAACCCGCGCCGCGGCCTCAGCTTTTCGACCTCTTTCAGTAGTATTCATGGGCTCATTGTATCAGAGCGGCGACAGGCTTAAAGCTCAGCCTGTGCAGGTCGCTGACACCGTGCAGTTTGAGCTTTTCCAGATGCAGGGCCGTGCCGTAGCCAACGTGCTTTTCAAAGCCGTAGTTCGCGTATTGCCCGGTCAGCCCCGCCATATACTTATCCCTCGCTACTTTGGCGACAATGCTGGCCGCGCTGACAGCCGAAACACTATTATCGGCCCTTACCACTGCTCGAGCCTTAGGATTTTCGGACAGAAAGTTGAAATGACCGTCAATAATTATCTCGTCATAATTTGGTTTAATCTGTTCCAAAGCCCTTTGCATGGCCAGCCGAACAGCGCCGGTTAAACCGATTCGGTCAATTTCCGCCGGCTCAACCCAGCCCAAGCCGATTGCCAGGGCGTCTTTTTCGATAATGCCAGCCAGTTTTTCGCGCTGTTTTTTACTTAATAACTTCGAGTCCTTTAAGCCGCTAATCGGCTGGCTTAGGATCACAGCGCCGGCTACCACCGGACCAGCCCAACATCCCCTGCCCACTTCATCAATCCCCACAGTTACCATGGGATTAATTGTAGCAGTAAACTATTCGGGTTTGGGTTCTTCGGCGGGCTTTTCGGTGGCGGGAGTTTCGTTTTGTTCGTGGGCGGCCTGGACGGCGGCGGCCTTGGAATCCAGTGCGGCCTGCTCGGCGGCCTTGGCCTCGGCTTTGGCGGCGGCCTCTTTGGCGGCTTCTTCGCGCAGTTTGGTTTCTTCGGCTTCGAGGGCTTCGTCGCGGACGGCGTTGACGGCTTCGCGATCGAAATCAACACCGGTCATGCGGGCCGACTTGCCGGTTCGATCGCGCATGTAGGTCAGGTAGTTGCGGCGCACCCGGCTGCGTTTGGTAACTTCGACTTTCACAATTAAGGGGCTGTGCAATAAAAAGCTCTTTTCGACGCCGACGCCGCTGGCAATCCGGCGGACGGTGATACGGCTGGTATGACTGTCTTTGTTGCCGGTGCGGATCACCAAACCTTGGAAGATCTGGATGCGTTCTTTGCTGCCTTCGCGGATTTTTTGGTGGACTTTAACGGTGTCGCCGCTGCGCACGTCGACAACCGCGCCTTTCTTATACTGGTCATTAATTTTCTGGACTACACCTTGCATAGAAGCTAGATTGTACACGATTAACTTCTCTCGCGCAAGACTTTAGCCGACGACGCGGTAGAGTTCGTCCAGGGTGGTTTCGCCGGCAATGACCTTGAGCATACCGTCCTGGAGCATGGTGAGCATGCCTGATTTGGTGGCCGCCTCTTCGATGGTCTGGGTGGTAACGCTGAGCTTGGGATCCTGAAGAATGGCGCGCAGCGGTTCGCTCATGGTGAACTGCTCGCGGATGGCCAGCTGGCCTTTGTAGCCAAACGGGTCGTCATCGGATTTGCCGGGTTTGTAGAGCTGGAGACCTTCCAGTTTGGGCCGCTCGATGCCCTCCGGCAGACCGTCAACGACTTCTTTGATCTGTTTTAATTCGGCTTCGGTGGGGGTATAGGCCTGCTTCAGGGAATCGTCTAGGCGGCGGATCAGCCGCTGGGCCATTACCAGGCGGATGGCCGATATAAACAAGGGGTTTTGACCGATGATATCGGCGATGCGGGTCAGGGCGGCGGCGGCCGAGCCGGCGTGGAAAGTCGCCAGCACCAGGTGACCGGTCAGGGCGGCCTGCAGGGCGGTTTTGGCGGTGTCCATATCGCGGATCTCGCCGACCATGACGATATCCGGGTCCAGGCGCAGGACGGCGCGCAGTTTGTCGGCAAAGCTGGCGTCATTGCCGCCTTCTTTGGAGTGGACGGAAATCTGGGTGATGCCTTCAAATTGGTATTCTACCGGATCCTCGATGGTGATGATTTTGCGTTCCTCGGAATTCAGGCTGTTCAGCATGGAATACAGGGTGGTGGTTTTGCCGGAACCGGTCGGGCCGACGACCATCACCAGCCCGGTCGGCTTGGCGATGATATCGTCGACTACTTTTCGTTCGGCCGGCGACAGCCCCAGCTTTTCCAGCGTGTACATAGCCTGGTCCATGTTGAAAAGGCGCATCACCACATCCATGCCGTTAATGGTCGGCACCGTTTCCAGCCGGACATTTACATCGACTTCGTTGCCATCGGCCATTTTGACCTTCTGGGCAATGTGCCCCTGCTGGGCCTCGTTGGAGCCGGTGGAAACGTTGCCGGCGCTGGCGATGGCCGAAATCAGCACTCGGTACTTATCGGGCTGTAAGCGGGCCACCGGGTGCAGGACACCGTCGATGCGCAGGCGCACCCGGACATCGTTGACGGCCGTTTCAATGTGAATGTCGGAAGCGTTCAGCCGGTGGGCCTGGGCCACCAGGTAAGCCAGCATGTCGTCGGCCCGCACCTGTTCGAGCATGGCCGAAATCTGGCCGACCTGTTCTTTGTCAGCCGCCTGGGTGATGGCGATGTCATGGTAAACAACCTGCTTAGGCGGATCGTACAGGCGCATGTAGTCGCGATAGCCGGTGTCGGATATAAGGGTAAAAGCTACTCGCTGATCGGCAAAGCGCTGCTTAAGATTGGTCATGCTTTGCTGGGAAGTGGTGGTGGTAACGCCGAACAGCAGGTTATTGTCATAAAGCCTTAGCGGGATCACTTTCAGGTCATACAGCTCCTGGTTGGTCAGCTGATCCTTATAGAGCGGTTTCTCTGCCAGCTGAGAGGTGTCCAGATAATCCATGCCCAGCACGCGGGCGCGTCGCTGAGTAGCCTGTTCTTCGTCCAGTCGGGCGTCTTGGCTCATATCGTTTCAGTATAAAGCATAAGCGTGCTGATACGGTATAGTGAATCGGTATGAGACAACTGGTGTTGATCGCCCATAACCTGCGCAGCGTCCACAATGTCGGCTCGCTGCTGCGCACCGCCGACGGCCTGGGCTTGGATCGCGTCTACCTGACCGGCTATACGCCCTACCCTCCGGCGGATGGCGACAAGCGCTTGCCGCATCTGGCGCGTAAAATCGATAAACAGATGGCCAAAACGGCTCTGGGAGCCGAAAAATCGGTCGACTGGCGGCAGGCAGATGACATTGAGCCGATAATCCTGGAGTTGAAAGCCGAGGGCTACACCGTGGCCGCTCTGGAACAAGCCGCCGGATCCACCAAACTGGCCGAGTACCAGGCGCCTGATAAGTTGGCGTTGGTTGTTGGCCGCGAGGTCGAGGGACTGGAGTCCGAGGTACTTATGCTATGCGATCTGGTCCTGGAGATACCGATGCTGGGCCAAAAAGAGTCTTTTAATGTGGCCCAGGCCGCCGCCATGGCCCTGCACCACTTTCGCTTTACCTGATTACACTTATGGTATAATAAGCTCAGTTAATCAAAACGAAAACATGTCCCTAGCATCCAGACCAAAACCAAGCGTTCACCGCCGAAAAAGCCAGGCCCGGCACCACCGGCAGAGTAAGCCTTACCTAAAAACCTACTGGCCTTACCTGCCAATGCTGATGATCATGGGCGCCGGCGCCGCCATCGACCGCAGCTGGTCGCCGCAGGGACTGGTAAGCGGCGCCGGCGCGGGCGTTTTGCCGCATGCCAGCGCCCGGGTCGAGGTTTTGACCGGCAGCAGCGCCACCTGGCTGGTATCACTAGTCAGCCTGGTCGCGGTGTTGGCGCTGGGCTTCTTTATGATTCGTAACAGCCTGCGCTTCCAGCGGGTGCTGGTCCGCAGTGAGCATTTTATTAGCGAACACCCCGTTCTCGACATCGCCGCCGTCTTCATTTTCACGGCCGGTTTCGTGCTGGCCCGCTAGTCGGTGCCGCTACTTGATTACCAGGTTTTCGGTGCCGACCAATTCTTGAAGGCGGCTTAGGCCGTCGCTGCCGCGATCAATGCCCCCCGGCAGTTTGATGGCCTGCTTCTGGGCGGCCTCGCCAAGCACCAGAACGACTTCGGTTTTACCCTTATGGCTGTCTATGGTCTGTTTTAGGGATAAGAGGGTCTGCTCGTCGCTGGTGCTGGCCAGCCTGATATAGACCCGCTCCTCGGCGCCTTTAGGGGTCAGCAGTTTTTGGCCTGTAGGCTTGTAGGCTTCGGCCTCGTCAACCGTGATTTCACGCGCCTCATCGGCCATGATTTTAAGTTCGCCGGACTGCTTGCCGGCTTTGTCGCGGCCGTTAAGCCTGCCGCGGACCAGCACCACACGGTCACGCTGCCATAAGCCTGCGGTTTGCTGGTAACTGTTGGGGAACAGGATGACCTCGATCTCGCCGAAGCGGTCTTCCAGCTTCACGAAAGCCATTTTCTGGCCATTACGGGTGGTGATTTCGCGGACGTCGGTAATAGCGCCGCCAACGCTGACAGCCTTGCCGTCATGGGCCGCTGTTATCGAATTAAGCGGCACGGTCAGCTCGGCCAGAATGGTTTCAAACAGCTCCAGAGGGTGCTGGCTAAGGTATAAGCCGAGTAATTCGCGTTCCCATGACAGTTGTTCGCGCTTATCCGGCACGGTGTCGGGCGGTTGTAGCTCCAGTTTGGGCTGCTCCAGGCTGACATCGGCGGCGTTGCCGAAGATATCGGTTTGCCCGCTGGTGGCCTGTTTGTGCAGGCGGGCCGCGAAAGCCAGCAGTAGATCCAGGTTATGCAGCAAGGTGGCGCGCTCGCCAAAACGATCAAAAGCGCCGGCTTTTACCAGGCATTCCATGGCTTTGCGGTTCACCATCCGCGGGCTGACACGGGCCAGGAAGTCTTCCAGGCTGGTAAATTCGCCTTCACTGCGGGCGCGCAGAATTTCCTCTACGGCGCCGGTGCCGACATTCTTGATGGCCGCCATGCCGAAGCGGATTTGCCGGTCACCGGGCACCACGGCGAATTCCACGAAAGATTCGTTAACATCGGGCGGCAGGACGGTAATTCCCATGTGTTTACATTCGGTGATCTCGATGGCCAGCCGGTCGGTATCGTCGAAATCGCTGGTCATCAGGGCGGCCATGAAGGCGGCCGGATAATTGGCTTTTAAGTAGGCCGTTTGGTAGGCGATCATGGCGTAAGGCGTGGAGTGCACTTTGTTGAAGCCGTAATCGGCGAAAGCCTCCATGCGGGCCCAAAATTTTTCGGCGAAGTCGCGCTTGACCTTGCTATGTTTGATCATGCCTTCGATGAACTCGGTTTTCAGCTTGGCCATGGTTTCGCGCTGTTTCTTGCCGATGGCCTTGCGCAGAGTATCGGCCTGGCCGCCGCTGAAGCCGCACATATCCTTGCTGATCTGCATAAACTGTTCCTGGTAGACCAGGATGCCATAGGTGTTTTCGAGGGCCGCTTTTAAGCCCGGATGCTCGTAAACGACCTTTTTGCGGCCGTGTTTGCGATCGATGAAATCATCGATAAAACGCATCGGGCCGGGACGGTAAAGAGCGTTCATGGCTATCAGGTCGTTAAATTCGGTCGGTTTCAGCTCTTTAAGGTAGCGTTTCATGCCGGCCGACTCAAACTGGAAAACACCGGTGGTGTCGCCGCCTTGGAACAGCTGGTAGGTTTTAGCATCGTCCAAGGGGATGGCGTTGATGTTGATATCTTTGTCGTAAACGCGTTTGATGATGCGCAGGGCGTTATTGATAATTGTCAGGTTGGAAAGCCCCAGGAAGTCCATCTTTAACAGCCCCAGCTCCTCTATCGGGCCCATCGAGTACTGGGTGGCCACGACACCCTTCTGGGCCATTTCCAGCGGCGTGTAGTAAACGATGTCTTCGGGAGCGATCACCACGCCGGCGGCGTGGACGCCGTGCGAACGGATGGTGCCTTCCATCTGCATCGCCAGATCAAAAACGGTTTTGGCGGTTTCGTTGGTAGCGTATTCGTGTTTCAGGTCGCGGTCTTTCTTGAGCGAAGTCGCCAAGGGGATGTGCCGGCCCTGCACCGGCGGCGGGATCATCTTGGCCAGGCGGTCGGCTTCGGCGTAAGGCACTTGAAGCACGCGCGACACGTCACGGACGGCGTTGCGGGCCGCCATGCGGCCGAAAGTAACGATGTTGGCGACTCTTTCCTTGCCATACTTCTCAACACAGTACTGGATCACTTCCTCGCGGCGGCTGTCCTGAATGTCGATGTCGATATCCGGCATGCTGATGCGGTCGGGGTTCAGGAAGCGCTCGAAGAGCAGGTCGTAGGCCAGCGGTTCGATTTCGGTGATCTTGAGGGCGTAGGCGATGATCGAGCCGGCGGCGCTGCCGCGTCCCGGCCCAAACACAATGCCTTGGTCTTTGCCCCAGTTTATAAAGTCGGCAATAATCAGGAAATAGCCGTTAAAGCCCATTTTATTGATAACGCCCAGTTCGTACTCGGCCCGCTCGCGAACGTTGGCCAGCAGCTTTTTCTTGGCCGCGGCGATAGTCATGTCGGTGGTGTCGGCTTCGGCGGCGCCGCCGTAGCGCCAGGCCAGCCCCCGGTAAACCGACTTTTCAAGGTAGGACTGTTCGCTTTCGCCGGCCGGCACCGGAAACTTGGGGATCAGGATTTTGCCCAAGTCGATTTGCAGGTCACAACGGTCGGCGATGGCCTTGGTGTTGGTAATAAACTCGGGGTGCTCGGCTCCCCAGCGGCCAATAACCTCTTTGGGATCGGTCACGTGCAGTTCGAAATCCTTGAGGCTCATGCGCTTCTCGTCGGTCAGGAAAGAGCCGGTTTGGACGCAGAGCAGGATTTCGTGGGCGTCCTGGTCGGTGGCGTGCAGATAGTGCGCGTCGCAGGTTACTACACCGGAGATATTCAGTTCACGGCTGAGCTTCAGCAGAGATTTGTTAATGAGCTCCTGCTCGGCCCACAGGCTGGTGTGCTTGGGATGGCCGTGATCCTGCAGTTCAAGGTAGTAGCGGTCGCCAAAAACATCTTTATACCACTTGGCGATTTCGCGGGCTTGGTCGTACTGGCCCTGGCGAAGGGCTTCCCCCAGCTCACTGCTGGCACAGCCGCTGAGACATATCAAGCCCTCGTTATGGGTGGCCAGCAATTCGCGGTCGATCCGCGGCTTGTAATAAAAGCCTTCCAGATTGGCGATGGTCGACAGCGCCATCAGGTTCTGGTAGCCGTCGTGGTTCATGGCCAATAGGGTCAGGTGATAGTTCGGCTTGTCTTTGGCGGGGTCGCGGTCGTAAAAACTGCGGGCGGCAATGTAGGTTTCCATGCCGATAATCGGCTTGATGCCGCTGGCTTTGGCCGTCTTATAGAACTCTATGGCACCGCTGAGGGTGCCGTGGTCGGTCATGGCCACCGCCGACATGCCGGACTCTTTGACGTGCTTAATCAGATCGGGAATTTTGGTCAGCCCGTCGAGCAGGCTGTATTGCGTATGATTGTGCAGGTGCACGAAGTCGCTGGCCGTTAGAGCCGCTTTTTTTGTTGCCAAAATACCCTCAAGAACACTTAGTTATCACCTAGATTATACCAGACGCGGGTTTATTTCTTGAGGTAGGTGCGCAGGTTATGGAGGGAGTGCTTAGCCTGCTTGAGGGCTTTGGCCAGGTCTTCGTCGCGGGCATCGCCTTTGCGGATAGCGCCCAGGACTTCGCCGGCTTTGTCTTTGGAATCTTTAGCCTTGGCCACCAGCTCTTTGAATTCTTTCTGGGCTTTGGCGCCGGCTTTGCCGCCTGACACTTTGGCTTCTTTGACAACTTTGTCGAGCTCAACGCGAAGTTGTTTGAGCTCGTCTTCTGCTCCGGCTACGCCCTTGTCGGCGGCCTGCTTGATATCTTTTCGGGTTTCCTTGCCGCTTTTGGGGGCGGTTAAGAGTCCGGCCACATAGCCAGCCGCGGCGGCAATGCTACTGCCAATGGCAACTCGTTTAATATTCTGGCGGCGGCGATCTCGGCGACCAATCATTTGCGATCCTTCTTCGTTAACTTGATAATGTTGCGGATCAGCTTAAATAAGGCCAGCCGCCCGCCGGTGTCTTTAAGGACTTCGGCGGCCGACTCAACGGAATCAACCACCCCTTCGGCCTTGTCGACGACGCGCTGTACGCCCTTAAGGAGTTTTATGAGGGCTACTATCAAAACCGCACACAAGATGAAGAAAAGGCTTAGCAGGCTGGTCAGGATGATTAGCAGGACTTGGTCGGTGGTAGTCATAGCAATATTATATAACTATTCGTCCAGTTATTGTAATTTTTCCCGCAAATAGTCGCTCAGATCGCCACCGATGTCGTCGCGCTGGAGGGCAAAATCAAAGACCGTTTTGAGGTATTCCAGCGGATTACCGGTGTCGTAATACTGGCCGTTTTGGATCTCACAGCCGTAGATGTGGTGGCCGTCCTTAACCATTTGCTGCATGGAATCCTGGATCATGAACTCGCCCTCGGCGGCGTCGTGCGACTGTTTTTGTTTTTGCAGATACTCGACGATTACCGGGTCGAAAACGTAGCCGCTAACAGAGGCCAGATCGGAGGGCGCTTTATCGCGGCCGGGCTTCTCGACGATGGTGGTCATATCGATCAGGCCGGGGGCGATTTCCTTGCCGGCCACATAACCGTAGCGGCCGTAATCTTCATCGCCGTCGCGCCGCACGCAGGTAATGACCGAGCCGCCCTTGTCCTCATAAACCTCTAACAACTGCTGGAAGCGGGTCGGTTTGGCCAGCACGAAATCGTCGGCGTAAATATAAACGAAGGGCTCGCCGCCTATTAA
>DHXS01000020.1:1877-3279 GCA_002413795.1 Candidatus Saccharibacteria bacterium UBA5150 | reverse complement strand
TTCTTAAGGTCGGCGCTGATGTGGTCGAAATGATCTTCGATAGTGCGTTTGTGGTAGCCGGTAACAATAACAATGTCGGTAATGCCGGCTCCCGCCAGTTCTTCGACGATATGCTGGATAATCGGCTTGTCGACCAGCGGCAGCATTTCTTTGGGCATGGCCTTTGTCTGGGGCAGAAAACGCGTGCCGAAACCGGCGGCGGCAATGATCGCCTTGGTAACTTTGGGCTGGCTCATGATAAGGATTGTACCACGCGGCGCCTCAGTTGGCCCGTAAAATTTTACAGCTTAAGCTGTTTCTTTATTAGCCGCTGGGCCAGCTGCGGATTGGCCTTGCCTTTGGACTGTTTCATAACCTGCCCGACCAGGAAGCCGATGGCCTTCATTTCGCCGTTCTTGACGTCCTCGGCCGCCTGAGCATTATCTTTTAAGACGGTCGCGACAATCTTGGCAATGGCGCCCTCGTCCGAGACCTGAATATAACCTTTTTGTTGGGCGTAGTCTTCGATGACTTCGGGGACAACATCTGTTTCCAGCAAGTCGGTTAGCAAAGCCTTGGCGTTGGTCGAGCTCAGCTTGTCGGCTGTCAGCAGTTGCTCCACGGCGCCGTAAATCTCAGTCCGTTCGGCATCTTTGAGGCCTTTGGTGATTTTGCCTTCGCGGCGCAGGGGAATTTCCAGGTTTACGAACCAGTTGGCCAGGAATTTGGCCAGCTTAGGCTGGCCAAGCTGTATTTCGATTAGAGGCAGGTAGCCGATGCGCTCGTCGTCGAGTTCAGCGTCCAGCAGGGTCTCGACATGCGCCTCGTCCAGGTCTAGTTTTTCCAGGCGTTGGCGCCATTCTGCGGGCATGATGGGCATTTCGGCTTTGATTTTGGCGATGTAGGCTTCGTCGATGACGATGGGCGGCAGGTCGGGGTCGGGCATGTAGCGGTAGTCGTCGGCGTTTTCTTTGCTGCGCTGGCTGAAGCTTTTTTGCTTGGCATCGTCCCAGCCGCGGGTTTCCTGGACGATGCGTTTGCCCTTTTCAAGCAATTCGATCTGGCGGGTTATTTCGTAATCAACGGCTTTTTCGACCGAGCGGAAGCTGTTGAGGTTCTTGGTTTCGGAACGCGTGCCCAGCTCATCGGTTTTACTGACGCTGACGTTGACGTCGAAGCGCATGTTGCCGTAGTAAAGGTTGGCGTCGGACACGTCGGCGTAGCGCATGCGTAAGTAGAGTTCGCGGGCGTAGGCCTTGGCCTCGGCGCTGGTGTGCATGTCGGGCTCGCTGACGATTTCCAGCAACGGCGTACCGGCTCGGTTCAGGTCGACCAAGCTGTAGTTGGCGCCGGCCGGGTGGGTGCTTTTGCCGGCATCTTCTTCGAGGTGGGCGCGGGTAATGCCGACTTTTTTCGGCTGGCC
>DHXS01000020.1:0-1574 GCA_002413795.1 Candidatus Saccharibacteria bacterium UBA5150 | reverse complement strand
TAGCCTTTGGGCAGGTCGGGGTAAAAGTAATGTTTACGGTCAAACTTGCTGAAATGCTCCGGCTCGGTTCCCAGGGCGAAGGCTGCCCGGGTGGCCAGGTGCACGGCCTCTTCATTAAGCACCGGCAAGGCGCCGGGCAGGCCGAAACAGATGTGACTGACCAAGGTGTTGGGGGGCGCTTCGCGGGCATCATTGCCGACGGCCGCGAACAGCTTGGTCTTGGTCTTGAGCTGGACGTGGCATTCTATGCCTATAGTCGGCTTATAACGCCGGCGAGTTTCGGTGCTAATCACCGCTCGAGTCCTCGATCATCGGGCTTTTTTCGAGGGCTCCCAGGTCGCGCAATGCCTGGCGAAAACCGGCCAGGGCACCGGCCACGTCCTGCTTTTTCAGCTTTCGAACATCGACTTCTTCCTGGGCAAGACGGTTGCGTAATTTGTGACCCAGCCAAACTTGTTCGTTGTCGCTTAAGTGGTGCTGGGCGGCCACCAGGCGCTCGCCGGTGGTTTTGCCCTTGAAATGAGCTTTCTTAAGGGCTTTGGCCACCAGGTCATCAGCCTCTATAACGGCCTGAGGCCAGGTTTTGCGGCTGGCGCACTGCTTCTGCAGCTCCTGCCAGCGCTCCGCATACTGAGCCGGCTTCAGTTTGCGGGGGCGGCGGCGAAAAATACTCATACCAGCAACTCCTCGGTTTGCTTGGCCAGCGCCAACAGTTCGCGGTCGGCCCGCTGGGGAGCCATTAACTGCAGGCCTACGGGCAGACCATTATCCGTGCCGGCCGGCACGCTGATGGCGGCGTTGCCGACCAGGTCGGCGGCCACGGTCATGACATCACTCAGGTACATCTGTAGCGGATCGTCGGCGTTGGCGCCGATCTTAAAGGCCGGCGTGGGTGCTACCGGTCCAAGCATAAAGTCCACTTTCTTAAAGGCCGCTTCAAACTCCTTGATGAGCTTGGTGCGGACAGTTTGGGCCTTCTTATAATAAGCGTCGTAGTAGCCGCTGCTAAGCACGTAAGTGCCGATCATGATGCGGCGCTTGGCCTCTTTGCCGAAACCCCGGCCGCGCGAGCCTTTGTAGCTGTCTTCCAGGTCCTTGGCTTCTCGGTAGCTGTAAGGGTAGCGCTGGCCGTCGTAGCGCCCCAGGTTACTGCTGACCTCGGCCGGGCAGATGATGTAGTAGACTGCCAGGGCCATGCCCACCGACGGCAGGCTGACTTCGGTGATTTCGGCGCCGGCGGCCCGCAGGCGCTCAATCGCCGCTTCGATAACTTTTTTGACGCCGGCGTCCAGGCCTTCACCCATGTACTCTTTAACGACGCCGATTTTTTGCCCACGCAGGTCCAATTTGAGATCCGTGTAATCGGTTTGGCGGTCGATGGTGGTGGCGTCGCGGTCATCGGGGCCGGCCATTACGTCCAATACCAGCGCGGCATCTTCGACACTGTGGGCCAACGGGCCGATCACGTCGGTACTGCTGGCCATGGCCACCACGCCACTGCGTGATACCAGGCCATAGGTCGGTTTGTAGCCCACACAGCCCGTAAAGCTGGCCGGCTGGCGGATGGAGCCGCC
>DHXS01000012.1:11793-13368 GCA_002413795.1 Candidatus Saccharibacteria bacterium UBA5150 | reverse complement strand
GGTCAGGCCCTTGGTTTCGCGGTAAACCGCCAGGATGCGGGCCGTGTTAACCGGCAAATCGCTGGCCATTTCAACGCTGGGATTCATAATGGCGAAGCGCTGGCGGCTTAGTTCATACTGTCCGGATATAAAATAGCGCTGGCCGGTCTTTAAAGCCGCCGCCCGGTATGGCTGGTTGAACCAGATCAGGCGGACACTGCCGCTGTCATCGCTGGCTACCGCCTCGGTGATGTGCAGGCCGCGCCGCACGTAGCGGCCGCTGGCCTGTTTAATAACGGCTTCTATCGACACCACGCCGGGCTGCAGCCGGTTCACCGGCGTCACTACCGAATAATCCTCGTAGCGGCGGGGGTAATAATCGACCAGGTCGCCAACCGTTTTAATCCCCAAAACGGCGAACTTTTTCGCCTGGGCTTCGCCCACCCCCTTAAGATCCGTCAGCGGACTAGCTAGAGTCATACTAATATAATAACCGCAATCGGCCGGCTAGTCGCTTTTGCGCACCAGAAAGAAAATGCTGGGGCCGAAGTACAAGGGAGCCAGCGGCCGCTGTAAAAGCCGTTCGGCGCCGAGCATCAGCCCGCGCGGCACGATCTGCTTGAGGCGGGCACTGCGCAGGTTGGAAACCGACAGCGTGGCCTCTACTTTGAGGCCGGCGTGGGCCAGCTGGCGGACAACGGTGGCCGGGTTATGGTTTACGAAAGGAATTTCGTCTTCGCGCTTGTTGGCTTCGGAGCGGATATCGACCGGTTTGACGGGCAGTTTTCGCAACTTGGCAAGGTGCTTCAGCCGGTTGCGCATATGCAGGTAGTTGGCGACCTCGATGATGGCGTAGCCCTCCGGTGACAGCACGCGGGCAATTTCCTGGAATTCGGCGCTGGGGTCGGGCAAGTGGTGCATGACGCGGATCATGGTCAGCAACTCGACGCTGTTATCTTCAAATTTCAGGTCGTCGGCCTGCATCAGCTGGCGTTTGATCTCGGGGTGATCCTTTAGAAAGTCGGCTGCGATATCCAGCTGTTGCTGGCTGGGTTCGGCTAGGGTAACGTTATCGGCGTACTTTTCCAGCTGGACGCACAGCCGACCGTAACCGCCGCCGACATCAACGGCAGTCTTAAGGTGCTTACCTCTTAATAATCGGCCGATAGCCAGCTCTTCAGCGGCATGCTCATATTCGCGGCCATCCCAGTAGTGCAGGTAGTTGTGCTTGGGGTCGTTGTACTGGTCGGCTTTTTTCTTAGTGGCGGTTTTGGGCATAATTACAGTTCGTTTAAGTATAGCAAAGGCTCAGGCCAACTCTACCAAGGCGGAATCCTTAAAGGCCTTGCCGCGGCGCAGCAGTAGGCGGCCATTCTCAAAATCTCCGGCTTCAAAGGTCTCACGATTGAGTTTGCGGCCGTTAACGGAAATGGAATTATCGCTGATCAAGCGGCGGGCTTCGCTGTTGGAAGCGGCCAGACCGGCGCCGACCAGGGCCTCGATGACGGATTCGCCTGCCTTGGCGCGGCCGGCCGGAATTTCCTGACGCAAGACGGCCAATATCTTGTTGTCGACCGTACCGACCGGTGTTTCGCT
>DHXS01000012.1:1550-11700 GCA_002413795.1 Candidatus Saccharibacteria bacterium UBA5150 | reverse complement strand
TACCGTACCGACCGGTGTTTCGCCGACCAGGACGTCGGTTACCGCCTGGGCGGTTTTCATGGCGGCCTCGCCGTGCACCAGGCCGGTGGCCTCTTTAGCCAGGCGGCGCTGGGCCACGCGCTTGCCGGGATCCTTGGCCTGCTCGTCCATCACCTTATCGATTTCGGCTTTATCAAGCTCTGTGAACACCTTGAGATATGCCTCGGCGCCGGCGTCGGGCAGATTAATCCAGAACTGGTAGAACTGAGTGGGGCTGGTTTTGGCCGGGTCGAGCCAGACGGCGCCCGCTTCGCTCTTGCCGAACTTTTCGCCGGTAGACTGGTTTAAAATCAGCGGCACCGAGTAAACGTGCGCTTCGCCGCCGGTTTTGCGACGGATCAGATCCACGCCGGCGATGCTGTTACCCCACTGGTCGGAACCGCAGACCTGAAGCGTCACGCCATGATCTTTATAGAGTGTCAGGAAGTCGTAAGCCTGGATTAGCACGTAGCTGAACTCGGCGTAGCTGATGCCGCTGCCGTCTTCGCCCAGGCGCTTGCTGACGAAGTCACGGGCCAGCATCTGCCGCATTGGCACGTGCTTGCCGACATCGCGCAAAAAATCCAGGTAGCCCATATCCTTGAACCAGTCGTAATTGTCGACAACCTTGACGTCCTTGCTACCAAAGATCTGATGATACTGGGCTATAATCGCTTGCTTGTTCTTGGCGACTTCTTGGGGGGATTTAAGTTCGCGCTCTCGGTTTTTGCCGTCGGGGTCGCCGATCATGCCGGTAGCGCCGCCCACCAGCAATACCGCCTGGTGGCCGTGTTTCATAAACCGTTTGACCATCATGGCCGGCGCCAGGTTGCCGATAGTCATCGAGTCGGCGCTGGGGTCGACTCCCCAGTAGAAAGTGACCGGCTTGCCATCGAGAACACTAAGGTCTTTGTAGGTGGTCTGGTTGAACAGGCCGCGCCAGGTCAGTTCTTCGGAGAGTGTCATATGGCTCTTAGTATAACCCAGGCTACCCCGCCAAAAAACATAGGCTTTTTGCGGCGGCTTTTTGCTATACTGAGGAGTAGGTTTTTGATGAGGAGACAGACAATCAGTCATGAGCAAAGCCAACGGCCGTAATCGGCGAGTTAAGAACACCGTTACCACCAAAAGCGGTAACACCATTAAGATAAATCGTTCCCTAGGTGACCGCTTTAAGTCGCGCAAGGCCGCCCAGGCCGCCGATAAGGCCGCCTATCTGGCTACCCTGCCTAAAGACCGCTTGAAACGCCTCATGCACCGCCTCCACCCCAGAAACGTAGCCAATTACTGGTTCAGCCGCCAGGGCGGCGTCATGGCCCTCAAAATAATCGGCGTCTCCATCGTGGCCGGTTTTTTTATAACCATCGGCCTGTTCGCCTACTTCCGCAAGGACCTGCCGAAGATTAAGGACCTCTCGGGCAACGGCCTGGGCGGCAACATTACCTATTACGACCGTACCGGCCAGACGGTCCTGTTCAACGATTATAATTCAGTCAAGCGCGTACCGGTCGCCACCAAGGAAATCTCGCCTTATGTTAAGGAAGCGACGGTGGCCGTGGAAGACAAGGACTTTTATAAACATGGCGCTTTCGACGTGCGGGGCATTATGCGGGCCGCTCTAAAAGACGCCACCGGCAGCAGCGGCGCCGTGCAGGGCGGCTCGACCATTACCCAGCAGCTGGTCAAACTCAACGAAAACTGGACCACCAACCGCACCGTTACCCGCAAGGTCAAAGAGCTGATCCTGGCCGTCGAGCTGGAGCGCGAGTATTCCAAAGACGACGTGCTGACCGGTTATTTGAACATTGCGCCTTACGGCGGGCAGGAATACGGCGTCGAAAGCGCCGCCCGCGACTATTTCCAGACCAGTGCCAAGGATTTGACTCTGGCCCAGTCGGCCATGCTGGCGGCTATACCGCAATCGCCGAGTTATTACTCCCCCTACGCCGGCAACCAGTTCAACCCGGCCGTCACGGCCGACACCTTTAGCCCCACGGCTATGCTTAGTCGCCAGCACTACATCCTGGACCAGATGGTCGTCCAGCACTACGTCACCAAACAACAGGCCGAGGAGGCCAAGCAGGTCGATATCCTAGCCCAGGTGCACCAGCAAACGCCCAAGTTCCAGAATATTCGGGCGCCCTACTTCGTGCTCGCCGCCAAGCAGGAGCTAGAGCAGACTTACGGCGCTAAAATCGTCCAGCGCGGCGGCTGGAAGGTCATCACCACCTTGGATTTGAACTTCCAGACCAAGGCCGAACAGCTGGTGGCCTCTAACTTGAGTAATGTTTCGCGCTACGGCGCCGACGAAGAAGCCATGGTCGGCGAAGACGTCCAAACCGGCCAGATAGTCTCGCTGGTCGGCGGCACCGATTTCAGCAACCCCGATCACGGCCAGAACAACTACGCCGCCGGTATTCTGATACCGCCCGGTTCCAGTTTCAAGCCTTACGACTACGCCACACTGATCAATAACAATAACAATGTCGGCGCCGGCTCGGTGCTTTACGATACCGAAGGCCCCCTGCCCGGCTATCCCTGTACCAATAAGACCCTGCCCAAAAATGGCGGCAACTGTTTGAAAGACTACGACTTCCTGACCCCCGGTCCGCTAAGCCTGCGCTACGCCATGGGCGGCTCGCGCAACATCCCGGCCGTCAAGGCCATGCTGGAAGCCGTCCCCAACGACAAGAGCAGCGGCCACGTCGATTCGGTTAACAAAGTTATTAGCACGGCCTCGGCCATGATGGACAACAAGTACAACGATTCCCGGCACGCCAAGTCCTACAACTGCTATGCCGACCCGGAACTGACACAGGCAAACCAGTGCTACGGCGCATCGGCCATTGGTGACGGCGCCTTCCTGCACCTCGATGATCACGTCAACGGCCTGGCAACGCTGGGCCGCCTGGGCAAAGCCATCCCGCGCACTTACATCCTCAAGATAACCGACAACGCCCAAAAGACTTTCTACGAATGGAAACAGCCCAAAGCAACCGAAGCCCTTAAGGCCGACGCCGCCTACATCGTCGACGACATGGCCTCCGACCCCCGGGCCAGCTATCTGCCGGGTAGCTGCAGCGACACCAGCTGTACGCCATTGCGTAGCGGCGGCTACAAATTCCACCGCTTCAACGGCTGGCACTTCGCCGTTAAAACCGGCACCACCAATGACGGCTTCGACGGTCTCATGACCAGCTGGTCCACCAAATACGCCGTGGTTAGCTGGGTTGGCCATCACACCCGCCGGGTCACCCTGCACAGTTCCATGGAGAACCTGACCGAACCGATCACCCGCGGCTGGATGGAATACGTCCACACCGACGTCAAGCCGGTCAACTGGACTCAGCCCAGCACCGTTAAGAGCGCGCCGGCGTTCGTGGTGCGCAACCACGTCCACTTTGGCGATATCGAACCCAGCCCGACCAACGATCTGTTCCCCGGCTGGTACATCGGCGGCGGCTCCACCAAAAATACGTCTCAGACCTTAGATAAAGTCTCCGGCAAAGTAGCTACCAGTTGTACGCCGCCCCTTGCCAAAGATGTTGCCTACAACGCCAATGCCGCCTCCTGGAACATCGATATCTTCAACGGCGGCAGACAGAGCATCAATAGCGGCAGCAGCGGTACGAGCGGCGGTTCGTCGCCGACCGACGACGTCCATAACTGTAACGACAGCCCGCCGACCGTAACCTTGACCGCGCCGGACACTTGCACGCCGAGCTGTACCATTACGGCCACCGTCACTCAGGGCACTCACCCCTTGTCCGATCCGGCGCATCCGCAATTCCCGGGCACCGTCACCTTCACTCTAAACGGCCAGAGCATTAACTCACAACATGTCAGCAGCTCACCCAGCACGGTGTCGTTCACTTACACGCCGACTTCGTCGGGCAGCGGAACCTTAACGGCGACCGTCACCGACAGCGTGCTGTATTCCGGCACCGGGAGCTCAACGCTAAATTTTTCAACGCCCCCGCCCCCGGTGGCGGGGATAACGGGCTTCACGGCCACGGACACGGGGGGCACGACTAGCTTTAGCTGGTCCGGCGGCAGCGGAACTTTCACGATCATACGGACGGATAATAATGTGCCTCTCTGCAGCACCAGCGGCAGTGGCTGTTCCGCGCCTCCCGGCGCTGCACCCCATGGCACACCGGTACGTGTATCCGACACCAGCGGTCATTCCGCCGACACCACCGTCCCCTGAGAATTAGTCTTTTTCGAGGAATTGGTTGAGGGCACTGCGGACGTCGCTGACGCCGTGCAGCCCCGTCATCTTAGCGGCCTTGCCGCGTTGCTTGGGGCCGATGGCGCCGTCAAAGCCTAGTTTTTTGGCTTCGGCCAGGCGCTTGTCAACGTGAGGCACGTGGCGGACTTCGCCGCTTAAGCCGACCTCGCCAAAAACAACGGCGTTTTTCTTTAGTTGCAGGCCTTTGGCGGCCGATCCGATTGCCAGGCAGATAGCCAGGTCGGCGGCCGGTTCGCGAATCTGGATGCCGCCGACGATGTTTATGTAGATGTCATGTTCGGCCAGCTTCAGTTTGGTACGGCGCTCCAGCATGGCTACTAACAGGTTAAGCCGGTTAAGGTCGAAGCCGCTGGCCGCCCGCTTAGGGTAACCGTAGCTGGTGCGGTTGACCAGAGCCTGGACCTCTACCAGTAGCGGCCGGGTGCCCTCCAGCGTGGCCAGTACGATTGAGCCGTCGCTGGCCTGCCGTTCGGATAATAGAGCGGCCGAAGGGTTTTCGACCGGCTGGAGGCCGTTATCGAGCATTTCGAAGATGCCGGCCTCGTTGGTCGAGCCAAAGCGGTTCTTGATGGCCCTAAGCAGTTTGAAACCGCCGTAGCGGTCGCCTTCCAGCTGCAAAACGACGTCCACCATGTGTTCCAGCACTTTGGGGCCGGCAATGGAGCCCTCTTTGGTAACGTGGCCGACCAATATAAGGGCGGTGTTGGATTGCTTGGCGGCCAGGCTTAACAGCTGGGTCGAATTGGTAATCTGCGAGACTGTGCCGGCCGCCGAGGCTATAGCGCTACAGCTGACAGCCTGGATGGAATCGATAATCACCAGCGAGTATTGTCCGGCGGCAATAGTGGCGGCGATGTCATCGGCCGAGTTGGCCGTAGACAGCTGCAGGTCGGAACGCTGAGTGCCCAAGCGGGCGGCCCTTAGACCGATCTGGTGGGCTGATTCTTCGCCGCTGATGTATAGCACCGGCGCCTTGGCGGCCACGGCGTAAGCCAGCTGTAATAAGAGGGTGCTTTTGCCGATGCCCGGCTGGCCGGCCAACAGATTGACACTGCCGGCCACTATGCCCCCGCCCAGCACGCCGTCAATCTCGGCCTGGCCGCTGGACAGGCGGCGGTTGTCGCTTTTCAGCAACTTATCTACCGATTGCGGCTGCAGTACCTGCCCGCGGCTGACACTGCCGGCGACGGTGGCCGCGCTTAGCTGTTCCTCCAGCGTGTTCCATTCGCCGCACTGGGGGCACTTGCCGCTCCAGCTGCTGGTGATCGCGCCGCAGTTACTACAAACGTAACGGCTGGCCGGTTTTCTCGCCATCTACTCTCCTAACTATTACCCCCAGTTTAGCACCCAAATATTAACTAATGATTAACTATCTGCTGATTGTCGACTGGCTGGGGCTTAATTCCTTGATTAGCTGGTTCTCTTCGAAAGCAATCGCGTTATATTCGGCTAGAATCGCGTTGTATTGGTTGATAAGCACTCTGGCCTGGCCGACCTCGGCGTTGTAGGCGTCCACCAGGTCGTTAAAGGGCCCGACGCCGGCGTTATAGGCGGTTATATTGCCGCTGTCGCGCAGGTTCGTCAGCTCACTCTGCCGGCTGTCGATGGTGGCCTGCTGGTTTTTGAGGTCGGCCTGTAGGCTATCGATCTGTGATTTCAGGTCGGATAACTGGGCGTCGTCACGGGCGATTATGTCCTGGCGCGAGGTAAATTCCGCCTGATACTGCGCCGCAAAGGCCGCCACCTGGGCCCGGTTGGTAAAATAACGCTTGTAGTACTGCTCCAGCGGCGCCGGCAGGTTGGCCATCTCGGTGCCGAAGATGGAGTGCATTTCGTTAACTACGTCGTTGGGCTCGCTCTTTTTGTAGGCGTCCATGACTTTAAGGATGCGGTCGTCGTGCAGGTCATTCTTGTAGTAGTCATTCAGCATGGCGTCGACTTTGCGGCGCTCGGTAGCGCTGAGCCGCTCGTAAGCGGCGTGCAGCATTTCGTGGGCCGCCGTTACCTGCTCGACACCGCTCAGGCGCGAATCGGTGACGCTAAGCAGGAAAATACCGGATTGCCCGGAATGATAACAGCCCAGAACGATGGTTTGTTCGCCGCCGTTGCTGGGGCAGGACTTGCCAAAGTCGGTCTTACTGCTGATGTCCGGCCGGTTAACGTAGAGGATCCGGCGGCCCTCGGCCGTCATGGTGTCCTGGGAGGCCAGCTGGGCCACGCTAGCCGGCGCCTGGTAATTGCGCAGGCGCCACCAGTCAAAAATATTTTGCCGGTTGGCCGCTAGCAGGCCGAGGGCCGCCAGCCAAACCAGCAGTAATAATAATGCGGCTAGCCGGCCGGCGCCCCGGCTGCGGTAGTTTTTATTCGGTAACGATAGCATAATCAAGTGCGCCCTTTTTGGCGGCTACTTGAATAATATCACCTTTTTCGTACTTGTCGTCTAACAGATCGTGGGCCAGGTGGTCTTCAATGGTGTCCTGGATCAGGCGGCGCAATGGGCGGACGCCGTTGCGGGCATCGTAGCCGTTCCTCAGCAGATATTGCTTGGCGCCGCTTTTGAGCTGCAGGCTGAGGCCTTTGCGCGTCAGGCGGGCCTTCAGCTCGTCGATCTGAAGATCAATAATTTTGTAAATGTCTTCGTGGGTCAGGGCCCGGAAAACGATGGTTTTATCGATACGGTTTAGCAGTTCCGGCCGCAGTAACTTCTTAAGCTCGTCGCGAACGCGGGTTTGGTTGAGTTCGTGCAGGGCTTCCAGATTTTTCAGGTCGCTTGATTTGCTGGCCTGGAAGCCCAGGTTGGCTTCCTTCTGCAATTTTTCGGCGCCGACGTTGCTGGTCATGATGACGATGGTGTTGGTGAAATCTATGCGCCGGCCCTTGGCATCCGTTAAATAGCCGTCTTCCAATAGTTGGAGCAGCATATTGAAGACGTCGGGGTGGGCTTTTTCGATTTCGTCGAACAATACCAGACTGTAAGGCTGGCGGCGGATCTTATCGGTTAATTGGCCGCCTTCTTCGTAGCCGACGTAGCCGGCCGGGGCGCCGACTAGGCGTGACGCCGTGTGGCGTTCGCCGAATTCGGACATGTCTATCTTAACCAGGGCGTTCTCACTGCCAAAGAATTCGCGGGCCAGCACCCGGGCCAGCTCGGTCTTACCGACACCCGTAGGTCCCAGGAAGATAAACGAACCGATGGGCCGTTTGAAACTGCCGATGCCGCTGCGGTTGCGGCGGATGGCTTTGGAAACGGCCTCCACCGCCTCTTGCTGACCGATAATGTATTTGCCCAGGGTTTTCTCGAGCGTCAGCAGGTACTTGGCTTCACTGCGGATGACTTTCTTGACCGGCACGCCGGTCATGCGGGCTACCACGTCGGCCAGATCCTCGCTGGTGACGGTCAGGCGCTTGGTGCGCTTGGCCGTAGCGTGCAGTTTGACCAGTTCGTCGTGAATTTGCGAAGCCCGGGTTTTGGCGCGGGCCGCCCGTTCGTATTCCTCGGCGTCGACGGCTTCTTCGATCTGGGTGTTAACCAGCTTGAGCTCTTTTTGCAGGCCGCGGGCCTGGGGGCTGGTCTTGCCCTTATCGACACGCAAGTGGGCCGCCGTTTCGTCGATCAGGTCGATGGCCTTGTCGGGCATGAAGCGGTCATTAATATAGCGCTTGGCCAGCGCCACGGCGTCTTCCAGCACTTCGTCGCTCAAACTGACCCCGTGGAAATTTTCGTAATGTTTGCGCAGGCCTTTAAGGATGGCCAGGGTTTCGCTGGTGGTGGCCTCGGGCACCTGGATAGGCTGGAAACGGCGCTCCAGGGCGGCGTCTTTCTCGATGTGCTTGGTGTATTCGTCGGTGGTGGTGGCGCCGATCAGCTGGATTTTGCCGCGGGCCAAGGCCGGCTTCAGGATGTTGCCGGCGTCCATGGCGCCTTCGGCGGCGCCGGCGCCGACAATCAGGTGCAGTTCATCTATAAAGACTATGGCCCGGTTATCTTTTTCCAGCTCGGCCATGACCTTTTTAAGCCGTTCTTCGAATTCACCGCGATATTTGGTGCCGGCGATCATGCCGGCCAGGTCCAGGGTGACGATACGCTTGTCGAGCAGGCTGTCGGGTACGTCCTCGGCGATAATGCGCTGGGCCAGACCTTCGACGATGGCCGTTTTGCCAACGCCCGGTTCGCCGATTAATACGGGGTTGTTCTTGGTGCGACGGTTTAGAATGGTGACCACCCGCCGGATCTGGTTTTCGCGGCCGACTACCGGATCGAGTTTGCCCTGGCGGGCCAGCGAGGTCAGGTCGGTGCCAAAGAAATCAAGCGCCGTTTTCTTGCCTTTTTTGCGGCGCTGGCCGCCGGTGCCGGTTTCCTGCTCTTCGTATTGCTGGCGGTTCAGGAACTGTTCCAGCTCGCCGGTCAGGCCGCCGACATTGACGTTCATGTCGCGCAGTAGAATGGTCGCCCGGGCGTTTTTCTGCGACAAAATACTATAAAGAATGTGCTCCGTGCCGCAATATTCCTGTGAATAATCCTGGGCCACGTCGTAAGCCATTTTAAGGGTCAGCTTGGCGGTTTCGCTCAGCCCCTTGGCGCCGACGTTAATAACCAGCGTTTTGGGCGTTACGTTAAGCGCCAGCCGGGCCCGATCGAGAGTGACTCCAGCGCCTTCCAGCACTTTGGAGCCCATACTGCCGTCCTGGGCCAGCAGGCCGAGCAGAAGGTGCTCGGTGCCCACGTAGGCACTGCCAAAGCTGCGTGCGATGGCATCGGCGTGCTTAAGGCTTTGTAAGGCGTTATTGGTGAGGTGATTTAAAAATTCCTGGAAGTCCGGTGAATTTGGCATCATAGCTTTTTTCTCCTACATCCATAATACCATTTAGCACTCGCCGGTCAAGAGTGCCAACTCAATCTGTTACCTATTCAGCTTTTGGAGTGTCGGTATCAGTGCCGTGTTCCTCGATGGCTTCCAGCAGGGAGCTTTCCAGCTCGTTTTTCTTCTTCAGCTTGGGTTGTTTGGGCAGTTCCTTGGTCTGGACGTTGCCATCTTCGGCTTCAGCGGGCTTTTCTGCGGTGGCGGCCTCTTTTTCGCCCTCAATGTCGAGCTCGTAGCCGGTCAGCTTACTGGCCAGGCGAACGTTCTGGCCGCTTTTGCCGATGGCAATGCTCAGCTGGTCTTCGGGCACGATTACGCGGGCTTTCTTATTCTTTTCGTCGATGACGACTTTGGCGACTTTGGTGGGGCTGAGGGCCTGGGTAATGTACTCTACCGGTTTATCGGCCCAGACTATGATATCGATTTTTTCCTGTTCACCGACTTCGGAAACAACGGCGTTAACGCGTGTGCCGTGTCCGCCTACGAAAGTGCCAACTGGGTCGACGCCGGGCACGTTGCTGGCCACGGCGATTTTGGAGCGCACGCCGGCTTCGCGGGAAATTCCCTTTATCTCGACGGCGCCGCTTTCCATTTCGGGCACTTCCCCCCGGAACAGCCATTCGATGAACTCTTTGTTACCGCGCGAGACCACCAGCTGGGGGCCACGGAAGCCGCGCTCCACGTCTTTTAGGAAGACTTTTAGGCGCTGGCCCGGGTAATAGCGCTCGCCCTGGATCTGCTCACTGCGAGGCATGATGCCCTGGGCTTTGCCGAGGTCGATGCGGGTAATGTTGCCTTCCACGCGTGCCACGGTGGCGTTAATGACGGTGCCGATTTTATCTTCGTACTCGGCCATCACGATCTCGCGCTCGGCTTCGCGCAGACGCTGTAAAATAACCTGTTTGGCGGTCTGGGCGGCGACGCGGCCGAAGCTTTCGGCCTTTTCGTGGACTTCAATCGTTTCGCCAAGCTTGGCGTTCTTGCGACGCGTTTGGGCCTCTTTGAGGCTGATTTCATA
>DHXS01000012.1:734-1284 GCA_002413795.1 Candidatus Saccharibacteria bacterium UBA5150 | reverse complement strand
TCTTCGGCAATCGTCCTGATGGCGACCGCCAGTTGTTTCATATCTAAATCCATAGAGGTTTTCCTTTCTTAGTATTTGCGTGGACTGCATACTCAGTATGCCTAAAGTATGCAGTGCTCAAACTTAATGTGCTGTCCTGATAAGAAAAAAGCCGACCACTTTGGCCGGACTTATCTGTTAGTATAAATGATCTCAGCGCCAAAGTCAATCGGTGTTAAACTGGTTGGATATGAGCAGGAAGGTGACGCGGTTATACGAGCAGTTCCGGCCGGAGCAATATGATTTGGCTCTGGATGTTGATCCTGTCGCCATGAAATTTTCCGGCACGGTCACGATTGAGGGCAAAAAGGTCGGGCGGCCGGCACAGCGATTGACCTTTCATCAGAAGGGGCTGAAAATTACCTCGGCCACGGTTACCCAGCACCACAAAACCGGTGACGTGCCGGTGAAGATTAAGCGGATTAATATTCAAAAGAGCCTGGATGAAGTACGCCTGCACGCCGAGGGTATGATTTATCCGGGCGAATACACCGTGGTCTTGGAGTTTGCG
>DHXS01000012.1:0-533 GCA_002413795.1 Candidatus Saccharibacteria bacterium UBA5150 | reverse complement strand
ATTGACGAGCCCGAAGCCAAGGCCACTTTTGACCTGACCCTGACCAGCCCAGCCGGCGAGACGGTCATTGCCAACACTCCAATTAAGAAACAAAAAACTGTCGGCAAAAAGGTTACCACAACTTTTGAAACTACGCCTAAAATGCCGACCTACTTGCTGGCGTTCGTTTTCGGCGAGCTGGAATACCTGGAGGCCAAAACCAAGGATGGCGTGCTGGTGCGGACTTATGCCACCAAAGATAATGTTAAGCACACCAAATTTTCACTGGACGTGGCCGTTAAAACGCTGGGGTTTTATAACGAATACTTCGATATTCCCTACCCGCTGACCAAATGTGATTTTGTGGCCCTGCCCGACTTCGCCAGCGGCGCCATGGAAAACTGGGGGCTCATTACTTTCCGCGAACAGGCCCTGCTGGTCGATCCCAAAAATACTTCTCTGCATCTGAAGCAGTACGTCGCCAATGTGGTGGCCCATGAGCTGACCCACCAATGGTTCGGCAATCTGGTGACCATGCGCTGGTGGACCGACCT
>DHXS01000004.1:624-19723 GCA_002413795.1 Candidatus Saccharibacteria bacterium UBA5150 | reverse complement strand
CAACAGCTCGATCATGAAGCAGGTGCACGAGCGGCTGTACGGCGGTTCGCACCTGCTGAACGACGCCGGCCAGTACCTGTACTACGGACGGGTCGCCGGCTGTTTCATCACCGGCAACGAGGACGGCATCAAGCACTGCGCACACAACGTCCTCTACACGCTGCAGCACATCGGCTACAGCATCCCGCCGCAGGCCGACGCCGGATGGATCGGCGAGGCGGGTCCGGGACCGTCGTACCTCGACCCGGGCTCGGGCGGCCCGGAGAACGACTTCACGAACCGCAACACGACGTTCATGACCTGGAACCTGATGCACCTGGCCAAAATGCTCAAAGACCAAGGCGGCATCCCGGCGCAGGGCAACCAGCGCTCCAAATGGGACGCCGGCGCCCGCTTCGATTTTCAAAATCCCAATACCGTTAATCCATAAAAAGGAGGTAGCCCATGAAGATTACAAAATTTGTTCATTCATGCCTGCTGGTGGAAACACCAGATCGAGTAGCCATTTTTGACCCCGGTGTTTATAGCGCCGAAGCCTTTGACGTCGACAGTCTGACGCGTCTTGATGACATCTTTGTTACCCACGTGCACGGCGACCACTGCGACCCGGAGTTTATAAAACGGCTGATCGCCAAGTTTCCAACCGTGCGCATTACCACCACTGAGGAAGCCGCCGCAAAACTGCTCGCCGAAGGTATTAAAGCTACCACTACGCCGCCAACCGGCGCGACTTTTTTTGATTCGCCGCATGAAAGCATCGCGCCGCTCATCGCCACGCCACCTCAGGAAATCGGCGTACATTACCTGGATGCGCTCAGTCACCCTGGCGACAGCCACAGCTTTAAAGAAACCAAAGCCATCCTGGCCTTGCCGGTGCAGGCGCCTTGGGGCTCATCGGCCCGGGCCATCCAGCTGGTCCTGGAGCTTAAGCCCCAGCACGTCCTGCCAATCCATGATTGGCACTGGCGCGACGAAGCCCGCGAACTGATGTACGAACGCTTCGAACAGGTCTTTAGCGACAACGGCATCCGGTTTTACAAATTGCAAACCGGCCAACCGGTCGAAATCGCCGCCTAGAGTACAACAGCAGAACATTGACAAAAGTCCTAATATTTGCTAGAGTAGTGTAGATGTCCACTAAAACAAAAACTAACCCTAGCGAAGTCGTCGGCCAGATCGCCCAGCATGTCGGGCTCGTCTTGATGACCGCCGCCGCCACTGTTAGCATGCTCGATCTGCCCGATAAACCCAAGGTCCCTGTGACCGTTTCCAACAGTCCGGCCTTCGCGCCAATCGCCCAGAATATCGAGAACACCAACCCCCTGCGCCGCGAGCGTGAAGAGTCCGCCCCTCACTACATCAGCTACAATATCAACCAGCGTACGCCCAGCCGGGCGGGGAAATACTAAGCTTGACCATTTTAATATAATATGTTAGGATAGCAACCATGACAAACGTAACAGACATCCACACAAAAGCTCCGAGGCCTACCTTTTATGACCAAGAGGCAGCCGCTTCAGCACGGCGTACTGCGAGAAAGCAATTAGCGGTCGGCGGTACCGTATTAGCATTGATGGGCGCAGGGGGTTTAATTGCTGCTGACAAGCACACTCAAGATTCCTTAAAGTCCGGCAGCCCTAAGATTTATACTGAACAGGAGATGGCGGCCCTTCCTGACCCACGAACAATTACGGTTAAAGAGGGTGACACACCCGGCACGCTGGGTGAACGGGTTGACCCGAAAGTTTATAGTGGTTCCGTCAGTAGCACTGCTGAGACAGACCAGCTCAACCAGTACATATTAGATCAAGATCCCGGCAAGCGATTCTTGCACCCTGGCGAAGCAGTTAGCGTTCCAGTTATTCCCGGCATGCAAAAGCTGCCCGAAAAACCCCAGAATCCGCGACAGCCATAACTGATCAAATAGCGTCTATAAGCATAAGCGTTACGCTACATATATTGTAATTTGGCCAATATTTGCGCAACCTGTGGAAAAGTGCTGTTAGCAACAGCGCTTTTTTATTATTTTCCCCTTGCGTGGGGGTGATGGTGGGTAGTACACTCATGGCAGTGGGTAGAAATGGTAAAGCCAAAATAGCTGAACCGGCTCCACAAAATAAAAAACCACTAGCAGTTAAGGGATAAACAATGGCAACGGTTGACTACTTCGAACGCAAGCTCGACGACAAGCGGCGGTTAACCATACCTCCGGAACTTCGAGACAAGTTCGCAAGCGGGGCAGTCGTAACGCGGGGCTTCAAGAACTACCTGCATCTTTACCCCAAAGATGTCTGGGAAAACTTGGTAGAGCCCAAGCTGGCCGGCGATATCCTGGACGAAGGCATTGCCGATCTGAACGTCCGCTTCAGGATGGGTAAGATCGAGCAGTCGCCCGACGGTAAACAGGGACGCATCACGCTCGAGCAGCACCTGCTCGACTACGCCGGGATAGACCGGGACGTGATCGCGGTCGGTGTCGGCCCGTACTGGCGCCTACAGGCTCCGGATACCGTCTGAACTGCTGATCCTTAACAATTTAACCGAATAGACCTCAAACCCTCGAGATTAGCTATTCGGCAGTCAACACGTGGATCATGGGCAACCACGAAAAAAAAGTGCTTTGTACCTTTCCCAAAACACCTCCCAAAACTCCACCTCACACATAAGTCTCTCAAACTTGACTTGGCGAACGGTATTTATACAATTTGCTGAGTCACCAAAAACAAAAACTATATACAAAACAAAAAGTTGACTGCTGAATAGGTGACCTTGCAAAACAAACAAGCAAAGATGCACCAAAACAAACACCAAAATAAAAACCAACGGCACGTACCGGTATTACTGGACGAAGTCCTGCAGTATCTGGATCCGCAGAGCGGGGAATCGTACCTCGATCTGACGGCCGGCTACGGCGGACACGCCTCAGAAGTATTGGCACGGACCGGAAGTCTCACAACGGCAGTGCTGGTAGACAGGGATCCCGAAGCCATCAAGGCGCTCAGGGAAACCTATAAAGCGGGCACCGTCGACATACGGCAGCAGGATTTTTTGATTGCCAGCCAAGAATTGCAAGCCGATGGCCGGCAATTCGATCTTATTTTGGCCGATTTGGGCGTATCGTCACCGCACCTTAACGAGGGATCGCGTGGTTTTGCCATCGCGACCAATGGTCCGCTGGACATGCGAATGGATCAGTCCCAGGAACTGACAGCCGAAACTATAGTCAACAGCTATAGCGAAGCCCAGCTGGCTGATCTGTTAAAGCGTTACGGCGAGGAGCCGAAAGCCAGGCAGATTGCCGCTGCGATCGTGCGGGCCAGGCCGCTGAGGGACACTCAGCAGCTGGCCGCCGTGCCCGGTAGGGCATGGCCGGGACGCAGTCGGGTTCACCCGGCAACGCGCACTTTCCAAGCCTTGCGGATAGCCGTCAACGACGAGCTTAACCAGCTGGAACGCAGCCTGCCGCTGTGGATCGAACTGCTCAGCCCGGGCGGGCGAATAGCCGTCATCAGCTTCCACAGCCTGGAAGACCGACTGGTGAAGCAGGCTCTGGCAGAGGCCGCCGGCGGGCACTATGACGCCGAGTTGCATCTGTTAACCAAGCGTCCGGTGACCCAATCCCCAAATGAACAAGTTTTTAATCCGCGAGCCCGCAGTGCTAAACTGCGAGCCGCAGTGAAAATAAAAAAGAAAGGGAACTAACAATGCCTATCCAGGTAAAAGGTAGCTCCCGCGCCTACAAGATCCACGTAAAAGTGCTCTAGTAGGTCCAAACTGTTCCGGTGCTGCTTCGGCAGCATCGGGGCTCAAAATACTAAATCTAAAACAAAAATAAATATATGACATACTCCAGCTCCTTGGCCATGAACCGTTCGCGGTATAAAGGCCGTAACCAAAATCTGGTCGGCGTTAAGGCGCAGGCCCGGACGCTGGGCCCGGTCAGCAACACGATTATTTTGATCGTGCTGGCTTGTTTGCTTGGCCTGATGTACCTGACGCAGGTCACCAAGACCAACGCTTACGGTTACCAGATTAACTCCTTACGCGAGAAGCAGTCTCAGCTTAAGACCGAGCACGACGACTTGACGGTAGCCTCGGCCCGCCTGCAGTCGCTGAATCGCGTGCAGACCAGCCCGGCCGCCAAAAATCTTGTTTCGGTCGCTCCCACCGCCACCATCCAGAACTAGCCCCGCCTAACTAGGGCGGGGCTCTTGGATCGACAACGGTCGGACGATGTTTTATAATTAGATCAAATGGCTCCCCAAAACAAAAACGAGTTCAGCCAAGCAGTGAAGCGCATCCGCGTCTGGTACGCGCTGTTGGTGCTGGTGCTGGCCGTTTTTACGGTCCGCCTGTTTTACGTCCAGATTATCCGTTATGACCACTACCGGGCGGCGGCGCTGAGCGACCAGCTGAAGCAGTATGAGATCCCGGCCACCCGCGGCACCATATCGGCCCACGACGGTGACAGCGTACTGCCGATAGTCCTCAACCAGCAGCTGTACACGCTGTACGCCGATCCGCTGTTCGTTAAAAACCGGCAGGCGGCGGCCGACAAGCTGGCGCCGATAGTCGGCGGTGACGCCGCCAAGTACGCCGAGCTGATGAACGCCAAAAAGAGCCGCTACGTGGTGCTGGCCAAGAAGCTAAGCGACCAGCAGCAGAAAGCGATAGCTCAGCTTAAATTGCCGGGCATTGGCACGGTGGCCCAGGACTTCCGGACGTATCCGCAGGGCTCGCTGGCTTCGCAGGTGCTGGGCTTCGTGAACGATGAAGGGCAGGGGAAATACGGCGTGGAGCAAGCTCTTAATAACCGGCTTAAAGGCAAGCCCGGCCAGCTAAAGGCCATAACCGACGCCAACGGCGTGCCGCTGGCCGCCAGCCGCGATAACACCCGTGTGGCACCTAAGAATGGTGATGACCTGGTGCTGACGATTGACCTGGCCCTGCAGCAGCAGCTGGAAGGCATAGTCGCCCAAGGAGTTAAAGATACCAAGGCAACGGCGGCCAGCGCGCTGATCATGGATCTGCATACCGGCGCCGTCAAGGCCATGGGCAACGCGCCGACTTACGATCCCGGCCAGTATTTCAAAGTGGACGACGCCTCGCTGTTCCAGAACGCCGCCGTCGCCCACCCGATTGAGGTCGGTTCTTCCATGAAAGCCCTGACCACGGCCGCCGCCCTGGACCAGGGCGTTATAAAGCCCGACACTACTTATTACGACCCGTCTTTCTGGATTGTCGACCAGTTCAGGATCACCAACATCGAAGAAGACGGCGGGGCGGGCACCCGCGACTTAAACCAATTGCTTAACCTGTCGCTGAACACTGGCGCCACCTGGGAACTGATGCAAATGGGCGGCGGCCAGATCAACGACAAAGCCCGCAATGCCTGGCACGATTACCTGGCTAACCGCTACATGTTTGGCAAACCGACCGGCATTGAGCAGGGCTACGAGTCGCCGGGCTATGTACCCGCCCCGGCCGATAACGGCGCCGGCATCGACCTGACTTACGCCAACACGGCTTTCGGCCAGGCCATGACAGCCACGCCGGTGCAGATGGCGGCGGCGTTATCGGCCGTGCTGAACGGGGGCACTTATTATCAGCCGCGCTTGCTGGACTCGGTGGTGGATGGCAACGGCCAATCCCACCAAGTGGCTCCCAAAGTCGTTAAGCGCGGCGTAGTCAGCGCCAAAACCGGCCAAGCCTTGATCCCGATGATGCAGTACGTTGTCCAGCACCACAACTTCAGTCCCGGCTTTGACCAGAACACTTACACCGTGGGCGGCAAAACCGGCACCGCCCAGATTGCCAAGCCCGGCGGCGGCTACTACGATAATCTCTTCAACGGTACTTACGTGGGCTTCGTAGGCGGCGATCAGCCGCAGTACGTCATCGTCGTTTTCGTTTACAAGCCGACCAATGGCGGCTACGCCGGCACGGCCGCCGCCCAGCCGCTTTTCGGCAAGCTGGCGCACCTGTTGATTAACGATTCCTATATAATGCCTAAGCGGCAATAAGCCCCGGAAATGCTATAATAAAACAAAAATTACACCTATGGACAGCCTGCACATTGCCATCACCAGCCACAACCTGACCAACATCCTGTTGCTCGGTTTCTTCGGCTTTGTCCTAAGCATGATTATCACGCCGCTTTACACCACCTACGCTTATAAATACCAGTGGTGGAAGCGCCAGCGCACCGACGCCTGGTCGGGCGGGGTAGCATCGGTTTACGCCAAGCTCCACGCCGAAAAACACAAGCGCAACATACCGACCATGGCCGGCCTGATTTTTGTGCTGTCGATTATTATCGTCACCCTGGTGGCCAATCTGAGCCGCGGCCAGACCTGGCTGCCGCTGGCCGGGCTGACCGGCGCGGCCATGCTGGGCCTGGTGGACGATATAATGAATATTAAGAGTGTCGGCGGCGTGGCCGGCATGAGCGCCCGGCTGAAGTTTGGCCTGCACAGCCTGTTGGTACTGGTAGGCGGCTGGTGGTTTTACGCCAAGCTGGGCGTGCATTCCATTTATTTGCCCGGAGTAGGGCACTGGCACATCGGTATACTGGTAATCGCGCTGTTTTGGCTGGTGGTGGTATCGACGGCCATCTCGGTTAACTTCAGCGACGGGCTGGACGGCCTGGCCGGTGGCTTGCTGACTTCCTCGTTCATGGCCTACGCCATTATCTGTGCCGTGGAGCATAAATTCGCCCTGGCCGGCTTTTGCTTAACGGTGGTTGGCACCTTGCTGAGCTACACCTGGTTCAACATCTATCCGGCACGCTTTTTTATGGGGGATGTCGGCGCCTACGCGCTGGGCACGGCGCTGGGCATTATCGCCCTGCAAACCGATACCATCTACGTTTTGCCGGTTATCGGCGCCGTTTACGTGGTAGAGACCGGCTCGGTGATTATCAATCGCTTGTCCCGCAAATTCCGCAACGGCAAAAAAGTCTTTTTGTCTTCGCCGATTCACCATCATTTCGAAGCCATTGGCTGGCCGGAAACCAAGATCACTATGCGTTTTTGGATTCTCGGCCAGGTGGCCAGCGTGCTGGGCCTGATTATATTTCTGACAGGACATCAGGGGTAAGGCGGCCATGCGGCCACGCCAAAACAGCCAGGGCAGGCAACGTGCCGCGATCCAGAGCAATCAGCTGCAGCTGGGCAGGGGACGGCGCCCCGATTACTGGTTGCTGATCTGGTGCGCGGCTCTGCTGTCTATCGGCCTGATAGTGGTTTACGCCATCAGCCCGGCGCTGGCGGCGGCCCACCACGTTAACGCTAATTATTATGTTGGCAAGCAGCTGCTGGCCATCGGTCTCAGCCTGGTGGCTTTCGCCTTTACGGCGCATGTGCCCTTGCAGTGGTGGCGACAGGCCTACAAGCCGCTGCTGGTAATTGCCGCCATTGCCACCTTTCTGGCCCTGCTGATGCCGGTAAACCCGTCTTATCCGGCCCACCGCTGGGTGCGCCTGGGCAGTTTTTCTTTTCAATCGGTAGAGCTGGTGAAGTTTGCCATATTGCTGTGGCTGGCCGGCTTTCTGGCCAAGCGCCGGCAAGAGGGAATTATCCATAGCCGCCAGCAGACCCTAAAGCCGATACTTTATGCCCTGGCGATCGTCAGCGTGGTGGTTGTCGGCGTCCAGAGCGACCTCGGTTCGGCCGGCGTCATGGTCGCTATGATGGCCACTATGGCTTTCGTGGCCGGACTGCCGATGAGACGGATCCTGTTGATTTCGACCGTCGTTCTGGTGGGCCTGGTGCTGGCCGTTTCGGCCACCCCGTATCGGCGGACTCGCCTGGAGTCTTTCCTGCACCCCGAAGCCAACTGCCAGGATAGCGGCTACCAGGCCTGTCAGGCTCTGATTGCCGTCGGCTCGGGTGGAATCATCGGCCTCGGGCTGGGCAGCAGCGTGCAGGCCTACGGCTACCTGCCGGAGGCCGCCAACGACTCCATCTTCGCGATTTACGCCGAAAAGTTCGGTTTTATCGGCAGTGTCATCCTGCTAGGGGTGTTTATAGCCTTTTTTGCGCGCCTGAAGAGCATTGCCGAGCGTTTGCCGGATGATTTCAGCCGTTTGATGGTCATAGGCGTGCTGGCCTGGCTGAGCGTCCAAACCATGATCAATATCGGCGCCATGCTCGGCCTGTTGCCCTTGAAGGGCATAACCCTGCCGTTTATCAGTTATGGCGGCACCAGCGTGGTGTTTGCGGCGGCGGCCGTGGGTCTGGCTTACCAGGCTTCGCGTTACGCCGCGCCTCGGCCGCCGCGGGTCAGCGTCGCCGAGCCGTCGGCCCGGCCCGGCCTTCGTGATACTACCGTCAGGCGGCCAATCTAATGAAAACCATCGTACTGACCGGCGGCGGCTCCGGCGGGCACATCACGCCGCTGCTGGCGGTAGCCGCTGAATTGAAGAAACTGCAGCCCGACGTGCGGCTGGTTTACATCGGCCAGAAGGGTGACAGCCTGGGCGATGTGCCCGCCGGACACCACCTATTCGATGCCGCTTACACTGTCCGGGCCGGCAAGTTCCGCCGTTACCACGGCGAGGGTCTTAAACAGCTTTTAGACCTGCCGACTATCGCCAAGAACGCCCGCGACGCCGTGTATGTACTGATCGGCATCTGGCAAAGCTGGCGCCTCCTGCGCAAACTGCGCCCGGACGTTATCTTCAGCCGCGGCGGTTTTGTCAGCGTGCCGGTCTGCCTGGCCGGCGCCTTAAGGCGCCGGCCGTACATCACCCACGATTCCGACAGCACGCCCAGTCTGGCCAACCGCCTGATAGCCCGCTGGGCCCGCCAGCACGCCGTGGCCATGGCCGCCGAGCTCTATCCTTATCCCCCCGCTAAAACCCGCAGTGTCGGCGTGCCGGTAAGCCGGGAGTATAAACCGGTTACCACTGAAGATCAAAAGAAGTATAAGCATGAAATCGGTTTGGCCGACGCCAAGCAGGTCGTACTGATCACAGGGGGTGGCAACGGCGCCCGCCAGCTTAACAACGTAGTTTTGGCCAACGCGCCGCGGCTGTTGGAACATTACCCGGAAATGGCCCTGATCCACGTGGCCGGCCGGGCGCTGGCGTCCGGAGTCGCCACCGAATACGATAAATTGCTATCCAAGCCCGACAGACAAAGGATCATTGTTAAAGATTTTCTGGAAGATTTATACCGCTACAGCGGCGCGGCCGACGTGGTGGTGGGGCGGGGCGGGGCCAGCAGTCTGGCCGAATTCGCCGCCCAGGCCAAGGCCTGCGTGCTGGTACCTTCCGGTCAGCTGATCTGGAACGTCAAAAACAGCCAGGTGCTGGCCAAAGAGGGCGCCGTTGTGCAATTAACAGAGGAGCAGGCCGAACAGGAGGGCCGCTTCGCGGCCGTTATAGGCGATTTGTTGGACGATCCTGGCCGCCGGGCCGAACTGGGCAGGGAGCTGGCCAAATTGGCCAGACCGACTGCCGCCCACGACCTGGCCGAGTTGATACTGGAGACTTAAACAAATTATGAAGAAGACTTTCTGGCTGCAGCGTTTTGGACTGGTAGTACTGCTATTGGCAGCCCTGCTATCGGCGGTTAATATCTTGAGTCTGTCGTCCTCTGCCAAGGTAGTCCAGTTGGGTAACGCCCAGGACACACCGCTGCACAGCCGAGCCACTTACGAGGCCGCCGCCAGCCGTTTGCTGGCCAAATCAGTCTGGAACCGCAATAAAATCACCGTCGACACCGGTGGCGTCGGCCGCCAATTGCTACAACAGTTTCCGGAGCTGTCCGATGTCAGCGTAACCCTGCCGCTGGTGGCGCACCGGCCGCTGGTTTACATTCAGCCGGCCCAGGCCGCTCTGATCCTGGTCGGCACCGGCGGCGCCTTCATCGTTTCCAACACCGGTAAAGCGTTGGTCGGCGGCGACAGTCTGGCGGCCTTGCCGCAGACCAAATTGCCGGTCGTAACAGATCAGAGCGGCCTAAAACTGCAGATTAACCGCCAGGCCTTGCCGGCACCGGCCGTCGGCTTCATCCAAGAGGTAATTGCCCAGTTGGCAGCCAAGCACTTCCAGGTAGCCGGCCTGACCTTACCGGCCGCCACCAGCGAGCTGGACGTCCGCTTGGCAGGGCAGCCCTACCTGGTTAAGTTTAACCTGCACAACAGTGACAGCGCCCGTCAGCAGGCGGGGACGTTCCTGGCCACTATTGCTCAGCTGCAAAAGCAAAACCAGGTCCCGGCGCAGTATGTCGACGTGCGGGTTAGCGGCCGGGCTTATTACCAGTAGGCCCCTATGCTGCCCCGCTAGTTCGTAAATTGTTCAGTATATAACTTGCCGCTGATTTAGCAAAAAACTATACGAGCATACCGAGCAGGGCAAAAGTCAAATATTTATATAAAAGGACCAATAGGCAGGGCAGTAATAAATTTTCGTCCAAACGGCCAAAAAGGCATAGTTTCACGACTTAGCTGTGGAAAAGTCAAATGGTGTTGTAAATCACATTCCGGGCACTAGGGCCACTTCCGAGGCCCCCCGTGGTAAGGCACCTAATATAACGGGTACACAACCACGCAGTGCAGTGCTTAAACAAAACGGCAATATAAACGCCAAGCACTAATTACTCCCCTATGGCAGGGGCACTGCTAGTCATCTTTGAATCTAATATCTAAGTCGCAAAATATACATTGTGCGACACAAGATCTATGGCTTGCCATGGCTTCATAACCCGTCCCCCGCCTTAATAATAATTAATAAATTTTAATAATATTTATTATGCCCTCAGACTTTTGGGCCTGCACCACTCTGCCCGTGTTGCCCTAAAGTTTAATAATTGTCCTAACCCGCCAGAACCGGCCCTAATCCTGTTCGTATTTTGTACGATTTAAGTAGTTGAACTTAAAGCTCTCCCAGTCCAGAACGGAGCGGTACCAGAGCACATCCAGGTCAACTAGAAATAGGCTGGCTGCGGAGTCGCCCTTGAGGCCAAAGGGCGGCTTAACAGATCCCGTTACGAATTGACTGTACTCTAAATCATCAAGCTTAAATAATTCTTTTTTGTCATAGTATTCCTCAGTTTTGTTTTTAATAACCTCACTAATCGGGTTGTTGCTAGATGTCAGACGCCTGACACTACGGATAACAGGTACTTTAGCGACAACTATATGATCGTCTGGTATACCCAGAGATTCCGGGCGGTTACCACGTTGGTAGACAACATCATCGGCTGGCTCATTGCTGGCATCGTATAGTCCCCAGGTATGTTCGAGAAGCTGTGCTCCACACGTTCGGGCGATTCGTTCCAGGTGCCGATCAGCCTTATTTAATATTCTGAGTAAATTATTGCCCATTAAACGAGGTGCTTCAACTCGTATTGCTCTTGCGAAACTGTCTTGCTCAAGATCCTGGGCATCAAATATTTCCCCACTAAAAAGAACCTGAGTATCTGGCCCATAAATAGGAAGATCGGGTGAGGCGTTACGGCGAAACATTCTAGCTCTACCTTACTCGGCTAGGGCGTAGGTGGCTTTGGCGACGCGCTTGAACTGCGGTTTGCCTTGTAGGTTCAGTAGAATGGTCGTTTCTTTTACAAAGCGGCTTTTGAGGACGCGCTTGACGATTTCGTCGCGGTGCAGAGGCTCGTTGGCCTGCTTCAGAACATCGGTGATAATGTCGGCGACGGTGCCCTTCTCGTAGCCCCATTCCTTGAGAGCGTAAATGCCGCGGCCGATCAGCACGAAGCGTTTGTCTTTGATCAGCTCGTTGTGGATGGCCTGGGTGGTGACGTCTTTGCGCTTGAAGTCGCTGCCTTTGATGGCTTCGGCGATTTCGTTAAAGTGCATGTGCTTGCCGTGCTCTTTAAGGATAACGTAGATTTTGTCGCGGATGTTCTTAGGATTGACCATTGGCCACTTGACCAAGCCCCAGCGGCCGTTCAGGGTAGCCAGCTGTTTGGAAGTGCTGGCCAGGGCGCGGGCCCGTTCGGCGTTGTCGATACCGCCGGCTTTAGAGATTTGCTCGATGGTCTTGGGTTCGCCGATCTGCTTTATGGTTTCGATTAACTGCGCGACTTGGGTTTTAAGCGCTTTTTCATCGTGCAGGGACATAACACCGACGCTGTAAAAAAAGTTGTCGTCTTCGGACACTACGGCCAGTTCGGGGCTGAGCTGGCTCAAGAAGGCTACCCTGGCCTGCTCTTCGCGGTTGGGCTGGTCGCTGAGTTTGGCGGCCAGCTCGCTGACGCGGGCTACTTCGCCGGAGGCATGCAATAGTTCCAAAACACGGGTCTGGAAGTCGGCTATATGGGGTAGTTTGCCCTGCTCTGCCGACTGGCGCAGGCGGGTTACAACCGATTTTTCGAGCTGTCGGACACGTTCTCGGGTAATGCCCAGCATCTCGCCAATCTGCTCCAGGGTCTCGCGGCGGTCGAACAGGCCGAAGCGGCGGGAGACGATTTCGCGTTCCCTTTCGCGGTCAATGGTAGCCAGAACGTCGTTAACCAGCTTGTCGGTAGTTAAGAGGGCTTCTTGGGTAGATTGTGTCATATTGTAGCTATTATAAAACTAATGATTTTAAAAGTCAACAGATCCCGTTCTTTCTCTATTGTAGCACATTCATGACAGGGCTGCGTAGTCTATGTTGTAGGGATATTACCAGGCCACCGGCTTTACGAGCCGGCTATTTTTTGGCTTTGGTTGAACGCCGGCCGCGGCGGAAGCTTTTCTTGGCCGGAGCGGCCACCAGCAAGGCCTTGGCCTCTTTTTCGGTCAGCTTGGTTGGATCGGTTTCTTTGTCGACGCGGGCGTTCTTCTTGCCATCGGTTATGTAGGGGCCGTAAGGGCCGTTTAGAATCTTGAGGCCGCTGGCGAACTCTTTGATATTGCGGGCGGCGTCTTTGGCAGCCTTTTGCTCGTAAAGTTCGCGGGCTTCGGCTTCGGTTATGGTCATGGGGTCGAGCGGCTTGATCGATACGAAAGTTTTGTCGACTTGCACGTAAGGCCCGAAACGACCGATGTTAGCCTTGATGTCCTGGCCGTCCGCCGTCTTGCCCACCAGCCGCGGCAGTTTGAACATTTCGAGGGCTTGCTCCAGGGTGACGGTGTCGATGGTGGTGCCGGCCGGCAACGGCGCAAATAACGGCTTTTTGGATTCGTCTTCGGTGTCGCCCTTGAGGAGCATCGGGCCGTAACGGCCAAAGCGGGAATAAATCGGTTCGCCGGATTTGGGATCGGTGCCCAGTTCCCTGGCCTGCGAGACTTCGTTGCGCGGAATGTTCTCGGATTGCTCGACCTTGGGGTGAAAATCGTGGTAAAAGGCGGCGATCATATCCTGCCACTTGCGCTTGCCGTCGGCGATGTCGTCGAAATCCCCCTCTACCTTGGCCGTAAAATCATAATCGACAATGCTTGGGAAGTATTTGACCAGGAAGTCGGTAACGACGTCGGCAATGCCGGTAGGCAGTAATTTACCCCGGTCGGCGCCGGTGATGACCTTCGATGTTGAAGTGCTGACTTTTCCCTGCTCCAGGGTGAGCTCGGTGATTTCGCGCTCCGTGCCCTCGAGGTCGGTTTTCTCGACGTAGCCACGGGTCTGGATGGTGGAAATGGTCGGCGCGTAGGTACTGGGGCGGCCGATGCCCAGTTCCTCCAGCTTGCGCACCAGAGTGGCCTCGCTGTAGCGGGCCGGGCCGCGGCTGTAGGTCTGAGTGGCCTTTAGCTCCTTAGCTTTGAGGGCTTGACCGTTTTTGAGGGGCGGCAATATGACGTCGTCCTTGCCGCCGCCGTAAACTTTCATGAAGCCGTCAAACTGCAGGACTTCGCCCTTGGCCACGAAAACTTCGGGCTGGTTGCTGATGCTGATTGTAACGGTGGTGCGCTCCAGCTTGGCGGGGCTCATTTGCGAAGCCAGAGCCCGCTGCCAGATAAGCTGGTAAAGTTTTTTTTGCTGTTCGTCGTCGCCGGCCGCGGTGCGATTAAAGCTGGTTGGGCGGATGGCTTCGTGGGCTTCCTGGGCGCTCTGGCTTTTGGTCTTATATTGGCGCACCTGGTGATACTGGGCGCCGAAGTTCTTGACAATGTAATCCTCGGCCGCCTTGATGGCCTGGCCGGATAGAATGGTGCTGTCGGTGCGCATATAGGTGATATCGCCGGCTTCGTAAAGGCGCTGGGCCAGAGTCATGGTTTGGCGGACACTGAAGCCCAGCCGTCGGCTGGCTTCCTGCTGGAGAGTGCTGGTTATAAAAGGCGCGCCGGGGCTGCGGCTGGCCGGCTTTTGCTCGATGCCGGTTACTTGGTAGGTGGCGCCGACCACCTGCTTGAGCCAGGCCTCGGCGGCCTTTTCGTCCGGCAGTTTAACAGATAGTTCGGCCGGGATTTCCTGCCCGTCGGCCAGGAAAATGGCAGTGACTTTAAAAGAGCTTTCGGATTCGAATTCGCGGATCTCGCGCTCGCGCTCGACAATTAGGCGGACGGCTACCGATTGGACCCGGCCGGCACTCAGGCCGGTTCGGATCTTCTTCCATAAGACCGGCGATAATTCGTAGCCTACCAGCCGGTCCAGTACCCGTCGGGCCTGCTGGGCATCTACCAGCTTGATGTCGACGGTTCGAGGCTTCAGAATAGCTGCGTCGATAGCCGACTTGGTGATCTCATGAAAAACGATCCGCTTGGTTTTAGCCGGATCGAGTTTTAAGGCTTGGGTCAGGTGCCAGGCAATGGCCTCGCCTTCGCGGTCCTCATCGGAAGCCAGCCAGACTTCACTGCCGGCGGCGGCTTTTTTGAGTTCGCTGACGATTTTGCGCTTGTCGGCGGCGATTTCATACTTGGGCTCGAACTGTTTCTCAACATCGATGTTCAGGCCCTTTTTGGGCAAGTCGCGGATGTGGCCGAAGCTGCTTTTGACCACGTAATCTTTCCCGAGGAATTTTTCCAGGGTGCGGGCTTTGGCGGGACTCTCGACGATAACTAAGTTTTTAGCCATAAGCTACTATATTATGCGCACATCGCCGCATATTGCAATAAAATCACCCGGAATAGTCAAAAGCCCGAGGCCTGGCCAACCTTGTAGCCGGCCCAGATGCCGACGAAGGAACCGACCGTGCCTAACAGGATGCTCCAGCCGCCCAGCCAGTTACCATGATCGAATAAGGCGGCGCCCAGCCAACTGCCAAGCGTGCCGAAAACGCCTATGCCAAGAAAAATCATTAACTTCACAACCTTAGTCTATCACCTCGATGGAAACAGGAAAGCCATACCCTTTAATAATTAAATTTGAGGGTACATACATAATATGTATGCTTTATACCCCGATTTGCCCCATATTAGGGGTATAACAGACCCCGAATATGTATGGCCCACCAAATTTTTGTAAACAAATATGTACTAAAAGATGGCCCAGTGGTTGGCGCCGAGGGGGCGGATTTTGCCGCCGATTTCCAGCATGGTCAGGGTTTGGTTGAATTGGCTGGCCGTCAGGCCGCTATGGTCGAGCAGCCTTTCGCCCTCACTGATGCCTTCCAGCATAAGGTCCAACACGGTTTGTTCTTGAGCATTGCGGCCCTTCACTTGCCGCGCCGGTGTTTGGTGGTCCTTAAGATTTAAGATATTAAGTACGTCTTTATAAGATGTGACGGCGTGGGCATGCCCCCGCTTGAGCAGGTTGTTGGTGCCGACAGATTGAGAATTATGGATACTGCCCGGCACGGCCATGACTTCCCGCCCCTGTTGATTGCCAAACCTAGCGGTGTGGTGAGCCCCGCTGACCTTACCGGCTTCGGTAATCAGAACGCCTTGCGCCAGGCCGGACATTATGCGGTTGCGGACCACGAAGTTCTTTAGGAAAGATTCAGCACCAGACGCATATTCACTGACGAGACAGCCGCCATTGTCTAAAATCCGCTGCGCCAGAGCGCGATTTGTAACTGGCACGACATTATCCAAGGGGCTGGGCAGGACGGCGATACACAGGCCGCCGGCTTCCAGGGCCGCCTGGTGAGCCAGCGCGTCCACGCCTATAGCCAGGCCGCTGATGATGACTATGCCCTGCTCCGCCAGTTCGCGCGCCAGGCGCAGGGTGACCTGCTCGCCGTAAGGTGTTACCCGCCTGGTGCCGACAATGGCTACCCGCGGCCGCTTTAAGAGGTCGCCCAGGTCGGCGCCCACGTAGAATAAGGGGTCCGGCGGACCCGAAATATTACGCAGTATTTCGGGGTACTGGGGCGATTTAAGCGTAAGCTTCTTGATATTCATGGCAAAATATTTTAAAGTATTGACATAAGGTCATACTTTTGCTAAAATAGCAACTTATGATTCCTCTTAGCGGAGGAATTCTGCACCTTTTACCCCATTCTAACGTTTCTGACGCCCAGATGTAATTTGTTTAATCATTTTTTAATCTTTGACGTCGGAGCGAAATCGTTAGATTGTTTTAGAGCGCGCTCAAGATCAGTTGTGTTACCCTCCACTAATCTTTTGCCGTACCGCCCCCGTGGCGGTACACGCTCTAAGGCATACTAACCCCTTTAACTAGATTCCTCGATGCCTCTTCGGAGCTATCCCGGGGTCCCCGATCAATGCGAGCCTAAATGGCTGCTTTTACGAGCTAGCACGAGTCATATTATTATAGACATCGATGCGTCGCCGGGGTGGGTTGAAGGGTATTATAGGCCGATGAGCGGTGCCCACCCCCTCTCATCGGCCTTTTAAATTAGACCAGGAAACTGCGGGTTTCGTGCGGCAATTGGCCGCCGTAAATATGCTCGCTTAGAATGGCGTTGACCTCGCGCGTCAGGTTGGGCAGCTGGGCCTGCTCCTCGGCTGAGAATTTCTGGAGCACGAAAGCTTCGCTGTCGATTTTGGGCGGCTTGGGGCCGATGCCGACCCTTATACGGTTAAAGTCTTCGCCAAGCTGCTGAATTATGGATTTAACACCGTTGTGACCGGCATCGGAGCCGCCTTTGCGCAGGCGTATCTGGCCAAAGTCGATGTCCAGCTCGTCGTGGATGACGACAATGGAATCAGGGTGGATTTTATAAAAGTTGGTCACGGCCTGCACGGCTTCGCCGCTGAGGTTCATGAAAGTTGTGGGCTTGATGGCTATCACCCGGGTTTCGCCGAGCCGGCCGCTGCTCACCAGGCATTTCAGGTCCTTCTTCTGCAGCCAGTCTTCCATGGCCTCGTTGCCGGACACGAATTCGTCCAGGCAAAGAAAACCGGCGTTGTGCCGGGTTTTATCGTACTCCGGTCCGGGGTTGCCCAGCCCGACTACCAGCAGAATTTTGTTTAGGCCGGTAGTGTAATAATTAACCGGGTCGCTGACTTGGGGTCGTTTTTGGAGCCATGCCATGCCATAAGTATCGGCTATCGGCCTCTTGGAAGCAACTCGTCCTAAGCGGTTTCTTTTTCTTTGCTGGGGCTGACGCCGTGTTTGTGGGCCAAATGTTTTTCGATGAACCATAGCTGAACTGCCGTGCCGCCGTAACCGTAGGCTTCGCGCAGGCGGCGTTCCAGGTAACGCTTATAACTCCAGTGCAGGTAGCGGGTGTGGCTGCCAAAAATCTTGAAGGCCGGGATGGGGTTGTCGGTTTCCTGGACCATATAGTTGAGCTTGGGGGCGCGGTTCTTGAGGCCGGCCGGCGGGTGGTCGTCGACCGCCTGGCGCAGCCATCGGTTGAGTTCGCTGGTTTTAATTCTTTTGCCGCGTTCTTTGTCGATGTCGAAGGCCAAATCGAATAGCTTGGTTACGTTCTGCCCGCTGACCGAGCTGGTGAAAACCAGCGGCGCCCAGGGCACGAATTCATAATTGGCGGCGATTTGGGCGGCCAGGTCGTCGCGGGTGAAAGCGTCTTTGCCCTCAGCGATGTCCCACTTGCTGACCACCAACACCAGGCCCTTGCCGGCGTCTTTGACCATGCCGGCGATTTTCTGGTCGAGCTGGACGTTGAGCTCGTTGACATCCATTAGTAGCAGGCAAACGTCGGCCTGTTCGATGGCGCTGAGCGCCCGGATAACGCTAAAGCGCTCGATGCCGACTTCTATTTTGCCGCTACGCCGGATGCCGGCAGTATCCATTAACTCGACTTCCCGGCCCTGATAGCGAACCACGGCGCGGTTAACGTCGCGGGTGGTGCCGGCCCGGTCGGCCACAATGGCCTGCTGCTTCTTGGCCAGGGCGTTGAATAGCTGGGACTTGCCGACGTTCGGGCGGCCCAGGATGGCAATACGCAGGCGGTCATCATCTTCTTGCTGGGTGGCTTTGGGAATAACAGCCACCAGTTCGGCGAGCAGCAGCTCCAGGCCCCTGCCCTGCGTGGTGCTGGTGCAGACGATCGGCTTGATGCCCAGCCGGTCGAAGCCGCTCAGATCCTGGCCCTTGGCTTTATCGAGTTTGTTAATAATAAGAAAGACTGGCTTGCGGCTTTTGAGGGCCATTTTGGCGACCCGGCGATCTTCCTCGGTAATTGGCACGTCGGCCTCGACCATCACCCAGATAACATCGGCGCTATCGGCCGCCTGGGTGATCTGTTCCTGGATGGTAAATTCGAAGTCGTCTGCGGGATCTTTAATGCCGGCGGTATCCACCAGCCAAAAGTGCTGGCCCTTATATTCGGCTTTGGCCATGATGCTGTCGCGGGTGGTGCCCGGCTCACGGGCCACAATCGCTTCGCGGCGGTCTAAAAGCGCGTTGAACAAGCTGGACTTGCCCACGTTGGCCCGCCCGACGATAGCTACGATCGGTAATTTTTTGCTGCTCATCTCCTACCATTATACCCCTGTCAGGCTGTTGTGACTAATCTTACAGACGCCTGCCCAGCTAGGAGCATAATGGATAACTTATTTAGTGGAGGAGATAAAAATCTATGCCAACAGTGCCTTTAGAAAACGGACCGCAAATATCAGCGCCCAGCCCCACCTCGCAAGAGCTGGCTAAAGTAACTTCCGGTATGTTTATGCTAAGTACCAGAGGGGTTAGCGAGCTATTAAAATTGCCGCGTCATATACGCACGGCCGGAGCCGCCGGCCGTGCAGCCGCCGAAACAGCAATTAATATTATTAGCGATCGCCAGTATAACGTCGAACGGCGCCGTCACTTGGCGCAGTACGCCGGCGAGCAATCATATAG
>DHXS01000004.1:0-441 GCA_002413795.1 Candidatus Saccharibacteria bacterium UBA5150 | reverse complement strand
GTACGCCGGCGAGCAATCATATAGAAGACTGGTAGTGGTGGGCTCTTTTGAAGATGAGTCAGAGCAGGATCATGAAACCAAGGCCGATACCATCGTAGAACACCTACAAAGTGACTACGTGATTCGCCCCGACATGCTGGTAGGCGTTTGGCCAATGATTTCGCAAAGCCGCAAACCGTCGCCGGAACGCTTCAACCAAGTACTTAAAACCGGCCTAGCCCTGGAAAAAGCCATTGACCACCTACATCCTCACACGCCGGTTCGCACCGAGCCGATGCGTCCCTCCCGCTGGCCGCTCGACAGCGATGATGTTTTGCACCGCACGGCCAGCGAGCTGGAAATTGACGCCGAAAACGCCGGTTTGAGTAAGGCGCCGCTAGGCATGATCGTTGTCACCGATCCGCACGGTGCCCCTACACTACTGGGCATTAAGAAACCTCA